>DUQH01000003.1 GCA_012837895.1 Candidatus Fermentithermobacillaceae bacterium | reverse complement strand
GTGGTGCACCATTTTGGGGTGTTATGGTTCCATTGCGAGTGAAAACGGTGTACGTGGTGAGCCATTTTGCGGTGGTTTGGCTCCTTGTCGGTTGGAAATGGTGCATGTGGTGCACCATTTTGCGATGGTTTGGCTCCTTGTCGGTTGGAAATGGTGCATGTGGTGCACCATTTTGCGATGGTTTGGCTCCTTATCGGTTGAAAATGGCGTACGTGGTGAGCCATTCGTAAGGTGTTCGGGTTGAGATCGCAGTTGAGTCCATATAATTGTGCAAAACTGATGGCCTCCTGAAAATGAAGGAGCCATGTTCAATTCCCTTAGTTAGAATGGAGTAGACAGAAAACCACTCAAGGAGGGACATGGCTCACTATACGATTACCGTAGATTCGGGACTCTTGCATCAGCGTTTTTCGGGAAATCTGCATGAACCGGGAGTGGCCAAGCTGCTCGAATCGCATTTTGAACCGGATCTTACAGACCGAGGTCATGTTAGTCCGTCTGATGTGCCACCCAGTGCATAATCCACAGCAGAGAACGTGCTCTTGGCACGCTAGATTCACAGCACATTCATATAGTTGTGTTGTCTACGCAACTCCCGGTTGTGTAGACGAGGCATTCCAAAGCCACCTTTGCCTATCGATCCGAAAGTTCTCTTTGCCGTCCCCTGCGCATGTCACGAGCTTTGCCCCTCCGGTGATATGCTATGTACTGCTGGCACAACTCTTCTAGCCCGCGTGCATACACGCCGTTTAGGTCCATCAGTTTGATAGGGACAGTCTCGGGGATTTTCCCAAGCATGTTCTCCAACGTAAGATCCTCTGGCGTTATGGTAATGAGTATAACGTCATGTTTCCTACTTAGTTCCTTCTTTAGGCTATCCCTGATCTTTGTTTTCTCTAAGTGCTCCGGGTCCGGGAACTCTGAAGTGGTTTCGAAATGCTGTCTTCCTTGGAATTCACCGGCAATCTTTGCATGTGGGCAATATCGGTCATACTCAAGAAACTCGCCGCTCTCGGAAGACTGGAGAAACCAAGGACGGACATTGTCTATCCACGGCGATGCATCGATGATTTGTTCAAATCGTAGTTTCATATGGAACTCACCGGCTCTTTGGCTTATTCTGATGCATTCTCTCATGTAGTCGAGTTTGGCTTTTTGGAGCCGGGGTGGCAGTGTCGGAATCATTACGTGTCTATTGCCAAGGGGCTTCATGATAACCCATTGCTTTTCAACCAGAGAGGCCACCAAGCGGTCCACCACCCGCCGGTTCAACCCCGTACGACCGGCGAGCTCACGGATGGACCGCGGCTTGTGCATATGTAACTGCATATAAAGTGATTTGGCCCTTTCATCAATCGACCGGTCGCCGGCGAGCTCCCTGGGTATAGAAATGACCTGCCTCTGGGATGGAAGAGACAAAGCGCGTTCGAGAATTACCTCCGGTTTGATAGTAAGACCTCCTTTGAGACCTCCTTAATGGGAAATAATGGTGCAGCCATATACTACCATAAAACGACCGGATTTTACAATAACTACCATCTTTCCAACAACGCTTATCACTAGTCCCTCCAGGACTAATGCACAGGACTAATACCCAGGACTAATACCCAGGACTAATACGTGTATTGTCCTCCTGTTCGCGATCAGCTCCCCAGATCATCTAGCTAGATCACCTTCAGGAGAACATATTATGTTCAAACTCACACCGTGCCTACTTGACCTGGAGCCAAGGAAGAAAAAAACAACCTCCCCGGACCGCAAACCGGGGAGGATCGCCGCTGTAACCCGCGAGTATGCACGTGTAAATGCACGTGTAAGGATTCGCGGCCGGATTCAGGGTTGTTGTCTTACGACTGCCCAGCAGCCACCTTGAACTCAGTCCAGATCTTAGAGTGTAGTTCTTCAGCGTCAGCTCCTACGACCCTGATCATCTCCATATCCTCTGCGGTGAACTCCGGAGGCAGGGTCAGCATTTCACTGAGGTCCGGATCGATGAGTTCGTCGGCTGACTTGTTGGTGCAGTAGTATCCCATCCATTCGAAGCACCTGGCGGATATCTCAGGCCGCAAGATAAAGTCGATGAACTTGTGGGCTGCGTCGGGATTGGGTGCCTTTGACGGGATGAACTTGGCCATTATGCCGAACCCGATTCCCTCCTTGGGATATACAATCTTCAGGTCCGGGTTGGCCAGTACTGCTGTTGTCACCTGGGACGTGTACATCACTGCAACGTCCACCTCACCGGACAACAGGTCGTCCTGGAGGTTGTCATCTTTGATGATGCGGATACTTGGTGCCAGTTCGAGCAACTTATCGCCCGCAGCCCTGATTACATCAAGGTCTTCGGTGTTGTAGCTCTCGCCGAGCACTTTGAGTGCCATGCCGTTAATCACGCGGTAGTTGGCGATTGTGCCTACGCTGTCTCTAAGAGATTCGTGCCAGAGATCAGAGTACCCGGTGATCTCGATTTCGACCGCGTCAGGATTGTACACGATTGTCTGGACACCGGCGCCGTACGGCACTGTGTATTCATCGTCAGGATCGTAGAACTGCCCTTGGTACAGCGGGTTTATGTGCTCGAAGTTGGGCAACTTGGACTTGTCGAGCTTCTGCGCCAGGCCTTGCTCGATGACTGTCTCAAGGATGTAGTCGTCAGCTATGACCAGGTCATAGTCGCCGCCTTGGGCAGCTTCGAGTTTAGCCAGCATGGTTTCGTTGTAGTCGAAATTGCTGTAGTTGATAGTGATGCCTGTTTCAGCTGTGAACTCATCCAGCACTTCTTGTGGGAACATGCCTTCCCAGGTAAACAGGTTCAAGGTTTCTTTCTTGCCCTCGGTGCTCTTAGGGCCGCAGCCTGCAAGCACGCTAGCGAACAAGGTCAACACTAAGACGATTCTCAGAGTGTTTTTCATGTGTTTCCCTCCTATTCGTAGTTCTTGGGGTTTTCCTGCCGACCCATGAGGCCAGCACCAATACAACCAGAGTGGTCACAAACATTAATGTACAGAGTGCGTTAGTCTTAGGCGTCACTCCGGTCTTGAGCTGGGTGTATATTTTCAACGGAAGTGTATTCGTAGTCACTCCGGTTACAAAAACACTGATCACCACATCATCCAGGCTCATTGCAAAGGAAAGCAGCATGCCCGAAACAATTGCCGGCATGACGAGGGGCAGTGTGATGTCGAAAAACACGTTCCATTCAGTAGCTCCAAGGTCTTTTGCGGCCTCGGCGTAGCTCTTGTCGATGCCTACCAGCCTTGCCTTCACCAGCATATAAATGTACGGGATGCAGAAGGACGTATGGGCAATGGTGAGGGTTATCATTCCGAAAGGCAGCCTGAGCAGCGTGAAGAATGCCAGGAACACCATGCCAAGGATGATCTCTGGGATCATGATGGGTAGGGTGGAGATGTATTCAATAACACTTTTGCTTATGAGTTTGGCTTTAGGCATCCCCACTGCCGCCAGAGTACCGATAATCGCAGCCAGGAAGCTGCTTACGGTAGCCAGGATGAGACTGTTGATCGCAGCATCCAGCATGGATCTGTCCCTGAACAATTCCTCATACCACTTTAGCGAGAAGCCTGCCCACACCGAACTGATTTTGCTCTCGTTGAAGGAGTAGATGATTACCAGCAAAATGGGTACATACATCAGCACGATCATCAGGCCCAGATAGACGTTGGCAAGAGTGCTGTTTCTTAGCACCTTGCTCGTTCCTTTGGTGCTGGTATCCTTTGTGCTGGCATCTCTTGCGCTGGTATCTCTTGCACTGGTATCTCTGGTGCTAGCACCTTTTGCGCTGATGGCCCTTGCGCTGGTTCCTCTGATCTCGCTCATAGCAGGCCCTCCAACTCCTTCACTCCCGATATCTTCCTATAGAATGCAATCATAAGGCTGGTAAGTACCATCAGCACGACCGAGAGTGCGGCCGCGAACGGCCAGTTGCGCGCCTTCATCAGTTGTTCGTGAATGAGGTTCCCCACAAGCACTACCTTATTGCCGCCCAGGATGTCTGCTATGAAAAACAGGCCCATAGAAGGGATGAACGTAAGCACGATGCCTGACAGGAGCCCCGGTAAGGTTAACCTGAACGATATGGTCCAAAACGCCTGCCAGGGGGTAGCACCTAAGTCCCTTGCCGCTTCGACCAACTGCCAGTCCAGCTTCTCGGCGCTTGAGTAGACGGCAAAGATCATGAACGGAACCAGGGCGTAAACCATGCCGACAGCTACTGCGGGGTACGTATACAGCACCTTGAGGGGGGCGTCGGTGATCCCTATCTTCATGAGCAGCCAGTCCAGGGTACCATTGGCACGGAAAATGATTATCCAGCCGTAAAGACGAATAAGTGAACTAGTCCAAAAAGGGATCATCAGCAGCAGCATGACCCGCTGTTTCCACTTTGCGTTGAGCTTGGCCATGAAATACCCGAAAGGATAACCGGTGAGGGTGACCAACAGAGTGGTGATCCCTGCGAGTTTTAGGGATTCCCAGAAGGTCTTAAGATAGACCGGTTCTAGAATGTTAAGGTAGTTGCCAAATGTAAACTCACGTATGATGCCCCATGTTTCAGCCCGCTTGAGGAAGCTCAGAACGAACATGTAGATAAGCGGCCCTGCTACGAAAATCAGGGTAAAGGCATAGAGAGGCATTACGGTCAGGAATGCCGCATCTATTTTCCTCTGGGATCTGCGCTTTGGGCTGGATTTCCCGCTGGGTTTCCCGTTAGGTCTCGCCTCAAGTTTCCCCTTAGGTTTCCCGTGAGGTTTCCCGGAAATCACAGCGGAAGAAGGCTGCTTCATGCTGTCTCCTCCAGATCTACAAATACCGCATTGTCAGGCTCCCAGCTTGCGACAACCCGGTCGCCTGGAGCGAATGGCAGATCTATCCCGTGGAGCTTGGATACCAGTTCGCTGCCGTCAGATAAAACTACTGTGACTTGGAGCACTCCTCCTGCGAAAGTCTTTTCCCTTACTACGGCCCTTAGCCCTGTGGGAATCTCAGAACAGCCATTGTGCTCCGAACGCTCAGAGTAATCAGGACGTTCGAGGTACTCATGGCTCTCAAGATGATCAGGGCGCTCAGGGGCCAGTTTCACCATCTCACCCCTAACGGCAATGGTCACTGCCTGCCCCGATGTGACGGGGGCATCATGTATTGAGATTAGTGCAGTTCCGTTGTTGTTCTCGAATCTTGCCAGTTTGCCGTTTACGCTGGTGATCTTGCCTTCTAGTATGTTGGCGGAACCGACGAACCTTGCCACGTAACTTGTCTTTGGTCGGTTATACACTTCCGCCGGCGTGCCGAGCTGCTCGAACCTGCCGTCGCGCATGACGGCTATCCGGTCTGACATGTTCAATGCTTCTTCCTGGTCGTGGGTGATGTAAATGAAAGTAACCCCCAACCGCTTCTGCAGCCGTTTGAGTTCCATCTGCATCTGTCGTCGCAACTGGAGGTCAAGGGCGCCAAGAGGCTCGTCCAACAGCAAGAGCGCAGGTTGATTGACGATGGCCCTGGCAATAGCTACCCGTTGCTGCTGGCCGCCTGAAAGTTCGTTGGGCATCCTCTTCTCAAATCCCTCAAGCTGCACTAGTTCAAGCGCTTCCCCGACGGTTTTCCGTATGGTGGCTTTGTCAACGCGCCGCAGCCGCAAACTGTAACCGATATTCTGTTCTACGTTCATGTGGGGAAACAAGGCGTAGTTCTGGAAGACCATGTTGACGTTGCGCTTGTTGGGTTCTTCATAGGTTACGTCTTTGCCCTCGATAATAACCTGGCCGCTGTCCGGTACCTCCAACCCTGCTATAATGCGCAATGTGGTAGTCTTGCCACAACCTGACGGGCCCAGCAAGGTGATGAACTCGCCTCTGCGGATGCTGAGGTCAAGTCCGCCAAGCACTTCCGTCTCGCCAAAACTCTTTTTTACCTGAATAAGCTGCAGGATTATGTCTGTCATGCCGAGCCTCGCTTTCAGCGCCAACTAGGGCGGAAAAAACCTTGCCAATTTGCCGTTTTGAGATACCTGTTTCGGCAGGTTGCCGGCATGTTGCATGCACATTGCAACCGGAGACGAAGCACTGCCCGGGTTACTGCAATCTATTATACTGTTTTTGGTGTCGAAGTAAAATTAGTTCAAGGGCACCGCTGTCTCATTCCTCCACAGATAAACCATGGAAACTTGAAGATCAAATCAAGATTAAATCACAATTGACGCGACTGATCAAACTGAAATTTCTCAGTGAACCAGAAGAATGTGGTATGCGTAGTGTCAGTTGTTAGCTGCCTCAGATGGAGGGGGAGCTCCCCGAGATGACGGGGACACCCATGAACTCCGATACCTTTGGTGGAAGACAAGTACCAGGAGTCAGACAACCGGATAGTGATTCTCGACACCGAGACAGGCTCCCGGCTCTTGACCCTGGACATTCCCAGTGCCCAGTGGCCTGAGATAATGTCTGATGGCCAACCCGGAGGTGAGAAGTTGCTCCTGGGGCGTGAGTTCGAAGGAGATACGGGCGAGAATCGTCGATTACAGCTTGGAAGACGGGTCTCTCAAGCGCTCCCTGGACCTGCGGGAGATCTTAACCGGCAAGCGTGTTATAAGCTGCTATCATTACGGAGAGGGTGCAGCGGCCATATGTGATGACGGTTCTATATCCTTTCTGAGCCTGATCGGGGAGGTCTTGCTCACAACGAGAGTCAAAGGGGAGGATCGGCTGGGCACAGTTCCAGATCTAGTGTGTCACACTCCCGAAGGCCTGTTTGTGCTGGTACACTTCCCCAGTCTGATGTCTACCTCACTTTCAATTTCAGTGCTTGATTCCAGGGGCGAGACTGTTTTCCACCTAGATGGACTGACCAGAGTGAGTACCACGGGTTCCGGTTCAAAGGTTATCGCCCTGGGAAGCAGTGGCAGAGCCGGCCAGGAGACGCTGCACCTGTTCGACCTATCGGGAGGCAAGGTCAACACTTTCAGCACAGTCATTGAGAAAACGAGGAGCTACACTCTCTCTTCTTCTGGAAAGTACATATTAGCCCTGCATGAGTCGGCTGGCGGTGGATTTGGAGTGGCGATGTACAGCTTGGATGAATGAGGCAACGATCTTGCTTGTGATCAAAAATGGTGCCGGAGGTGGGAGTCGAACCCACACGCGGGGCTACCGCACACGATTTTGAGTCGTGCATGACTGCCAATTCCATCACTCCGGCACTGGCATACCAATTTTAGCACGGGTTCGGGCAGTTAACAAGTGTTAATGGCGTTGGTTTGGGCGGCGCTCATCTTAGCGCAAAGCCAGGGTCCGGGCAGTTAAGGGGCCTTGGTATTCTGGCCTGCTACCGGCCCTAGTGGTGTTGTCACCCTGTAAGCGGAAAGAGAAAATGTCACCATCATTGACTGGCTTCCCCTCATGTAAAGACGAAGCGGTTTGTCGTACTTGAGTCCTGTGGTTTCGTACTTCATAGTAGAATAGAATCCAGAGGACAGCCGTGTTTCACCTGGAGGAAGAAGGGATGTGTCGCCATGCTGCGGATCCGTATTGGTGAGCTGAAACTCCACTTGAGGAGAGAGGCAGATGATACAGGTGTTCTGATAATCAACGCTCAAGCTGCCTTATTCCTGGACCGGGTAGCCAGCGCATATTACGAGGCGTTTTTCGATGAGTTCGGAAAACTGGCCAGTAGACTTGGCGCAGGAGAGGACACTGCCGGTGGACCTATACCATCGGAGCCTCAAAGCTTATCTCCTTTGGCCAGGATTTTCGGAAAAATATCCGATGCGGCATTGGACTCAACGGATATCTCAAATCCGCGGGAGGTTGGCATGGCGCTTGCACCCAAGGTGATTCAGAGGATAAGGCGGAAGTTCAGGGTAGATGCGGAACAAGCTGCCGCCGATTGGGAAAGGTTATGGGGTTCGGTGCTGGCTGTGGCTGAGGGCGGCATGTGCCCGTTTTCAGATTTCGAGGTTAGGCGCATAGCTCCGCTGTCAGTTGAACTTAAGGCACCTTACAGGTGCGACCTCATCCTCACATACAGGTGCCAAAATGACTGTGCCCACTGTTACGCAGGCGGGCCTCACGTCACGAACGAGATTTCTACAGAATCGTGGAAACAGATCATCGACCGGTTGGCTGACTGGGGAGTTCCCACAGTAGTTTTTACCGGTGGCGAGCCTTTGCTATATGGTAGCATCGTGCAACTGGTCCGGCATGCAGAAGACAAAGGGCTGATCACCGGGCTTATCACCAACGGCAGGCTTCTCACTGAGCCAAAGGTCAACGAGCTGGCAGACGCAGGGTTGGATTTTGCCCAGGTCACCCTAGAATCGGTTGACCCCGGAATCCACGACAAGATGGTCGGGGTAGCGGGTGCCTGGGCTGAAGCGGTAGACGGCATAAGAAACGCTGCATCCAAGATATACACCACTACGAATACCACGATAACCAAGGACAACGCAGATACGGTCCTTGAGACTATAAGATTCGTTAAATCCCTTGGCGTGGAGAAATTCGGTCTGAATGCCCTGATACGTTCCAGGCGCGGGGTGTCTCATGAGGGGGTTGAACTCCCGGAGCTAAAATCTCTCATTGAGGAAGTGATTAGGGTATCCGCTGACGAGGATTTCCCATTCATCTGGTACACGCCGACTTGCTACAAGGAGCTAAACCCTGTGGCGCTCGCCCTGGGCGTTAAGACCTGTTCGGCTGCCAGCACTGTGATGGCCATTGAGCCCGATGGGAATGTCATGCCCTGCCAGTCGTATTACAAATCCATTGGAAATGCCCTTATAGGTGAGTTCTCCGACATTTGGAACCATCCTCTAGCTAGAGCCCTCAGAAACCGGAGAGAGCCCGGGGTTATGGAGCATCCGGGTTTTCCTGCGCTCCCTGAAGAATGCGTGTCATGCGAGGAACTCAGCTTATGCGGCGGAGCTTGTCCGTTAGAACGTGCGCTCGGATTAGAACATGCGCTCGGAGCAGATGGGAGCAGATGCAGGTAGGGAGTAGATGCGCTCACAGTGTCGGCGTATGCACTAGGCATGTTTGAGCATGGAGTAGATGCGTGCAGGATGCAGGTGTAGGCAGGGAGGGGCGTGTGCAGGGAGTCAAGCTTGTCAAGCGAACGGGCACATGCACGGAGCGCAGGCTTTGTTAAGGGACCGGGCGCATGCAGGGAACAGCCTTGGGTAGGAGCAGGCGCTTGGTTTCGGCACTTCCCGTAGCCCTCCGCAGCGCCAAAAAGTTCACAGGTAGCGGTACAGCAACCATATCTGTAACAGCAGCATTGCCGGTACTCTCAACCTGAAATTCAAGTGCCTGGTCTTATGACGGAAGCTCAGCATGCCAGCCAATATGCCTAAGCTGCCTCCTGTAAGTGCTAACGCAAAGAGCGTTCTTTCAGGTATACGCCGGCCGCCCCGGATAGCTTGAAGCTTGTCGTAGCCCATCAATATGCAGGCAAGCACATTGTAAGCGGCAAGGAACCACACAAGGAGCTGCACCGGATGGAGCGGCCCACCCGCTTGAGAACAGACAGCAGTCAAGTGAGTTATGTGCATCCCCCGCCTCCTGCACAAGCGCAAGCACAGGCGCAGGAAACACAGGCGCAAGCACATGCGCAGCTGGGAGGGGTGAATCCTCCCCGGCTGCTGGTCCTGCTTTCCTTGCCGCCGAAAATGGCTCTTCCGGGCACAGGTCTTGCAGGGGTGAACACTGATTCAGTGATCTCCCTGTATTTCTCTTCATTACCCTGAATTATTCCACTCGAAATACCCGAGAATGAGCTGTGCATCATCGGCCACCAGTAGAAGCCGGGATATGGCGTAAAGTACGGAAAGCCGAGAAACCACCAATGTGGATACCAAGATGCTTGTTGCTGGCTTTCGTCAAACATGCTTTCCGCTGCTTTGAACTGTTCTTCGTCCTGAATGAGCCACAGGAGATTCCTGTCCAAGGCCTCAAGTTTAAACTCCGGTGTCTTGGCATCCTTGACTTCAGCCCATAGTCTCGCTATGAGGCCGCGGTAGAACTCCTCTGTATCTTTCCGGCAGTATGGTTTCATCTTTTCTCTTACGGAGGCAGCCAGGTACCGGAAAACAGCTACGAGCTTGGTCTGGTCGAGTTCTCCTGTTGCCCGGTCAACCGCATCTACGAAAAGCCTTTCTACTTCAGACAGATCACTTTCATCCCGGACAGAAAGTATCAATGGAGTGGCAGAGGTCACTTGTAGCTTCCCTTTCTTTATGAGGGAAAAGAGCAGTAGGGTCATAGTCTTCTCCGGGGGTTGCCTGAGAAGAACGGACACTTCCGCCGGAGACAGGGTTTCGTTGACACCAATTCCCTCCATGCTTATGCTGGGCGGCGTGTACTCTTCCCGCCGGCTCCTGGATATGCCTACTGCAAACAGTATTGCAGCTACTACAGCAAACGAAACAAAGGCTATTTCAATGTCAGTAGTGTGACCTGGCCCAGGCATTCTGGGCGAAGGAAATTCCCCAGGCGGAATCACTGGCGTAGGCTTTTGTTTTACCGGAAGCGTCACATATTTATCCGGAAACCCGATATTAATCGATACCTTTTCGTTGGGAGCGAGATTCTCAAAATGCCAGGTAACTACATAGGCGCCTGATTCAGTTTGGGCGATTCCGTCCCATTCCCTGGTGCCTGTCTTTATTTCGTCCTTCTCTACGCCACCTGGCAAGATTACTGCTATATCCTGCACAGCGACTTCAGATGACCACCATCCAGGGATATATTTCATCGTGGCATATCCTTCGTTTTGTGAATCAGGGAATACAAACTCAGGGATAACCGCTTCAACGGTGAATCCCTTTGAGGTGCCCGGTTTGATTGGGTCGAATCCGCTTAGTATCAGGGTATAGTCTCCTCCAGATATCCGGGTTTCGAAGGGCACGCTGTTCCCGTTACCGTCGGTCACTGATGATACTGCGGTCCTTGAGGTGGGCAGCCCTATCCAAATCCCAGTTCCTGTGTCAGAAGAGTCTTGAGAAACAGCAAACTCGAAGTAGCGGATGAGATCGACTGAGCCGTCTTCGTTGATGGTGAGCTGGTCTTGCTGTTTCGGAATGGTATATCTGAAAGCTCCAAATGCGATACCTGGGAACACAGCCAAGGAAAGCATAACAATGGCCAGTGTAACCGCTGATACAAAGGCGAGCCAGGGTAGTCTTGATGACTTGCTGGCCCCGTCTAGTCTCTTAGTGGAACCGGTTGGTCTGTGGAGGCGGGTCTGTTCTTGGAAACAGGACTGTTCTTGAAAACCGGTGACTGGCTGGAAACCGGTGTGTTTCTGCAAACCCGTATGTCTCTGGAAACCGATCTGTCTCCTGAACTGAGGTCTAAGTCTTAGTTTCATGGCGTCCCTCCTCTGACTGGGATGACCCGTCGTATTTGTGAAGCACATGGCTCCATCACGAGTACATGAGTAGGACCGCAGAAAACTTGCTTTGCTGGGTCATTACTTGATAAGTCATCATTTGACAAGCTATCATAGGTATGCCTTTACAAGGTCTGCCTTCATGAATGTGCCGTCGTACATGATTACGCCACTTTCATCATATTGTAACACCCTTGAGCTTAGTTACACAGCGTTCTTGCAGAAGGAAAACCGGCGAGGTGGGAGAGGCCCTTCAGTCCCCTTCAGTCCTTTCTGCGGGTTAACAATAAGGATGGTACACTACGTGTACCATTCCGCCAAGTTTTCGCGTTGCGGCAGTCGCAAACGGTGCACCCGGTACACCATTCTGTGCGGTTTTGGTGTTGCAGATGATGAAAACGGTGTATCACGTGCGCCATTTTGGAGAACTTCTGCGTTACGGCAATTGAAAACGGTGCACCTGGTACACCATTTTGTGCGGTTATGGCTCTACGGGAATTTCAAATGGTGCACTACATAGACCATCCCGCCCGCAAGTTACCAAGCTACGTGTCGCCTCTTGCAGATCATGGTATTATATAAGAAACACCTATTCAAAACCAAGAAGATTATAGACAATCAGCAGAAGAACAGATGCCAAGCATTGCGTGGGTTTTGTACACTTCTAAGCAGCAATCATCGCACAACCACATCCACTCAATCCGGGCAGAAGCTTGAGTGCGAGGCGATACAAATGAAGCAAGGACTTGTATTCAACGTTCAGAAATATTCGGTCCACGACGGCCCAGGTATTCGGACCACAGTGTTCCTAAAAGGTTGCCCGTTGAGGTGCAAATGGTGCCACAACCCTGAAGGCCTTTCCAGTGAGCCCGAACTCGTTGCCTTTCAGTCCAGGTGCCTAGGTTGCGGCATTTGTGTCCAGGTGTGTCCAAAGGGTGCCATATGGTTGTCATCTCTGAACTCAGGAGATTCGCAAAGTGTCCCGGATGCTCTGGGTGGCCCGCATGCTCCGGATAACCCGGATACCCCCGATACCCCGGACACCCCGGATGCTCCGGATGCTCCGAATGTCCCGGGTGTTCAGGATGCCCCGCATAGTCTGGATGCCCCGGACACCTCTGATGCTCCGGATGTCCCGCATGCACCGGATACCCCGAGTGTCCCGGGTGCTCAGGACACCCCGGACGTTCCGCATAGCCCGCATGCTCAGGGTGCTGCGGATGTCCCCGATGCCCAGGGAGTCACCCGTGCCACAGCTAACACAGATGCACCTGGTACCACCAAGCGAGTTGCCGTAACCGACCGGGGAAAATGCAACGTCTGCGGGAAGTGTGCAGATCTTTGCCCTACACAGGCAAGGGAGATAACCGGCAAACTTGTCACTCCAGACTGGGTCATAGAGCAGGTGCTCAAAGACCGAGTGTTCTACGAACAGTCCGGAGGAGGGGTCACGTTTTCAGGCGGAGAACCCCTAATGCAGCCTGAGTTCCTGTTGGAACTGCTCAAACGGTGCAAAGCAGAAGGGACACACACAGCAGTAGACACATCAGGATACGTTCCATGGGAATCAATAGAACAAGTAGCGCCTTTCACAGATCTATTCCTCTATGACATCAAGATGATGGACCCTGCCAGGCACATGGAATACACAGGGGTTTCCAACGGACTCATACTTGATAATCTGGCGGGATTGTCCAAGATTCACAACGCGATCATCGCACGGATACCAGTAATTCCCGGAGTCAACGATGACGCAAGCAATATCGAAAGTACCGGAGAACTACTGGCGCAGCTGGGAATCATGCAGGCAAGTATCTTGCCATACCATGATATCGGTTCAGATAAGTACGGCAGGCTTGGAAAGCACTATGCGCTTGGAGATACAGCCAAGCCGTCCGATGAGGCCATGTCAAGTATAAAGGAAATATTAGAGCGGTTCAGACTCAGCGTGAAGATAGGAGGGTGAACATAACGACCATGACTGAGAGAGTCTCGAAGCTAAGAACTGAGAGCCTTGAAGCAGTGCCTACCATTTCCATGGAACGGGCACAGTTGGTTACGCACGTGTACAAGCAGTATGAAGGTAAGGTATCCATACCTGTGCTGCGGGCGCTTACGTTCAAGGAATTAATGGAGAAAAAGCAGGTATACATAGGAGAAGATGAAATCATAGTCGGAGAACGCGGCCCTGCACCAAAGGCAACCCCCACATATCCCGAGGTTTGTTGTCATACTCTCGAAGACTTAGACGTAATCGACAGCAGGGAAAAAGTATTCTTCAAGGTGGGCGCGGCTGAAAAAGCGATCCAGCAGGATGAGATAATACCGTTCTGGAACGAGTGCTCCATGCGTCACAAAATATTCAGTCAAATGACCCAGGAGTGGAAAGACTGTTACGAAGCAGGCCTCTTTACCGAGTTCATGGAGCAGAGGGCACCGGGACATACAGTCGCTGATGGGAAGATCTACCAGGAAGGTTTCCTCGGTTTCAAGCAAGACATAGAGGAAGCCCTGGCTAAACTGGATTTCATCAACGACCCTGAGGCGCTGGACAAGAGTGAGCAGCTCAAAGCTATGAGCATTTGCTGCGACGCCTTAATCAGGTACGCCCGACGTCATGCTGAAAAAGCTCTCGAACTGGCTGAAAACGAACCCGACCCTAAGAGCAAGCAAGAACTCCTGAAAATAGCTGAGGTTTGCAAGCACGTTCCAGCCAACCCACCCAGGACCTTCCATGAAGCCATCCAGATGTACTGGTTTGTCCATATAGGAGTCATCACAGAACTCAATACCTGGGATTCATTCAGCCCAGGCAGGCTTGACCAGCATCTTTACCCGTTCTATAAGAAAGAGATCGAGGCGGGTACTCTGACCAGGGAGGAAGCGAAAGAGCTTCTCCAGTGCCTGTGGGTGAAATTCCACAATCACCCTGCGCCGCCCAAGGTAGGGATTACACTCGAGGAAAGCGGTACCTACACTGACTTTGCCGCTATCAATCACGGCGGCCTTACGCCCGACGGACAAGACGCCGTGAATGACGTTACCTATTTGTTACTAGACGTAGTAGATGAAATGCGCCTGGTCCAGCCCAGCGCCAACATCCAACTCAGCCAGAAGAACCCTGACAGGTTCGTGAAGCGGGCCTTGGAGATTGTAAGGAAAGGTTGGGGACAGCCGTCGATCTTTAACGCTGACATGGTAGTCCAGGAGTTGCTCCGCCAGGGCAAAGCAATCGAAGATGCCAGGCAAGGTGGTACAAGCGGATGCGTTGAAACAGGTGCGTTTGGCAAGGAAGCTTACATCCTGACGGGGTACTTCAACTTGACCAAGATACTTGAAATAACCTTGAACAATGGCAAGGACCCGCGGACAGGCAAGCAGATCGGCATTGAAACAGGGGACCCCACCAAGTTCCAATCCTTCGAACAACTCATGGAAGCTTTCGAGAAGCAAGTCAAGCACTTCGTAGGGATCAAGATGAGAGGCAACCATGTGATCGAGAAACTGTGGGCCCAGTATTTGCCGGCTCCTTTCTTGTCAATCATTGTGAGCGACTGCATTGAGAAGGGCAAAGACTACAACGCAGGTGGAGCAAGGTACAACACCAGGTATATCCAAGGTGTGGGCACAGGCAGCATTACCGACAGCCTGTCAGCAATCAAATATCACGTCTTTGAGAAGAAGACCGTTTCCATGGCACAGTTGCTCGAAGCCCTCAAGTCCAACTTTGAGGGCCATGAACTCCTGCGTCAGTACCTATTGAACCAGACTCCGAAATACGGAAACGACGATGATTTCGCCGATGATATCATGAAGCAGGTCTTCGACATCTACTACAATGCGGTCAACGGACGCAAGAGCCCGACAGGCGCCACGTACAGAATAAACATGCTGCCTACCACGTGCCATGTGTACTTCGGATCGGTAATAGGAGCAACCCCTGACGGAAGGCTCGCGAGCCAGCCGCTGTCAGAGGGAATCTCGCCGGTTCAAGGCGCAGACAAGTACGGGCCCACTGCGGTCATTAAGTCATGTTCCAAGATGGACCATGTGAAGACAGGCGGGACCTTGCTCAACCAGAAATTCAGCCCGAAGCTGCTGGAAGGCCAGGAGGGCATAGATAACCTGACTGCTCTTGTACGGTCCTACTTCCGGTTGGGGGGCCATCACATCCAGTTTAATGTGATTAGCGCCGATACCTTGCGTGAAGCACAGAAACGTCCTGAAGAGTACAAGAACCTTATCGTTAGGGTTGCGGGGTACAGCGATTACTTCAACGACCTTAGCAAGTCACTTCAGGATGAAATCATTGCCCGGACTGAGCATGAGAATTTCTGAAGTGGCCTCAGATTATGTGACCCAGTCTGAGGTGATGTGACATAGTCAGAGTGACGTGACCTAGTCTGAGACGACGTGTGACCTGATTACTAGAACGTATTGACGACGATATCGGACGGCAGCGGCAGCCGGGAATAGCTTTCGAAGGAAGTGTATCCCTTGCTGCCGCTGTTTTTGGCTGATAGGGCGTGGGCCGCATGGATTTTCCCACAGGTACCTGACAAATTACGGCAACACAACTCGGCGTGAATCCCTAGGAGGATATCCGGATACCAACGGCGAAGTCTGCTAAGGTGGATATTTCTGACACCTCCGATCTTGTAAGGCGTATTACCAAGGTATCCGGGGGATTCAAGGCCGGCTCATTCCGGGAGGATACCTTCGGAGGAGGATACTTTCTGAAGAGGACACCTTCTGAGGAGGATACTCTCAGGAGGATACCTCCAGAGAAGGATGCGCTGTGTACGCTGTGTCCGGTTTCCTTGTGGATGCAAAGGCCAGCAGGGGAGGGGTGCAGAAACACATCCACTTCCAGCTGTTTGAGAAAGGGGGCATCGGTCTTTGGAATCTTCGGATATCCGCATAACACAACACCCGATACTTGACTTCCCTGACAGGCGAAAAATCAAGTTTTATTGGGAAGGCAAAGAACTTGAAGGATACGAAGGAGAACCAATAGCGAGCGCTCTTCACGCAGCAGGCATCAAGGTACTTCACAAGAGCTTAAAGCAGGGCTGCCCACGCGGCTTTTTCTGCGCTATTGGCAACTGTTCTTCCTGCTTGGTAGTTGTCGACGGAGTTCCTAACGTCCGGGCTTGCACCGAAAAACTCAGGGCGGGAATGCGTGTTGAGATGCAAGAAGGTGTAGGGCCCGTGCCGGCAAGTAAGGAGTGACTCTCTTGAAAACAACGGAGCTAGCAATTGTAGGAGCGGGGCCTGCAGGTGTGTGCGCTGCCCTTGAGGCGGCCTCATGCGGGGTCAAGGTCACCCTTATCGACAGGGAGGAACAAATAGGTGGGCAGCTGGTGAAACAGACCCACAAATTTTTCGGGTGGCACGAGAAAAGCGCAGGAACCCGCGGGATCGTGATTTCCGGAGACCTTGCTGACCAAGTGAAAGCTAATCCGGATATTTGCTTTATGGGATCCGCTGAGGCACTGGGATATTTCCAAGATGACGGGGTGTTGCTGCTTGAAACGCCCGTCGGAATCCAGAAACTAAAGCCCGAGAGGTTGCTCATCGCTACAGGTGCGTCTGAAAAAATGATACTCTTCCCGGGCAACGACTTGCCGGGGGTGTATGGGGCAGGTGCCGTGCAGACTCTCATGAACGTCCACGGCGTCAGGCCAGGCAAATCGGTTTTGATGATAGGCTCAGGGAACATCGGACTGATTGTGAGCTACCAGCTGGCACAGGCAGGCGTGAAAGTGGCAGCGGTAGTTGAAGCGTTACCCAACATCGGCGGTTATGCAGTACATGCGTCAAAGATCAGGCGTCTTGGCATCCCCATATACACCAGGCACTCCATCAAAGAGGCATACGGCACAGCTTGTGTGGAAGGCGCAATCATTTGGCAATTGGATGATAACTGGCAGGGGATCGCCGGTACTGAGAAGCAACTGGACGTTGACGTTATATGCCTGGCTACAGGGCTGACGCCTTTGTGCGAGTTCTTGTGGCAAGCAGGGGCAGAGATGGCCTACATACCGGAATTAGGCGGCTTCGTTCCCCTCTATGATGAAAACATGGAAACAACAGTGGAAGGCGTTTACGTAGCCGGCGATGCAGCATGCATAGAAGAAGCATCTACGGCAATGGCAGAAGGGCGCCTGGCAGGGCTAGCGATAGCCTACAGCCTCGGCAAAGTACCTGCAGACGAGTTTTCGCGGAAACGCGCGGAATCGCTTAAAGAGCTTGATGAGCTGAGGGCAGGTCCGACAAGCGGGGCGATAGTCAAGGGGTTGGCCGTCATGAAAGAGCAGATGAGAAAGAGGGTGAGCCAGTGAAACCCGATGTGCTTATGACTACCGGTATTCCCTCGAAAGAGCAAATAGACAGCGCAACGCCGCCTGGATCGCGACGGAAACAAGGACCTTTTGTGGTGATCGAGTGTTTTCAGGAGATACCATGCGACCCCTGCTACCACAGCTGCAGGTTCGGGGCAATAAAGCCTTTTGAGTCGCTGAACGATATACCTCAGGTTGATTGGGAGAAATGCACAGGCTGTGGCGTGTGCGTTGCGGCTTGTCCCGGTTTGGCAATTTTCGTGGTAGATGAAACCTTCAGCGATACTGAGTGTCTCATTGCCATGCCCTATGAATTCTCTCCGCTGCCAGGCAAGGGCGATCCTGTCCACTTGCTTGACAGGAGCGGGGATAAAGTAGGCGAGGGCGTGGTCCACAGGGTAGTTCCTGGCAGGAAACCCCAAGGCACGCCTGTGGTGTGGGTGAGAGCCCCTAGGGAGTTGTCCTTGAATGTAAGGAATCTTCTGCCATCTGCAGGGAAGGGTGGGAACAACTGTGTCTGATGAAAACACCATTATTGTTTGCAGGTGCGAGGACGTAACTCTTGGAGAGATACGCAAAGCCATTAGAGAAGGTGCAACCACCCTGGACGAGGTGAAACGCATAACCAGGGCCGGTATGGGTCCTTGTCAAGGACGGACTTGCAGGTTGCTGGTGGCAGGAGAGATTGCGAGATATCACAGAAAGCATGTGTCGGAAGTGCTTCAGTCAAGGTACAGGCCTCCGGTTAAGCCTGTGAAAATGGGAGACTTTGCAGCGCTTTCAGAAGAAGGCGGGAACAGCCAAGAAGAGGGCGGACACAGGCAAGCAACCGGCGGGGATGGGCAATGCATATGCGGTAAGGCGGTGACCGGCAAATGAAAACTACAGCAGATGCAGTGGTAATCGGCGGAGGCGTAGTCGGTGCTGCGATAGCATATAACCTGGCCAAGTATGGCTTGAAAAATATCGTCCTGTGTGAGAAGGATACCTTTGCCAGCGGTTCAACAGGGCGCTGCGGCGCCGGGGTCAGGGAGCAGTGGGGTGCTGAAGGCAATATCAGGATGTGCAAGGCTGCCATTGATATATTTGAAAACCTGCAGGAAGAACTGGAGTACGATTATGATATCGAGTTTGTCCAGAAGGGCTACCTCATGCTCGCCTATATCGAAAAAGAATGGGAGCAATTCAACGTAAACATAAAAGTCCAGCATAAGTTAGGCGTTAATGCTGTTGCCCTCACTCCCCAAGAGGCAAGGGAAATCGTGCCTACGCTAAATACCGAGGGGCTTTACGGAGCAACCTTCAACGCCAGGGACGGCCATGCCAATCCGTTCCATACAACCAGGGCTTACCTCAAAGCGTTTGAGCGCCTGGGAGGCGAAGTGTGTTTCTTCACTGAAGTCACGGGGATTGAGAAAACAAACGGCAGAATCCAAGGAGTCAAGACCACCAAAGGCGATATATCCGCCCCTGTGGTGGTCAACGCTGCCGGACCCTGGGCAGCTCCTGTAGCTTCCATGGTAGGGGTAGACCTCCCTGTGTACACAGAGCGGCACCAGATCCTTGTAACCGAACCTGTGGGGCGCCTGTTTGATCCCATGCTTATGTCGTTCTCCCGCGGGTTTTACAGCCAGCAAACTCCCCACGGTTCAGTTGTTATGGGAATAGGTGATCCCAACGAGCCAAAGGGGTACGACATAGGACATTCGTGGCAGTTCCTTAGGAGGATGTGCGACATAATGTGCTCTGTTGTGCCCGCCCTTGAAGGCGTGCGGGTAGTGAGACAGTGGTCAGGCCTGTACACAATCAGCCCTGATGCCCACCCAATCCTGGGAACTGTTCCGGGCATTGACGGGTATTACCATGCAGTCGGGTTCAGCGGGCACGGATTCATGCTGGCACCTATAGTCGGCAAGGTAATCGCCGAGATGATATTGGACAAGGAGCTTTCTATTGATATAAGCGGCCTGGACCTTGGTCGTTTTGAAAGAGGAGACCTGAGGGTTGAACCGTCAGTAGTGTAAGAAAGGAGGGTCTGGATGCTCAAGCAAAGGTGGGATAAGCTCACCCGTTCGATGGAAGCTGCCAAAGCATCAGGGATAGCCCTGATGCCCGGGCCAAACATGTTTTATCTGACAGGGCTGTTAATGGGGCTGTCTGAAAGGCCGACCTTGCTGGTAATCGGCGAAGAAGACAGGGCATGCCTGATCATGCCTGAACTTGAGAAGCAAAAAGGCTGGGTAGTTGCAGACAGGTTAAGAAGCCAAGGGATCGGTGCAGAGTTTGGCGTGTATTCCTATACAGACGAAGAAGGCCCGCACAAAGCTTTTCAAAAAGCGCTCAGGGGACAGACAGGTAGCTGGGCATTAGAGTACACCGGCCTCAGGATGCTCGAGTATTCGCTCATGAAAGAAGCCATGGGGGAGTTCTCCTGGGTTGACGCAGGCGGTGTCATGAAACCGCTAAGGATGGTCAAAGACGAAGATGAGCTTGCCAACATGCAGCAAGCTGCCAGGCTGGCAGATATGGGAGCGCACATTGCAAGCAAGCTGCTGGCCCCGGGTAAACGGGCCACACAAATCGCCCTTGAGATAGAGTGGCAGTTAAAGCAGGAAGGGGCAGACAGGGTCTACATGTCCCTGGCAACAGGCCCTGATACTGCAATTCCCCATGCAGGCACGAGTTCCCGGGTTATTGAGCCGGGGGACCTGGCATGGCTGGACCTTTGCGTCAACGTTGCAGGTTACTGGTCTGACATTACCAGGACTTATCCTGTAGGCGGGATTTCTGACGAACTCAGGAGGATTTATGAGGTTGTAGTTGAGGCTCAGGAAGCAGCAAGAACCAAAGCGAAGCTTGGCATGTCAGGCGCAGACGTAGATGCCTTGGCCAGGGAAGTGATAGACAGCTATGGCTATGGTGACAAGTTCATACACAGGACCGGGCACGGGCTTGGACTTGAGATACATGAAGAGCCTTACATTGTGGCATCAAACAACAATCCCTTGCCTGTAGGCTCTACGTTCACCATTGAACCTGGAATATATCTCCCTGGCAAAGGAGGAGTCAGGGTCGAAGACGATGTTGTACTGACAGGAGAAGGAGCTAAGAGCCTTACTGACTATCCCAGGGACCTGTTGAATATGTAGCCTGTCCCAGAAAAGTTACCTGATTGGGAATGATTTGCTAGGGGCATAATCCCTGTGATATACTGGATTAGTACAAAGTCAGGGTTGCTACAAACAACGGGGAGATTTCGCCGGAGTGGGTTTTGGCCAAAACCCACTCTTTGTATGTTGGCGGGGTGATTAGCGTGAGCCATAAGAATGCGCTGAACAAGCTTTTTGAGGTGCTTGAGCCTTTCCTCAAGGATATGGGGTATGAACTACTAGATGTTGAACTTACGTCAGAGGCGGGAAGGCCGATCTTACGCGTGACTATTTATAAGCCTGAAGGGATTACGCTGGACGATTGCGTAGCAGTGGACAAAGCTATAGACCCGGTACTTGAGGAACTGGATCCCATACCCAGCAGCTATAACCTTGAAGTGTCTTCCCCGGGCCTGGAAAGGACCCTGAAGAGAGACAAAGAGTATGAGGTTTTCCGCGGGCGCGCCTGCAGGGTGAATCTCTATGCGCCGGTTGACGGGAAGCGTACGTTCGAGGGAACTCTTGTTGGATTGGGACAAACAGCAGACGAAGAAACTGTGGTTATCAGGGGCGAACATGGAGACATAGCACTGCCCAGGCGCAATGTGAGTAAAGTACAACTGGTTTATAAAGAAAGACCGTCATAACGGGTAGAAGGGGGGCGGGAGGAATTAACGGGGACATCATCAGTGCCCTCAATCAACTCGAGAGAGAGCGGGGCATCTCAAAAGACGACCTTATAGAAGCTATGGAAGCTGCCCTTTTGTCTGCTTACCGTAAGCATTTCGGCAGGGCAGAAAATGTAAGGGTGAGATTTGACCGGGAGACCGGGAATATAAAGGTCATCTCCCGCCGTGAAGTCGTGTCCCAGGTCAAGGACCCACGCAGGGATATTTCGCTCAGCGAAGCTCAGAAAAAGAGCGCCAGGTACCAAGAAGGAGATTTCGTAGAAGAAGAAATACAAGCTCAGGGTTTCGGCAGGATTGCCGCCCAAACTGCCAAACAGGTAGTTATGCAGAAACTGCGTGACATAGAGCGGGACATGGTCTATGAGGAGTTCTCTGAGCGCGGAGGGGACGTTGTGACCGGCCAGATAATCCGGGTTGACAGGGGCGTTGTGATTGTTGACTTAGGCAGGGCCGAAGGCTTTATCTTACCCAAGGAACAACCCAGAGGCGAGCGGTATCGCGAGCGCGACAGGATCAAATCTTATGTGCTTGAAGTGAAGAAGACTCCCAAAGGCCCGCAGATCCTGCTTTCGAGGACGCATCCTGGCTTGTTGAAGCGGCTTTTTGAGCTTGAAGTGCCTGAGATCAGGGACGGGATTGTAGAGATTAGGGGCCTGGCCAGGGAAGCGGGTTCACGGTCAAAAGTCGCTGTGGCAGCTAACCTTCCGGAAGTGGATGCGCTTGGAGCGTGTGTAGGGCCGCGGGGTTCCCGGGTTCAGGTGATTGTACAAGAACTTCGGGGCGAGAGGATCGACATCATACAATGGGATGATGATCCTCAAGTATTTATTGGAAATGCTTTAAGCCCTGCAAGGGTGATAGATGTAGAACTCAACCATGATGAGAAGATTGCAAGGGTCACGGTTCCTGACAACCAGCTTTCCTTAGCCATAGGGCGCGACGGGCAAAATGCCCGGCTTGCGGCAAAACTCACAGGTTGGAAAATTGACATAAGGTCTGATCGCGGTATGTAACAGCTAGTGTAACAAGAAGGTTCAATACTGGAAAACAGGGGGTGGCAGCCGTGCTCAGGAAACGGCCTCAACGGACTTGTCTAGGGTGCCGGGAAGTAAAGCCCAAACGGGAATTACTCAGAATCGTCCGGACACCGGAAGGTGGGGTGGAATTCGACCCCACAGGCAAGAAATTAGGCCGGGGCGCCTACGTTTGCCCGAAGGCCGATTGTGTGGCAGAGATTGCCAAGACAAAGCGTCTAGGCAGGGCCCTGGGTGTGGAGCCACCCCCTGATTTGATCTCAGAACTTATGCGTTTTGTGGAGGAGATTGAGAGGGGTTGAGAATGAGGAGGTGAGCGGATGGCCAGACGCATCCGTGTTTATGAACTCGCAAGGGAACTTGGATTAGATACCAAGGCCTTGATTACTAAATTGAATGAAATGGGGATGCAGATAAGCAATCATATGACCGCTTTAGATGAGAAAGTAGTTCAAAATGTGCGGCGCAAGTTGTCGGCGTCTGAAGCACAAAGGCGCCCGGCAAGGGGACCAGAACCGGCGCAGGCACAGGCTACAGTACATGCAGAGAAAAAAGACAAGCCCAGGCAAACACAAGTGCGGACCAAGGGTGACCAAAGGCAGTCGCCTGGCCGCAGGATCCGCCCTGAGGTCCAGAGCCGGCCCGAACAGACAAGGGACAGCAGCCGCAGGCCCCGGAAAGGCGGCAGGCGGGGCTCAGGAAAAGCTTCCAGGCCCATCGAGAGTTCAGGGCGTAGGGGTAGGCCTGCAGTAGGAGCCAGGCGTGTGGTCATACAGGGCGATACTCCTGTAAGGGGATTGGCGAGCCTAATCGGTGTGCCCGTAGCTAACGTGCTCCGGACGATTATGAGCTTTGGTACGCTCATCAGCATCAACCAGGATGTACCCATGGACTTGGCCGTCAAAGTCGCAGAGAGACTTGGTTGTGTGGTCACTGTCAAAGAGCCGGAGAAGACGATTGAAGAGAAGATCGCTTTGGAACTGGATCGTCCTGATGATCCTGATAAGGTAGAGCCCAGGCCTCCGGTAGTTACGGTCATGGGACACGTAGACCACGGCAAGACATCCCTCTTGGATGCCATAAGAAACACTAATGTGACTGCACGTGAAGCCGGCGGGATAACCCAGCATATAGGAGCCTCAGTTGTTACCCACGAAGGCAGCAAGATCATTTTCCTGGACACACCCGGACACGAAGCTTTTACCCAAATGAGAGCTAGGGGTGCGAGAATCACCGATGTGGCAGTGCTTGTGGTAGCTGCCGATGACGGTGTTATGCCGCAGACTGTTGAAGCTGCCAACCATGCCAGGGCAGCAGAGGTACCTGTGATTGTGGCTCTTAACAAGATAGATAAACCTACGGCCAACCCTGACCGGGTCAAACAGCAGCTTGCTGAGATTGGCCTGGTTCCGGAAGAATGGGGAGGAGACACTGTAGTAGTCGAAGTATCAGCCAGGACCAGGCAAGGAATAGACGATCTCTTGGAAATGATAGTTCTGGTGGCTGAGATGCAAGAACTGGTGGCTGATCCTACCCGCAGCGCCCGCGGCTACATCATCGAATCGGAAATGGACAAGGGCAGAGGGCCTGTAGCTTCAGCCATTATCAGGTCGGGAATGCTTGAAGTCGGCCAGGTAGTTGTGACTGACAGCACCTGGGGCAGGATCAGGGCAATGCACGATGGGCGTGGCAGACAGGTTCAAAAGGCAGGGCCTTCCACGCCTGTGGAACTGGTTGGCCTTGAGGAACTCCCCCAAGCGGGAGACATCTTCCTGGTGGTGCCTGATGAAAAACTCGCCAAAGAAGTGACCGAGCAGCGGAAGGTCCAAAGGCGGGAACAGGAACTGTCCACCAGCCGCCTGAGCCTTGAGGATTTCCTGAAAAGGCAAGAGGAAGAAAAGCGTGAGCTGAAACTGATCCTAAAGAGCGACGTCCAGGGGTCTTTAGAAGCAATCCTCCAGGCGTTGGGCAAAATGAAGTCCGATGAAGTAGAGATAAGAGTGCTCCACTCGGGAGTCGGGGCGGTAATTGAATCCGACGTAATGCTGGCAAAGGCATCTGATGCCAAGATACTTGGGTTCAACGTACGGCCTGACCCCAACGCCAGAAGCGTGGCAGAGCTTGAAGAGGTAGAGATACGCACCTACAGGATCATATACGAGCTTCTGGAAGACGTTGAACAGATGGTAAAGGGCCTCATTAAGCCCAAGTTCGAGGAAGTATTGCTAGGAAGGGTCGAGGTCCGGGCTACCTTCAGGGTGCCGAATATCGGTACTGTGGCGGGTTGTTACGTTACCAGCGGCAAAGTAACCCGCGGGGCAAGCGTGAGACTCGTGCGGGATGGCAGGATCGTGTACGAAGGCAAGATTTCTTCCCTCAGGCGGTTCAAAGATGACGTTGCTGAGGTTGCCCAGGGTTACGAATGCGGAATCGGACTTGAGCGTTACCAGGATATAAAGCCAGGTGATGTTATAGAGGTCTTCACGATTCAGGAAGTACAGCCGGCATAAAACTCCCGGAAGTCTGGTTGGCGGTGTTGAGTATGGTAGTCGGGCAGTGCCTGGTTGACATAAGGCTTTTCGGAATAAATTCGTTGAAGGAGAAAAGGCGGGTGATGAAAAGCCTTACTACCAGGCTGCGCAGGAACTTCGGCTTGTCAGTCGCAGAAGTAGGCGCGAATGAAAGCTGGGGCAGGTTGGTGCTAGGAATGGCGTTTGTGAGCAACCAAGGCACCCATGCCAGGGAGATACTAGAGAGGGCCGTATCATGGATTGAAAACAACATCGATGGCCAGGTTCTTGACTTCCAGATTGACATCATTACATGAATTGCGGGGTGGTGCTTGTGGCACAAAGGCCGGAGAAGATCGCAGCATCCATTCGTGAGGTTGTATCAGAACTCCTGTTGCGGCGTCTTAAAGACCCGCGGATAGGATTTGCCAGCATTGTCAATGTAGAGGTAAACAGGGACCTGTCCATTGCCAAGGTCCGGGTAAGCGTTCTAGGGTCGGATGAGGAAAAAGCCAAGACCATGGAAGGACTCAAAAGCGCCCAGGGCCTTGTGAGAACCGAAGTGGCCAAGGCTCTCGGGATAAGGCATGCCCCTGAGGTTCATTTCGTGTTGGATGAGGGCATTGAACACAGTCTGAGGGTATCCCAGCTTATTTCTGAAATCAAGGCGTCTCAAGAAGGGCCTGAGGAAGAGGAGACTGAACAAGAGTAGCCTGAACGAGGATAGCCGGAACAAGGATAACCGGAACAGGCGGAGGCCCAAAGGTAAGATGCAAGTGTAAGCAAAGGATCGGGAGCAAGGCGAAGCGCCAAGGGCAAGGAGCGGTGACACAGGAGCAGCAATGATGACAGGGGAAATCCCGCACAGGGACACACTAGAGCGGATAGTGGGTGTTCTAAGAAAAAACAAGGATATCCTTATCCTGGAACACGAGAAGCCTGACGGCGACTCGATAGGTTCAGGCTTGGCGCTTGCTATGGCCCTTTCGTCTCTCGGCAAGAAGGCCATATTGTTATCACAGGATCCCCATCCTGCTATGTATGATTTCTTGCCTGGCAGACATCTTCATACTACGGTTTCATGTATTGAACCTGAAGACGTGGATCCTGGCGTTACTGTGTTTGTGGACTGTACCGGGCCAGACAGGGCAGGCAAGGCCCTGAGCTATGCCCGTTCAGAAACTTGGATAAACTTGGACCACCATGTTTCCAATTCCGGATTCGGCCAGATAAGTCTGGTCGATCTTGACGCGGCAGCCACCGGTGAACTGGTGTTCTTCTTGCTCAAACTTATGGGGGCCGGCATTAACTTGGATATTGCAACATGCCTTTATGTAGCGCTGGTCACTGACACAGGAGGTTTCAGGTATCAAAACACCACTCCCCGGTGCTTCCATGTGGCCGCAGAACTCATAGACAAGGGGGTAAACCCGTCACAGGTTGCTGACCAGCTTTATGAGGCAAGGAGCTTTTCCTCCCTGATGCTGCTCAAGAACGCTTTGCACACCTTGGAAGTGTACAAGAACGGCCAGCTTGCCTCTATAGATGTGACCAGGGCTATGCTGGAAGACTCAGGGGCATCTCTTGAAGATGCAGATTCAGTAGTGAACTACCCCCGGTCCATTGCAGGGGTGGAGGTTGCTTTGTGCTTTAAGGAGAGCCTGGACCAGACAGCTGTGCATTTGAGCCTGAGGTCAAGGTCCAAGGTAGACGTGTCCAAGATCGCGGGATTGTTGGGAGGCGGCGGACACCCAAGGGCGGCCGGGGCGGTTATAGAAGGAACTTTTGAACAAGCAAAGGCCCGGGTATTTGGAGTTCTGGATGGTCTGGAGATATGGACGGATTCTTGAATGTGCTAAAGCCCAAAGGCATTACATCCCATGATGCAGTGCTCCAGGTAAGGCGGGTTTTCAAGCAAGAAAGAGTAGGTCATCTTGGAACCCTGGATCCTATGGCCGTGGGTGTGCTGCCCATGGCGCTGGGGTGCTATACCCGGCTTTCTGAATACCTCTTGAATGAGGACAAAGAGTATCTTACAGAGTTTGTGTTCGGGGTTGCCACTGATACATGTGATCTGGACGGCCGCATCACTTCCAGGGTTGAGTGTGACCATTTGACTGCAGCAGATGTGACCAAGCTCCTGGCGAAGTACACAGGGAGTATAAAGCAGAACCCGCCTGCGTATTCTGCGGTGCATGTCAAGGGACGGAGACTCCATGAACTTGCCAGGCGGGGCATTAAGGTAGAAGCGCCCGCAAGGGATGTAAAGGTTCATGAATTCAGGCTATTGAGCTGGAAACCCGGACCGCATCCAAGGGGGATTTTCCGGCTGGGAGTTGGGCGGGGTACATATGTCAGGTCTCTTGCCCGCGACCTAGGAAACGATTTAGGTTGCGGGGCCGCTGTTTCCTATCTCCTGCGAACCCGGGTGGGCAATTTCACCCTTAGAGATGCTGTACCCCTGGGTTCAATAGGCCAAACCCGCGTACACCCCCGTGGGCAAAGCCGGGCACATACGCCCCGGCGCACAACCGGTGACATGCAGGGACTCATTCCGGTGCACACGCTCCCAAGTCGTTCTTTAAGAAATCTGTTGTCAGACCCGTATGCTGTGCTTTCAGCTTTTCCCCTGTTTGAAATAAAGCGTGACTCTCTTACTTCAGTGGTTTGGGGCAGGCCCCTTAATGCAGGGGATTTCGCAGACCCTGCCAAAGTCAGGGATTGGCTTAAGCAGGTAACAGTGGATACCCCGGACAAACAAAGGGTGTTTTTCGGCACCTATCCCGATCCCGTCTCGGGACGCCATGAAGTTGCCTGTGTGCTATCGGCTGTCACGGCCCAAGACAAATCATGTAGAATCAAGTACGAAAAAGTTCTGGTTCAGGAAGAGTGATAGATATTGAGGATCGTGGAAACACCTGAAGTCGATGTGGGTGCGCAACCGGTGATCGCAGCTATCGGTACCTTTGACGGGGTGCACCTCGGACACATGCAGCTATTTGAGACTGCCCTCGATATCAAGGCGGCGACGGGATTGCCTGTCATGGCAGCAGGTTTTCACCCTCATCCCAAAAGCCTTGTCAAGTCGGGCAATGATTATGAAGCTTTGCTCACCCCACTTGAAGAGAAGCAGGCTCTTCTTGAAGATATGGGGTTGGATTATTTCTGGGCAATACCTTTCACCAGGGAGGTGTCCCAGCTTAGCCCGAGGGAGTTCACTCACATCTACCTTCGCAACAAGATTAGAGCTGAACATATTGTGTGCGGGTTCAACTTCGCTTTCGGATACAAGAGGCAGGGTAACCCTCAAGTACTCCGGAAGCTGGGACAGGAAATGGGCTTTGAGGTCAGCGTGGTACCACCTTACACAATCGATGGGGAGGTGGTGTCAAGCACAAAGGTTAGGCAATTGCTTTCCCAGGGCGATGCGGAACGAGCCGCAGCGCTTTTGGGGAGGCCCTATTGTATCTACGGCCCTGCAACCAAGGGTCAAGATATATACATGGAAACCGGCATCCCCGCTTGGCAGGTGCTTTTTCCTGCAGACAAGTTCTTGCCGAAAAACGGTGTATATGCAGTGTGGGCCAGAGCATCCAAGCAGCTTTACCCTGCCGTGGTAAGCCTAGGGACAAGTCTTGAAGTCCATATCCCCATATTCGCAAGGGATCTGCAGACAGTATCTTTACAGGGAGAGGGTATGCAACTGTTCTTCATGAAGCATATTAAGGGAGAACGGAGATTTGAATCCAGGGTTCACCGGGAAAAGCAGATGAAAACAGACCTTGAAGCTGCCCTGGCAGTCCTGAAACCACACGGCACAGACTACCATGATAGGGGTTTGTTTACACCCATAGGCGCGTATGATAGAATTTTCAGTGCTGATATACCTTGACACTCGGCTCTGTGTACCTCCGGCTCAGTGCTGGGTTCAAGGCGTAAGCTATATTCTTGGAGGTGTAATACATGACTGCTTTCGATCCGACCGCAAAGAAAGCTATTATCGATGAATTTAAGCGCCACGAAAATGACACAGGTTCTCCTGAGGTTCAGATTGCTCTCTTGACGGCAAGAATCTCTTATCTGACAGAGCACCTGAAAGTACACAAGAAGGATCACCACAGCCGGAGAGGCCTTTTGAAGATGGTAGGTCAGCGCCGTGCCCTCCTCAATTACCTTCATAAGGAGTCTCCTGAACGTTACAGGGCAATAGTGGAGAAACTTGGTCTGAGGGGCTAGCGGAAAGCTGAAAGGAAGTGTGCTTATTGGAGGAGTCTAGACGATATTCCTTGCCGGTTAACGGCAAGCATTTCGTGCTCGAATTCGGGAAAGTTGCCCGGCAGGCCAATGGTTCTGTAGTTGTCAGGTATGGGGACACTACCATCCTCGTAACTGCAACTGCATCGAAGGAGCCAAGAGAAGGAGTTAACTTTTTCCCTCTCACTGTAGATGTTGAGGAACGGCTGTATGCAGTAGGCCGTATACCTGGGAGCTGGGGGCGTCGTGAGGGAAGGCCCCCTGATAAATCTATCCTTCAGGCCAGGGTTACCGACCGTCCCTTAAGGCCGCTTTTCCCCAAGGGTTTCCGGAACGATGTCCAGATTGTGATCATACCGCTGTCAATCGACCATGATCATTCTCCTGAGATTGCAGGCATGATCGGTGCTTCAGCAGCTTTGTCAGTAAGCGATATCCCGTTCAACGGACCTATAGGTGCTGTCGAGGTGGGGCTTGTTGACGGGGAGTTCGTGATAAACCCTGATGTACAGGAGCAAGAAGCAAGCAAACTCAGTCTTACAGTAGCAGGGACTAAAGATGCCATCCTCATGGTAGAAGCCGGAGCTAGTGAGGTTCCGGAACACATTATCGTAGACGCGATAATGAAAGGCCATGAGGTCATCAAGGAGATAGTATCGTTCCAGGAACAGATTGTAAGGGAGATCGGCAAACCTAAGATGGAGGCTGTGCTCTTTGTTCCTGCAGAAGACATAGTGGCCAGGGTTGATGGGCTAGCTACTCCCCGGCTCAGGGACGTTATCAGGATCAAAGACAAACTTGAGCGGGAAGCTGCCATTGGCGCAGTGCTTCAGGACGTGTTCGACCAGATCGCCGAAGAATATCCCGAGAGGGAAGAGGAGATCGAAGAAGCTTTCCACGACATACTCAAGCGGGAAGTAAGGGCAATGATACTCGACGAAGAGATCAGGCCTGACTTAAGGCGGCCTGGGGAGATTAGGCCGGTTAGCTGTGAAGTATCGGTAATTCCGCGTGTCCACGGCTCAGGGTTGTTTACCAGGGGTCAGACCCAGGTGCTCAGTATCGCAACCCTCGGGGCAGCCAGCGACATCCAGGAATTGGACACGACAGGACCTGAGGAGTTTAAGCGTTACATCCACCACTATAACTTCCCGCCGTTTTCAGTAGGGGAAACCAGGCCAATGAGAGGCCCTGGGCGTCGCGAAATCGGTCACGGCGCCTTGGCCGAAAGGGCTCTCTTGCCGGTCATACCCGACGAGGACGAGTTCCCTTACACGATCAGAGTCGTATCTGAAGTGCTTGAATCCAATGGTTCGTCTTCCATGGCTTCAGTGTGTGGCAGCACCTTGTCTCTTATGGACGCAGGAGTCCCGATTAAGGCGCCTGTTGCAGGCATAGCTATGGGGCTGGTCAAAGGGGAAGACAGGGCTGTGATCTTAACTGACATCCAGGGTATGGAAGACGCCTTGGGTGACATGGATTTCAAAGTCGCAGGCACTAGAGACGGGATAACCGCCCTTCAGATGGACATTAAGATCTCCGGAGTCACCCGGGAAATCCTGGCGTCAGCGCTTGAGAGGGCCAGGGAAGCTCGTCTGTTTGTGATGGAGAAGATGCTGCAAGCTATCGATAAGCCCAGAGAGGAACTGTCTCCCTATGCCCCCAGGATCATCGTTATTGAGATAGATCCTGACAAAATAAGGGACGTGATAGGACCCGGAGGAAAGACAATCCACAAGATCACCAACGAAACAGGTGTGAAGATCGACATCGAACAAGACGGCAGGGTATTCATAGCTGCCCCTGATGAAGAGACAGGGTTGAAAGCTAAAGAGATCATCGAGAGACTCACCAGGGACGTTGAAGTGGGCGCCACATACACAGGAAAGGTTACAAGGACTGCTCCTTTCGGCGTGTTTGTGGAAGTGCTTCCGGGCAAGGAAGGATTAGTTCGCTCCAATGATCTGGATCCGGGCGACGGGGATAAGCTGGAGGTCGGGGACGAACTGCTGGTAAGAGTGGCCGAAATTGATCATCTGGGAAGGATTAACCTTTCAACCCGGCTCAGCCAGCCTGACAGGCGTCAAGGCAGAGACCGGGATCCAAGGAGCCGCAACAGGCCTAATAAGTTCAGGAAACCCAGGTAATAGCAGGGAGAGCAATCAGCTAAGTGCGGTTTGGAGTTCACATGTCAATACAAGGCGGAATGGAGAAAATGGCTAAGACCGCCATTGAGTTGGGTTGCGAGACGGTGCAGATTTTCTCTCGCAGCCCCCGGGGCGGTAAAGCCAAGCCATTTGACGCTGGCGATGTGGCACGGATGAAGCAACTGTTTGATGAGCACGATATAAGGCCTCTGGTGATCCACGCACCTTATTACATCAACCTGGCCTCGGTTGATGAGGCCAAGCGCTCCTACTCCATTGAAGTACTCGCAGAGGACTTGACGCGGGCAGAGGTTCTTGGAGCTAGCTTTGTGGTAACCCATATCGGGCACAAGCACCGCGACGAGCCAGAGGATAGCAGCCAAGCTCTGTGCCGCGTCATTGATAGCATCAACCGAGTGCTTGATACATACGCGGGACCGGTCAAGCTGCTGCTTGAAAACACGGCAGGCCAAGGACGGGAACTTGGCTCTGCTTTTGAGGAATTGGGCAAACTGGTTCATGTTTTTCCGCCGGACAGGGTGGGGACGTGTTTTGACACGAGCCATGCTTTTGGCTGGGGATATGATTTGTCGGATCCTGGAAATATTGACCAGATTTTTCGTGCCTATGACCAACTGGTGGGCCTGGAAACCCTGGAAGTGATACACCTCAATGACTCAAAGATGGCGCTGGGTTCGCGAAGGGACAGGCACGAGCATATCGGAAAAGGCGGGATTGGCCTGGAAGGATTCAGGGCGATCATTAACTACACCGGTTTTAAGCCGGATATGCCGGGGATTATGGAGACTCCCACTGACACCCCCGCAGCTGATGAGGACAACTTGGCCACAGTTAAAGCTCTGCGTATCACCGCCTAGAGTCTTGAGAGCAATCGGTTGGCGATAATTGGCAAATCGTGTAAACCATTCATAGTGCACATTGTAACATTCCGACAAAACTCCCAAACAACTCTTCCCAGTTCGACAAAGACAGGTTATAATTGTTGGCAGTTAGGTTCTTCCAGGACCTATTAGCGGAAACACTGGTCCTACACAAGAGCGTAGGGGGGGACTACATAATCGGAAGCGAAGAGCGTCTGTCTCACGAGATCGAACTGCTTCGCGGCCGGTTAAACGCCCAGATAGGAGATAAATACAACTGCGACAAAATCAGGGCCGCAGAAGCACTAAGTGCGCACCTGGATAGTCTGCTGAACAGGTGGTACCAACTACAAGCGAAGAAGCATGACTCCAGGTAAAGTGATTAGCAGGCGATTGTGAGCCTGCTCTTTATTTTTTGGACGCTGTTCCAGCCTCTACGTCCCCATATTTCTTATTCTCAAACTTAGTACCTGCTTCTCGCCGGAAACATCGGGGCAACTATCGCCAGGAATACTGCCACCACTGCTATGGGATCAAAGGTGAATCCCCATACCTCTGCTTCAATGGGCACAGGCACTTTCAAGAACTCGGAGAGTGCCATGAGTCCGAGATAGACTCCGCCTGCAACCGCCACAAAATCTTTGATAGCTTCTGAAAGAGGAGATGAGACCTCCTGGTACCCCCTGTTCCTGGCCCGGGCGATTTGTTTTACCCTTGCGTTCATCGAAGCGTACACCAGTACGAAAACCACAAGCGTGAGCACTATTGAATAAGTCATGTTCCCCCTCCTTATCTACCTCCTTGCCTATCTTCTACTTATTTTTTGATTTTGGATTTTATGCCCAATCGTGGGACGTTGAATTTCACTGCAGTTCAAAGGGGACACTAGCTTGGAGTTTCAACATTGGAGGTGTACGTAGCAGATGCGCAAGACTGTCTTGGGAGTATTCGAGAATACCTCGCAAGCTGAGAGGGCCGTGGATGATCTACAAAGACAGGGATTCAACAAGGAAGAAATCAGTATAGTTGCCAGGGAATCTACGGCCGGAAGGGGTTCCCGGTCAAGAGATGACATGGAAGCAGGGCAGGATATTTCAGGCGGGATTGCCACAGGCGGAGCTATTGGCGGGGTCGCAGGCCTGCTTGCCGGGGTCGGGGCGCTGGCTATCCCGGGTATAGGTCCGGTTGTAGCAGCAGGACCGATTGCAGCAGCGCTGAGCGGGGCAGTTACCGGCGGAATAGCAGGAGGCTTGATCGACTGGGGCATTCCTGAAGACGTAGGCCAGAGGTTTGAGCAAAGGGTCAGGGAAGGTAAAATAGTCGCCATGGTAAGAGCCGACGACACGAAGATTAACGAAGCAGCAGATATTTTCAGGCGGCGCGGCGCAAGAGAGGTAGAGACCCACTAGGGTTCTCGGCACGGCATAAATCACGGGCGGCACAAGCTGCCGCCCTGAAACTTTAACCACGTTCTGGCATTCCTGTTCAATCCGGGCTATACTAGCATTTGGTGAGGCAATATGACTAGAGAGATACGGTTGGTAGCGTTAGGCGGCTTGGGCGAAATCGGTAAGAATCTTATGCTTCTCGAATCGGGCCCTGACATTATCGCCATTGACTGCGGGCTGGCTTTTCCTAAAGACGAAATGCTCGGCGTGGATTTCGTGATCCCCGATATATCATACTTGGTCGAAAGAAAAGACCGGGTGCGGGGGATATTCCTGACACATGGGCATGAAGACCACGTTGGTGCGTTGCCCTTTGTGTTGAAGGAGGTAAACGTGCCTGTATACGGCACTAAACTTACCCTTGGGCTTGCCAGAAGGAAAATGGACGAGAACTTTGAAGGCCCCTTCGACTTCCGGGTGGTCGCTCCCAGGGACGTTGTGGAAGTTGGGTCGCTGCAAGTTGAGTTTGTGAGGATGACCCATTCAGTTTCAGACAGTGCAGGCTTGATCATACATACGCCGTGCGGGACTGTCGTTTTTACAGGAGACTTCAAACTCGACCAAACTCCTGTTGACGGGGAAGTGCCCGATTATCATCGCCTTGCTGAAGTAGGCGAACGGGGATTGCTTGCACTTCTGTCTGACAGCACCCATGCAGACAGACCCGGATATACCCCATCAGAGAGGGTGGTAGGAGAGAACCTTTCCCGGGTTTTCTACCGGGCAAGAGGCAGGATTATTGTTACCACTTTTGCTTCAAACGTCCCAAGAATCCAGCAGGTGATAGATGCAGCATACAAGTACGGGCGGAAGGTGTGCGTCATCGGGCGCAGCATGGAAAACGTGGTGGATGTCGCTATAGACATGGGTTTCCTGCGAGTGCCTCTTGGCACGCTAATCGATGTTCGTGACATACGCAACTACCCGCAATCGAAGATAGTGATTTTGAGCACAGGAAGCCAGGGGGAGCCCCTGTCCGCGCTTTCACGCATGTCTGTGGGGGAACACAGGCACATCAAGATCGTTGAAGGCGACCTGGTGGTAATGGCAGCTTCTCCTGTGCCGGGCAATGAGACTACCGTTTCAAGGGTTGTAGACAACCTGTTTAGGCAGGGGGCTGAAGTGATATACACTCCCGAGTCAGGGGTGCACGTGTCAGGCCATGCCAGCCAGGAAGAGCTTAAGATAATGCTCAACTTGACAAGGCCGAAGTTCTTCATACCGGTCCACGGCGAGTACAGGCATCTTGTCATCCACGCCCAACTAGCCATGGCGACAGGCGTACCCCCTTCAAACGTGCTGGTAGGCGAAAACGGGACTGTTTTCAGGCTCACTCCTGACCATGCAGAAATAACGGGCACCATTCACACCAGGGACATCTTTGTAGACGGCTACGGTGTGGGGGATATAGGCCACCCGATTTTGAGAGAAAGGCAATCCCTCGGGGAAGCAGGAGCCGTGTTCCTTTCATGCGTCTTATCCAAGGACACAGGTGAGTTTATCACCCCGCCTGAAGTGAAAAGTGCAGGGCTTACCGGTACCAAGCATCAGGAAGCAGTTGCGTCTGAAGTGATTAACGTAACCAGGGCGTACCTATCTACATTGTCCAGGGAAGAATTGCAGGACAAGGAATATGTAGAGGATGAATTGGCTGCTGTAATCAGGCGGCTGTTCAGGAATGAACTAGGCAGGAAACCCCTGGTAATGTGCAACCTGACGCTTATCTAGGCCTTGGTTCTTTCTCCTGGTGGTATCTAAGGTGAAGATCATGCCGGTAACAAGAGTCTTCGTGATTGTGCTTGACGGGTTGGGTATTGGCGCCCTTCCTGACGCACATCTTTACGGTGATGAGGGGTCCAACACCCTGGGCAACATGGCTAAAGCTTTGGGCGGGATAGACCTTCCCAACTTAGCTAAGCTTGGGATTGGAACCCTTCTTGATATTCAAGGGGTTCCTAAGCTGCCTCCTCTTGGAGCGTGTGGCCGGATGGCCATGGCATCGCCGGGCAAGGACACAATGACAGGTCATTGGGAGCTGTGCGGCGTTATCTTGGACAAACCGTTCAAGACGTATCCCAATGGTTTTCCGGACCATATTATCCACCGTTTCCAGCAAGCCATAGGGCGCCAGGTTCTCGGAAACAAACCCGCTTCAGGCACTGTCATCATTGAAGAACTCGGCGAACTGCACATGAAGACAGGCTACCCTATCGTCTATACCTCAGCTGACAGCGTATTCCAGATAGCTTGTCACGAGGAAGTGGTACCCGTGGATACCCTGTATGCGTGGTGCCAGGAAGCGAGGAATATTCTCGTGGGCGATGATTTGGTGGCCAGGGTGATTGCCAGGCCGTTTGTGGGTAAGCCGGGCAGCTTCAGGAGAACTGCAAGCAGAAGAGACTTTTCCCTGCCCCCGGTAAGGGATACTTTGCTTGATTACGCCTCAGCTTCAGGCGTATCTGTAACGGGAGTGGGTAAGATACATGACATCTTCGCAGGCAAGGGGATATACAGGTCGATCCCCACGTCGTCCAATATGGAAGGCATAGAAGCGGTGAGGACGCTCATGGCTGAATGCTCCGACAACCGGCGTGGCACCGGGCGGGAAAACGGCGACTGGTATGGCGATGACAGGCGTAGCCATGGCCGGCCTAACTGTGACTTGCATGGTGACCGGCGGCACTTGGTGTTAGCTAACCTGGTTGACTTCGACATGCTCTACGGCCATCGGAACAACGTGGAAGGCTACGCAGCTGCCCTGCGGGAGTTCGACGCTGAGCTGCCTGCCTTGCTCAGTTTGCTTAGAACCCACGACGTGCTGGTAGTAACTGCCGATCACGGCTGCGATCCCACTACCCCGAGTACTGACCATTCCCGGGAGTATGTACCTTTGCTCATTGCAGGTGAACCTATACGGCCAGGTGTCATGCTCGGCACCAGGAGCACTTTTGCGGATTTGGGCGCTACGTTGGCTGACCTCTTGGAGATAGAATACGGTGGGGAAGGCACGAGCATGAAGCAACAACTGGTAGCAGGCACTTAATCCAGGTCCTGCGTGCGTCATAGATTGCGGTGGATTACCAAAGGGCCCGCATGGATTATTTGATCGAGTCGGAGGTGCGACTATGGCTCAAGAGTTCTCCCAGCATCACATAAAGGCCAGGGATGAAGATATTGCCAGGTACTGCTTTATTCCAGGCAGCCATGCGCGTGGACGTAAAATGGCGGGAAAACTTGACGGAATGCGGCTTGTTGCCGATACCCGGGGATATTACGTATATACAGGGACGTACAAAGGGGTCCCCATGACGGTTTGTTCAACCGGGATGGGCGGTCCCCAGGCAGCCATTGCCATAGAAGAACTGGCCAATATGGGCGCTGACACCTTCGTACGCATAGGTTCTGCCGGAGGGGTCGCCGAACACACAGGGGTAGGCGACATTGTAATCGGTACTGCTGCTTACAGGGGAGGAGGTACGGCAGACGAGTACCTTCCCAAGCCTTTCCCTGCCGTAGCGGATTTTTGGGTTACAAAAGCTTTGGTTGACGCTGGCCACGACTGCGGGATTGATGCCCTGGTAGGCCCGGTAGCTACGGTTGACGCCTTCTACGCCCCTGATGACAAGGCCAAACGCCTGACCATGAGAAAAGGCGGAGTCTTGTGCGTGGAAATGGAGGCGGACACCCAGTTTATCCTTGGTTTGTACCGGAGACTCCGCTGCGGTGCCGCCTTTGTACTGGATAACGGGCCCAGGACAGACCGCATGTATGCTGAAGGCAAACTTGCTATTGCCCATCACGGCAAGAACCCGCTGTATGTCGAAAGCGAAAACCGGCTGATTGAAATGGGTTTTGAAGCTATGTACCGGGTTGCTATGGGAGACCTGGGAAAGGGATCCGCATCCTCTGAGTGAAGTTGTGAAAGCCATTCCCAGGCGAAACAGGAAACCGCCTGCTAACCAGAGAACTTAGTATAGGGTGGTTTCTGATATGGGTTTGCGCTTTATCATCGGGCCTGCCGGTTCAGGTAAGACAAGGTACATAATCGATTCAGTGATTGAGGGTTTGCTGCGGGACGGTCCAGGGATGCCGGATTCAGCAGCTTTAGCAGCAGGACCTTCCGGGGTACTCTCTGGAGTACTGTCCCGGCCTCCTGTGTTGATAATCGTTCCTGACCAGGCGACCTTCCAGATGGAGAAAGCCATCCTTGAGGACGGAAGAATCAGCGGATTCATGAACCTTCAAGTGTTGGGCTTCAGGCGCCTGTGCCTCAAGGTACTGGATGAAACAGGCGGGATCACCCAACCTTTTATCACCCCTGTCGGCAGGAGCATGGCTGTTCAATCCATATTGTGGGAGCACAAGGAGCAATTAAGCGTATACGCGCCCATGGTGAACTACCCCGGGTTCCGGGAGGAGGTTATACAGGCCCTTTCGGAGTTTAACGCATACGATGTGAGCCCCGGTGATCTTGAAATCGTAGCAGCAGGAGGAGAGGAAAGACCGCCTTTTCTCTCGCAAAAACTCAGGGACTTGCAACTCATATACCGTAAGTACACTGAATTCCTCCAAGACAACTTCCTTGACCCTGATGATTACCTTAAGTTGGCGGTGGAAAGCATACCGAGATCAGATCTCCTACGCAACGCCGTAGTGTGGATTGACGGGTTTTCCGGCTTTACTCCCCGTGAGTACCAGGTGATAGGCGCTATGCTCAAGACCGCCACCCAGGTAAACCTCGCTTTGTGCATGGACCGGGAGGAAATCCAGCACCCGCCCAGGGAAACAAGCTTGTTCCATCCCGTCAGGGAAGTGTACGAAACAGCCTTAGCCCTTTGCCGGGAAAACGGGGTTCCGTTGGAAGATGCGGTCATCCTGGGGCAAGACGGTGCTTTGCCCAGGTTCAAGCACAGGGAACTTGCCTGCCTTGAAGCTGCGTTCAGAAGCAAAGACCGCGGGCCGTGGCAGGTGTTTGAACCGCCCGCTGACTGCCTGAATCCTGAAGGGATACCCGTTGCCCCGGGCGGGGTGCAGCTGATCAGCACAGTGAACCTTCAGGCGGAAGTCGAGTTTGCCGCCAGGGAGATCTTGAGACTGGTTAGGGAACAAGGGCTCCGGTTCAAAGACATCACTGTTGAACTGCGGGATCTGCAGAAATACAAAGACCTCATAGAGATGGTGTTCACGGATCATGACATTCCTTTCTTCCTTGACCTGAAGAGTTCTTTATCCCATCACCCTTTGGCAGAGCTTGTTCGCTCCGCGTTTGATATAATTCTCACCGACTTCGGGTTCGACGCGGTTTTCCGTTACCTCAAGACTGACCTTGTGCCTCTTGACAGGGAATTGGTTGACGAGCTGGAAAACTACGTGCTTGCATGTGGTATACGGGGGAAACGGTGGCTCGACGAAGAGCCCTGGCAGTACGCTATGCAATTCCTTGCAGAGGATGAAGAACAGCCGGGTGCACAGGCCGATAACCAGAGGATAGACGCGATCCGGCGGGAAGCTATGTCTGCTTTCAGCCGGTTTTACGCGATGATCAGGAACGCAGGTGAGTTGACTGCAGAGGGCATATCGCTTGCCCTCTATGACCTGCTCATGGACCTCGGGGTTCAGGAAACCCTTGCACGCTGGCAGGAAGAGTGCCAGGAACGCGGTGACCTAATCTCGGTCATGGAGCACGCAGGAATCTGGGACAAAGTGCTTGAGATTTTGGAGCAGGCAGCCGAAATCCTGGGCCCCCGCCCTTGTGACGTGGAAACATACGCGCTTCTCATCAATGCCGGCTTGGAGGATATGAGGCTAGGTGCAATACCCCCTTCCCTTGACCAAGTGCTTGTGGGCAGTCTTGACAGGACGAGGCAGCCAGAATGCCGGGTCACGTTCCTGCTAGGAGCTTCTGAAGGAGATTTTCCCATGAAGCACGGGGAAAGGGGCGTGTTTACAGACGAAGAGCGGGAAACCCTGCTGAAAGCAGGCGTAAATCTTGAGCCATCCTCGAGGCTAAGGCAGCTCCATGAAGAGTACCTTGTATATATTGCGCTCACACGGCCCAGGGATGCGCTTTACATTTCGTACCCACTTGGGGATAACGACGGAAAAGCTATGTTCCCGTCGCCTGTGGTGCAGTGGGTCAAATCCACCATGCCGTACAAGGAAACAAGGTTCATTTCAACTGACCCGCCTGGCACCTATCCTGAGGATCTTGACTACCTTGCAGCTGCCACAGTGCGGGGTGTGGCTGCCCGCCGGTTGTCTCTTATGAGACAAGGTATTTCGCCGGGAGTGGTCTGGGAAGAGGTATACCGCTGGATGCTGGATCCTTGCAGGGTGCAGCAAAGCCGCAAAATCCTCAGTTCCCTGGGTTTTACCAATAAGCTTGAACGTTTGGGCGAAACCCTGTCCCACACCTTATACGGATACCCGCTTGTAACAAGCATCTCGCGGTTGGAACGGTTCCAGCAATGTCCTTTCAGGCATTTTGCCGCTGACGGTTTGGGTCTGAAACAGCGGCAAGTGTTCAAACTTGATCCCCTCAAGACAGGCAGTTTCTTCCATGAAGCTATGCGGGAATTTGTCAGGGAAGTCTCGGTATGCGAGCAAGAAGTTGCCCGTATGGAACAGGAAGACGTGCTTGAGATAATGGACCAGGTTGTAGGCAAGCTTGTGCCAAGGATTCAAGACAGGTTGTTCCTGAGTTCCTTCAGGTATCAATACGTTTCGAACTCGCTTGGTGCGTTGCTAAGGAGTTCAGCCCGGGTGTTCCTGGAGCATGCAAGAAGGGGGGACTTCCGCCCGTTAGCTGTTGAGGTGCCTTTCGGCCTGCCTGGAGGGGTGACCCCGTATTCAGTGCGTGTGCCCGGCCATGGGGAAGTATTGCTTCGCGGGCGCATTGACAGGGTTGATTTCGCCAGACTGGGGTCCCGTGCATACCTGCGAGTAGTCGATTACAAGTCCAGCAGGAGCAAACTTGACCTCTTGGAAGTGTATTACGGCCTGTCGCTCCAGCTGCTGGTCTATCTTGGCGTGGCGGTGTCAAAGTGGGATGAGCTGGTGGAATGGTCTGCTCTATTCCCTGCCCATATGGATCAACTTGAAGATCCTGCCAGGGTGGTGCCATATCCTGCAGGCGCTGTTTATCTCCCGATCCACGATCCGTTTCTCAAAGAACATGGGCCCCTTGACAGGGAAGAAGCTTGGCTCAAGCGGAAGAAGAAAAACCTGAAGATGGCAGGGCTCCTACTGGAAGATATGGACGTGCTTAAGCTAATGGATACAGCTGCTTCAGGCTACTCTGATATCCTGCCGGTACATTTTACAAAAGCAGGTGGTGTAGGATCCAACTCCTCGACTGTGGCAGAAACAGACTTGGAGCTGCTCCTAGACTATGTAGAGCACAAGGTGGGGCAGATATCCGCTGACATCATCTCAGGCCGGATTGATATCATGCCCTTCAGGAGGAATCAGCAAATAGCTTGTACATACTGTGAGTTTAGCCCCTTGTGCACTTTTGATGTGCTGGTTGACGGCAATGAATACAACACCCTGAGCAACTTGTCAAGGGCGCAGATATGGGAAGAGATCAGAAGCATTTGCAGGGGAGGGGAATAGGGCTTGCCCCAGGAGAAGGTTTCTCTCACTGAAGAACAAAAGGTTGCCGTGGAATTTGAGGGTAATAATTTATTGGTGTCTGCTGCCGCAGGTTCGGGCAAGACCTTTGTCCTGGTGGAAAGGATTATCAGGCAGCTCCTCTCAAGAGAAGAACCGTGCGATATAGAGCGTCTCCTGGTTGTAACCTTCACAGAAAAAGCAGCCCTGGAAATGAAGGAAAGGATACGGGCGGCTTTGCATAAGGCCAGGGAACGAAACCCAGAGGATCCCAGGATCGCCAGGCAACTGTCCCTACTGGAAAGAGCTCAGATCTCGACTATCCACTCTTTCTGCCTGAGCATTGTCAGAAGGTATTTCTACCGTGTGGATCTTGACCCGGGATTCAGGGTTCTTGACCCTAACGAAGCAGAACTCTTGCGCTATGAGGCAGTGGACGGAGTGTTTGAAGAGAGGTACGGGTCAGATTCAGATGATAATGGACTCTTCGTGGAACTGGTAGAAGGTTACGGCGGCCGGGGAGTGGATGAATCTCTCAAACAGATTGTGCTGGGCTTTCACGATTTCTTGCAGACCCAGCCACACCCTCGGGAATGGTTAAGTGATGCGCTTGGCCTTTATGAACAAGTGGCAAAGGCGCTCAGCCAATCAGGCCTGGCCCAGGATGAGCTTGACAGGATACTGTTAGCATTGCCCTGGACGGCGTTGCTGTTGGAGCAGATTGAATCAGAATTGGATGAAGCAATAACTAGGATTCAGCAGGCGCGCGCCCTATGCCGGCTCCCGCGAGGCCCTCAAAACTACCTTTCGGTATTAGAGCAAGAACTTGCTGGGCTCAAGGACGCGCACAGGAGGGTTCAGGAGCTGCTTGAAATAAGCTCAAACCTTTCCCTGGAATGCAGGCAAGACTACTCAGAGGCCGGTGCCGGCAGTTTGGAATCCCTCAGGAGTCTTGCAGGGTTTAAGTTCCAGAGATTGCCCGCCAGAAAAAAGGAGGCCGATCCCTCCCTGGCGGATCTGGCTAAAGCTTTCCGGGAAAAGGCAAGAAAATGCCTTAGGGATTGCGCGTCCAATGTGATCATGAGGCCTGCCGCCGGGGTGCTCAAAGAGATTGCAGACCTGCTGCCCCTGATGGAAACCTTTGTGAAGCTCGTGATTGATCTGGACAGTGCCTACACACGCAAGAAGAAAGCTGTTTCAGGCGTGGATTTTTCAGACTTGGAGCGGTACACCCTGGATGTTTTGAGGCAAGAGGGGGGCCGCCTGGCTGAGGACATCAGGTCATGCTATGACTTTGTATTTGTCGACGAATACCAGGATACCAACCCGGTTCAGGATGAGATACTTGCCCTTGTTTCTCAGGATGACAACTTGTTCATGGTAGGAGACATAAAGCAGAGCATATACCGGTTCAGGCTGGCAGACCCGACAATATTCATCGCGAAATATATGGCTTATGCGCCAGTAGGGGAAAGCACCTACGATGCAAGCCTACCTGGAGTGAGGACAGGGCTTTCCCTCAACTTCAGGAGCAGGAAGCAGGTAATCGATGCTGTAAACTACCTGTTCCAACGCATCATGAAGCAATCTGTAGCTGAGATTGACTACACCGGAGAACACAGGCTTAACTTGGGCGCCAATTACCCGGAAGTTCCGGGATACAAGCTCGCAACAGAACTCTTACTGGTGGAACGGGATGACCTTGGTGAAGCTGGTGACGCGGCACAGGGCGGGTCACAAGCCGGTGACGAAACAGGCATGCCACCAAGGGGCGCGGTGCCAGGAGAGCCTGGGGATCTTGGTGGACCGGAAGGGCAAGGGGATTCTGACATTGAGCAATTGGAAGCCCTGGAAAGGGAAGCGCTGTTGGTGGCATGGAAAATCAAGGAGATGGTTGAACCTGATAACGGGTTCAAGGTTTGGGATGCCAAGGCATCTGAATTCAGGCAGTGCATGTTCAGGGATATAGCTGTGCTCATGCGTTCTACTAAAGGCAGGGCAAATGTGGTACTTGACATTTTCCAGAAATGCGGCATCCCGGTGTATGCGGAATTGGGCACAGGTTACTTCAGGGCGCGTGAAGTTGAGGTAGCTCTTTCCCTGCTTGCTGTGATAGATAACCCGCGTCAGGACATTCCGTTAGCGTCAGTGTTGCGCTCACCTGTGGCAGGGCTGACGCCGAGGCAGCTTGCCATCATAAAGGCGTTATGTCCTAAAGGAGAGTTTCATGATTCGGTAGGAGATTTCGCGGCACTTGAGCCGGACGATCTTACCGCCCAGGATTTGCTTAGCCGCGGATTCACCACCCATGAGATACTCCGGTTGCGTGAGGCCGTTTCCAAATTCTTGGAGCACTTGGCCCGCTGGCGCACAATGGCAAGACGCATGCCCCTTGCTCATGTGCTATGGACAGTCCTGGGCGAGACAGGATATTACGATTATGTCGGAGGCTTGCCAGGAGGTGCCCAGCGCCAGGCCAACCTCAGGGCGCTGGTAAACAGGGCAATGGAGTTTGACAAGTTCGGACGCCACGGGCTTTTCCGGTTCCTCAGGTTTATCGACAGGATCAGGGAATCAAAAGGCGACCTGGGTTCAGCCAGGGCTCTGGGCGAGCAGGAAGACGTTGTCAGGGTGCTTTCGGTCCACAAGTCCAAGGGTTTGGAGTTCCCTGTGGTATTTGTGATTGACCTGGGGAAACAGTTCAATATGGAAGACCTCAAGAGCGACATCCTGTTTCACAGGAATCTTGGAATCGGGGCAATGTACTGCGATTTGGAGAACAAGGTCAAGTATCCCACACTTCCTTTTAGAGCGAACCAGATCCAGATCAGGAAGGATAACCTGGCTGAGGAAATGCGGATCCTGTATGTAGCCATGACCCGCGCAAAGGAAAAACTGTTCCTGGTTGGCTCGGCACGTCAACTTGCGGCTCAGGTAGGGAAATGGCAGGACATGAGATTGGACAGGGCTCAAAGCTATCTCGATTGGATATGTCCTTCTGTGTTGCCCAAACTCAGGCAGGTTATGGAACAGGATGAGTGCAGTGCCATGGATACCCAGGAGATCCCTTTTGACATCCAGGTTTTCGGATTGCCTGGGATGCCTGGGATACCCGATCTGTTTTCAACAAGCCAGGGCGGCGACAATTGGAAACAAGTGAAACAGTTGATGCCCCTCGAGGATCCCGGAAACCCTGAAGTACATGAACAAGTAAAACAGCGGCTTGAATGGGCTTATCCTTACAGGGCGTTTACCTACATGCCTGCAAAGATGAGCGTGAGCGAACTTAAGAGCAGGCTGGATTTTGAAGATGAGTTCCAGGAGTTCGTGCCTGCGCCGGAGCAAAGGCTTCTTTCCAAAGGCAAGACAAGCTACGGTATTGAAAGGGGTATAGCTGTCCACGCCCTTCTGGCCAAAATGGACCTGACCAGCGGGGAGTGTGAAGAGAAGGTGCGACAGGAAATCCAAAGATTAAGCAGCCTTGGCTTCTTGGACAGCCAATATGTGAGGCCTGAGGACGTAACGCGGATTGCCGGGTTTTTCAGGTCTGATACCGGTAGGATGCTCATGGCACACCCGCACAAGGTCAAACGGGAAATCCAGTTTGCCATAGGCATCCCGGTAAGCGGCACCCGTTTGATTTTCAGTGCGAACGAGGCGGAACTGCCGGTTGATGACTCAATCGTGGTCCAGGGAGTAATAGATGTTGTCTTTGAGTCAGACGACGGGTTGTGGATAATAGACTACAAGACAGATTCGATCACCTCACAGCAACTCCCGCGAGTGGCACAGAGTTACACACCCCAGGTTGCCCTGTATGCTCATGCAGCGGAGCAAATACTCAAGGTGCCGGTAGTACATGTGTCGCTGGTGTTCCTGACTCCAGGCAAGGAAGTACCAGTAGACTGGCGCACCTACCTGTCAGATATCCGCCTGGATGATATTCTCCCTTTGGCCAGGGAATCGTGAGCGCATGGTCAGGCTAGTGTGAGTAACGGCAATGCCGTCCTTGTCAGGGAGGCAAATTGACCGTAAAGTAATAATATGGGCAGGTAATTAGAACAATGAAACACCAGGAGGTGGTCTAGAGTGTCAGCAAACCTGGGTCCTGAGTTCCTTGCTGCCAAAAAGCGACACGAGCAGGCCATCACCTCCGAAGAGAAACTTGCAGCTCTTGAGGAGATGCTTGCGACCATCCCGAAGCATAAGGCGACGGAGAAGATGCAAGCTCAAATCAAGCGGCAGATGTCCAAACTGAGAAAAGAGCTCAAGTCAGCTAAGAAGGGTCCTGCCAGGAAAGAGTTTTACAGGATCGACAAGGAAGGCGCAGGACAGGTGCTTCTCGCAGGCCCTCCAAATTCAGGCAAGTCGATGTTGTTGAGAGGCGTGTCAAAAGCTGAGCCTGAGGTCGCTGAATACCCGTTCACAACCAGGCTGCCGCTACCTGGTATGGCCCGTTGGGAGAATATCCAGGTTCAGTTGATAGATATGCCTCCTATAGCTGTGGAGAGCGCACAGCCATGGATGTGGGCTATGATGCGGATGGCAGATGGACTCCTGCTTGTGTTTGACATGGGAGACGATGATGTGCTCGAGCATTATGAGACCATAATAAATCTTATGGAAGAGAATAACGTCCGGATTAAGAATGAGGGTGAAAGGAATTTCACCGAGAAAAGAGCTATGTGCGCGGCCAACAAGATTGACGCGCCGGGCGCTCTTACCAGGCTTGAGCTTTTCCGGGAAATAACCCGCGACGATATCGAAGTAGTCGCTTGCTCAGCATTAACAGGAGACGGATTATCCACGTTAGTCTGCAGGATGTTCTTCGGGCTTCTGGGCAAGATCCGGGTTTTCACCAGGCCACCAGGAGGAAAGGTGGATTATTCCCAACCTTTTGTTCTGGATAAGGGGACTACAGTGGTTGAAGCAGCGGCTGAAATCCACAAGGAAATAGCTGCAAACCTCAAGTATGCCAGGGTGTGGGGTACAGGCGTATTTGAGGGGCAGATGGTTCCCAGGGACCATGTGCTCCATGACGGGGACGTTGTGGTGTTTTACACCTAAGGCGCGGGTTCAGCCGGGCAGGATTTGACCCTGGAAAGTAGAATCCGTCTAATGGCCAAAATATTCCTGAACGTTTTGCCGGGCATGAGACCATCTAGGAAAGGGGTTAGGTTATGTCAAAGTTTGAGTTTCTTTCAGAGGAACTCGGTGCCTTACGTGATCAAGGGTTGTTTAATACTATCAGGACGATAGGAAGCCCGCAGGGCGCCTGGTTTGTAGTCGACGGACAAAAAGTGCTAAACCTTTGTTCAAACAATTACCTGGGGTTTGCAGACCACCCGGAGTTGAAAGAAGCTGCTAAGAAAGCTATTGATGAATACGGCGTTGGACCTGGAGCGGTAAGAAGCATAGCCGGTACCCAGTCCATTCACTTGGAGCTTGAGAAGAAACTGGCAGAGTTCAAGCATGCACCGGCATGCATAGTGCTGCAGTCAGGTTTCTCTGCAAACACAGCGGTAATCCCTACAATTACAGGCAGGGGGGACGTGATCTTTTCAGATGAGCTGAATCACGCCAGTATCATTGACGGTTGCAGGCTGTCCAGGGCTGACGTGGTCAGGTACGCCCATAACGATGTAGCTGACCTGCGGAACAAGATCATCGAACACAAAGACTCAGCCCGCAGGATGCTGGTTATTACCGATGGCGTGTTCAGCATGGACGGGGACATTGCCCCTCTTCCTGACATAGTTGAAGTCGCAGATGAATTCGGAGTCATTGTCATGGTTGACGACGCCCATGGTGAAGGGGTGCTCGGAGACAGCGGAAGAGGTATCGTGAACCACTTCAAACTCGAAGGCAAAGTTGAAATCGAGGTAGGAACTTTGTCCAAGGCTTTTGGCGTGATGGGCGGGTTCGTGACCGGTCCCAAAGTGTTGATTGATTACCTGAGGCAGAGGGCACGGCCGTTCCTGTTTAGTTCAGGGCTTACCGCGGCGGATACAGCAGCTGCTATCGCTGCGGTTGACGTGCTGTTAGAGAGCGATGAGCCCGTGAAGAAGCTATGGGACAATGCTGCGTATTTCCAGAAGGGGCTAAAGGAAGCAGGATTTGACACAGGTGTAACACAAACCCCGATTACTCCGGTGATGCTGGGTGACGCCAAGCTAGCTTCTGATTTTTCCAAGAAACTGTTCCAAAAGGGCATATTTGCCCAGTCCATAAGTTATCCCACAGTGCCGAGGGGCAAAGCCAGGATACGTTGCATGCTGTCGGCTGCCCACTCTAGAGAGGACCTGGATTTTGCCTTGGAGAAGTTCGCTGAGACGGCAAGGGAACTTGGTGTTCTAAGCTAGAAGAACAGGATAGCACCGTAAGAAAACACCGCGAGGAAAAACCTTAGAACAGTGGGAAAACCAAGCAGGTGGGAATCAATTGTTGTTCCCACCTGCTCAATTTTCCGATACCTTAGAATCTTGTTACAGTAACATTCTTTCCTTTATCAGACAGTATCTTTGAGAACTCTTCGACCATTCTGCTCTTAAGGTGCAAAGCTTCAGGTAGATCCGGGCTTTGGTGTGCAGGGTTGACCGCTGTACCTATAAGGATGTGGATGTCGTCTGCCTCAAGTAAAGCCGAAAACAGCCTTGAGGCCCCGTCAGGCTTGTACATGACGGACACTTTTTTCCTGTCTTCTCTCAGGTACTTAAGGGTTCTTTCGATTGTCAGCGTGCCTTCAACCGCCAGGTCTATGCCTTCGATGTACCCGGTTGGAGGGATATTGTCTATCATTGAACCGAGGTTGACCCTGAGTTCACGCCCGAGTTCCCTGGCTACCATCTGGCTGGTTGAACCGCCTGCCACAGCCCGTTTGCCTTCCCTTGCCATGAACTGGGCGAGCATCTCCCTGTCTTTTGACTTGTCTTTGGGCAAGCCGATCATAAGCGTCAGGTACCTTGGTTTCCTGATCATAACCGTCGCCACAGCTACATCATCCCCGATTTCGCCTGCATAGAGCCTTTCACACACGTGGCAAAGGTCGTCACACATCTCTTGGGCGTCTTCAAAGGTAGTGATGACCCTGGAAACATAGTTCTGAACGCGTTCATGGGTCCAGCCAAGATTCCATATACCACCTATGCCTGCGTGAATCACTCCGTCAGACACTAGCACGACCCAACTCTTTTCATCCAGCTTAAAGCGTGCCTCTTTTATCTTTCTGCCGGAGAGGACCCTGGTTTGTCTTGGCACATCGATTATGTTGCCGCCTTGCCCGATAATCGCCGGCGGGTTATCGTATTCTGCCAGATACGCACTGCCATCATCGAACACCTGGAGAATGGTGAAAGTGGAATAAGCGATGTTTCTTACTTCGCAAACAGGCAACGTGCCTGCAAGGGTTTCAATAACTTCGCTGAGATCGCATCCGTGCCTGAGCATACCCACTGTCATTTTCGCGGTCAAAGAAGACAGGATGTTAGCCTTTACGCCGCTACCCAGCCCGTCTGAGAGCACTACCACAGTCGACGATTCAGAAAAGTCTACTTCAATCGTGTCGCCGGGAAGCTCTTCCCCTTTCTTAGGGAGAAGGGCTTTGCCGACGTCAATCTTCAGAGCCACTGACTTCACCCCGTCCAATCGCATTGCTTGTTTCGTCCTTTAGAATCTTTACCAGCTGGCTCAGGGTACCTTTTGTTTCGGCTGTTGTTTCCCCGAGCAAGCCTGCCACCTTCTGGGCGACTTGCATTTGTTTGTTGATCACTTGTTCGACTCTGCCGAGGGTTTCATTTCTCAGCTGGGACAGGCGTTCCCTGTCTTGTATCTCTTTGCTCTTGTCGGTGAGTACGATCACTTTGACACGTTGAGTGGGTTCAGAGAAGATTGTGACGTCAAACCACCGGTCGTCAAGTACCATGAGCCCCCTGAATACGTCTTCGTCGTCTACCAACTGGCGCAGTTTGGAACACAATTCAGGAGGAAAGATGTGCTCGATGCTCTCTCCGATCAGATCGTGAAGGGACTGTTTAGCCAGTAGCTGGGCAAGCCTGTTTACCTCAAGGATGCGGTCGTCACGGGAGACCACGAAAATCGCACTTGGAATTGCAGACACAATCAGGTTTGCCATGGATTCAGCCCGTTGTCTCATATAAGGAATGCACATCACCGGGTCAGCATATCCCATATAACAAGCTATGGCTTTGTCCCGGCAAGTATGGTATCCGCATGCCCCGCAGTTTAGTTCATCTTCAGGTGTGTACTTACCCGTTGCGGCGAGGATTTCCCTGATGGCTTCTTCCGGTACTTCTACGGGTTTGTGTTTCTTATCGCGGTACGTGCGCCGCAGTTGTGATTCAGGAAGCGCATCGGAAGGTTCCCCGGCTTGCTTATCCCCGCCTGTTGGTTCAGGTCTCCTTGACTGCCAATAGTCCAGAAGTCTTTGCCGCCTTGCGAAAATGTTGAGTTCATTAGCCGCTCCCGGGCCGCCTAGGCAGCCTCCGTTGCATGCCATGAGATCAACCAAGTCAACTGTAGCTTGTCCTGAGGTGATATACGAAATCATCTCAATGCAGTTTTCAATGCCTGAAATGGCTACCACATCAGAAGAAACCATACTGCTCGTGATTCCGGCAGCTTTCAGAATCCCGCCTTCAGTGGGAAACAATCTCCCTAGATCAGGGTAGGGAGGATCAAAATCAGAGGCTTCAAGAGCTTCTACATCAATGTTGTCTTCTTCAACCCACGACCACAGTTCCCGGAAAGTGAGAGCTACATCAACTGACAACGCTGCATCTGGCCTGGTGCATTCTTCTTTCTTTGCTACGCACGGGCCTATGAAAACCACTTTCAGATCCGGGTCCACAGACTTAAGATATCTTGCATGGGCTACTGCAGGTGAAACCAAGGGTGTTAAGTAAGGGATAGCTTCAGGGTAATGTCTTTCCACCAGGTTTACCACCGCAGGGCAAGGACTGGTGATATAAGGCCGCTTACCTTCTTCTAACAGTTTACGCTGGGCTCTTGCCACAAGTTCAGCCCCGAAAGCTGTCTCTGAAACCATAGCAAGACCCAGTTTTCTCAAGATAGTGGGCAGTTTTAGCGGGTCAACCAGGGGTAACAAAGCGGCGAAAGAGGGTGCTACCGTGGCTGCCACCTTGTACCCACGAGACAGCATAGTCTTGACAGTCTTTGTATCTGACCTCGGCTGTTTGGCGTTTTGCGGGCAAACGGTTATGCACTTGCCGTCAAGGATACACCTGTCTTCGATTATCTTGACGTGCATTTCAGGGCTGTTGTCTTCCTGCACGACTTGAATGGCTTTGACAGGGCATTCCCTCAGGCACCTGTAACAATCTTTGCACTTAGCCGAGGTGCGTTCTATGAAACCCATAATCAATCACCTTATATGTGGAAGAATGTACTTTTCAAACAGTGCAGGGACATCCTGAGGGGTTACAGAGGAAAACTGCTGGCCCTGGATTTTCACTGTAACTCCTGTGGCGCATTGGCCCATGCAGAAACTGCCTCTGAGCACTGCCTGGCCGGGGCACTTCTCTTCTATGAGGTCTTGAAAAGCTTTGACTACCCCTTCGGATCCCCTCAGAAAGCACGAACTGCCTACGCAAACCTCTACCTCTATCATGGGCGTCCCTCCGGAGCTTTCTGAATAAGTGTGAACTGTCAGAACAACATTGGTCCCCGGTACTCAGAGTAGAATCCCAACGCTAGCTGCGACTTTGAACCTAGCCGTTGTTGCGTTACAGGATGCGATGAATGCACCAGATAAGCTTTGTTTGAATCTGATTGCTGTTGGTCAGTGATTGGATGTTTTCATAGGTTAAGTAGCATGCTTCATTGTGTTGTACTGTCATGCTGCGTCTGTCTGTGGTGATGTTTACCGTACCTGCAATAACGTAAATGAAGTCGTCTTGTCCGCTGAATCTGTCAGAGTAGAGCATGTCTGCCACAAAAACCGCTCCGGGTTCCAGGGTAACCATGTAGACTTCCATCCGCCTGTCTCTGGGTCCAGGGAATGCAAATAACTCCAAAGCTACGCCTTCCTGGCCTGTATATACATTGCGCCGTGCATCCTTCTTTACGAGCAACCATTCCAGGGGCGCTCTTTCATCGATCAAGCTTGAAGGGTCCTCACTGAGTGCCCTAGCTAAGCCCTTTAAGGTGGAATAGGAAGGAGACACCTGGTTCCGCTCAATCTGGGATATGAGGCTGGGCGAAACTCCTACTTGTTTGGCCAGTTCTCTCATGCTCAATCCTTGAGTCAGTCTGATTCTGCGAACCTTTTCCCCAATGGACATCGTTAAGCCTCCTCTCATATGACGATGGTAGGTTATGGAAAGCGAATCATATCACTTACTTAACAGTGTACACCGAACCTGAGATTTTTGCAATCAAATTGGAGAAGAATTACAGTCAGGTATCGGAATCGGAAACAACATCCTGTAGATTGCCGCCTATCATACGATGCCCGTCAGGCACATAGTCGTTGAGGAGGAAGTTGATTCTGATATCCGGCCTTGAATACAACGATACGTCTATAGGTTTGGCTATGCCTGGCCCTCCTACAATCCGTACAAAGGGGCGGAGGTTTGACCGGGGGTCCTGGGCCGTGACAACAGCTATGTAGCCTCCCCATAAAGAGAGGAAAGTGCCTGTTGGATAAAGGGCTACTTTACTGAAGAGCGCATCCACTGCAGCGCCGTCAAAAAGCACATCCTTGTATTGAATCATGTGAGCATACACCGCATCGGGGAAAATCGCCTTTCTGTGGGGCCTGTCTGCAGTCATTGCATCATAGACATCTGCCACCGCAGTGATTTTGCCAACCTCTGAAATACTGTCTCCCGTCAAACCTCTTGGGTACCCTGACCCGTCAAGCCTCTCGTGGTGTTCCAGTGCGCCACTGGCAATATAGCCGCTTGCGTTAAGGCATTCTGACAAGAGCTTCCAACCCTTCTCGCAATGGGTTCTCATAAGGGCGTACTCTTCAGCAGTAAGGGGTCCTGGCTTGTTGAGCAAGTCCAGGGGAATGAGGACCTTGCCGATATCGTGGAGCAAGGCGGCTGTTCCCAGTTGCCTTAGTTTCTGCAAGGGCCATCCATAGCAGTGCCCTATAGAGATGCTCAGCACACATACGCTAATACTGTGAGTATATGTGTTCCGGTCATACGATTGGATTGACACGATTCCTGAAGACATTCGCGAATTGCTCCATAGTTCGGCGATAATTGCGTCCACTGCTTCTAACACCTGCTTGAGGTCAGGAGGCTTTCCTGCCAGCAGCTTGCTGGTTGCTTCTTCGAGTGCGGTTTCAGTCTGGACCCGTGTCTGAAAGCTGATGGGGTGATCGGGCTCTAAGTCCGATATCAGGGGTTTCTTCACCACTACCTTGATGTAGCCGCGGGACCTGAGCGTCCTTATCAGGTTCCGTGTGAGGCGCGTTCCTGTGCGAAGCATAAGTTTGCCGCCGTCACCGTGGATCGGCAACGCGAGGTACGCACCTTCGAGCCTGTCATGCAGATCAACGATTCTCATCTATCTGTACCCTCCCGAGCGGCGAGGTGCTATCTCAAGTATCGTAAAACTTGGTAAGAGCGTTAATTACCAACAGGAATTGGTGCCTCCGGGAAGTATTTTGTAGCGTAATATCTCCGGACCATAGGAACTAACGCGGAGGATTCTCACCTGTGCAGGATTTTGATCCTTTCGTCTTCAGGGGTACGCACCTCAAGATATCTTACAGTGAGAAGGCCCAGGGCAGTGACAGCTGCAAAGGCCATATATATCTGGAAGAATCCAGGGACAGGGGTTGAGCTGCTTTGGGGCATACCCGTAAACAACTTGTCCATGGCCAAGCCGACAAGCACCATGCTGGTAGCTGCCATAATAAGCCTGATCATGTTGAAAAGCCCCGTGGCAGAGCTGGCCATTTCTTTCGGCGATGAGTTGATTGCAGCGTTAAGAGAGGGTGACCATACCAATGCTGCACCTATGCCATCAAGTAGAAGCGCAAGGGTTATGACTGTATTGGTGGACGATGCCGTCAGCAGTCCCAGGGACACCAAAGCCAGGGTGCGGAGTATGAGCCCGGCAGCTACAGGTATCTTTGAACCGTAACGGTCTTCCAGCCACCCGGCGATGGGAGATACTACAAGGCGGATAAGGGCCTGAGGCATGAGTATCAGGCCAATCTTCACAGGGTCAAACCCTTTCACAGTCGACAAGTAAATGGGCATCAGAAACTGCATCCCCTGGATGGCGATAAGGTGAGTGCTGCCACAATACACTGCCGAGAGGAATGAAAGGTTTTGAAACATCTCAAGCTGGATCACAGGTTCGCTGCAATTCTGTTCGATCTTGTTGAATAGGGGCAAGCAGACAAAGGCGGTGGCAAGCATTATCACCGCCCGGGGTGAGGTCCATCCGGCTTCGGAACCGGCCTGAAGCCCTGCGATGAGGGCAATGATCATTGTTGCCAGCACAAAAGTCCCGAAGTAGTCAAAGTGAAAGGAAGAAGGTTTGCGCCAATCTGACTTGATCAGCAGGAGAATTGCTATTCCGGATAGCACGGCAAAAGGTACGTTAACGTGGAAAATGTACTGCCAGCCCAGATACTGGACGATGAACCCACCGACTGTAGGCCCTAACACAGACGCCATTGACGTTGACATTCCCCATATCCCCATCACTTTGCCGCTGTGTTCAGGGGGAAACAGGGCAGTTCCGGTTACCAGCGCGTTGGGGAAAATGGCTGCGGCGCCAACCGCTTGCAGCGTCCTGAAAATGACCAGCGAGGCAAAATCCCAGGCAAGACCTCCTAAGAGGGCCCCTATTGCGAATACGGCAATCCCTACTACAAGACACTGTCTCCGTCCGAACTTGTCACCTATTTGCCCGAACACAGGAAGCAGTACTGCGTAAGCGATCTGGTAGCTGTTTAACACCCATGAAAGATTCGAGTAGTTAACGTCTAGAGCTTCCTGCAGGTGGGGGGATGCCACCCTAATCATGTTGGTGTTTATCACAGTGAGAAACGAAGCAACTAGAATGGCGGTAAAAGCTATGTACTTGGCAGTCTTACTCAACAGTTAGCGCTCCTTATCCTGTTTCGTTGTTGGTACTTCGTTTAGGATTGTCTTGTTATTATGGTGTATTGAGTGCTCTAAGCTGTTTTATAGGACCTACTGGTTGGCCTCAGCTTCTACAAGACGCTGGGGTCAGGTATCCCAGTGCCATGATCCAGGCACTGTATCTCAGTTCATTGTCTACCTACTGGTTTTATAAGTCAAGCCTCGGGGTGCCCGTTTTGCCCGTTTACTGCAGGAATGTGGTGCCCGCATCTGGTTCCAAATTCTCCAGCTCCGGACCGGACCCGGTCTGGAATTGACTACTTCCGGCTGGAAGCTGGCTCGGAATTGACCAGTTCACGTTCCTGCAGTCAGGAACTGGTTTCGGATCGTCCAGTTGCTGGCTGAATGTGGTCTCGAATCCGCCACTTCTTACCGGAATCTGGCTCCGGATTGACCACTCTGCCTTTCTACAAGCCCCTAGTGGCCATGAATTGTCCAGTTCCCCGCTGAACCCGGTCTGGAATTGACCACTCTGCCTGTTTTCCAGCCAAGACTGGTCTGGGATCGTCCAGTTCCGAGCTGAACCCGGTCTGGAATCGCCCACTTGGGACAGAAATCTGGTTCTGAATTGACCAGACCGCTTTGCTTCCGACCGACTGCTGCCAGAAATCAACCTCTGGTTCCGGTCAACACAGCACCAGAAAGGTCAGCTTCGGTGCAGCCGAGATATGAACAGGCTCGGCGAAAGGGTTTTTATGCCAGCCCAAAGAAGTCTATGGCAGAAGCTATATGGAATGTTCTTTGGAGTTAACGAGTCTCAAAAGGGAGGTCGTGATACTGTGGAAGTTATGGAAGCTGTCCGGACCAGACGGTCCATCAGGGGTTACAAGAGCGACCCGGTGCCTGAGGAAGCTCTTAACGCAGTGCTGGAGGCAGCAAGGATTGCCCCCTCAGCGGGAAACCGCCAGGAGTACAAGTTCATATTGGTCAAAGATGAAGCTCTTAGGAAGGCCTTGGTGCCCATCTGCCGCGACCAGGCTTTTGTCGGCGAAGCGCCTGTGGTAATCGTAGGGTGTGCAACAAATCCCAGCCGGAGGTATTCCTTCGTTGACGTTGCAATAGCCATGGATCACATGACCCTTGTTGCCCAGGCCCATGGACTGGGAACTTGTTGGATTGGGGCTTTTTCTGAAGAAAAGGTAAAGGAACTGCTGGGTATTCCTGAGCATGTGAGCGTAGTATGCCTCTTGCCTATAGGCATACCTGCAAAACCCGGAGTAATGAGGAGCAGGAAAACTTACGAAGAACTGTATGTAGACGACCGGTGGCAGGATTAGACGGGCAGGGTTGGCAGGGGCGGCCGCTGCGGCCGTCACGTGTCTAGCAGGCCCTTAATTGCCCGGAAAGCTTGCCCCGTGTTATGATAAATATACTATCACGGAAAAAGGAGGATCGCTCCCGGAGCCATGCGCTAATCTCATCTGCTAAACGCGTTTGAAACACCACACGAATGGATCGGGAGTGATCTATATGGTCTTGTTTTGGCTTCGCAATGTAAGTATTTCCTTCCAGGGTGTTCCTGTGTTGGAGGACGTCAATGCTTTCGTTTCCCAGGGCGCCCGGGTAGGGATCATTGGCCCCAACGGGTGTGGCAAATCGACGCTTCTCAAGATGATCACCGGCAGCATCAAACCTGGCCAAGGCGCTATCGATTGGGCGAAGACGCCCAAGGTAGGCTACATGCCACCCCAGGAAGACTCCTGGGCCTTTTATGACGGAACGCCACTGGACCTTATAGGCCCAGAGCATTCTGGGATGCTGGGCAGGTTTGGGCTTGCCCGGCGCCTGTGCGACCAACCTGTGTCTGCACTCAGTGGCGGGGAACGTGGTAGACTGCTCCTTGCCGTGGCGCTCTCACGAAATCCTGATCTGCTGGTTATTGACGAACCCACCAATCACATGGACATCAACGGGATTGAAGCACTGGAGACGCTGATTAAGGGGTTCGCAGGAACCGTATTTATTGCATCCCATGACCGTTACTTCCTGGACTCAGTGTGCACCGAGATTTGGCGGATAGAAAACCACCAGGTGAAAACATATAAGGGCAACTACTCAGCGTATATGGAAGCCAGGCGGGCGGAAGAAGCTAACCTGGCCAGGGAGTATTCAAAGTGGCAGGACGCGGTGGGCCGGTTAGGTGCGGAGGTGCGGTCAAGGCAGCAATGGTATGAAAAAGCTCATAGGGATGCGGGTAAGAACGATTACCTGAGGAGGCGGTCCAAGAAGCATGCCTCGCAGTTTAAGGCCAAGAGAAGGCGGTTGGATAAGCTCATGGAGCACAAACCTGAAAAACCCCGCGCAGTTAAGCCTGTGACCATAACATTTCAGGAAGGTTCATACAGAACCAAGACCATTCTCAGGGCTGACAATCTCTCATTCAGCTATGAAGCAGGAACCCCTCCAATCATTAGTCACGCTGGCTTTTCTGTGTCTCCTGGTGAGAAAATTGCCATTGTAGGCCCGAACGGTTGCGGTAAGACAACTATGATAAGGCTGTTTGCCAGGGATCTGCATCCGGAACAGGGCAGCCTTTGGGTAAATCCAAACATACAAGTGGGATACCTAGCCCAAATGCTCGATCACCTGGATTTGTCACGCAGCGCAGCTGACAACGTTTCAATACAGACAGGCAGGACTGTTCAAGAAGCAAAACATCTTCTCGGATATCTGGGGATATCCAAACACACTCAAGTGCGGCCTTTGGAGGACCTCAGCACCGGGCAACGCACTAAGGTTGCACTGGCATGCCTTACCTTCGCCCCGTTTGATCTGTTGCTTCTGGACGAACCCACCAATCACCTGGATGTGACAGCCAGGGAAGCTGCAGAGGAAGCCCTAGCGGCGTTTCCAGGGGCTGTGATTGTAGCTACACATGACAGGTTCCTGATTGATAAGGTGTGTACATCCATATGGTATCTTGAAAAAGGAAGACTCCATGTATACCAGGGTTCATACTCAGGGTTTCGTAACTGGATTGAAACCCGCAAGCAGGGCAGTACGCAGGACAAAGGCGACTCAGGAGGTGCACAGCCCGACCCGGCTTTGCCAGAAGACCGGAAAGCCATGGAACTGGCGCTCAAGACCAGGCTGGCGTACATTGCTTCACAACTGGCAGTTGTAGATGATGAACTTGAAAAGCTCCAACTTGAATCTGAGTACGAGGAAACACTGGCCCAACTCAAACACCTGGATGGGGGAGCCTAAAGACTAAACCACAGCACTTGTTGGGCTTGCCTTCCAGGTGGTACAGTCATTGTGTGGAAGGGTACGGGAGGATGATAACCATGGCACAAGGAGACAGGGAATGGTACACGCAGTTTGTCTGCGATTCAGTAGCCCGCATCAGGGAAATAACCGGAAGTGCCCGGGCAATTGTAGGGATTTCCGGAGGAGTAGACTCCACGGTTGCAGCTGTTTTGGTCCACAGGGCTATAGGCGGCAAGCTGATACCGGTTATGATTGACAACGGCCTGCTTAGGGAAGGTGAAATTGACTTTGTAGTCTCCTCCTTTGAAGGCCTTGGCATTGACCTTAGGGTGGTTGACGCAAGCTCCCGTTTCCTGGCAAGGCTTGCAGGCGTGAGGGATCCCGAGGCTAAGCGGAAGATTATCGGCGAGGAATTCATACGGGTGTTTGAAGAAGAAGCTGCGAAGTACCAGGACGTGCGTTTTCTCGTTCAGGGCACTATCCGCTCTGATGTGGTCGAGTCCGGTACCTCAGTGGAAGACGTGGAGGAAGATGCGAAGCAAGATACAGGAGACCAGAGGCCGGCGCAGCTGGTCAAGAGCCATCACAACGTAGGGGGCTTACCTGAGCAGATGGATCTCGAACTGCTTGAACCTTTAAGGGATCTGTACAAAGAGCAAGTTAGGCTCGTAGGAGAGGAGCTGGGGCTGCCAAAGCCCCTCATCTACAGGCATCCGTTCCCAGGGCCCGGTTTGGCCGTGAGGGTACTGGGCGAGGTGACACAGGAGAAGCTTGACATCCTCAGGAAGGCCCAAGCTGTGCTCGACAGGGAGATCATCAAGTCTGGCTGGTATGACAGGCTGTGGCAGTATTTCTGCGTGCTTCCAGATGTAAGGACCGTCGGCGTCAAAGAAGGCGGGAGGACTTGCGGACATCTGGTTGCAATAAGGGCAGTATTGTCTTCTGATGCTATGATAGCCAAATGGGCTCCAATCCCCCACGATTTGCTCGACAGGATAGCGCTAAAGATTACTGAAGAAGTCCCCCAGGTAAACAGGGTAGTATATGACATTACCTCGAAACCTCCGGGAACAATCGAGTGGGAATAGGAGGGAGGAATCGCATGATCCCCCGTTATACCAGGCCTGAAATGGCCCGTTTATGGAGCGATGAAAACAAGTACCGCCGCTGGCTTGAAGTTGAGATACTTGCCCTGGAGGCGTGGGAGATCCTCGGGAAAGTGCCGCCGGGCACGTCAATGGCTGTCAGGGAGAAAGCCAGAATAGACGTGAAACGGATAGCTGAAATAGAATCCCAGGTGCGGCACGATGTTATCGCCTTTGTGAGCCAGGTGGCTGAAACTGCAGGCGAAGCGGGAAAGTATATCCACTACGGCCTTACTTCATACGACGTAGTTGACACTGCCTTATCATCACTGCTCAAGGATTCGCTCATGATCATCTTTGATGACATAAGCAAACTCTTGGGCGTGCTCGGCAGGATGGCTGTGAGGTACAAGCATACGCCAATGATAGGACGGACCCACGGGGTTCACGCAGAACCGGTTACCTTTGGACTTGTGCTTGCTCTCTGGTACGAGGAAATGAAACGAAACCTGTGCAGGGTTGAATCAGCTGTCTCAGAGATTTCAGTAGGAAAGCTTTCAGGTGCCGTTGGCACTTACGCTCACGTAGAACCGTTTGTGGAACGATACGTGTGTGAAAAACTGGGACTTACGCCTGCTCCTGTGTCAAACCAGGTAATCCAGCGGGACAGGCACGCCATGTGTGTGAGCATTCTTGCTGCAGTTGCCGGCACCTTGGAGAAAATGGCGACCACCTTGAGGGGATTGGCAAGAACCGAGATCCGGGAAGTCGAAGAACCTTTCAGGCAAGGACAAAAAGGCTCTTCTGCCATGCCTCACAAGAGGAATCCCGTAGGCTTGGAGCAAATATGCGGTATGTCGCGGCTGATGCGGGGTTACGCTCTGGCTGCTATGGAGAACAACAACCTCTGGGATCAAAGGGACATCTCAAACTCTTCTGTAGAGCGCATTATCCTGCCTGATTCTGTGATTCTGCTTAACTACATGCTCAACCGCATGACCGGCATCCTGGCTGACCTCAGGGTGTATCCTGACAGGATGCTCGCTAACCTGAATCTCACAGGCGGGCTTGTGTTTTCTGAAGAAGTCATGCTTCTCCTGATTTCCAAAGGGTTTGCCCGCGAACAGGCTTATGCCAAAGTGCAGGAACTGGCCATGGCTTCCTGGGAAGGGGGCGCCTGTTTCAAACAAAGGGTGCTTGAAGATCCTGAAATCTCCCAGGTTTGCGCTGCCGGAGAAATAGAATCGTGTTTTGATTTGAATAAGACACTCGTGCATGTAGATGCTGTTTTTGAACGTCTAGGCCTAACGGGCAAGAATCTCAGTTAAGGGGGCGGGCATGGTGAGCAATCATAACGGAACACTTAGAGATGGTATTTGGAGAGAGATGGGCCTAAGAGATGACGAATACCGCCTGATCGTTGAACAGCTCGGCCGCGAGCCGGATTTCACCGAATTAGGGATGTTTGCCGTAATGTGGTCAGAACATTGCGGGTACAAGCATTCAAAGAACCTTCTCAAGAAGCTGCCTGTGACGGGCCCGCAGATTCTGGTTGGCCCCGGCGAAAACGCAGGCGTGGTAGACATGGGAGACGGGATGGGCGCAGCTTTCAAGATTGAATCCCACAATCACCCTTGCGCAGTTGAACCTTATGAAGGGGCAGCTACAGGAGTAGGGGGAATTGTACGGGATATCCTCGCCATGGGTTCACGCCCTGTGGCTTTGGCAAGTTCTTTGAGGTTTGGCCCTCCAGGGGGTGAAAGGACAAGGTTCCTTTTTTCCCAGGCGATTGCAGGGGCAACCGGCTACGGCAATACCCTCGGCATACCGACAATTAGCTCTGAGATCATGTTTGCACCACAGTACACCAACAACCCTCTATGCAACGTATTGTGCGCCGGCATCTTGTGCCACGATGACCTCCACAAGGGCTTAGCTGCAGGGGTTGGCAACGTGGTCATGATCGTGGGCAACTCCACAGGAAGGGATGGCATCCACGGATGTACCTTTGCTTCTGACGAACTCGGTGGCGTCGGCGAGGAAGGGTCCTCCAAGGTCACAGCGGGTGATCCCCTGATGGGCAAACGCTTGATTGAAGCTTGCCTGGAAATGATGGCGGAAGGCGCAGTCTTGGGAATCCAGGACATGGGTGCCGCAGGGATTACTTCTTCCGGAGCGGAAACGGCAGCCAGGGCAAGTACAGGGCTTGCCATCGAGGTTTCTAAGGTTCCGGTAAGGGAAGAAGGGATGACCGCTTACGAAATCATGCTGTCAGAAAGCCAGGAACGCATGCTTCTTATTGTGTCACCTGAAAATATTGACAAAGTGATGGAGATCGGCGAGAAGTGGGGCCTCAATGTTGCCGAGATAGGTGTGGTCAATGATTCCGGCAATCTTCAGGTTTACGAAAACGGTGTCAAAGTAGCTGACCTGCCTGTGAAGCTATTGACCCAGGCCCCTGTATACGATCCTGAATTCAAAGAGCCTGGATACCTGGAAGATGTCAAGAGATTTTCAGCGGGCTCCATCCCTGTTCCAGAAGTAGATGAATTCAACGGCATTTTGACTGAACTTCTGGCTTCACCGAATGTAGTTTCAAAACAGGCGTTGTACAGCCGGTTTGGTAATGACCCAAGTGAAGATCAGACCCAAGTCCAGATTCCTGAGGCGGGGGCCGGGATAATCAGGGTAGAGGGGACCTCCAAGGGCTTGGCGATCACCACCAGGTGTAACGGCAGGGTGGTTTACTTGAATCCCAGGGCAGGTACCCAGTGGGCTGTTGCCCATGCAGCCAGGACCATAGCAGCAGCCGGGGCTGTTCCTTTGGCAATCAGCAACTGCCTGAACTTCGGCAACCCTGAGAAACCCGAAATCTTCTGGCAACTGAAAGAAAGCGTTGAAGGTATGGCAGAAGCGTGCACTGCGCTGGGCACTCCTGTTACCGGAGGCAACGTAAGCTTGTACAACGAAACCCAGGGTGAACCGGTTTACCCCACACCTGTCATAGGGATGATCGGGCTATTGGAAGATGTGGGCAAGGTAGTTACGCCAGGGTTCAAAGCTGCCGGCCACAAGATTGCCATTGTCGGGAAAGTGTACGGGGACACCAAATCGTTGCACGGCAGTGAGTATCTTGACCAGGTTCACGATGTTGCCGCCGGGGACATAAGGTATCCTGACCTTGAGATGGAAACAGGCATCGTCAGGGTCTTAACCGAGGGGGCAAAGCAGGGGCTGTTTGCTTCAGCCCATAGCGTTTCATTAGGCGGTTTGGCAGTTGCCCTGGCCCAGTCGTGTATCTGGGGCCAAGAGGGAGCCAGGGGCGCAGACATCCGCCTGGGCGCCCTCCACGGGATAATTGAGCCTTCCCACAGGCCTGACGGGGTACTCTTCGGGGAGAGCGATTCCGTGGTCATCGTGAGTTTTGCACCGGAGCACGAACGTCACATTGAGGCACTCTGCCGCGACAACAAGGTGCCCTTTACACCGGCCGGGACGGTTACCGCCGACGGACTGGTAGTCAAGAGGTGCAGCGCCTGCTTGGAGGCGGAAATCATCAAACTGGGTTACCAAGATATGGTCCATGCGTATTACATTAGTGTATGAATGTCCCATTCGCCATGTTATTCCCAAGTGCAGTGGAGGTGTACATGGATGATTAAGATGTCCAAGGTTTCCAAGAGCTACGGCCGTGAAGTAAAGGCTGTAGACAGTCTGGGCTTGCATGTGATTCCCGGTGAGATCTTCGGGTTTCTGGGGCCTAACGGTGCCGGAAAGACAACCACCATCAAAATGCTGGTGGGGATCCTTCAACCCGATGAAGGCTCAATCGAAGTAGCCGGTATCAGCATGCTCGATAACCCTATAGAGGCCAAGAAGCGGATAGGCTATGTTCCTGACGAAGCTCAACTGTGGGAAAAACTAACAGGAGCCGAATACCTTGACTTTGTGTGCGATGTATATGGGGTTCCCGGGGTAAGGCGGGAGGCTGAAGCTGTGAAGATGCTTGAGACCTTCGAGATGCTTCACGCAGTGAACGACCCCATCGGCAGCTATTCCAGGGGTATGCGCCAGAAGATCGCCTTGATAGGCTCGCTCATGCACCGCCCTCCGGTGTGGGTTCTGGATGAACCCATGGTTGGCCTGGATCCCAGGTCTTCATACTTGCTGAAGGAGCTCATGCGTTCCCACGTTGAACAGGGGGGAGCGGTGTTCTTCTCCACCCATGTGCTGGAAGTGGCCGAAAGGCTGTGCGATCGGGTGGGCATCATCCACAAAGGCAAACTCATTGCGGTGAACACCGTGGAAGAAATGAAAGAACTGTTCGCTAAAGAGGGAGACAAATCCCTGGAAGAGATCTTCCTGGAGGTTACAGGAGCCAAACTGCCCCAGGAGCAACTGGCGTCCTTGGCCAAGTGACACGGATGGGGGGATAGTTGTGACCACCGCTATAAGAGGGTTCAAGAGGAAAGGTACCCGGAAGCCTTTCTGGGCACTGGTGAGGATGCAGCTCAAGGTCCGGTACAACCCAGGGAAACTGGTAGAGAGCCTTGGGATGGACGAGAGCAAACGTCAGTACGGATACCTCTACCTGGCGCTCGTGGCCTTGGCTTTCATTCCCTTCACCGTGATGTTGTTCAGGCTTGCAGATAGCTTGACGTTGGAACTTGTACGGGCAAACCAGCCGGGGTTGGCTGTGGTGATTGCCGTGTTGGCAGGGCAGTTAACGGTGGTGTTATTCGGCCTGAGTCACCTCATGTCCAGCATGTATTACAGCAGCGACCTGGATCAGCTGCAGTCGTTTCCTCTGAAACCGTGGCAGATAATGTACGGCAAAGTGGCCGTGGTTTATGCCGGCCAACTGGTAATCGCGGCCTTTGTGGTAGCGCCCTTTCTCATAACCCTGGGCAAGAACCTGGGCGGTGCAGTTTACTGGCCCCTTGCCTTGCTGGTATACCTGCTTATTCCCTTGGTTCCCCTTGGCGTCAGCTTGTTGATACTGGTGCCTATTATGAAAGCCACCGCGGGTTCGCGTAGGCGGGACACGTTCAGGGTTTTGTTGGGACTGGTATTTGTGGTGCTCATATTTGCGTTTCAGTACCTCAACAACACAATGCTCCGTTACGGTCCGGAAACCCTTATAGCCAGACTCATGGAGAGGGACGGCCTGGTCAGTACAGCGGCAGGATACTACCCTGTGCTCAAATGGGCGGCATGGGCGCTTACCGGCGGCGATGCGGCCAGGCAGTTGTTGGGATTAGCGCTTTATGCAGGCGTGTCTGTAGGCTTAGTCAACCTTGTGATCTCATTGACCCAGGGCTGGTTCTTTGGCGGGATTGCCCCGGCAAGCTCCGGAGCTACCAAGAAGCATGTTCCCAGGGCCGGCGCGGCGGTTGCAAGGCCAAGGGGTACCATGAGTGCGCTGATACTCAGGGAACACAGGATCATAGCCCGGACGCCCAACTTTCTCTTGACGGTCTTGCTCAACCTGTTGGTTCTCCCCATCTTGGTAGTATCCATGTACATCACAGGAGGAGACGCGATACCGCAAATCCTCCAGACCTTGTTGGGCGCCAAGACAAAAGACGTAGTGGTCCTGGTCATGCTGGGGATCCACGGCTTGTTCACGGGGATGAACCAGGTTGCATCAACTGCAGTGTCCAGAGAAGGGCCCATGTTCTGGATGAGCAAACTCATCCCCGTAGCCCCCAAGGTACAGATGCGAGCAAAGCTCATCTACAGCCTGTTGTTTTCCTTGGCGCAACTGGCAATACTTGCAGGCGCGGCTATATGGTTCCTGAAACTTGACTTTGTGCGGTCTGTGGTACTCATAGCCTTGGGTATCCTGGTATCCGCACCGGTGAGCATCATATGTCTGTTGAATGACTTGCGCAGTCCGAAAGTCAACTGGACTGAACCCCAGCAAGCCATGAAAGGCAACTTCCAGACCTTGGTGGCGTGGCTGTTTTCGTTACTGTACTTGGGTATCCTGGTATTGGTGACAAGAGGCTTTCTCTTACTGGGACTATCTATCCGGCTGCTGTATGCCGTCCTAGGCGTGCTGATGGCGGTGTCTTCTTATGGGCTGCTCACCTGGCTTGATAGCGCGGCCGAATCGGTATATCCCAAGCTGTAACCTGAAGCTCATTGGCTGATTGACCTTAGCCATGACAAAACCGGAGGCGGGCAATGTACCCGCCTCCGGTTTCATATGGGGGAAGGCTAGGATAAGAATCCTGCGTTTCTCCCGATGATTTCCATGAGTGTGAGCAGGCCTTTGACGGCCAGACGCATCTTTTCTTCATCCAAGTTGCCTTCCTCGTCGGAAGTGCCCTGACCGGGTGAGATGAAGATGTTGCCGTCGTAGGAGATGGTGGCTATGATGCCCATCTGGGCGCAGCCCACCTGCAGCAGGTGGGAGCCTGCGTACATGTCTTCGATGGAGAAGATGGGGAAGCCCATTCCTTCTTTCCATGTATTCTCGTAGTTGATTTCGACTGTTCCCGAGTTGTAGGATTTGGAGACGAGCAGTCCTTGCTTGAGCTTGGGATGGACCTTGTCAAGCTCGGAAGTCACGATTTCATACAGTTTGTCTACCTGTTCAGTGTACATCTTCGGGTTGTCTCTCAGGTCTTTGAGCACGGCAACTTGTGTGAGCAGTGCTTCCTTGCCCGGGTCGATCATTACGTAGGCGGCTTTGCCGTAGGAAGCGGTGGTGCCGTACCTGTCGCCATGGAAGCCCATGCCGCGCCTTATCGGGACCATTACGTCTTCACGCCCGATAATCAGGCCTGAGGTTCCTGAACCGGAGGCTTTGTCCATGCTGTAGATGATGACGTCTCCGCCTGACTTCCTCAGGTCGTGGCCTACGAAGGGGAGTCCCCACGCGTTGTCGAGGACGTACGGTACGTCGAATTCCTTGGCAAGTTCGGCCAAGCCCTTCTGCAGGAGAGGAGTTCCTGTCTCATCTTTTGCCCCGTAACCGTATCCGGGAGTGTCATAGGCCAAGGATGCGAATCCTGACACGTAAGGAGCGTGGGATTCTGCAGTGGCTGCGATTACCTCGAGGGACGCCTCGACATCGACTTCAGTCAGCATGGGAACTGGATGATACTTGATCCCGTGCAGGTCGTACTTGGCGCCTTCCAGAGGCACGATGACTACATCCAAATTGTCCAGGCGTTTTCCTGAGAACCCGAACTCGCCGGGGGTGGTTCCACGGTCTGCAAGGATTTCCTTGTACTTAGGAGGTACCGGGCGTCCGTAACCGGCCTGGTGATGCATGTGCTTCTCCCACGGTACTATGTATCTTGCGCGATACTTGTCTCCGCGGCCGGAGATAGGCGGTGAGAACAGTGTGTCAAAAGTAACCCAAAGGCCACCTTCGCAGGTAGCTACGGGACAAGCATCGTACTCGTCACCGTATACGTCTTTTACGATCTCCCTGATTTCATCGACCAGGGTTGCCAAGGGGATGGTGCGGCGTTCGCCTTCCATGATAGCTTCCGCCACATTCTTCCTCATTGGCGCTGGGCAGCCTGAGATAGCGCCTGTAAGCCCTATCTGGCCTCTGTACTTGGTGATACCAAGGTCGTCAGCTGCTTTGCGGGCTTCTGCGTAAATCTCCGGTGTCTTTGCCTGCAGATGTTTGTACATCTGGAACTTGTACTTGAAGTTGGACATGAGACCTTTTCCACCCTTTCCTTTGTTTTGTTTTCTTCAGCTTGAGTGTTCATTGCAAACAGTGTGCGCCTTAAAGACCACTTGCATACCAACTTCCAAGCCCCTGTCCTCACCTGACTCGAGGCTTCCTTGCAGCGCTACGTTCATGTGGTTAGGAAAGTGGGCCAGATCGTAGCCTGCTATGGTACCCAGATAGCCTTTTTCTGTGAGCACACTGTCTTTATGCAGCAAAACCCCTCCGTTAAGAAACTCAACGAAAGCAACGTACGCAATTCTTTGAACTTGGCAGCCAGGGGCTGCATTTTCGTCAGTGACGATAAGTTCGTGGATTTCGCCTTGCCTTATGGCTCGCGACGGCTGAGGAATGAGCTGCAGGTTGCGGTTATCAAGTTGGCCTCTTAGAACCGCTACCACTTTTGCTACGAGCTCGTTTCTTTGTGCGTAGTAGCTTGGGTTGACAAGTTTCCGTGTGTAGGGGTCAGCGTTTGACATTGCGATTCACTCCTCATCATGCATGAGCAAGTTTAGTATACCACAGCGAGTCAAATGCAACAATGTCTGTCTTATTTTCTTCTCATACTTGCCCTTCAACTTTCCGATAGGTCTTGAGAGGGCACAGTTAGATGATTTGGAACGGAGGGCAGAAATATGCAGCCCAACAGCGGTAAGACTACCTCAGGTTTAGCTTGGGTTGAAAACGGAAGACTCAGGGTTGCCGATCCTGATCCCGGAGGGGCGCCTGCGAAGATAAGGCCTGTTGATGAGGTGGAGGTTTTCGTACAAGGGGTCAAGATAACAGGCGAGACCGAGGTCACAGGGTCCAGCAACGTCATATTGCGCCCTGTGGAACAACTGCCCCAAATATCCTTCAGATTTCAGGTAAGCAAAGATGATCTGGAGGCTTATGTAATACTAGAAGTCAAAGACGGCGTGCGGTACATGCTGAAGGATACGGAACCTTCACCTGTATTGCAGTTGGCAGTTGAAAGCGAGACAATCCCTGCACGTGTGGAACCGCAAGTTATCATTGAAGGTGCACAAAAAGCAGGTATCAGGTTTGGCCTGGATACCCAGGCATGCCACATGGTATGTGCAGAAAAACCGGCTAAACCGGTGCTTATTGCATCAGGTATCCCTCCTACACCCGGGCAAGATGGGAAACTTGAATTTGCAGTTCCCCTGGAGAAAGTGGTGGAACTCCCCCTTGACGAAATCAGGATTGACTTCAGATCTTCTATCAGGATCCCTGATGTAAGGGCCGGACAGACAATCGCAGTAAAGAGGCAGGCAATCCCAGGACTGCCCGGCAAAGGAGTGAGTGGCAAGACGCTTCACCCGAAGAAGCCGCGGGATCCCGGGCTCAGGGCAGGGAAAGGGGTCGAGTTGAAGCAAGAAAGGGAGTTGCTTTTTGCTGTAGCTACAACTTCGGGTTGGCCTAGATACAACGAAAGTTCAGGAATAGTGGAAGTTGATGAAGTGTACTACCACCGGGGGGATGTGGACCTCTCTTCAGGAAACCTCAGGACATCAGGAAGTATAGAGATAGCAGGTAACGTGTTTGAAGGCATGAGAGTCGAAAGTGAGGGCAACCAGATTATCACCGGGACTGTCACAGATGCTGAACTCAATGCCTGGGGAAGTGTAACAATCAGGGGCAATGTGTTCAAGTCGCGTATTTCAGCCGGCAAAGATGTCAGATGGCTTCACAAATTGAATGACTTGCTCTCCAACGTGGAAGAGAGCCTTGTCCGGATTATGGAGATCAGGGCCCTCGACAAGCGTTTGGCAGAAGAAGCCGAGAACGGGGATGAGAATCAAGTACCAGACATGATAACTGTCTCAGATTCAGAAGTGCTGTTTGATTACTTCAGGCAGCTGATCGTGTCATTGGGAGCTTTGTATAAGGAAGACTTGTCCCAGCTGCCCCAGGAAATTGTCCGCAGGATTTTGAGCACAAGGAAAAAGATCGCAGGACGTGACAGCGGTGTTTATCACAGGGCACAAGCTCTTGAAGAGGACATAAGTCATGTGAGATCCTGGATTGATTATGAGTTGTCGCGTGGCGAATCAGACATAGTATTGCCCTACGTCCAGAGTTCTTACCTTGAAGCTTCCAGGGATATCATAGTGACAGGGCAAGGAGCTTTGTATTCAAACCTGTCTGCGGGCAGGGCAGTCAAAATTGCCGGAAGTCCGGGTATTGTCCGTGGGGGTGAAGTGACAGCTTCCGAGCTGATCCAGGTCAATCAAGCTGGAGGGCGGGGTTCCGCTACAACAATACTCAGAGTGTCTGAAAAAGGCAGGATCATTGCAGGCACGATCTTCCCTAATACCACAATTATCTTGGGCAGGCTCAAAGCGAGGACAGAAAACCCCTTGGAATCGGTTGAGATCCGGATAGTTGAGGACAGGTTGGTCATATCCGGCAGATCCGGTCCGGTTGCAATGGACACCTAGCAAATGCCCCTTGCAGGTAATCGCCAGGGTTTGCGAAGGTTACCGGCGGGATTCACATTTGCGTGGCCAAAGGAGCGATTCAAGGCAGGAAAGCTGTGTCCAACGCAGAACAGTATATTGTTAAGCGGTTGGCTAATGCTATAAGGGAATTGGGGGCATTTGAGCATGAAGGTGTTCATTTCAGTCGACATGGAAGGCATTACAGGTGTAGTCAACTGGGACCACACTGCGTACGGCAAAGACAGCTATGAGAGATTCAGAAGGCTTATGACTAAGGAGGCAGATGCTGCCGCCAAGGGAGCTTTCGACGCGGGTGCCACCGAGGTAATCATCAACGATTCACATGGCGGAATGCGGAACATCATCATTGAAGACCTGGATCCCAGGGTAAAGCTGATAACCGGATCGTCAAAGCCACTATCCATGATGGAAGGGATCGGCCCCGACTTCGACGCGGCTATGTTCATCGGTTATCACTCCGGGGCGTCGACTACAGGTGTGCTTAACCACACCTATACAGGCAGGGTAGCGAATTTCTGGGTTAGCGGCAAGTGTTTGGGTGAAACAGGTATGAATGCCATGATAGCCGGGCACTACGGGGTGCCTGTGGTGTTCGTTTCAGGAGACTCGGTGGTTGTTGCAGAAGCAAAGGAACTCCTTGGCCAGGTGGAAACGGTAGCTGTGAAAGAGCCCAGGAGCCAGTTTGCTGCGCTTTGCATCCATCCTGAGAAAGCCCAAGAACTGATACGGGAGAAGGTTGCTATAAGCCTTAAGAACCTTGACAAGTTTAAGCCGTTGGTGCCTGACACACCAAGCACAGTGAGGCTTCAGTTCCATACGTCCGGTAACGCAGACGGGGCGTCAATCATGCCTGGGGCTGTCCGTATAGACCCGGTGACAGTTGAATTCACAGGCAAGGATTACCTGGAAGCGTACCGGGGGGCAAGGACCATGATGGCCTTGGCATAGGCCACGGTGACGTTGGAATAGAACCCATAAACAAAGGCTTGCGCCTGCCGGACTCAACCGGCAGGCGTTTACTTGGGCCTGAGCGACAGATCTCCTGCAGCAAAGCGTTTGATTTCTCCCGCTGAGCTACTGAGCAGAAGGCTGCCGTCGCTGTCCAGGCCCTGGAGGATGCCATGCTGTATCTCCTCTGAACCCAGGGCTGCATTATGTATCATCACGGGGCTTCCCACATAAGCTAGTTTAGGTTCAATCTCTGGGATGAGATCTTCGAGTCCTGATTCAAGGAACCGGAGATAACAAGGCTCAAACTCGTTTAGCACTCCGGCTATGAGTAAGTTCCTGTCTGTAATCTTCCCGGTCTGATCCAATACAGACGTCGACCGCTCTCTCACCCCAGGGGGCATGAGGGCTGCCGGAATATTGGCGTTAATCCCGATCCCCACAATCAGGTATTGGATTCTGCCTTGCTGGGCGCTGATTTCGCACAATATCCCAGCCAGTTTCCTGCCTTGTACCAACACGTCATTGGGCCACTTCACCACGGCGTTCAGCCCGGCGCGCTCAAGGGCCCTTGCAGTGGCGTAACCTGCCACAAGTGCCAGTGGGGGTATTCTGGCAGGTTGTATCTCCGGCTTAAGGATGAGCGACATGAATATCCCGCCCCTGGGTGATTCCCATTGCCTGCCCAATCTGCCTTTGCCCTTGGTCTGGGTTTCGCATATGACCAACGTGCCGTCAGGGCAAGATTCAGCCAGCACCCGGGCGTCATCGTTGGTAGAAGCTGTGGTAAGGGTGTAGCATATTTGCCTTCCAAGCACCTGGGTCCTTAGTTGACTGTAAATCCCGGGGGCAGACAGGCTGTCCTGGCCTTCTGAAACGGTGCAGCCTGCTTCGCTCGCAGTTATCACACTGAAACCTTCGTCAAGCAAACTCTGGATATTCCGTTTTGCTTCCTCCACGGTGATACCGGTTCTGCCGGCTATCTCGTCCCACGAAAACACCCTGCCTTGTGATTCCAACAGCATGTATAAGATGTCATATTTCACGCGCGTGTTTCCCGGAAATCTTATGTAATCTGGTGTGTTCATAGTTCCTTTTTCTCCTGGTAACTTCGGATTCTTGGGTGCATCGCTATTACAACCCACGGGCAGGTTATGACTTGTGCCACGGGGTACCTTTCGGTCTTGGATAGTTCACCACGGCAACGCTAGTTTGCCCATGACCACAGGCCTGGCAGCTCCTGTTGCTGACGGGATATTGTTAGCCATTCCCCCGATAAACTGGTTACCTAAAATGGCAAACGCCAAAGCTTCTTTAGCCTTGTCAGAGATCCCGAAGTCTTGATGGGTAAGCACCTTGGTGCAAGGGTTCAGCTTGGAGAGTTCCTGCTTCAGCCTGGTGACGAAATAGGCATTCCGCGCACCGCCACCGCCGAGTATCACTTCGTCAATAGGTCCTTTTGGAAGCACCCACGACTTATAGGACGAGATTATCGACTGTACTGTAAGTTCTGACACTGTGGCAGCTATGTCCTCAAGATAGGGAACAGGATCCCACGATTCTCCGGATGTGCCCAGGAAGTGCTTGTACTCATCCAGGATCTCCGCCGTATACTGCTGGCCAAAAGCTTCCCTGCCTGTTGACTTAGGCGGGAGCTTGGCGAAGTATTCGTTTGACATGAGATGGTCGAGAAAAAGGCGGTTGACAGTTCCTGAGAAAGCTAACTTGCCGTCAGTGTCCATGGTTTGTTTGCCCTGAGTCAACATATCCACTACGGCATCAACCACCATGTTGCCAGGGCCGGTATCGAAGGCTATCACATCTTCAGGGGTACACCCAGGTGGGAGGTAGGTCAGGTTAGCTATCCCCCCGATGTTCTGCACGATCCTGCCTAGTGAAGCATCCCTGAACAGGATGTAGTCTGCAAACGGAACCAGGGGTGCTCCCTGGCCTCCTTGGGCCATGTCAGCAGGCCGGAAATCGCCTACTGTGACAATCCCGGTGAGCTGGGCTATCACTGAGATGTCGCCTACCTGCAGGGTAGCGCGTACAGGAAGGGATTCGCGGTCTGTATCAGGAAAGTGGGCAAGGGTTTGCCCGTGGGAAGCAATGAGGTCCATATCTGACTTATCATAGTCTGCTTCTTCAATGCATTTGAGCGTCGCTTGAGCGAAAACCCTTGCTATCAGGAAATTCAGCCTGGCGACTTCCTCAACGTCCAGGCTGCCTATCTTGTGGGTAAGCAGGTGCCTCACATGTGAGGGGTAATCCACTGATGCAAGGTGTACAACCCTGGCCCGGGTATCCGGCCCGAACCCTGAGATTTCGCACAGGCAGGCATCTACTTCGTCGGCGGAAGTGCCTGACATCAGTCCTATTATCATTCTTGAAGGTTTGCTGCAGATTCTTGTTAGCCAACCGGTCATTGATCTACCTCCGTCCCTAGTTTAGGCTGAGCCCTGGAATAGTTACAGGCAGTTTGCCTGAGGGTGCCCTCTTGCCGGTAAGCACGTGGGCAAGGGCGCGCATAGTTTCAGGGCGGCTGCTGTATGTGCACAAGTAGGTATGGGCAGCAGGGATCACCCTGATGTCATAGGGGCTCCTAGTTGCAATGAGCAAAGCGTTGGGCACAGCTTCGATAACCTTCTGTGCAAACTTTGCTTGGAACGGGTTTTTGACTGCGTCCTGGGTGAGGATGATAGTCGCGTCTGCTTTGTCTGCCAGCGTTAGGCAGGTCTCCAGGGCGTCCGGCCCGTCTATGTCAATCTCATCTATCTTGAGGGTGCTGCACAAGCTCAGAAGGCTCTTTCCCAATCCGGTCCTCGGCCCGGTTTCGGCCACGGCACTTTGTTGCTTTAGAGGATCATCCTCGACCTGGAGCAGCCTCTTGGGCATAGTGGCGGCCAGGCACAGTCTCATCTTGCGGCCATCAGGTGGGACCAGGGGGAGCAGGTTTTTGTCGTTTTTCACCAGGGTAATCGATCGCAGGTGGAGTTCGTGAAAAAGCTCTTCAAACCGTGGGTCGTACGCATTTCCGGCTGGGACAGGGTTAGGAATCTGGAACGCCCGCTTGAGATCAAGTACGCGGTTTACTGATTCATCCAGCCGCTTTTCTGAAACCTCACCTGATTTTACAGCTTCCAACAGACCGGCCCATGCTTGTTCCTGGAACTCGCGTGTATGTGAGATGAGGAGCAAGTCACATCCTGCCTTGAACGCTTCCACAGCGCCCCTTGCAGTCCCAGGATGCTTAGAAATTGCGTTCATCTCAAGGCAGTCAGTCATTATCGCACCTTGGAATCCTAAGGTGTCCCTCAGCAGCCCTCTCAGTACCGCGTTAGATAAGGTGGCAGGCTTTTGGCTGTCAATTGCCTGAAATACGATATGGGCGGTCATAATTGCAGGGATACCCGCTTTTATTGCCTTCTTGAACGGAACCAGTTCACATGAGTTTAGCCGTTCCATGGAATGGGGCAATACCGGTAAGTCCAGATGGGAGTCTACAGAGGTATTGCCGTGTCCCGGGAAATGCTTGCCGGTTGCAATCACCCCTCCGCGGCGGTAGCCTTCTGCAGCAAGCACGCCGTACCTGGCAACAAGCTCAGGGTCTTCGCCGAAAGACCTGATGCCTATGATCGGGTTTTCAGGATTGTCGTTGACGTCAAGCACCGGAGCGGCGTTGAGGTTTATCCCTGCGCTGCGAAGCTGGATGGCTGTAGCGTACGATGCTTCTTCTATGAACTTGTCGTCCCCGCCGGCAACTGCTGCAGCCAGGGACATGGGTCCCGGCATGACCGGTATACCCTGGGTCAGCCTTGCCACAACCCCTCCTTCTTGGTCTGCGGCAATAAACAGCGGGATGCCCGGGCTTGAATTGCGTGCCCACTCTTGCAGTTGGGCTGACAGCATAGCTGTTTCTTCCACAGTGCCGCAGTTGCGGGCAAAATATATAATGCCTGCAGGTTTGAAGTTCCTGATCAGGTAGTGGGCGTCTTCAGGGTCCTTTCCCGGGAATCCAAACATGAACACCTGTCCGATTTTCTCTTCGAGAGTAAGCTGTTCCACCGGCCTTACCTCCTTGTCGCCCCTATTTTTCAATTGCTGCCGAAACTCCGTTGGCGAACCTTGCCCGCAGCCTGATGTGGGCATTGCCTTCCCGCCCTGAGTGCACCCTGTTGGTCAGCAGGATGATGGCAAGGTTCTGGGCAGGATCGCACCACAGGCTTGTACCTGTAAACCCGGTATGCCCGTATGCCACATCGGACAGGAAGTCTCCGCCTGATGAAAAGGTCATCGACTTGAGCATCCAGCCGAGGCATCTCCGTTCTTCGAGGTTCACTTGTTCTTTTATGGCTGCCAAGACTGTGCTCTTGCCCAGGATCCGGGTGTCTCCCCAACGGCCGTTGTTGAGCCACATAAGGGCATACTTGGCCGTATCTTCTGCAGTGCTGAAGAGCCCTGCGTGGCCGGCTATTCCTCCCAATGCATGGGCGTTTTCATCGTGCACTTCGCCCCACATCACCTTGCCGAAGTCCTCACGGTATTCTGTAGCAGCTATCCTGTGTCTTAAAGATTCAGGCGGCACGAAACCAGTATCATACATGCCAAGGGGCCGGAACACCTTTTCTTCAGAGAATTGCTTGATGTTCATTCCGGTTACCCTTTCAACTATCTCGCCTAAGAGTATGAAGCCGAGGTCGCTATATATCACCTGTTTTCCAGGATGGTTGCCTTCGGGGATTTCCAGGGAGCATATCCTTTCGATAATCTGCTTGCCTTCGAGCCCTTCCTTCCAGAATTGGATGTGGTCGGGCAACCCGGAAGTATGGCTCATCAGGTGCCTTATAGTGATAGCGTGTTTGCCGTGGGCTCCGAATTCAGGTATGAACATGGAGACAGGGTCATCAAGGCGGAATTTGCCTTGTTCGCATAGCATCAGTACTGACGGGGTGGTAGCTATCACCTTGGTGAGTGAAGCCATGTCGAAAATGGTGTTGGGGGTTACAGGCACCCGCTCAGGTGTCCGGGCAGCCCAACCCCAAGCCCGCGGACCGATGACCACGTTGTTCCTGATTACTGCAGCTACCGCGCCGGGTATGGGCCCTTCGCCGTCACCCACAGTTTCACGGACTACTCCAAACGCTTGTTCAAGTCTTCCAGGGTCGAACCCTGCTTCTTCCGGCGTACCGAAGTACAGTGTTTGTTTGGCCTCAGTTGAAACAGTCTTACAGGTCATTTGAGGGATTCTCCTTTCAGTAAAGTCTTCTCCCATGGCCAGTCTAAGAGCTTTCCTTATGGAACCGGAAGCTTGTCTAAGGGCGTTCCTGGCGTCATCAAGGTCGAGCCCTGACATCAGCATGATCAGCGCAGGCGCAATTTCGCCGTCCGATTGTTCTAAAGCAGCTTGTATCTGGTCAGGTTCACACTGTGTGGCTTCCTGAAGGATGCGCCTGGCCCTTGAGGACAGTTTTTGGTTGGTCGGGCTGGTGCCTGCCATGAGGTTTGAGTAGGTCCTGCCCAGAGCTATCATTGCTGCTGTGGATATCATATTGAGTACCATTTTCTGAGCCGTACCGTTCTTCAGGCGGGTGGAGCCTGTGATCACTTCAGGCCCTACGTCAGGGGATATGGTAGTCTGAGCGCAACCGGCCACAGGCCCCCTGGGGTCACCTACGACAGCTATGGTCTTGCAGCCTGATGAAATTGCTGCCTTCATTGCCCCCAGCACAAAGGGAGTCCTCCCGCTGGCAGCAATGCCCACGACCACATCGTCGCGGTTGGGCCGGTGTGCCATGAGGGCTTCCTTGCCGTCTTGTTCGCTGTCTTCAGCGCCTTCAATTGCGGAGAACACAGCTTGTTTACCACCGGATATGATCGCTATAGCCCTGTCCCTGGGCAAGCCAAACGTAGGACTGAGTTCCGCTGCGTCAAGGATTCCCAGGCGACCGCTTGTGCCTGCACCTACATAGAACAGACGGCCCCCGTTTGACAAGCTCTCAACCACCATTTCCACAGCTTCTTGGATTTTGGGGATCTCGCGGGCTATCGCAGGAGCGATCCTGTGGTCTTCGCAGTTCATGACCTCAAGGATTTTGCGCAACGGCCATGTATCTATGTCTCTTGTCAGTGGATTTGAGTTTTCAGTTCTGGGAACAAAAGCTTCCTTATTCATTGGCATGACCCCTCAACATCGGTGTAGTCGCGCTTGCTGCCGGAGCATAGTGTCCCGCGCAAGCAAAGCTGCCCCTACGTGGGGCGGTTCCAGGGGGAATATTGCCCTGGCCTTTGGAACGGTTGTTTCCAGGTGTGAGATAAACGCATTCTTGAAACCGGCTTGTGAAAAGCAGCCGCCTATCATGGCTACAAGTGTTTCGCCTGCGAACTCTAGTGCTTTATGCACTGCCCGGACCATGACAGCTAGTTCCATAGATTCTTCCTGAATGATCTTGCGTGCAGCCGCGTCGCCTTTTTCATACTCTTCGAAAACCACTACGGCTAGGGCTGCGATTTGCTCTCTGCTCAGGGGGTGAACTGCAGCAAAGATATCCTCAGGGGTATTCAGGCAGAAATGGGCAACAAACCTGTCAGTGAGGGAGGTGGCCTGGCTTCTCCCGTCATAAGCACGCAGCGCAGCGGTAAGCCCTTTCTTGGCTATCATGAACCCGCTCCCTTCATCGCCCAAGAGGGAGCCCCATCCGCCGGAGCGCTTGTATTTCCCATTGCGCACTCCCAAGCAGTTGGACCCTGTGCCTGAGATCACAGCTATACCGTCCTGGCCTTCAAGGGCTCCGTGGAGGGCTCCTTTTACGTCTTCCACAACCAAGAACGGGATACCGGCGAACAGAGGCTTGAGGAGATCAGCAGCTCTCACTTTGTTTTGGTCAGAGCCGGCCCCGGCAAGGGCTGCACAAGCAGCTGAAACCGTAAGTCCCGGATATTTGGCGCTCGCTGCCCTACGTGCAGCATCCAGGGCGTCTTGTACGGATTTTTTGGCTTGGTCTTCAGGGGTGTAGTTTATGTTGCTGGGCCCGCCTGCGCCCAGAGCAACCACTTGGCCTGTTTCATCGATTATGCACGCTGTGGCGGAAGTGCCCCCGCCATCGATTCCCAGGAAAAAACGCATTCCGGACCCTTCTTTCACACATATATCAAGTAATCTTGACGTTTCTTCTTGAACTCTTCAGCCTCTTGAGACCAGATGCTAAGGAGTGATTCAGGCGAATCGTCATCTGCCAAGGCGGCGCTCAGCTGATCCCCGCCGCACAACAGATCCAGGAAATGCTTTCTGTCCGGGCCTGGGGGCGTAAGTTCAAAATCATCAGGGTACAGGTCCCTCAACGCAAAAACCAACCTCACGCCCAGTTCTACAGGCTGTACTTTCTCAGGTTCAAGTATGTGTATTTGAATCCCTCTGCAAACCTGATTGGTCCACTTGCTGAATGACGGCCGGAAATACACAGGTCTGGTCCTTATGCCAGGCAATCCCATTTCATTGAGGGTTTGCGACAGTTCAGGCCCGTCGATCCATGGCGCGCCCAATACTTGAAACGGAACTGAAGTGCCCCGGCCTTCTGATACGTTGGTGCCTTCAAGCAGGCACGTACCGGGATAAAGCAAGGCCATTTCGATTGACGGGGCGCTGGGTGATGTGGGTACCCAGGGCAGCCCTGTATCCGGGAAGTACATATCACGGGACCAGTTTTTCAAGGGTACAACTGAAGGCCGGGCGAGGCCCTTTTCAGAAGCTACAAACATGGCAATCTCCCCTGGAGTCATCCCGTGGCGGATGGCAATGTGGGCGTAAGCTACAGGGGATATCCAGGAGGGCCTTGTGACATTGCCCTCTACAGCTATGCCTCCTATGGGATTGGCCCTGTCCAGCACCACAAATTCGATGTCATTGGCTGATGCTGCTTCCAGGGAAAGCAGCATTGTGGACATGTATGTGTAATACCGTGCTCCTATGTCCTGGATATCAAAGATCAAGACATCCACGTCTTGCAGCATATCTTGAGTAGGTTGTTGGGTTTCTCCAAACAAGCTGTAAATCGGGATTCCGGTTCCAGGGTACATGGAACTTTCCACATATTCGCCGTCAGGGTAATCCCCAAATAGGCCGTGTTCAGGTGAAAACAGGGCGGTTATCTTGTACCCTTGCTTGAGCATGAGATCGATATTCTGGTCAAGTTCAGGGCCAACGCCTGTGTGGTTGGTAATAAGACCTATCCTCTTGTTCATATATGATTTGTTAGCGATCATGACTTCCAATCCAGTTGACACGCGCATTTTACATCGTCTCCTTTTCAAGGCTTTCCTGCTCAAGGTTTTCCTGGCTTGCGTCTTCTGTCACGATGGGCAGCGAGAGTTTGATAACTGTCCCTCCCCCGGATCTTGTCTCTGCCCACAGGTCTCCTCCGTGCATCCTCGCCAGGCACCTGCTTACATAAAGTCCAAGGCCGATCCCTGAGAATCTGCCTCTGGTTCTTATGCCCCGGTAAAACTGCTCAAATACACGCTCAAGCTCTGTGGGAGGGATGCCGATCCCTTCGTCTTCGACAACAAGGGTGGCGGTATTGTCTGAAATAACCAAGTCCAACCAGATCCTCTTGCCCGGAGGTGTGTACTTCACAGCGTTGTTGAGCACGTTGGCGAGGATCTGGTGTAGGCGTACAGGATCAACCATTGCCCGTATAACCTGTGATTTGTCAAACCGGCAGATGAATGCATGTTTGGGGTCTGTCAGGTAAGGCTCGAGAGCTTCCAGTACCAGTGCTTTGAGATCGGTCTGCACAGGGTTAATAACAGCACTGTCCTGCTTAATCCGGCCGGTCGACAGCAGGTCTTCCACTACCCCGGTGATCCTGGACAAACATGAATCAGCCATTTTGATGTACTTGTAAACGGGTGTTTCCCGGTCTGGCACCGATGCTTTCATGAGGTTGATGATTGCTGTCATGGTCTGGATAGGATTCTTTAGTTCGTGGCTTACCACTTGAAGGAAGTTGCCTTCGATTGTGTCGACGGTCCTTAAGCCTGTAATGTCATGGAAGATCAGGAGCAACACTTCCGGCATGATTGCGTTTGACTTAGCTACCTTGATGTTGACCAGTAATTCCAAATCGCCGTGTGTGGGAGATGCAGCTTTCCAGTAGTCGTCAACATCACATGATGATATGAGATTTGCTGTTTCAGGCCGGACGCGGCCTGTGATTGAGCTCACTTTGAAACGGGTTGTGAACTCTTTGATATCAGATCCAAGGCATGACAGGCTATCGCAGCCGAAAAGCTCCAAGCACATGTTGCTGGCAGTGATAATTGCTCCTGAAGCGTCAATTGCCAGCATGCCCTTGGTAAGGGTATCCAAAAGGGATTGCCACATGAGATCCCTGTGCCTGGCCGACGGGATAAGGTGCCAGCTTGAGTCCTTAAGTGCCAGCACAAAATGGTGTATGTATGAAATGTCTAGGATGTCAACGTGATCCATGTGGGCCAGCGGGTAGCAGCACAGGGTAACGATAGGTGTCTGCATGGCAAAGGCACAAAAGCGTTCTTCATACTCTTTAAGAACTTGTTTTGACCTTGACCAGGCCAGATCGCCCGCTACTCTTAAGCCGTCAAACCCGGCAGCGATTGCATCTGATACCGCAGTAGCCCACCGGTCCAGGACTACAGATATGTCAAATTCCCGTTCCCCTGTAAGATACAGTTGGTCATAGTCAGCTACTATGAGCTGTCCCGTTTCAAGCGTTGAAGCTAACTCTGGATAGTCTCGTTGGAGCAAGGCAGTTGCAGTTTTTGCGTCAAAGGGCCCGGCGCATACCCATAGGCCCCTTTCGTTCTTGGCTAACCCTGCCCGGAAGTACTGTATAACCGCATCAGCCAGGTCCCTGTCATTTTCATAGAAGTAGCATATGTGAGTACCTTTATCTAGGTTATCGAAGGAGGTGCACAAAGTACTTGGTTGCTGGTCCATATGTACCTTCCTTTGCTCAAGACAAATGATGGCCCAGTATCCGATGGAGTCATGTATCTATATGAACAATACTACACCAACTGGGTGATTCCTGCATGAATCCAGCGGGCTTGGAGTCACAGAAGCTCTTGTGAGCTGTCACCGGTCAGAGGGGATTGCCTGCTTACCCAGTCTTCAAAATCGCCGAGCCATTCAGGGTGCTCAGTCGCAAACAAGACGAACCATTTGATCCTGCATACTAATTCATCGCTGATAATATGTTCTATCCTCTCAGTGTCTTTGAGTACGTTTTGCTTTACTCCCATGAGTCTGAGGAACTGCTCTATCAGCCGGTGCCGCTGGAGGAGAGAATCACCTAGCTGCTTGCCGGCTTCAGTGAGGCGGATTATCCCGTATCGTTCGTATTCCACCAGCCCTTGCTCTGACAATCTCTGCATCATCCTTGAGGCTGAGGGAGGTTGTACGCTCAGCTTTTCGGCAAGATCTACCAACCGCACGTATGTGTTGCCTGAGGCTAGCCGGTAAAGCATCTCAAGGTAATCTTCCATGCCAGGGGTAAGGCCGTCAGCATCTACAAGGGAGTAGCCCCTGAATGTCCGGAATTGTTCTTGTTTCCTCATGTCCCTGTTCCCTTCCGGATTAGTACACATTCCATTCTATTCAGAGTGTATGCTCCCAAGCTGGAAGATTGCCTTTTCCTCCGTTATGATATATGCGTGTAAGCAGAGTCTAACCGGGGAGTTGGTTGAGCTTGTCTAAGGTGAAGGCCGGTAACAGGCCGGAAAAGGTACTGGTGACTGGTGGGGCAGGCTACATCGGGGCCCACACAGTCAAAGCTTTGTCGGAAGCCGGATACCACGTAACAGTTTTCGATGACCTTTCTAGGGGCCACCCTGAGCACATTCCTGGAATTCCCCTGATTATCGGGCTTATGGAAGATGACAAAGCTCTGATGGACGTCTTTGAATCCCATGAGTTCGATGCGGTAATACACTTTGCAGGGGAAAGCCAGGCAGGGGAATCAGTGACCAAGCCTGACAAGTATTTCAGGCGGAACATCATAGGAGGTCTGAACCTATGCTCAGCCATGGTGAGAAAAGGAGTCAACAAACTGGTATTTTCCTCATCAGCTGCAGTTTACGGTGATCCTGAAGAAATACCCATTACAGAGGAAGCTCCGGTGAGGCCAAAGAGCCCCTATGGCGAGAGCAAGGCATTCCTTGAAAAGGCACTGGCCTGGTACGACCATGCTTACGGGCTCAAGTCAGTATCTCTCCGGTACTTTAACGCTGCAGGGGCGGATCCCGGTTCCACCATCGGCGAAGATCATGAACCTGAGACCCACTTGATCCCCCTGGTCTTGCGTGCGATAGCAACCCATACACCCCTTACCGTCTACGGGGATGATTACCCCACCCCTGACGGCACTGCAATCCGCGACTACGTCCACGTTACTGATTTGGCAGAAGCTCACGTGCGGGCTTTGGACTTCTTGAGGAACAACAACCGCAGTCTGGTGCTGAACCTGGGTTCAGGGAAAGGGTATTCTGTACTGGAAATTATCAGGGAAGCTGAGCGTGTAACCGGAAAGAAAGCACCTTACACAGTAGGCAAGCGGCGGGAAGGGGATCCGGCAGTCCTGGTGGCATCTTCAGATAAAGCAGCTCAGGTGTTGGGATGGAAACCACGCTTATCCTCGCTGGAGGACATTATTTCTACTGCCTGGGCCTGGCATGCGAAAAACGGCCTGAGCTGAAATTGGGAAACCCGCTTGGAGGAATTTGCCCTGGTATGTAGAAACTGATTAATTGCATGCTGGTTTATCAACGCTTATATAGGTGTTGTCATGCCATGCGTATCCAAGGAGCGCCAATTGAATATCCGGGCGGATGAAGGCGCCGGGAGAGTCCTGCGGGGAAGCAGGCGCCGAAGGAGCAAGGATGTCCATCTGAAACTCTCAGGCAGAAACACCGTCGCCGGACGCATCTCTGGAGAGCCATTTCAGAATGGCACCAAAGGGGTAACCCGCTTCACAAGCGGAGAATCTCTCAGGTAAAAGGACAGGGACTTCACGGAAGTTCGGTCCTTTTTTCACTTTTTCAAGTTTTCCGGCGCGATGGCAGGCAAAGATTCAGGCTTATCGCCCAAAATAAACAGGAGGTGACGGCAAAGGTGGCAGAGGTACCTAAGAAGACCCCCTTATATGACACCCATGTAAAAAACGGCGGCAGGATCGTGGACTTCGGCGGTTGGGCGCTTCCTGTGCAGTTTTCCGGGATCAAGGAAGAGCACAACGCCTGTAGGACAACTGCTGCGCTTTGGGATGTATCAAACATGGGTGAGCTGCTGGTTCGAGGCAAAGAAGCTCTTGACCTTCTCCAGATGATCCTGGTTAACGATGTGTCCAAGATCTATCCTGGCAAACTGATTTACTCGCCTATGTGCTACCCCCACGGAGGCATAGTGGACGACCTGTTGGTGATGTGCCTGGCTGAGGACAAGTACTGGCTCATCGTCAACGGTGCCAACATAGAAAAGGACGTTGAATGGATACAACCTATCGTACGCTATTTTAACGACACAGTCTTTGAGAACATATCAGACAGCATAGCACAGCTAGCGCTTCAAGGGCCTAATTCGGTAGAAATCCTGAAACAGCTGACCGGATATCCTATTGACGAGATACGGTACTATCACGGAACTCAAGATGTAGATGTTGCAGGGATCAACTGCCTTGTTACCAGAACCGGTTACACAGGAGAAGACGGGTTTGAATTGTATTGCCAGGCTGGTAAAGGGTCCCAACTGTATGAAGCGGTAGTTGAAGCAGGGAAAGGTTACGGCCTTGTGCTGGCAGGATTAGGTGCCAGGGATACCCTCAGGTTTGAAGCTTCAATGTCCCTATACGGACATGAGCTTGACGAGAACCACACTCCCATGGAGGCAGGACTTGGAAGGACAGTTGCTTTTGACAAGGGAACTTTCTTTATCGGTTCCAAAGCCCTCATGAAGCAAAGGGAGAAAGGCTTGCAGGTCAGACTGGTCGGGATTGAGATGGTAGGCAAAGGCGTACCCAGAAACGGCTACAAAGTGTTCGACGAATCAGGCGAGAAGGAAATCGGCTATGTTACCACCGGGACTTATGCCCCGTACTTGGAGAAATATCTTGCCATGGCGTACGTGCCTGTGGAATACAGCCAGCGAGGCACCGGCCTGAGCATTGATATCAGGGGCAGAAAAGTCCCTGCCAAGGTTGTAAGAATGCCATTTTATCGCAGGGAGGTTAAGAAAAGATGAGTTATCCTGAGAATCTCAAGTACACCAAGGAACATGAGTGGGTTCTGGTTGAAAACGGCAATGCGCGGGTAGGCATTACTTCTTATGCTCAAGACCAGCTCGGTGACGTGGTTTTCGTGGAACTTCCTGAAGTAGGAACCGAGCTCAAGGCCGGAGCAATGTTTGCGACTGTGGAGTCGGTCAAGGCTGTTTCAGATGTGTACGCGCCGGTTTCAGGAACCATCGTAGAGGTCAATGAAGCACTCAACGATTCGCCGGAACTGGTGAACGAAGATCCCTACAACGATGGTTGGATGATTGTAATTGAACTGTCCGATCCTTCGGAACTTGACAACCTCATGGATAGCAAAGCTTATCAAAAAATGGTTGAAGAGGGCGGAGAGTAATGAACTTCTTACCCAATACAGACAAAGACAGGGAGGAAATGCTAAAGGTAATCGGAGTAGGCTCTGTTGAAGAGTTGTTCAGCGATATTCCTTCCGACCTCAGGCTCAAGGGTGACCTGAACATACCGCCCGGCTTGAGCGAGCTTGAACTAGCTAAGCACATGCAGGAACTTGCATCGAAGAACGCCGCCCAGGACTATGTGAACTTTATCGGCGCGGGTTCCTATGATCACTACATCCCGTCTGTAGTGAGGCACGTATTGGGCAGGTCCGAGTTTTATACTGCATACACGCCTTATCAGCCTGAGATCAGCCAGGCAGTGCTCCAGTCAATATACGAATACCAGACAATGATTTGCGAACTTACGGGCATGGATGCAGCTAATGCTTCTATGTACGACGGGGCTTCTGCAGCGGCAGAATCCGTAACCATAGCGGCGGGCATGGCCAGGCGCAAACGCGCGTTGGTATCAAGCACTGTACACCCTGAAACCAGGGCGGTGATAAGGACTTATGCAGACGCCCATGATATCCGGGTTGAGGAAATCGACTACAAAGACGGGATAACCGATACCGGGTGCTTAGCCGGTAAGTTGGGCGATGACGTGGCATGTGTAGTGATCCAGCAGCCAAATTTCTTCGGTGCGCTTGAGCCTGTGGATGAAATATCAGCTAAGGTGAAAGGCGCCGGGGCAACATTCATAGTCTCAGTCAATCCGATGACCCTGGGGTTGTTGCGTCCGCCTGCTGAGTACGGGGCTGACATCGTAGTGGGTGAGGGCCAGGTGTTTGGCAACCCCATGGCTTTTGGCGGTCCGTACCTGGGCATCATGGCAGTTAACAAGAAATTTCTCCGCCGTATGCCCGGCCGGCTGGTGGGGATGACCACAGATAACCAGGGCAAGAGAGGCTTTGTGCTTACGCTGCAAACCAGGGAGCAGCACATCAGGCGGGAAAGGGCTACATCTAACATCTGCTCCAACCAAGCTTTGAATGCCCTGGCTGCCGTGGTGTACCTGTCATGGGCAGGCAAAGAAGGGATCAGGCAAATCGGTGAGCAATGTGTCCAGAAAGCTGCGTACCTGGCAGACAGGATATCCCGGATAGATGGGTACAGCATTGCCTGGCAGGCGCCCTTCTTCAACGAGTTTGCAGTGAAGTGCCCTGTTGACGCCGGCCAGGTGGTGGAATCACTCCTTGAGAAGAACATCCTGGCAGGATACCCCTTGGGGCGTTGCTGCCCTGGACTGGAACAGTACCTGCTCATTGCAGTCACTGAGAAACGCACCAGGCAGGAAATGGACGCACTTGTGGCCGGATTGGAGGGATTGGCATGAGAAGTCCCGAACCTTTGATTTTTGAGATCTCCAAGCCTGGCAGGAGGGCGTACTCCCTTCCGGAACTCGATGTGCCTGCAAGGGACGTGGCAGAGCTCTTGCCTGAGAGTGAAATAAGAAGGGAGCCTGCCGGACTGCCTGAAGTGTCTGAAATTGATCTGGTAAGGCATTTTACGAGGCTGTCCCAGCTCAACCACGGGGTGGATATAGGGTTTTACCCGCTCGGCTCATGTACCATGAAGTACAACCCGAAGGTTAACGAAGATGCAGCCAATCTTCCTGGGTTTAACAACATCCATCCCTACGTACCTGACGAATTGGCCCAAGGTGCCCTGCAACTTATGTATGAACTCCAAAGCTACCTGGCCGAAATCGCAGGCATGGATTATGTCTCGCTTCAACCTGCTGCAGGCGCCCACGGTGAGCTTGCAGGCATCCTGATAATCCGCGCTTACCACAGAGCCAGGAACGATATGAAAAGGACCAAGATCCTTATTCCAGACTCGGCACACGGCACCAACCCGGCATCTGCAGCGCTTGGTGGCTTTACCGTTGTCGAAGTGCCCTCAGATGAGCGCGGCGGAGTAGATGTTGAAGCCCTTGAAGCAGCAATGGACGAAACTGTTGCAGGCCTGATGCTTACCAACCCCAACACCCTGGGACTGTTTGATGAGAACATCCAGAGAATCGAGAAGATTGTCCATAGCAAAGGCGGGCTGCTCTACTACGACGGCGCAAACGCCAACGCCATTCTCGGTACCTCAAGACCGGGAGACATGGGGTTTGACGTACTTCACTTCAACTTGCACAAGACTTTCGGGACTCCTCACGGTGGGGGAGGTCCTGGTTCCGGTCCTGTTGCAGTGAAGTCGTTCCTTGAACCGTTCTTGCCTGTACCCACAGTGGTCTTGGAGGACGGGAAATACCGGCTGAGCTATGACAGGCCACAGACTATCGGCAGGATGAAATCGTTCTACGGAAACTTCCTGGTAATGGTGAAGGCTTACGCCTATATCCGGTCGCTGGGGCCTGACGGGCTCAGGGAAGCTTCCAGGGACGCAGTGCTCAACGCCAACTATATCCTAAGGCGGATCGCCGGGTACTATGACGTACCGTACGACAGGCACTGCAAACACGAGTTTGTGATAAGCCCTGGGAAGATCAAGAAAGAAACTGGAGTAAGAACCCTGGACATTTCCAAGAGATTGCTTGACTATGGCGTTCATCCTCCAACAAACTACTTCCCGCTGATAGTGGATGAGGCGCTCATGATCGAACCTACTGAGACTGAATCAAAGGAGACTCTGGACTACTTTGCCGATGCCCTGATCGCCATCGCAAAGGAAGCGTATGAGGATCCTGAGGCAGTCAAGAGCGCGCCCCATACTACAGTGGTAGGTAGGCTTGACGAGGCAGGAGCCGCGCGCAATCTCAATATTAGATGGGAGAAGCCTGAATGAAAGCAGGGCGGCCGGGTCCGGCCGCCCACGCTTCTGGACTGGGCATACCTCCTCATGAAGCCGGGAGGAGAAATGTGTCACAATTGTTGACTCTTGAACCTGTGGTTGCACGACAAATGCCATTGGAGGAATTGCTCGGGCTTTCATGGCAAACCAGGCAATCATCAAGGCCATCTTGTTTTGAACCGGTCTATCCTGGCCGGACCTTGCCGGTAAGCGTCACCGGCACCGGGTGTTCCCTAAACTGCGCCCACTGCGGGGGCAAGTACCTAGAGCACATGATGGATCTGGACACTCTAGGCCAGGCGCTGTCAAAGAAGAACCCAAACAGCATTTTGTTAAGCGGTGGTTGCGATTACTCAGGGCGGGTCCCCCTTGTCCCGCTGATAGACAGGGTACGCAGGATACTGGCTGAAACCAATCACCCCCTTAGAGTAAACGTCCACCCAGGCATTGTGGACGAGGAGGAAGCCCAGGTAATAGCAGAGTTTGCAGACGTGATATCTTTTGACTTTATTATTGATGATGAGACCATACAGTCTGCTTTCGGCAACTTCCGGACGGGCAGGGATTATATCAATACTCTGAGAAACTTGAGCAAAGGCCAGGCCAGGGTGGTCCCACATATCCTTGTGGGGCTTTACAAGGGGCAGATACGCGGGGAATACCAAGCTGTGGAATTTCTTGCCCGGGAAGGCATCGACCGGTTGATTCTCATAGTGTTTATCCCAACGCCGGGAACCAGGTGGGAGCACTTGTCCCCGCCTGATGTGGATGAGGTACTGCGCCTCATAGCGTGGACACGGGTGAGAAATCCCCAGGCCAAGATCACCCTGGGCTGCATGAGGTCAAGGGGAAAATACCGTCAAGCTCTTGACCTGGGAGCGGTGAGGGCCGGTGTGGATGCTATTGTGCTGCCCTACTCCCAGGCATTAAGCGAAGCCAGGCGCCGGGGCTTGAGGATTACCAGGAAGGAAGAGTGTTGCGCTTTTGACTGAAAAGATTGGAGTTTCTTACGGCACTTTGACGCTCCTAGGGCTGAACAATGCCCGGCCGCTGGCCAGGCCGACTACAGCCCACTTTCTTCTGGGCGAAAACTGTGTCTATTCGTGCAAATTCTGCTCCCAGGCCAGCTCCAGCGATTGTTCTCAGAACATGCTGTCGAGGATTACATGGCCCCAGAAACCGTGGAGTGAAATAGGAGAGCCTCTCGCAGAGGCAATAGCATCAGGGGCAGTCAAGAGGATTTGCCTTCAAGTGGTGGAAGCGCCTGGAGCTACCCCGGCCGCGCTCGCCCTGGCCAGGAAAATCTGCGCTATAAGCAGCGTGATTCCGGTAAGTGTGTGTGTAACCCCAAGCTCTGTTTCTAGGGTCAGGCTGCTTATTGAAGCAGGGGCATCAACGGTGGGGCTTCCTGTTGACGTTGCTTCAAGCAGCCTTCATGAGCAAATCAAAGGCCGGGGCTTCCATGATACATGGGAAGTGCTCAGGAAAGCATCAGAGATGTGGCCAGGCAGGATTTCCACCCATTTTATAGCCGGCTTAGGGGAGACTGAAGAAGATATCGTAAGCTGTATCGCTAAAGCATATGACTTGGGGATAACCGTAGGCTTGTTTGCATTTACCCCTGTAAGGGGCACCCTGATGCAAGATGCACCTGCCCCAAGCCTGTCGTCTTACAGGAGGGTTCAATTGGCCGCGTATTGCCTTTCAAAAGGCGGCAGCCTTGACTGGATTGAATTCCGGGATGGCAGGGTTTTCGGTATCACGATTCCGGACAGGGCATTGATCAGCGACATTCAAAAGGGAATTCCTTTTGAGACCTCAGGGTGTTCTCACTGCAATAGGCCTTACTACAATGAAAGGCCGGGGCAAGCGCCTATGAACTACCCCAGGCCTCTTACTGCCGCTGAGGCACAGGACTGTCTCCTAGAGTCGGAACTGGATATCAGCCGGCTCAAATTGAGTGGCAAGGGGAAGGAGGCAAACCGGTGAAAGTCAGGCTTCTGTCCCACAGGCCAATGACGGGCAGGTACAACATGGCTGTGGACGAAGCAATACACAATGCGTACCAAAGGGGAGAATCAGGCCCGACCCTGCGTTTTTACCGGTGGAAGCCGGCTTGCCTGTCAGTAGGGCGGTTCCAAAGTGTGGAAAGACAAGTTGACCTCGAAAGCTTAAAGCAGTTGGGTATAGACCTTGTAAGACGCCCAAGCGGCGGCAGGGCAGTGCTTCACGATGACGAACTTACGTACAGCCTGGTGATTTCAGAAGGGTTGCTGCCAGGGTCAGTACTTGAGACCTACAGGATATTGTCCCAGGCGCTTGTGGATGGGCTGAGAGCCTTGGGTATTCCCGCCCGCTTGTCAGAGCTGGAGCGGGGAGTTACCGCAAGGGATCCAAGGTTCAAAGGTGCGGCCTGTTTTTCAGCACCTTCCTGGTATGAAATCGAAGCCTGCGGCAAAAAGATTACCGGTTCAGCCCAATTCCGGAAGGACGGGGTAATCCTGCAACACGGTTCTATCCCCTTAAGCATGGATTACTCCAAACTGGCCAGGTGTTTCAAAACCCGGTCCCCCGCTCATGCAAAGCGTCTGGAATCTATGTTGCCGGGCAAGGCGGCAGGTTTAACAGAAGTGTGCGGGCGTCAAGTGAGCGCTTGTGAACTGCAACAGGAGCTGGTAAGGGCATTTGAAAACGCTTTTGACTGGAAACTCGAAAAAGGCTCCCTGACTACAGGGGAAATCAGGGAGGCGGTCAAATTATCCCAAGGCAAGTACGGCGCTGTTCATTGGACCATGGAACGGGCAACCGCTCGTTGACAGGAACTGCTGGTTGCAACAACCCAGGATAAACACAGGTATAGGGGAGGTTAGGCATATGTTTGATGTTGTGGTAATCGGAGCCGGGCCAGGCGGATATGTAGCTGCCATAAAAGGTGCTCAACTGGGAGGCAAGGTTGCGCTGGTCGAAGGTGCCAGAATGGGAGGCACCTGCCTGAACGTGGGGTGTATCCCTACCAAGGCATTGGTGCATTCTGCATCAACGTACCTGAGCGCCCTCAACGGGCATGAGTTCGGTGTAGAAGCCAAAGAAGTCGCGCTTGACATGGCTGCAGTGATGGCCCATAAGCGGAATACAGTTGAGCAGCTGGTTTCAGGTATTGAAAAACTGGTGCAAGGCAACGGTGTTGAGGTTTACCAAGGCTGGGCCAGGATACCGGCTCCAGGCAAAGTTGAAATAACCACAGAAGATGGCTCAAGGGAAATGCTGGAGACCAAGAACATAGTGATTGCAACAGGATCGAAGCACTTCACCTTGCCGTTTCTGGAGCAACACACGGTTTCCTCTGATGAACTGCTGGAGCTTGACTATGTGCCTGACCGGTTGTGCATAATCGGGGGCGGTGTGATAGGCATTGAATTTGCGTGTATTTTCTCAGCCTTTGGATCTGAAGTCACCGTAATCGAGCTTCTGCCTTCAATACTGCCCAATATGGATCAGGAGATATCCCGCAGGTTAGCCCTGATGCTCAGGAGGAAAGGCATCAAGATCCACACAAACACCCAGGTCACCGGGGTCACCGGTGAAGGCGGAGCCAAGGTTGTGCTGGCTAAAGCTAAAGACGGTTCCGAGCTCCGCTTTGAAGCGGACCTGGTGCTCTCAGCTGTGGGCAGGGTGCCCAACTTTGGCGGCATAGACTTGGATGCCTTGTGTATCGCTTATGATAGGAAGGGTATAAGGACCGATGACCGGATGGCCACCAATGTGCCGGGGATCTGGGCTATAGGGGACGTAGTTGGACGCACCCTCCTTGCCCACGGGGCTTCAGCTGAAGCAATCACGGTAATGGAAAACATCTTCCGGACCCGTAAGAGTATGGACTATGCAGCGATTCCCGCGTGTGTGTTTTCAATTCCGGAGTGTTCGTCAGTGGGATATACTGAGCAAGAAGCTAAGAAACAAGGTTTGGATATTAAGATCTCGAAGTTTCCTTTTGGCGCAAATGGCAAAGCTTTGTCAATGGGCGCTACTGACGGCCTGGTAAAAGTGTTGGCAGGCAGCGGCACCGGCAAGGTGATTGGTATGCACATACTAGGGGCGCATGCCGATGATCTGATCCACCTGGGTGCGATAGCTGTGAGGTTAGGGCTTGGCACTGAACAACTTGAAGACTTGGTTTATGCGCACCCAACATTGTCGGAAGCGGTTATGGAGGCGTTCTTAGGTTTGGGCGACGGCCCGATTCACCTATTAAGCCGCAGGTAAAAGTGCAGGCCTCGACAAGGTTTACAACTGAAAGGGGGAACAGTAATGAAATTGCACTTAAGGAGTCTGGCTGAGGTTGATCCCCAGATCAAAGAGGTTCTGGACAACGAGGAAAAACGGCAACTTAACGTGATAGAGCTTATTGCGTCAGAAAACATGGTTTCCAAAGCAGTACTTGAAGCTGCCGGTTCTGTGCTCACAAACAAGTATGCAGAGGGCTATCCTGGTAGGAGATACTACGGTGGCTGTGAATTTGTTGACGTAGCTGAGACCCTGGCCCAGGACAGGGCGAAGCAGATCTTTGGGGCAGCACATGCAAATGTCCAGCCTCATTCCGGTTCCCAGGCAAATACCGCAGTGTACTTCGCGGCCCTAAAACCCGGGGATACGGTTTTGGGTATGAACCTGGCCCATGGGGGCCACCTTACCCACGGCAGCCCTGTGAATATTTCCGGGAAATACTACAATTTTGTATCGTACGGCGTAAACCCTGAGACCGAAGTGATTGATTTTGACCAGGTGAGAGCCCTGGCCAAGCAACACAAGCCTAAGATGATTGTGGCCGGGGGAAGCGCATATCCCAGAACTATCGATTTTGAGATGTTCAGGGCAATTGCCGACGAGGTAGATGCGCTGCTGATGGTAGACATGGCTCATTTTGCAGGGCTTGTAGCAGCCGGCCTTCACCCGTCACCTGTTCCCTATGCTGATTTTGTGACCACCACAACCCACAAGACTCTCAGGGGTCCCAGGGGTGGCATGATCCTGTGTACAGAGGAATGGGCCCAGCCGGTAGACAAGGCGGTGTTCCCAGGGATTCAGGGCGGTCCTCTCATGCACATAATTGCGGCTAAAGCAGTTGCCTTCAAGGAAGCCCTTGAACCTGCGTTCAAGCAGTACCAGGAGCAAATTTTGAGAAACGCAAGAGCTTTGGCTGACGGGCTACTGTCCAGGGGGTACAGGCTGGTCTCAGGAGGGACTGACACCCATCTTATCCTGGTCGATCTTACTCCCAAGAACATGACAGGCAGGAGGGCTGAAACCATCCTGGACAGCGTAGGGATTACAGTGAACAAGAATGCTATTCCCTTTGACAAGAGAAAACCCACTGTTACCAGCGGTATAAGGATCGGTACCCCTGCAGTAACGACCAGGGGCATGAAGGAAGCCGATATGGAAGTGATTGCTTCCCTTATTGATGCGGCCTTGTCATCCAATGGTGACGAACATAAACTGGAAACTGTTGCGCGCCAGGTAAAGGAACTCACAGACAGGTATCCCTTTTATAATGCCTGATTAGCTTAGGAGGTGGCCAAATGGGCACGTTGGAAAAGCTTAGGCTCAAAATGAGCCAGGTTCCTGTAGATGCATTCCTGGTGTCGAATATGCAGAACTGGCGCTTTGTATCAGGGTTTACCGGCGACGCCGGGACTTTGCTCATAACCAGGGATGAGGCGATTATCTTTACAGATTCCCGCTACACAGAACAAGCGGAACAAGAGGCGCCTGACTATACAGTCATAAAAACTGTAGTAGAAAAGAATGTCCTGAAAGAAACTATAGACAAGATTCGAATAAGCAGGATTGCTTTTGAGAAGGATTACGTTACCTATTCCCGTTGGGAGAAACTCAAGGAAACCCTCAGCGGCCAGGAACTCATAGGCGTTTCAGGGTGGGTTGAAGAACTCAGGGCGGTGAAGTCTGAGGAAGAAGCCGGGTATATAGCAAGAGCTCAAGGCATTGCAGACGAAGCTTTCAGCCGGCTGTTGCCTTTGGTGAAAGCCGGGGCGAGCGAGATGGACCTGGCATTGGAACTGGAGTTCACCATAAGAAAGTTAGGTTCAGAAGGTATTGCCTTTCCGTTCATAGTAGTATCCGGGGCGAGGTCTTCCTTACCCCACGGAGTGCCTACGTCTAAGAAACTTGAACCAGGGGATTTCGTAACGTTTGATTTCGGGGCCCGTTGCAACGGGTATTGTTCGGACATGACCAGGACAGTTGTGGTTGGACACGCATCTGACAAGCACCGCGAAATATACGATCTTGTGTTAAGGGCGCAACTTGCGGCGCTTGAAGTGATCAAGCCGGGTGTCATGGCAAGGGAAGTCGACCTCGCCGGAAGAAGGGTGATTGAAGAGGCAGGGTACGGTGAGTATTTCGGCCACGGCATCGGGCACGGGGTAGGGCTCAATGTGCATGAAAAGCCTTCTGTGGGCAAAACTTCAGAAGACGTGCTTAAGCCAGGAATGGTAATAACCATTGAGCCGGGGATATATATACCTGGCTTTGGCGGGGTAAGGATAGAAGACCTTGTACTGGTCACGGAAGACGGCAAGAAGAACTTGACGGCAAGCGAGAAGCAACTCATAGTGGTCTAGAAAGGTATAGGAAGGATATAGGAAGCGGGGTAGTTTTGATGATATCGACCAACGACTTCCGTACGGGAGTTACCATTGAGGTTGACGGACAGCCGTGGGTTGTCATCGACTTTCAACATGTAAAGCCCGGCAAAGGTTCAGCTTTTGTCAGGACCAAGCTCAAGAATGTCATAACAGGAGCGGTGCTAGAGAAGACCTTCAGTGCCGGCGAAAGGGTGCCCAGGGCGCGCATTGAAAGGCGCGAGGTCCAGTACCTGTACAGTATCGGCGACGACTATACTTTCATGGATGTTGATACGTACGATCAGACAACAATACCTAAGGAGACCATCGGCGAAGGGATCTTGTACCTCAAAGAGAACATGAACGCTCATATTATGACCTATGAAGGCCGGGTTATAGGTTTGGAGCTGCCTACTTTTGTGGAGCTGGAGGTTGTCCAGACTGACCCTGGCTTCAAAGGGGATACTGCCACCGGAGGGTCGAAGCCGGCCACTCTGGAAACAGGGGCGGTCGTCAAGGTGCCCCTGTTCGTCAACGTAGGCGATGTGTTGAAAATAGACACTAGAACCGGGGAGTATATTGAAAGAGTTTCCAGCTAACCATATAGGCAAAGGAGGTATTAAGGTGCACGACCTTAACGAACGCGTTTCTTACCTTCAAGGGTTAATCGATGGTTTGAACATCGCGGGCGACACCAAAGAGGGGAAAGCTATCAGCGTTGTAGCTGACATTTTGGAGGAAATTGCTTATATTATTTCCGACCTGATTGAGGCGCAAAAACAACTTGAAGAGTACATAGATTGCATAGACGACGATCTTGCAGACCTTGAAGATGAAGTGTACGTCGGGGATCTTGTTGAAATAGAGTGCCCGAAATGCGGGGAGCCAGTTGAAATTGATGCGTCAGCGCTTGAAGAAGCTGATGTGACCATCATATGCCCTGAATGCTCTGAGATGTTCACTCCTGAAGACGTTGACTGGATAACGTGCTATTGCGAGCTGGATGACGATGAATGGGATGACGACGATGACGAGGATTATGACTGGGATGACGACGATGAAGACGAAGATGATGACGATGAGGAAGACGACGAGGATTAATATGAGCAGGTAAACCAGCCTAAATAAGCCGGATGCCGGCAAAACCCAAGCCAGACAGCAGCCATTACATGGCTGCTTTTTTATTGGGCGCTTTCCTTCTTTTGTCATAAGAGCTCGTCCGCAGCAATAGTTATGACAACAGGGAGGGAAAGCGTTCTATGTCAAGGACCGTTACTTCCGTTCTCGTGCAGGACATAATGCCCCTTTATTCAGGCAGGATAGCGAACGCCCTTGGCCACTGGATTAGCTGCCACCCCCGGCAAGCAGAGACTGTTCAGGAAATAAGGCTGAGAACCGGACTTCCCCTGTGCATAGGGCTTTCAGACGGCGATGAGTTACTACATGACCTGATCGTGTCCAGGGCGGACATCCAAAAAACCCTTTCGCTCATAACAGACTGTTCCTACTACGCCTTGGAAGACGAGTTCAGGGGTGGCTACATCACGATCCCAGGCGGGCACAGGGTGGGCTTGTCAGGGCAGGTAATTGCGCCAGCAGACGGGGAACACAAGCTCAGGCATGTGTCTGCACTTTGCTTCAGGATTGCCAGGGAAGTGAAGGGCGTGGCTGAAAACACAGTGCCCCGGCTAACCCTACCTGATACAGGAATAGCTTCTACCCTGGTCATATCGCCTCCTGGCTGCGGCAAAACAACGTTTCTGAGGGACTTGTGCAGGATCTTGGGAAACGGGCTTGACAACTGCAAATTGCCTCCTGCCCAGGTTGCCATAGTGGACGAACGGTCGGAAATCGCTGCATGCTATGGCGGCGCGCCTCAACTTGACGTGGGCCCCCGGGCAGACGTGCTGGACAGGTGCCCCAAAGCCAAGGGCATCAACATGCTCCTCAGGTCTATGAACCCTGAAGTAATCGTGACAGACGAGTTAGGCGGCGAAGAGGATGCCAGATCGGTAGCTTTGGCCTTATCTGGAGGTGTCAAGGTGATCGCCAGCTGTCACGGCAAAGACCTTGATGACATAAGGAGCAAACCCTATTCTGAGTGGCTGGTTTCCAGAGGATACTTCACGAAGGCAGTGGTGCTCTCAAAGCGCAACGGGCCGGGCACCGTCGAATACGTGGGAGACATAAGGTGATGGGCGGCGTGCATTTCTGGACCAAAGTCCTTGGTTCCGCTTTCATACTTTGTGCAGGTGCCCTGGGTGGCAAACTTATGGCCGGCAAGCTCGAGAAAGAGCTTGAAGAATTGAGCAGGTTCGAACTTGCGCTGCTAAACCTGTCAACCGAGATCTCATATTCCCTCTCTTCCTTACCCCAAGCGCTGCTAAATGCAGGGAACAAAGCAGGCGGGGACACAGGCGCCTTATTCTCTCTTACCGGAAGCCTTTGTGGCCTAGAGCAAAGGAGGACGGTAGAGGAAGCTTTCAAACTGGCATTGGAACAGGCTCAAGGGTTGGACCTGCCTCAATGGGAGATCGAGATAATGCGCGCCCTTGTGAGAAACCTTGGAATATGGGGATGCAAGGAGCAGGTCAGCTTCATAGAAATTGCTTTGACCGAATCGAGAAACTACAGGGCCTCGATTAAGGAAGAGTATTTGAAAAAAGCCCGGATGTACCGTTCTCTCGGACTGCTGTTCGCACTAGGTATTGTAGTAGTTCTCTTGTGAGAGGTGAAGGAGTTGCCCAATACCGACTTGATTTTCAAGATTGCAGGGTTGGCAATCATTGTATCTGTATTGCATGCCGTTGTGAAACAAGCAGGCAAGGAGGAATATGCCTGGCTCATCACGCTTACAGGCGTGGTGATAGTACTGTACATGGTCATGGGCCTGGTGGCCGATTTTTTCCAGGCGGTGAAGTCTACCTTTAGCCTTCCATGAGGTGCGTGTAAGTGGACATATTCCAGATAGTGATTTGGGGAATAACCGCTAGCGTGATATTGCTTGTCATTCGCCGTGAAAGGCCTGAACTGGCTCTGGCGTTTTCGTTAGTTGCAGGGGTTTCTATCCTTTTGGCTGTGTTGCCAAGCTTAACGACTGTAATCTCGGCTTTTTCTGACATTGCGTCAGAGTCAGGGGTAGGGCCGCTGTATTTCGGCATCATCCTGAAGGTAGTTGCAATATCGTACATAGCTGATCTCGGCGCTTCAATCTGCAGGGATGCAGACGAGAACCTTATAGCTTCGCGGATTGAAATGGCAGGCAAGATCCTCATACTTGTGTGCTCGATTCCTATCATCCAGGGGATTGTGGAACTCATAAGGACGCTCTTGGCTTGAGATTACAAGTGAGATTACAAGGGGATATGGGGTGTAGATGGCCGTGCATTTCAGGAGTTTGCGCAAATCACTCGGTGTGTTGATATACCCGGTAACCGCATCTATAGCTCTAGCTATTCTGGTCTCAGCCGCCGGTGCTGCTTATGCCCAGACTCCTGATTCCATTTGGAAAGAGTCTTTGGACAATATAGAAGGTTCAGGACTGGGTGTGCCTATAGAGCAAGTGTTTGAAGAGATTTTCAAGCAGGAAGGGCCCAGTTTCAAAGATATTGTGCAGGGCATTCTCACAGGAAAAGGCGTGAAGCTCAAGGATTGCCTGAAACTCCTGCTCGGCCAAGCTCTCGGTAATATCTCAGGCTATGCAAAAATCCTCGGGCAGATAATTTTGATAGGGGTGACCATCAGCTGCCTCAACATCCTGGGACAGACTATGGCGCCTGACGGTTCAAGCCGGATAGCCCAGACTTCCGCCCACATGGTGCTTGTGCTTGTAGCAGTACTTTCGTTCAGAGATGTGCTGAATGTGTCTGTAGAAGCGGTGAACGGTCTTAGGACAGCTTTCTTCGCTTTCATCCCTGTTGTGACAGGCATGGTGCTAGCCTCAGGGGCACCTGTCACAGCAGGCGTGCTTTATCCTACAGTGTTCGGGATGGGCACTTTTGTCAGCGTTTTCATTTTGGATGTAGCTTTTCCCCTTATCTTCACATCTATCGCCATTGATTTGGCGGGCAATCTTGGCGGTGGCGAGAGGGTTTCGGGCGTGGCTGACGTGCTAAGGCAGACAGCTTTCGTGGGCATGGGTCTCTTGCTGTCCGCATTTGTCGGGGTGGTTGCGGGGGAACGGGCAGCGGCAGGAGTTGCCGACGGCATTGCCCTGCGCACAGCCAAGTACATGAGTTCAACTTTCGTTCCTGTAGCGGGCAAGATGGTGGGAGACACTATGGACATGTTTTTCCATTCCCTATTTGCCTTAAGGTCGGCCATCGGGCTGGCAGGAAGCATCGCCCTGATAGGTATTGTACTGTCGCCACTGGTGAAAGTGTTCTCGTGTTTTGTGGCATGGCGGATCGCTCTGGCACTGCTTGGCCCTACTTGTGGACCCCAGGTAAAGCGTTCGCTGCAAGCAATGGCAGGTGGGGTTGGGCTCCTGGCGGTGGTATTATTTGCCACGTCTTTCATATTCATAATATGCCTGTCCTTGGTAGCCCAGGCGGCCAAGGCACTATGAACAAAGGAGGTCAAAAGTGGAGTCTTTGAAATCATGGGCAAAGACAGTTTACCTGGTCGCAGTTATATCGTCTGCAGCCCTTGTGTTGATTCCCAGGTCAATGCAAAAGCAATCCAAGTTCGTCATAGAGCTGCTGCTACTCTTGTGCATTGTGGCACCTGTGGCAGGCTTTGTGGGTAAGCCCCACCAGGTGGCAGGCATGACGTGGACTCTCGAAGGGTGGGAGCCTGAATCTTTTTCCTTGGAACGCTTCTATGCAAGTGAAGTCCAAAGGCGCGCAATGGAGATGGGTATTGCCGCAGGGCTGCCAATCCATAGTGTGGAGGTTGAGACCCAGGGGCTTGCGCCTGATTTTTCAGGGAGCAAAGTGTGTTTGTACCTGAGCGCACCCCTTGATGAATCAGATGCCGGGGTAATGCACAGTTTCAAGGAGTTGCTCGCGACCCATCTTGGCATAGATCCGGAGAACATCTGCTTTGAGCAGTTCCAGGAGTAGGCGGACAGGGAGGTGTGGCTGATTGGAAGATAAAAAGGCGGCAGCCGGGAAGGGGAGGTTTGACGCCAAGGCGAGAGCCTTTGACATTCCGTTGCTAAAGCCAGAGTACCTAAAGCTCGCTTTGGTAGGCGCCTTGGGCCTGATCTTGATTATCGCAGGGAGTCTCATGTCAGGCTCGGGGAAGGCGGCAGACTCCGGGGATCACCATGTTCTTTCTGAATTAAGGGAATATCAGGAGGCACTAACAAGCCAATTGGAGCAAGTGATATCGGCAATTCAGGGCGCAGGGAAAGTGCGTGTGTCGATAACCATGGAAAGAGGCCCTGAGACGATTTACGTGGCGAACACATCCACCTCGAGAAACGCCCAGTCGGAATCTACGCCCCAAGGGCAAAGCAGGCAGACGGTTACAGAAACAGAAACGTCCCAAGCTGTAACCGGAAGGGGCATTAGCGCAGGCGATTCCCTCATCCCTGAAACAGTGCTAGCCCCGAAAATCTCAGGCTGTGTGGTTGTGGCAGAGGGCGCCTTGGATCCGGTTGTAAAAACCAACATATACAGGGCTGTCCAGGTACTCTTGGACATCCCTATTTACAAGATCGAAGTGCTTCCAATGCAAGGAGGGAGATAAATGAAATCTCACTCTGCCATGAGAAGATTTCATGAAAGTCTGGAGATAACAAAAAGCGCAAAAAAACAAATATGGCAAGTGCTGGTGTTTCTGCTTATCGTCGCTGGCCTCTTGTACTACGTATCCACCAAGGCCATCGACGTGGTAGGGTTGGGTACCGGTGAAGCTCCTGCCGGAGCTCTGGTAGACACAGAAGACTTTTTCGCAGAATTCAGGCTGGCCCGGGAAAAGGTTCAAAAGGAGCAGATGGATCTTGTTAAGAAAGTGATGGAAGACAAGAATGCGTCGCCTGAAGTGCGGGACGAAGCTCATTTGCGCTATCTTGATCTCGTGGATGCAATAGGGAAGGAACTAAGGATTGAAGGGATACTCAAAGCCAAGGGCATGGATTCGCTGGTGTTCTTGTCAGGAGACTCTTGTACCGTTGTCATCAAGACAACCGCGTTGTCAGAAAAGGATGTGGCTCAAATAGGTGATGCAGTGAGGAGGATTGCCAGGGTAAGTTTGCAAAACATTACCGTTATACCCACACCCAAGTGATTGGGATTGCAGGCGGATAAGAAGGGTCTGTATAATGGACATGGATACACGTGCAGAGGAGGCACACTGCAATGCCTGACTATATTAATGTTTCAGATGACTTGCAAAATAAGGGGTCGAAAGTGCGCATCTCTGACGAAGTGATCGCTGCCATTGCAGGTGTGGCTGCATCCCAAGTAGAGGGAGTAGCTGCTATGTCAGGCAACATTGTGGGTGATATCAGCAGTGCCATCCTGGGCAAGAAAAGCAAAGGCAGGGGAGTCAAAGTCTCCTTGGGGGAAAAAGAGGTATCGTTGGACCTATACCTTAACGTCAGTTATGGGGCAAGGATCCCCGAAGTAGCTTACAGCGTCCAGGAGAATGTGAAAAAGTCCATAGAAAGCATGACAGATCTAAAAGTGACGCAGGTAAACATCCACATTCAGGGAGTCTCCCATGACAGCGTAAGAGCCGGTGGTTCTGACGCGTGAACAGAAAGAGGTGGTTTTGTGCGCCTAGCTGACAGGGTGGTCCTGACCATCTATGCAGTATCCCTCTCGTTAATCTCATTCGTGCTCCTCATAGTTAGCTTCGGGTGGGAAAGGCCTATCACGGCTTTCGTTGAAAGTGTGAGGACATCTACAGGTAGGACTGTATTGGGCGTCGTGTCAGGCTTCTTGTTCCTGATAGGCCTTCGCTTTGTGTACGTGGGTGTAAAGAAGGCGCCTGTCCATGCCCTTGTCCACGACACAGAAATGGGCCAGGTATGTATTTCCCTGGTTGCCGTAAAGAACCTGGTGACCCGCGTGGCGTCAAGGATTCCGGGCGTAAGGAACGTTAGGGCAGTGGTGACCACAGGTGAACTTGGACTTTGTGTTTCCCTGGAATTGAAAGCTGCTGTAGACGCGAACTTGCCTGAACTGGCTGACAAGCTTCAGAAGGCAGTGTCTACCTACGTCCGGGATATTGTAGGTGTCAATGTGGAAAGAGTATCAGTATCTGTAGCGGATATTGCGTTGGAAGGCCGGCGTTAGGAGGTGACCCGGCGGTGGAAGGCGGACTCTTGAGCACGATCGTTACTTGGGTACGGGAGTATCCTGGCCGGGCACTGGGAACGTTAATCGGTTTTGCCACAGGATTATCCCTGATATTTCTCGGGTTTTGGAAAACCCTTGTGATTTGGTTAGCTACCTGGTTGGGGTATTCTATAGGTAAATGGACAGATGATGAAGGAAAGGGGATAAGGGATTACCTGGAAGAAAGGTTTCCAGGAAGACCGTATTTCCATTGAGCATACGAAGAATGACGAGACACGATTCACGGATATTAGCGCTGCGTGCGCTTTTTTGTTGGGACGTAGGCAATATGGATCCTGAAGACGGCTTCAATTACCTGGTCAGCGAGGCTCAACAGGAGTACTTGCTTGACCCTGCAAATGTGGAATATGCCCGGCAGCTCACACAAACCGCAATCATGAAGGTAAACGAAATCGACCAGGCCATTGACGATGTATCAGTGGGTTGGCCTGTGTCAAGGATGCCCAAAGTTGACCTATCGATTATCAGGCTTGCCTATGCGGAAGCGATCATTTTGAAAGGAGCTCCTATCGAAGTAGTGCTGGACGAAGCTATAGAGCTGGCCAAGGAGTTCGGCTCCCATGCTTCCCCCAAATTTGTTAACGGATTGCTTATGGGTATTTTCCGCAAATTGGGGTGGTCAAGGATTGTGAAAAACGGTACAATACGGTAGTGAGGGTGTACATGATTTAGTGAGACTCAATAGCGTAAATCATTGTAGGTGTGGGAGGATAGGTGGAATGAACGAAATACTGAAGAAGCGAGTGCTGACTCCTGTAACCAAAGAAATAGTGGTTTCAGCTCCTCGCATCGCAAGAAAAGCCCAACCGGGCCAGTTCGTTATCTTGCGAGTGAGTGAGGAAGGAGAACGGATTCCGCTTACAATCGCAGATTTTGACCGTGAGGAAGGCACTGTTACACTTGTGTACCAGGAAGTCGGCTATACTACCCGGCTCTTAGGCAAACTTGAAACCAACGACAGCATTATGGATCTGGCCGGCCCCCTAGGATTGCCTGCCGAGCTTCCGGAAAAAGGACGTGTAGTGGCAGTGGGCGGGGGAGTGGGAGTCGCTCCTTTGCTGCCTAAGTGCAAGGAACTCCACAGGCGGGGCATCGAGCTAATCAGCATCATTGGCGCACGTTCCTCTGACCTCGTGATTCTCGAAGACGAGATGAGAGCATGTTCAAATGAACTGCATATCTGTACAGACGACGGAAGCCGTGGTTTTAAGGGGTTTGTGTCGGACAAGCTCAAGCAAATGTTCGAGACCGGCTTGAATCCCGATGAAGTTGACGAAGTGATCGCTATCGGGCCTATTCCCATGATGAAAGCTACATGTGCCGTTACCAAGGAATTCGGCGTCAAGACATGGGTATCCATGAACCCGATTATGGTTGACGGAACCGGCATGTGCGGCGCTTGCAGGGTTACTGTAGGCGGGGAAACCAAGTTTGCCTGCGTAGACGGGCCAATGTTCGACGGTCACCTAGTGGATTGGGATGAAGCTTGGAGACGGGCGAACTCATACAGGGAACAAGAACACATTGCCAACGAACGTTGCCGCTGCGGAGGTGAGCACTGATGGCCTTGAAGAAAAGCAGAACTGAAATGCCAGTGCAGGATCCAGAAGTAAGAAAGTCCAATTTTGATGAAGTAGCTCTTGGTTACACCGAAGAAATGGCTTTGGAAGAAGCCTCACGGTGCCTCAATTGTAAGAAACCCTTCTGTGTTGATGGTTGTCCGGTCTCTGTAAGAATCCCGGAGTTCATCAAACTTATCACAGAGAAGAAGTACCAGGAAGCTATCAATGTGGTTAAGTCAACCAACAGCCTCCCGGCAGTCTGCGGAAGGGTATGTCCCCAGGAACTACAATGTGAATCCAAGTGCATCCTTGGCCGCAGGGGTGAACCTGTAGCAATAGGAAGGCTGGAGCGGTTTGTGGCCGATTGGGAAATGGAGCACGGCAATGCTGAAGTACCTGAGATCAAACCCAACGGCAAGAAGGTTGCCATTGTAGGCGCAGGGCCTGCAGGGCTCACATGTGCAGGGGATTTGGCCAGGCTCGGTTACGATGTAACCATTTTCGAGTCCCTCCACGAACCCGGCGGCGTCTTGATCTATGGAATTCCCGAGTTCAGGCTGCCCAAGGATATTGTGAGAAGAGAAGTTGACTATGTTAAGAGTCTGGGAGTCAAGATCGAAACCAGCTTCATCATCGGCCGCACCATGACCATTGAGGAACTGTTTGACAACGGTTTTGAAGCAGTGTTTATCGGCAGCGGTGCAGGGTTGCCCATGTTCATGCGCATCCCGGGTGAGAACCTAAACGGTGTATACTCAGCTAACGAATACCTTACCCGCATTAACTTGATGAAAGCTTACAAGTTCCCTGAATTCGACACACCTATCGTATCCGGAAAGAAAGTGGCAGTAGTAGGCGCCGGAAACGTAGCTATGGACGCTGTCAGGTGTGCGCTCAGGCTAGGCGCTGAAAAAGCCATGATCGTATACAGGAGAGGCAGGGAAGAGATGCCTGCCAGGGCAGAAGAAATCCATCATGCTGAGGAAGAAGGCGTGGAATTCCACCTGCTTACCAACCCTGTGCAGATTCTCGGAGACGAAAAGGGTTGGGTTAAGGGTATGGAATGTATTAGGATGGAGCTAGGCGAGCCGGACAAGTCAGGAAGGCGTCGTCCTGTTCCGATTCAAGGTTCTGAATTTGTGATGGATGTGGATACTGTAATCATGGCCCTGGGTACTTCTCCCAACCCGATTCTTGTCCAGACTACAGACGGGCTGGATGCCCACAAGTGGGGCGGCCTGATTACCCAGTCTGAAGCCGGCAGGACGACCAAATCGCGGGTGTGGGCAGGCGGAGACGCAGTAACTGGATCGGCAACTGTAATCCTGGCCATGGGCGCAGGCAAAGCTGCTGCGAAAAATATCCACGAGTACCTTGAAAGCGGCAAGACCGACTGGTAATTCCAGAGGTTCGGAGTGGGATCGAAGAACTCCGCTACCTTGGGGTTTGACGGTTTGTCTGACACGGGGCTCGACCCGGATCCGGATAGATAAGAAAGGATGAAAGGTGGCACCTGGGTGGATCTTAGGAATGTTATCTCCGTTACCCAGCTAAACTCCTATATCCGCAAGCTATTCTGGCAAGACGATTTCTTGCGGCAGGTGTTTATCCAGGGTGAGATAGCAAACCTGAGAGATTACCAGGGCCACCTTTATTTTACCCTCAAGGATGAGAAGTCGAGCGTAAGAGCTGTTATGTGGCGTAGCAACAGGATGCGCATGTCTTTCGTTCCCAAGGAAGGTATGCAGGTTATCGTCGCCGGAAGCGTGTCTGTATATGAGCGCGACGGTGTTTACCAGGTATACGCTACGTACATGGAGCCGGCGGGGCTGGGTGCGCTGTACGCCCAGCTTGAAGAGCTCAAGGCGAAGCTTGAAAAAGAAGGGCTGTTTGCTACTGAGCGCAAGAGACCCCTTCCCATGTTCCCTAGGAAGATAGGTTTGGTCACTTCAATACGCGGTGCTGCCATAAAAGACATTGTGTCGGTAGGCAGGCGGCGCTACCCAGGAGTCCGGTTTGTGGTTGCAGATTCCAAGGTACAGGGTGAGGGTGCCGAAGTGGAAATCGCCGCAGGTATCAAGCTGCTCAACCAGGTGCCGGATGTAGACGTGATAATCGTTGGGAGGGGCGGCGGCTCCCAGGAAGACTTGTTTGTATTCAACCACGAGCTAGTGGCCCGGGCCATATATAGTTCCAGGGTACCTGTAGTTTCGGCTGTAGGTCACGAGCGGGATGTTACCATAGCGGATCTTGTGGCAGATGTGAGGGCTGCTACGCCTTCGGCCGCAGCTGAGCTGGTGGTGCCTAACGCAAGGGAACTCCAAACCAAGGTGGGAAGGCTTGTTCAAAGGGCCTACGGTAGCCTTGCGCTTGAGATAAGGAACAGTCGCGCCCGTTTGCAGGGCCTGAGTTCCCGTCCGTGCCTCCAGAGGCCTGACTGGTTCCTTGTGTCTGCAGGCGAGACGCTCATCAGGCTCAAACAACAACTGATTGACGCAATGAAGTTCATTTCTTCAGCCGGGGACGAGGTGTTGGACCTCAAGCAAGCTCTTGCCCATGCAATGGACTTTTTCTTGAGTGCAAACAGGCAAAGATTTGGCTCCCTTGCCCTCAAACTTGAAACTCTCAGCCCCCTGTCCGTGCTTTCCAGGGGCTACAGCGTAGCCAGGTCGGTTCCGGATATGAGAATTATCAGGAGTTACGCGGATGTTAGTGAGGGAGACCAGGTACTCGTCAACTTGTACAAGGGTTCCCTTGTTTGCCGTGTTGAAGAAACCACCGGTGAGGAGGTGCCAAGCTCAAGTGAGTTCAAAGCCCGAAATTGATGTGGCAGGAATGACCGGAGTACCCGGGGCAGCCGGGACAGGGTCGGTAGGAGACAACCAGCAAGATATGAGTTTTGCAGATATGCTTAGCCAGCTGGAGGAAATTGTGAATAGGCTGGAAAGCGGCGAATTGTCCCTGGAAGAGTCTCTCGCTAAGTTCGAAGAAGGAGTACAGCTCGCGAGAAAACTGGAGTCTATTCTCGCACGCGCAGAGAGCAGGGTTCAGGAGATACTCAAGAAAGAGGAAGAGACAAGTAACTCTGAGACGGAGGAGCTTGATGATTTCAGCGGCCCTTGCAAAGGAACTTGAGGAATACCTAAAGGTAATAGACAGCGCCATAGGAGAAGCTATCGACAGTTACCCCTGGGGTGTTCCTAAACTCAAAGAAGCGGTGCGCTACTCCCTTGAGGGGGGCAAGAGGCTTAGGAGCATCATATTGCTTTCCGTATATGATGAACTCTCAAGCGCATCTGAGGCCTCAGAGCCGGTGGTGGGTCAGTCAGGACTTCCAGACCCATCCAACCTTTCACGACCTCCGGGGTATTGGGATGGGCCCATGGCTTTTGCGGTAGCACTGGAGATGATCCAGGCGTATTCCCTGGTACACGACGATTTGCCCTGTATGGATGATGATGACTACCGCAGGGGCAGGTTGAGCTGTCACAAGAAGTTCGGCGAAGCTACCGCTTTGCTCTGCGGGGATGCGCTGCTCACCATGGCGTTTGAGTGCATGGTGTCGTGCAAGGGCATTCCACACGAACAAGTGTTACGGGCTGCACTGGCGATTGCCAGGGCTGCCGGGCCTTCCGGAATGGTAGGCGGACAGCTATTGGACTTGCTCTTCGAAGGCCAGACCGAAGTTCCCGGCATTCCGGACATGTACAGGATGAAGACGGGCGCCTTGTTCCGGTGCTCAGCCATGGCCGGGGCCATCCTGGCGGGTGCTTCCACGAATGTGGTTGAGCTGTGCGGAACTTGGGGCGAACTGTTCGGGTACGCATACCAAATAATCGATGATATTGAAGACTCAGGTGCAGGCGGCAAAGAGCAGGACAAGAATACCTTGCTCAAGACAATGAGCCTATCTGAGGCATGTATGGAAGCAAAACAAAGCCTTACGAAAAGCATCGAAGCCGCTTCAGCTGTGTTCCCTGGCCAGGTCCTGATAAAGGAACTGTCAGGCATTTACCTCTCCAGGCTCGAGGACCTTGAGCATTCTGAAGGTCTTGAACATTCTAATTCTAATGATGGCCGGCGATGACCACCTGCTGCTGTTTCACGCGTTTTCCGGCGCCCCATGCCACCATGCAGCTGCTCAAAAGAGGAGTACGAGTACACCGTTTGGCCCTGAACCCCTGGGACGTGGCCGCGGAACCATGATTCCCATGTGGGAGGAAAGCCAATGCGCATACGGATTATCCTTGTAGACAAGATACGGGAGAAATACCTTCGTGAGGGCGTTTCCGAGTACATGAAACGCCTTAAGCCCTATGCCCAGGTTGAACTGGTTGAACTCCGAGATGAACCGGTCCCGGAGACGTTTTCGGAGAAGCAGTTGGCGTTAGCCCGTGAGACAGAGGCCGAACGCATCTTGCGGACGCTCAGGGATAACGAATACCTGGTTGTTCTGGACATCGGGGGCACCCAGATGTCCTCTGAAGAGCTCAGCCGCTGGATCCAGGAACGCGCCCTTTCCGGCGACTCCAACCTGGCCTTTGTGATCGGCAGCACCACGGGATTGGCGCCTGAGATCCTTTCCCGTGCACGATTCCGCCTATCCATGGGTCTCATGACCTTCCCTCACCAGTTCATGCCGATGCTCCTTGCGGAGCAGTTGTACAGGGCGTTTAAGATTGGTAGGGGGGAGCCATATCACCGCTAGATGGAGGCATTTGGTGAATGCAAGTGTTCATATCGTCGCCTGCTGTGAGGGCAATCCCAGACTAATCGTATGAGAACGAGATGTGAAGGATCGGCGGTTACAGCGACTAGAGAGGGGAATAGACAGCAAGCCCATTGGTGCCAAGCCTTATAGCGCTTGCCGCCTTGAGCAACAAAGCCGTTGCAAACAGTGGACTGCGTGAAGAGCAACTTGACTATGAGACAACTACCTAAGGGGAGACAACCACCTAAGTCTTGAACAAGAAGTGGATTACCATACGAAGATATCTACCGCAACTGTTGACTTCTTGAGAGTCAGCTAGGAGTCCGTACTCCGGGTCCGGGAGTGACCCTCCTTGGTAGACCGAAGCGAAGCTCTAGGGTTTCTCAATCTAACGTTTCGAGAGCCTGGATCGGCTCGAAACTCCTTCGGGAAATGCCAGATGTTGAATGTTGCGTTAGGATATGTGTCGTAGGCCAGAGAGTCCCATCCAAGTCGGTGCGAAAAGTGCTGAATGATTTGTACCTTTCCAGGATTAAGGGCAGCAGAGGGATCCAGGTAACAATTGGTACTTGATGTCACAGCTCCGGTCAATAGGTCCACACACTGGAGAGGCAACAACAAGCTCGAATCAGCCTTTTCTACGTTAAGCAATCTCGCCTGTTCGTCCACTTTGGTTAGATAGCGATTGGTGATGATATGAAGCACCTCATGCCGTTTGTCGTATGCGTCGGATCGATTGTCGAGCACGACCCAATACGACGTCCCGCCTAATCGTTGGACTAAACGACTAAGCAACTCCCAATAGGTGGCGTAAAACGCTTCCTCGGTGTCGAACGACCACTTGCGGTATACGTCCTTCTTGATTACGATGATGTGTGGGCAAGCGTGTATCTAGAACGTAATCAACGATACGCAATGCCACTTCAATTGCGGCCTTGTACTTGCGAATCCTAGTCCACTTAATCTCTTCGTCCAGCCGATATTCTGCCTTGACCGTGGTTACGAACTCAACCAATTCCTCGAGTTGGCTTTCAGAAATACAAAGAGCCCCTATACCATAGCACTTGGAACCAGTATGCGTGCCACTCTCGTCAGCGAATATGAAATACTCCAAACGAAACAGCCTCCATGGTTAGTGTAGGAACACTTGGATCGTTCGCCCAGTTCGGCAGTTTCTCCTTCGGAGCCATGAGCAATTACGAGAGTCTGCACAGTCTCTTTCAGTGTGTTGTGCTTACAACAATGCCTATGTATTCTGCATCTGATTCCACACTGGCGTCTTGGAAGTCCAAATGGCAGATTGCTGAACAGGCTTGCAGGGGGTTCGATACGACAGACGCAACAGCTATATAGGGCACCCGGGCCTGTCTTACAAGACCCTCCGGTATTGCTCCACAAACGGGCATGTCTCGTAAAACCGTCCTACGACAGTGGGGAACATGCCGCGGGTCATGCCGGCATCCGGGGAGAAGGTGTTGCCGCTTGTCCCCAGGAAGACCTCCCGTTCGGTTACAAAGCCCACGTAGACTTGTGCCCAGTGCCCGGAGATATCGGCAAAGCTCTTGTCGTTCTGCATCACATTCACGCTTACGCCCTGGGGAGCGATGTATCTTCCCTTTGCGGCAAAGCCGATGAATGCTCTGCTCCTTCTGTGTTGATATAGTACGGAACGCCTGCCGACTCGTCGTAGTTTCCCGCGGTTGCTGCGGTTCCGGCACTCCTTACTACCAGTGCGTACGGTGAAAACTCAGTCGCTTCGAACGTGATGAGCCATATCCCGTTTTTCTGCTCAAGTCTGGAGGGAATGGTTGTCACGACACCGCTTTCAGACTTGTGCACGACGGAGATTAGCTCCTTCACATCCAAGAGATGTTCAGGCACTGGCAGGGAGATGGTTACTGAATAGCCTGGTGCAGGCTTCGTCTTTTGGCTTGTACCACTTATGTAGAGGGAAATACCAAAGGGGTAGACTTCGGCGCCAGCAGCAAAGCCGAAGCGTGCTACGTCCTCCTGCGTGTCGGAGATCTTCACCTCCACCGAGCTTGAAAAAGTGTCATCCATATCAGCGTTGGCGTTTACTTCTCCTTGACTTCCGGCGAACAGGCTGCTGGATACTTCTGTCACCGTTATGGTCTTGGGTTGTTGAGAAGCGGGTTTGCGCTGCCACTTGGCATAGAGGGTTATATCCTCCGTTATGGGGTCGAGAAGTCGAACTCCGTGGATAATCCGCTGTCCGAATACCAGCCTTGGAATGTGTAGTTCGTTCTTGTTGGGGCCGGAGGCTCGGTTGCGACTGCGTTATACGGGACGGTTTGGCTGGGTACGGTACTGCCGCCACTTGATTCGAAGGTCACTGTGTACGTATTGATTGTCCACTTGGCGAGGCAGTCGAAAATGCGGGTCACCTTGAGGGCCGCTCCTTCCGGCAAAGAAGTCCAAATGCTGCAGCGCGGGCACAGCGCCTGGCACCCTCCATCCGGCGCGGTAGTCGCGGTAGTCTTGAGAAAGCAGGTGCCTATGCGTGGGAACTCTTTTTCCGTTACACCTGAAGGGCAGGGGCAGCATGGAGTTTCCGTGGCTTGCTCCAAAGGTCTTGTTATGGGTAGTCCTTCCTGCTTCTTCCTGTTTTCCATCGCGCTGCCCCCTTCGGGCACTTCAAGAGTATTGGGACTCCACAGGGCAGAGGTGATAGCACTGACCCTAGAAGCTGTGTTTCTACTTTTCTAGGCGACGAGTGGGTGGCTTGCGATAAAGAACTTCTTGTGGCAAAGGGAGCCTACTTGTCGAGTATCGGGAACTTCACTGAAGCCTCGACCTGCCTGGATGCGGCCATCCCCCGGCTTACCGAAGACGACCGTGACCTTTATGTTGAGGCCATGACCCACAAGGCCCGGGTGCTCCGGAACTTCATCTCCTTTGAGGAATCCAACAAGATCTTGGACAAGCTTGTTGCCGAACTCGATGACCTTTCGTCCGAACGCTGCTAGCATTGGTGCATCTGGTGCACCATTTCATGCGTAGGAGCGCGCGGAATCCCGAAGATTGGTACACGTGGTGCACCGTTTTGGCTGCAGAGGTGCCTGAAATCCGAAGAATCGGTGCACGTGGTGCGCCATTTCCACTATCACAACACTCATGGGTGATGGTATCGCGGGCCGGCGGACCCGGCGGCCAACGGCATCCGGTGAATGGGTGATTTGACACTTACGCTGGGATTTTGTATAGTTGTTGCTGCGACCTCTTTGAGGGTACAGTATTCTAGTAGATTCTGCGTTCCCAGGGCGGGGCTAAAAATCCGTCATGGCCTTACCTGAATCGCCTTGTCAGGGGCCGGATGCGCCCAGCGTTCGGTCTGGGCAGGGAAGAGGAAAAAAGGGAGGCCTGCAATGGCATGCAGGTGACGAGTACCAAAAGCTGCCCTTTTTTCGGGAAGGCAGTATAGCCTGGATGAACGGTTTAACCCGGATGAAAGGTTGGACCCGGATGAACGGTCTAACCCGGGTTAACGGGTTATCCCGGAGGAACGGGTTATCATGTCTTCACAGGTAGATTCTCGTTAGGAGAAGGGCCTGCTTTGAGTGGCTGGATGGGATGGATGTTTTCCTGAAAATCCGGTTGCAAAAGAAGCTAGGAAAGGCAGATCTCTGAGGAAAACTCCTAGACTGTCTCTCACGGGGGTATCTGTGGGATTACGGTGTGAACTAAGTGGCGATCCAGCGCTGTTCCTGGCGACAGAACAGGCAGGACTTAAAGGGGAACCGCCTTGGGCGTAAGCCCGGGTTGGCCTGCGGGAAATCCTGCTGGACCTTAAGTCACAAGATTTATCACAGGTACTACCCTCAAAGAGGTGATCACAAATAGATGGGTAAGAAACGAAACAACAATAACCGCCATTTTATCCAAGGGTTAGGCCTTGGATTTTTTGCGTTTCTGCTAAGTTTTATCCTCAACGTATCCTTTGAAGAACTGGCCCAAGGGATTTCTGTTTACCTGAGTATTCCCTTGTTTCTGCTTGTTATCGTCTTTGGCATACTGACAGATGGTATCGGGGTAGCAAGTACCAAAGCGGACGAGAAAGCCATCTTATCCATGGCATCTAGGAAGGTTGCCGGTGCAAGAGAGTCCCTATGGTTTGTCAGGAACGCCCCGAGGGTATCATCCGTCTTTAATGATGTAATCGGTGACGTATGCGCCACTTTGTCAGGCGCCCTTGCAGTTGCTATGATATACAAGGTAAGGTCCTTGTTTCCAACAGTTGACCTTGTATGGTTGACCAGCTTAGGTGTAGGTATCGTGTCAGCGTTGGGCATAGGCGGAAAGGCACTGTTCAAGCCGTTTGCCCTGAAACATGCAGAAGAAATGGTCTTGGTGCTTGGGAAAGCAAGCTACCTGATGCGCCGTGTTTTCAGGAGGAAATAGAGGGAGGAAGACGGTTTGGAGCTCCGCAGCATCAAGTCTCCGGAAGACATCCGTAACCTGAGTGTGAGCGAACTTGAGTCGCTGGCACAGGAAATCAGGTCAACCATTATCGGGACAGTATCTAAGACAGGCGGTCATCTTGCTGCGTCTCTTGGTACGGTGGAACTCACATTAGCCCTGCATTCAGTTTTTGATACGCCCAGGGACAAGATCGTGTGGGATGTGGGGCACCAGACCTACGCTCACAAACTGATAACCGGGCGGTATGACAGTTTTCACACTTTGCGCCAGCTAGGCGGTATTTCCGGTTTCCCAAAGAGGGCAGAAAGCCCTTACGACGTGTACGATACAGGCCATGCAGCAGGTTCAATTTCGTATGCGCTGGGACTTGCAAAGGCAAGGGACCTGAGTAGTGAAGATTACAGCGTAGTTGCGGTTATAGGGGACGGGGCGCTGACATCGGGTATCGCTTATGAAGGACTTAACAACGCAGGCGAACTGAGAACCCCTCTCATAGTGGTGCTCAACGACAATTCAATGTCCATCTCAGAAAATGTAGGAGGCATGAGCAAATACCTTACTATGCTAAGGCTTGCCCCTGTATACCGTTCTGCAAAGGCGGCCGTAGAGAAGATGCTGGACCAAATGCCTTCCGGGTCGTCGACAATATCATTGCTCAGGCGCTTTAAGGGCAGTTTGAAGCATTTCCTGCTTCCTGAAGCTTGGTTTGAAGCCCTTGGCTTCAGGTATTACGGGCCGGTAGACGGGCACGACATAGGCGGGCTCAAGAGGGTGTTGAAAGAAGCCAAGGCTCTTAGGGAGCCTGTTTTCATACATGTGGTGACCCAGAAGGGCAAAGGATACTCTTTTGCCATGAAACACCCTGAGAAGTTCCACGGACCGGGTCCTTTCAATGCCCAAACAGGAGAACTCAAACAGGAAGCTGCTCCGCCCAGTTACAGCCGGGTGCTCGGTGAATCCCTGGTGCAATTTGCTGAACGCAACCCTAAGATAGTGGCGATAACGGCGGCTATGGCAGACGGCACCGGGTTAAAACCGTTCAAAGAGAAGTTTCCCGAAAGGTTCTACGACGTGGGCATCGCTGAAAGCCATGCAGTTACATTTGCAGCAGGGCTTGCCCAGGGTGGGCTGGTTCCGGTGGTATGTATATACTCAACGTTCCTGCAGCGGGCTTACGACCAGATTGTAGAAGATGTTTGCCTTCAGAATCTCAAGGTGATTTTTGCAATAGACCGTGCAGGCATTGTGGGACAAGATGGAGAAACCCATCACGGGCAGTTTGACATAAGTTACCTCAGGCATATTCCGGGTCTGGCCGTTATGGCGCCAAAAGATGAACGGGAACTAATAAACATGCTTTGGACAGCGCTAAACATTGACGGGCCGAGCGCCATACGTTATCCCAGGGGTTCCGGTGTGGGAGTTCCAATTGCAGATGCCATGGCGGAGCCTGAGACCTTGGACGTGGGCAAGCCTGAAGTAATAACCTGCGGGGAAGATGTAAACATATTAGCCTTAGGAAGCATGGTATATCCGGCGGTTGAAGCTTCCACGAAGTTGGCTGGAGAAGGCATCTCTGCCGGTGTGGTGAATGCAAGATTTGTCGTCCCGTTTGATACTGATGCAGTAGCGGGCCTCTTGGAGAAGGCGCCTGTCCTGGTCCTGGAAGAGAATGTTGAGGATGGCGGGTTTGGCGAGCTGGTTGTGAATACCTTTGGCGGCGCAGGTAGCAGGATTCACAAGATGGCACTACCCAAGAAGTTCATCCAGCATGGTTCCCAGGGCCAGCTACGCTCAATTTACGGTCTGGATGTGCCGGGAATAGTAGCACAGGTCAAGATACTACTTACGTAGATAGGGGAATTTTCAGTTGGAAAACGCAGTAGGAATCATTCCCAACTTAGGAAAAGACGAAACGTGGGAGTTTGCAGAAGAACTAATCGCGTGGCTAAAATCCAGGGGATTCAAAGCATATTGGCCTGCCTGTGCGCGCATGGCGTTTGACTCTGGATTCGACATTATGCCCCTTGACCGTTGGCCCGGTAATGTGCGCTTTGCAATAGTGCTGGGAGGCGACGGCACTCTGCTGGGGGCAGCCAGAGGGCTTGCTCCAATGGAAATACCCATCTTAGGGGTGAATCTGGGTCACTTTGGCTTCCTGACTGAACTTGAGACAAGCAACGCCTTTGAGTATCTCCCTGAATTCCTGTCAGGTGAATTCAAAAAGGACGAGAGGCTTATGCTTTCGGCAGCGGTAATCCGCAACGGAGAAGTCGTGTACAGGGGCAGGGCGTTAAACGAAGCTTGCATTGCCAGGGGGCATTTCGGCCGGTTGACGGTGTTGTCCCTGCGTGTGTCCGGGAAAGATGTGGATACCTATGAAGGCGACGGGATTATCATCTCGACTCCTACAGGTTCTACTGCGTACTCGCTTTCGGCAGGCGGCCCGATTGTGGCCCCGGAGATAGACGCGTTCCTTGTAACCCCTATTTGTCCCCATACTTTGTATTCACGGTCGATAGTGGTCCCCGGTTCTGAATCATGCGAAATAGAGGTTGTCTTGCCTAGCCAATCTACCATGCTGTCGTTGGATGGGCAGGAATTCTACTCCCTTGAAAAGAATGACATGATCATGATCAAGAAGTCTGAATTTAAGGTAACGCTTCTCCGGCGCAATGGATGGTCTTTCTATGACGTATTGCGCAAGAAAATGAAAGAAGGAGCGGCAAGATTACCCAGAGGTGATGCCGGGCTGAGTGCAAAACCTTGATATGAGGAGGCATTTACTGCATGAAGGCCAAGAGGCAAATGAGAATCATAGAATTGGTATCCCAAAACGTTATCACGAGCCAGGAAGAATTGTGCCGCATGCTTGCCAACGAAGGGATTAATGTCACACAAGCGACAATATCAAGGGATATCAAAGAACTCAATATGGTAAGAGTTCCAGCCGGCGATGGCAGATACAAGTATGCACTTATGCCAGGGGATCCTACTGCTGTATACAGGGAGCGTTTCCACAGGTTGTTCATGGACTGCTGCATCGATATGGAGAAATCAGGCAACTTAGTGTTTGTGAAGACCATTTCAGGAACTGCTTCAGCAGTAGGAGAGGCGATTGACGGCTTGAAGTTAGACGGTATTCTGGGAACGATAGCCGGAGATAACGCAGTAATTGTTGTATCAAAGGACGGATATCCTGCAAGTGAAATACTTCAATCCTTACGTAATATAGCGGGACTGTGATGATTCTTGCTTACATATCTACGGATTAGGAACTTTGGAATTTTCGATGACATAGATATTGAACTTGGGCCTGGCCTGACCGTTTTCACCGGAGAGACAGGAGCCGGCAAGTCAATGATTGTTGACGCGGTTACCGCTTGCCTGGGTTACAGGACTTCGCCCGACACCATCAGAAGCGGGGAGAGGCGGGCAATTCTTGAACTCCTGATTTCGCCGCCGGAACCACTTGTGCCCAGGCTCAACGATGTGCTGGAAGTCTCACAGGATGTGCCCGAGATCATGATCCAGCGGGACATTTTAGCAGAAAGATCTTACATGCGCATTAACGGCAGGATTGCAACCATGTCCATGGCCCAGACTATCGGGAGTTATCTTGTGGATATTCACGGCCAGCAAGACCATCATTCCCTCCTGAAACCGCAGAACAATTTATCCATGCTCGATCAAATGATAAAAGGTGAGATCAGCGTGATAAAGCGTGAGTACCACGAGACTTTTCTGGCCAGGCAAGATATTCTCAGGAGGTCGGAGCAACTTAACCGCGATGCCTCACAGCGCAGGCGTGAAATTGACTTGCTTTCACATCAGGTAGATGAAATTGACAAGGCTGACTTGCGTCGTGACGAAGAAGAGGAACTCAAGCTGGAGTACAGGGTGCTGTCTTCACAACGCAACCTGATCGAGCTGGCTCAGGAGGCATACGAAAGGCTCCACGAAGGGTTTCAGGGTTCCGGTTCAGCTTATGACCAGCTAACCCAGAGTATCTTTTTGGCACGCAAAATAGCCGGCATTGACCCTTCAGGGGACAAGCTAGTAAAAGACATTGAACAGGTGCTTTATGCCCTTGAAGTGGCAGTGGACACATTTAGGGATTACCAGCGGAGATTACAGTTAGATCCTTCAAGGCTCAAGCAAGTTGAAGCCCGTTTGGACCTTATTGAACGGCTCAAAGCGAAGTATGGGAGCACCATAGACCAGATTCTGGATTACAAGGATTCAGCTGCTGAAAGGCTGGCGCAGCTACTGAACGCTGATGAGATTCTAAGGGAACTTAATGAGAAACTCGGCCAGATTGAAAGCAAGATGGTTGGCCTTGGCAAGAGACTGTCTGCAACAAGGCGCGAAACCTCAGTTGAGACAGCAAAGCAGGTATCTTCTGTACTGGAAGAACTGGGCATACCCGGGGCTGAGTTTGTTATAGCCTTGAAACACCAGGCTGACGATGACGGAGTGCCCGTGGACGGCAAAAAGATTAGAGCGTTTGCCGACGGATTTGACTTGGTGGAGTTCCTGTTTTCTGCGAACCCAGGTGAGACACTCTTGCCAATCCATAAAGTAGCTTCAGGGGGAGAGTTATCCCGGTTGATGCTTGCCATAAAGACTTGCATGGAAGGGGTGTCATCAGTTCCTACGCTCATATTTGACGAGATAGATGCAGGCGTGGGAGGAAAAGCTGGACAAGCCATCGGTGAAAAACTCTGGCAACTGAGCCGGAACCATCAAGTGTTGTGCGTGACCCACCTAGCTTCCATTGCAGCTATGGCAGATACTCACTTTGTTGTCAACAAATATGAGAAAGCAGGCAGGACTTACGCCGAGGTTGCTGAGGTCAGGGAAGATCACAGGGCCAGGGAGCTTGCACGCATGCTCAGTGGCACTGAAGTGGGAGTGTCTCTGGACCACGGCCGGGAACTCCTGGCAGCAGCTAAACAGTACAAGCAACGAGCCAGAAAAACTGGGTAGATTTTGCCTTTTAATAAAACCCTTCTTTACGGCGAACCTTAATACTTGTGAAGCCGTAGAGGAGGTGTGCTGCCGTTGGGGCACAAGAAAAATGAAACGCTAGGCATTATACTTTGCATCTTCGTAGTAGCCATCGTATCTTCAAGTTCTTTCAGGACGGCGTTTTCTTTTCCCGATGCCATATCAGTAGCGGCAGGCGAACTGTTCGCTATTGATACCGGGTTCCCAGTGGTGTCAGTTTATTCTCCAAGAGCTTCTTCAGTTGAAAGGCATCCAATAGGCAATTTGCCTACCAAGGTGGTTTTTGACGCTGAAGAGCCAGGGAGCTTCCCAGTTGAGTTCCGCCTGTTTGGCTTGATACCCATTCGCAGGGTTTCCCTGGTTGTGGAAGAACCTGTAATGGTAATGCCAGGCGGCCACTCAATCGGCGTGATCCTCAGAAGTCACGGCCTTGTTGTTACCGGCCTGGCGCCTGTTGAGTCTATAGATGGAAGGCAGGCGTGGCCTGCCAAGAACGCAGGTATCGAAGCCGGCGATGTAATCATCTCTGTAAGCGATCAAAAGGTGAAAAGCAGGGAGCAGTTGTCTGTGTTGGTTGATGCTGCAGGACGGTCAGGCAGTTGGCTAAGCGTGCTGGTGGAAAAACCCGACGGGTCGATGGTTAGCAAGGTACTCATGCCTGTTCAGCATAAAGACGGCGGCTTTAGGATAGGCCTGGTCGTTAGAGATTCGCTTGCAGGTGTGGGAACGCTTACTTTTTACGAGGAAAACTCCAGGTTGTATGCGGCATTGGGCCACCTGATATCAGAAGGCGATTCAAGGCGCCCTCTGATTATGAAAGAAGGACACATAGTGAGGTCAACCATAGCCGGCGTTCAACCTAGCAAGAAGGGGCAGCCTGGAGAGTTTCTTGGGATGTTTGTCGAGGACCACGATGAAATAGGGAATATCATCAAGAACGGGCCGTGCGGAATCAGCGGCATACTCAACACATCACTGGTTAACCCGTTTTATAGCGAAGCTATCCCTCTAGGACTTCCAAATCAAGTGGTTAAGGGGCCGGCAGAGATTTTGACAACTGTCAGCGACCGGCGGATCGAAAGGTTCTCGATTGAGATAGAAAGCGTCTTTTCAGGTGCGGGAGTTTCTTCGAAAGGGTTTACAGTAAGGATTACAGATCCCAAGCTCTTATCCCTCACAGGGGGCATAGTGCAGGGTATGAGCGGAAGCCCGGTAATCCAAAACGGGCGTCTCATAGGGGCAATAACCCATGTACTGGTCAATGATCCTACCAGGGGTTATGGAACATTTGCCCTGTGGATGGCCCAGGAGGCTTACATAGTGCCAGACAGCGGATACACAAGTTATAAGGCTGCGGTGAAGATCTTGGAAGAACAAGAATAGTTTTCAACCGGTGCGGCAGGAGTATTGTCAAGAGCAGAGAAGAGATATACACTAGTTGGCAGAGAATGGTAAAATAAGTAAAACAAAGGGAGTACCGGGATGTATTAGATGTATTAATCACAGGGAGAGGGATTTAATTGCAGAGAATCCGTGTGTTGATTGCAGATGATAACCGCGAATTTGCTGATCTCCTTCATGAATACCTGCAGCAGCAAGATGACATGCAGGTTGTAGGGGTAGCATATAACGGGTTGGAAGCTTTGGAGCTTATCGAAGAGTTTTCCCCCGATATTGTGGTGCTTGACATCATCATGCCATACCTTGATGGTATCGGTGTGCTCGAACAGCTGTCAGGGCATTCACTTGCCAAACGCCCGAAGATAGTGATGCTCACTGCCTTTGGACAAGAATCAATCACCCACAGGACTCTGGAACTAGGTGCAGACTACTACATTCTGAAACCTTTCGACCTGGACATTCTCGCCCAAAGACTCAGGCAGATGGCAACAGGACAAGTACTGCCGCCAAGAACCATGACCGTAAGGGACAAGCATAAGGAACAGGATATGCGGGTAACGGCGATAATGCATGAACTTGGGATTCCAGCACATATCAAGGGTTATATGTACCTGAGAGACGCCATCATAATGGTGACGTCAAGGGTTGAACTGCTCTCCCGCATTACAAAGGAATTATATCCTGCAATAGCTGAGAAGTACTCTACCACACCGAGCAGGGTTGAAAGGGCGATCCGTCACGCTATCGAAGTGGCGTGGACCAGAGGCAACGTAGAGTTTATCGATGAGATGTTTGGGCATACAGTAAGCCAGGACAAAGGCAAGCCCACAAACTCGGAATTCATAGCCATGGTCGCCGATAAATTGCGATTAACTTCCTAAAAAGAAGATACTAGCCAGAAAAGAGGATAATAGCCACCGGCGCGTTGAAATATCCACCGGGGTGGGACCTATGGATAACGCCAGGGCTGGACTGCTAAACTTCATACTGAATTCAACTCATGATGCGATTGTGGCAGTAGACAGCGCCGGTGACGTCTTAGTCTTTAACCGTGCGGCTGAAAAACTCATCGGCAAGCAGGTTGCGGATGTGTTGGGGAAGCCGGTCAAAGAAGCTATTCCCAACACAGGCCTTGACGACGTACTAAGAACCGGAGTACCTGAGATTAACAAGGCGCAACAACTGCACAACCGTACAGTGGTGGTTACCAACAGGATGCCTGTGAGGGACAGTCAGGGTAAGCTTGTAGGCGCTGTAGCGGTATTCAGGGACATCACTGAAATCCGGACCCTTGCAGAAGAGCTTACTAACCTAAAGCAAATCCAGTCTTTGCTGACAGCCGTGATTAACTCCACACAGGATGCTATTTCAGTGGTTGACCACCGTGGAATGGGTATCCTGATTAATCCCGCATATACCAGGCTCATAGGCTTTTCAGAGGAGGATGTAATCGGGAAGCCCGCCACAGTTGATATAGCTGAAGGTGAAAGTGTCCACCTTGAAGTGCTCCGTACCAGGCAACCCGTTAAGAACGCCAAGATGAAAGTGGGCCCTATGAAGCGGCCCGTTGTGGTAAACGGTTCGCCTATTCTCGTAGACGGGAAACTCATGGGCAGCGTTGCAGTGATCCGCGACGTGTCGGAAATCATGCAGCTCACTGAAGAACTGGAAAGAATCAAGAGCATGGTCAAGGGCTTGGAAGCCAAGTACACCTTTGATGATGTGGTTGCTGAAAGCCCCCTTATGGTTCAGGCAGTAGAACAAGCCAAGCAAGTAGCTTCCACCCCTGTAACAGTATTACTGCGTGGCGAAAGCGGAACGGGGAAAGAGCTGTTCGCCCATGCGATCCACAACGCATCTCCAAGGAGGCACAAGCCTTTCGTTAGGGTAAACTGCGCTGCTTTGCCAAAGAGCCTGCTTGAGTCCGAGCTTTTCGGTTATGTGGACGGCGCTTTTACAGGAGCCAGAAAAGGCGGCAGGAAAGGGCTATTTGAAGAAGCAGACGGTGGCACCTTGTTTCTCGATGAAATCGGGGTCATGGACCTGTCCATCCAGGCAAGCTTCCTCAGGGTCTTGCAGGAAAGAGAAATAATGCGGATAGGTGATTCCAAGCCCACTCCCATTGACGTACGGGTGGTCGCTGCAACCAATGTGCCCCTTGAACAACTGGTGGCTGAAGGTAATTTCAGGGAAGATCTCTACTACAGGCTCAACGTGATCCCTATTTTCATCCCGCCCCTGAGGCAGCGTCCGGAAGACCTGGCTAAGCTGTGCAGATTCCTGCTGCGTAAGCTCAATCAGGATTACGGACGGGCTGTCAAAGGTGTTGATGATGAGGTTATGGGCCGTTTCCTGGCGTACAAATGGCCCGGTAATGTCCGGGAACTTGAAAATGTGTTGGGAAGGGCAATCATCAATATGGGGTTCCAGGAGCAAATCATCTACAGTGAACACGTACCTCCTTTGGGATGGGGCGGACACCTAAATCAGGCAGTCGACATGTCGTACACCAGGGGAAACGAAGGACAAACGTTGAGCGAGGCTGTGGCCAGGGCCGAGATTGAGGCGATAAAGAGAGCTTTGGAGCGGCATTCGTACAACAAGACACGGGCAGCCAAATCCCTTGGAATAAGCATCAGGGCACTTTACAACAAGATTCACAAATACGGGCTGGCCCCCAAGACTTCGTGAAAAAAGATACAAAGTCCACCGTGCAATTCTGTGCAAGCATGGATGTGCCTATATGCACGTTGCTGCACAGAGCATCCCTCACACTATCCTCATGAAAGCGCAACAGTTATGGTGTGTTCCCTTTACGCTGGATTCCGGTTTGCTGCTCAAGCCGGAATGTCTCCGGTGCTTTGGCACGATCCTTGCTTTCCTTGATTGACAGGTGGCTGCATGTGGCTGTCAATGCACCTCTACCGCTTAGTGACTGAACTGTATATGTCACCTGAACACCACTCTTAAGCATGTTTTGAAAAGGGGGATGCCAAATGGAAGTGCTTGCTTCTATGGAGACACATGGCTATGAGCAAGTGGTCTTCAATTACGACAAGGTTTCGGGCCTGAAAGCAATCATCGCTATCCACGACACCACTTTGGGCCCGGCACTTGGCGGCGTGAGGATGTGGCCTTACAAATCGGAGGAAGAAGCGCTTGTTGATGCCCTCAGGCTTGCCAGGGGCATGACTTACAAGAGCGCGGCAATGGGGTTGAACTTAGGCGGGGGTAAAGCCGTAATCATCGGCGACCCCAGGAAAGACAAGACAGAAGAACTGTTTAACGCTTTCGGGATGTTCGTGGAGACCCTCAAAGGAAGGTATATCACCGCGGAAGACGTGGGCACCACCACAGACGACATGGATATCATCAGAGCTTACACAGATCACGTGGTGGGGCTTTCAGGCACCAGCGGGGACCCTTCGCCCTTTACAGCTTTTGGTTGTTTCAGGGCGATGCAAGCTTGCGTCAAGCACGTGTTCGGTGATGAGAGCTTGGCTGGTAGGAAAGTAGTTGTCCAGGGAGTGGGCAACGTAGGTTACCATCTCACCGGGCGTCTCCTTGAAGCCGGTGCCCAAGTCTACGTGGCAGACTTGTACCCAGACAAGACTGACAGGGCAGCCAAACTCGGAGCACATGTAATACCCGCCGGTGAGGTTTATGACCAGGAATGCGACATCTTTGCCCCGTGTGCCCTTGGCGGGTGCATCAATGACCAAACTGTAGAAATGCTCAAGGCCAGGATAGTATGTGGAAGTGCCAACAACCAGCTCCTGGAGGAGCGCCATGCTGAAACGCTTGCCGAAAGAGGTATCCTCTATGCCCCGGATTTTGTGGTCAACGGCGGGGGGCTCATAAACGTCTCCTTTGAACTTGCCCCTGGAGGATACAGCCGGGAGCAGTCCTTGGCAAAGGTGTCGAAAATCTATGACATCCTGCTCAGAGTGTTCCAGGTTGCTGGTGAGCGCGGCATAACCACTGCACGGGCCGCTAACCTGTTGGCGGAACAGAGAATCAGAAAAGCGCTTGAGCAAAAGCGGATCTACAGGCCGTCTGCCTGACCAAACGCGAGAGGAGGAATGATTAAGTTTGGATAAGCGGGTTGTGTTCAATGAAGCGCACTGCAAGAGCTGTGAACTGTGTGTATGGGTATGTCCCAAGCAGATTATCCACCTCAAAGAAGAACTCAATGGGTTAGGATACCACCCGGCATTTGCAAGCGATGAGGATCAGGAAGAATGCATCAGTTGTGCCATGTGTGCCCGGATGTGCCCCGATGCGGTTATTGAAGTCTTCAGGTAATCAACAGGAGGTGAGTTTTGTGTCTGAACCTATCCTTATGAAAGGCAATGAGGCTATTGCCGAAGCGGCCATCCGCGCAGGCTGCAGGTTTTTCTTCGGGTATCCCATCACCCCGCAAAACGAGATTCCCGAGTACATGTCAAAAAGGCTCCCTGAAGCCGGCGGTGTGTTCGTCCAAGCTGAAAGCGAAGTCGCATCGATAAACATGGTGTATGGCGCGGCCGGGGCAGGTGCCAGGGTAATGACCTCGTCTTCCAGCCCGGGGATTTCCCTCATGATGGAAGGGATTTCGTATATTGCCGGCGCCGAACTTCCTTGCGTCATTGTTAACATCTCAAGAGGAGGACCGGGACTCGGCGGAATCCAACCATCCCAGTCTGACTATTTCCAGGCCACCAAGGGCGGGGGCCATGGTGATTACAAGCTTATCGTTTACGGGCCTTCTTCGGTCCAGGAAGCGTGCGACCTCATGATCAAGGCGTTCGATGTAGCTGACAAATACCGCAATCCGGTGATGATTCTTGGAGACGGCATGATAGGCCAGATGATGGAGCCGGTAGTTTTCAGGGATCAGCCAGGTGAAGCTGCCCCAGACAAGAAACCATGGGCTACCACGGGGAACGAAGGCAGGAAGTCCAACCTCATAACTTCAATATACCTTGATCCTGAAGTGCTGGATGCCCACAACTGGAAGCTTTACCAGAAGTACAAGAGGATAGAGGAGAACGAGGTAATGTACGAATCGTACCGCGCAGATGATGCAGAGTGGCTCCTGGTAGCTTACGGCACTGTGGCAAGGATATGCATTTCAGTAATGGAGAAGATGCGCGAGGAAGGATTCAGAGTAGGGCTTATCCGTCCCATAACCCTGTGGCCGTTCCCAAAGACGGCATTTGATGAGGTAGCAGACAGGGCTAAAGGCTTCCTGTGTGTAGAAATGTCAACAGGGCAAATGGTGGAAGACGTAAGACTGGCGGTTGAAGGAAGGGCTCCTGTCTACTTCTATGGTCGGACGGGAGGTGCAGTGCCTTTGCCCAGGAATATCGAAAAGCGCATGCACCAGGTGATCGCAGGGCGTACTCCTGTAGTTACCGAATGCTTAGACAAGAACCAAGGAGGTGGAGGGAGATGAAACCTGTATACCTGCGCCCAAAGTCCCTCACCGGTGTAGTCACCCACTACTGCCCTGGTTGCACCCACGGTATAGCTCACAGGCTGGTGGCTGAAATCATCGACGAGCTGCGTATACAGGGTAAGGCCATCGGAGTGGCGTCTGTGGGCTGTTCGGTTTTCGCGTACAACTATTTCGACGTGGATTTCCAGCAAGCGGCCCACGGCCGGGCTCCTGCGGTTGCCACAGGCATCAAGCGCGTCCATCCTGACAGGATCGTCTTCACATACCAGGGTGACGGTGATATGGCTTCTATAGGCGCAGCTGAAATCGTCCACGCCGCTGCCAGGCGTGAAAACATCACAGTGATATTTATCAATAACGCGATATACGGTATGACCGGCGGGCAGATGGCACCTACAACTCTAGAGGGTCAGGTAACGACCACGTCCCCAATGGGCAGGGACCACAAGAGCCAAGGGTATCCCTTAAGGATGCCAGAGTTGCTGGCTGCAGTTGACGGTGCGTACTACATTGCCAGGTGTTCCCTCCACAATGCAGCCCACATTGGACGGGCAAAGAGGGCTATAAAGCAGGCGTTTCAGAACCAAATGGAAGGTAAAGGGTTTTCTATGGTGGAACTCCTGTCAACATGCCCGACCAACTGGCGCATGAGCCCTGTTAAAGCCATGGAATGGGTAGAAAAGCATATGATTCCGGTGTATCCATTAGGTGAATTCAAGAGCGGGGAGGGTGAGTGACGTGAACCACCAGATTATCATGGCAGGGTTTGGCGGGCAGGGAGTGATGTTGATAGGCACCCTCTTGACTTACGCCGGTATGCGCGAGGGCAAGCATGTGTCATGGCTTCCTTCGTACGGCCCTGAAATGCGGGGCGGGACGGCAAACTGCGCTGTATGCATATCTGACACGCCTATAGCTTCGCCGGTGGTCACCGAACCCACGGCAGTGGTCGCGATGAATTTGCCATCCTATGATAAATTCAGTAAGATTTTAGTAGCCGGAGGTTCACTAATAGTTAACTCAAGCCTGGTAAGGGTCGAGAATATACGAGAAGACATCAAAGCATACCGCATACCCGCCAACGATGAAGCTGTGAACCTGGGCTCGGAACGGGTAGCTAACATGGTATGCCTTGGGGGTTTGCTGGGTGTTGAGGATATAGTCAGCATTGAGACTGCAATAGAAGCTTTACCCGGAGTTATACAAGAGAGATACCATCACCTGCTCGACCTAAACGCAAAAGCACTTAGACGCGGATATGAAATGGTGCGGAACATGAAATAACGCTGTTGAGCCGGAATTTGGGGCTGGAATGTGAGGGGTAATATTGAGTCAAAGAAAAGTAGTCAGCGTAAGTGACGTGGAAAATATTCTGGTATGCCTTCCCGGAGTTCAGAAAGCTCGTGTGGTAGTAAATGATTGGGGAGCAATAGAGGAAATACATATCCTCACAGGGCTGGACCGGAGTCCGAAGCAGATAGTCAGGGATGTTCAGAGTGCACTAAAGGCCCAATGGGACATAACTGTAGACCGCCGTAAAGTCTCAGTGGCTCAACTCAAGTCAACCATGTCCCTGACGCCTGGACGCCTGCGTTACGCAGGGCTTGAGGTCAAGACCGAGACCAGCACAGGAAAAAGTGAAGTTTGCGTTACGCTTGAACGGAGCAATGAAGAACAAAGAGCTGTTTATGTCGGTAAGGCTGAGACTGACGGCACTGAAGGCTCCCTCTTGTTTGCAATAGCCCGTGCCACATGTTTAGCTGTGAATCTCACAATCCAGCCTCCTAACGCGTTTTACCCTGATGATGTGGCTGTGGTTCAAGTCGGCCCAAGACGCGCAGTGGCGGTACTGGTAACATTAGTTACGCCAAGGAGAAACCATGAAGAGCTTCTGGGAGCAGCCATCATCAGGCGCGAGCCCATTGAAGCGTGTGTCCGCGCAACACTTGACGCATTGAACAGGAGGCTTGAAGTGTTGCCGGTACAAGGCACCGTAGAGGAACCCGGCAGGGATCCAGGCGAGGATGATGGCGAGACAGATGATCCTGAAGATAACCAGGACATTGTAGCAATACCCGGGCCTGAACCTGAGAACGATCTGAAATGACCGGGTTGTAGAATATCTTGATGGCCCTGCCTCATAGGTTGTTATGTGGATAATACACACCGGAGGCAGGGTCATGAAAACACGCACCGTTGCATCTCCCGTTGTATTTTGCTCACTGCTATTGGTATCAGGAATTATCATGGGCATCCTAGGGTTGAGGGTGCTTTCGCCTGATGAAAAAGCCGAGCTCGCGTCTTACCTGGAAGTGTTCATGAGAGGCCTTTCCAATCCCGGCCTGGAGCCGCCTGTAATCCTGCGGTTGTCCCTTGCCCACAGTCTCAAGTCCGTAGCATTGTTGTGGGCGTTCGGGCTTGCGGTTATCGGTGCGCCTCTAACATGTATTATGCTGTTTGTCAGGGGTTTTGCCTTAGGCTTCAGCGCGGCGTTTGTGATCAAGCAAGTGCCTGCAGGAGGCTTCCTGGTATTTGCTTCAGGCATGCTTCCCCATAACCTTATCGCCCTTCCTGCGCTGGTACTCCTGTCATCTGCCTCACTGTCGTTTTCAGTGAAATTGTTCAGGGAGCGCCCATGGGTTCATGGAGGGTTGCTCAAACTAAGCACTGGGTATACCCTGAGGTTTGCACTTATGTCCCTGTTGCTCCTGGCCTCCTCGCTGGTGGAAGCATATCTGACTCCCTTGCTCTTGAGAAAGGCTGCAGGTTATCTTTGACAAGGTCCGTTACCTCCGAATAGTCTACGCTTTACTGACATAAGTCTTTAGTGGAAAGCTATTCTCCAAGTAGGATATTTCACCTGTTGAAGGGAAACCTAGAAGAAATTGAGGATATAATTGGCCAAGGGCTTAGGGGGAGGAATGTTAATGGAAAGCCTCATTCAGGAATTCATTGAGTATTTGGGACACGAAAAAGGCTTGGCGACTAACACCTTGGAATCGTACGGGAGAGACCTGAGGCAGTATTGTGGCTTTCTGTCTGAAGATACCTCACAAACGCCAGAGACAGCTTCCCAAGCTACAATCGTAGCTTATCTCATGATGCTTAGGAAACAAGGGAAAGCGACTGCTACAATTGCCAGGCGCCTTGCAGCGCTTAAGGCATTTTATCAATTCATGTTGAAGGAAAATTACGTGACCAAGGATCCAACAGATGATTTGTCATCTCCCAAACTGGAACGCAAACTTCCCAGAGTACTCACGGTCGATGAAGTTGAGAAATTGTTGAACCAGCCTGACACTTCTACCCCGGCAGGGATAAGGGATAAGGCAATGCTTGAAGTGCTGTATGCAACAGGTATCCGTGTGTCTGAACTGGTAAGCCTCAACCTTGATGACATCGAGCTTGATGAGGGTTTTGTGCGCTGTATCGGGAAGGGTTCCAAGGAACGGGTAGTGCCTATGGGAGAGATCGCAATCAATGCTCTAAGATCGTACCTTTCCAAAGGGAGGCCGAAACTGGTATCCAATCCCGGTGAAAACGCGCTGTTCCTGAATCATCATGGTAGAAGGCTCACCAGGCAGGGTTTCTGGAAAATCGTGAAGAAGTACGCAGCCCAGCTCGGTATCAGGAAAGAAATTACCCCCCACACGCTGAGGCATTCATTTGCCACCCACTTGCTGGAGAACGGGGCGGATATCAGGGCTGTCCAGGAGATGCTTGGCCATGCCGATATTTCAACTACCCAGATTTACACCCATGTAACCAAGGACCGGCTCAAAGACGTATATGCCAGGAGCCATCCAAGAGCATAACCGGCGTTCATAACCTTCCGCTTAAGCAGGTATCCTAAGGAACAGGATATCACTATTCAGGAGGGATTTACGTGACGCCGGACAAAAGTGTACCTTGGACTAAGGTATTATCCCTGTTCCTGGTTTTCTCGCTTTTCTGCTCTACGACTCCTCTAGTACATGCAGCCGGGCAAGCCGGTCCCCCTTTGACCGCCCAGTCGGTTTCCGGTTCTCAACCGGGTGCCGGCCTCAGCGGGGTGTCGCCTCCCAGGGTAGATTCCCCTTCTTGTGTGGTCATGGATGCTACTTCAGGCACAGTGCTGTATGAAAAGGACGCCCATAGCAAACGGGCTCCTGCAAGCATGACCAAGATAATGACCATGGTGGTAGCCCTGGAAGATGTGAATGCCGGGGTAGTGAGCTTGCTTGACGAAGCTGTAGCATCGGAAAACGCCTGGGAAATGGGAGGCACTGAAGTCTGGGCTGAGCCAGGCGAATCCATGCCCCTTGATGAATGGCTAAAGGCGGTGGCTGTAGGTTCTGCAAATGATGGGGCCGTGATAGTGGCAGAATTCATCTCCGGTACTGAAGAAAGTTTTGTGGAGCGGATGAATGCAAGAGCCAAGGAATTGGGTATGTCCAATACGAATTTCAAGAACCCTCATGGGCTTGACGAAGAAGGGCATTACACAACAGCCATGGATATGGCCGTCCTGTCTAGGCATGCAGTCCACGTACCACACCTGCTGGATTACACCAAGATATATCAAACCCCGTTCAGGGGCGGCAAGAATGAACTTACCAACTTTAATAAGTTGGTGTACCTGTATGAAGGGGCAGACGGGCTCAAGACCGGAATGACCAGCCAGTCGGGATATTGCCTGGCAGCCACCGCCCAGCGGGGAGATTCCAGGTTTATTGTTGTGGTGATGGGCGCCGAAACTCCGGACCAGCGGCTAAATGACTCGTGGAGGCTCTTGGATTGGTGTTTCGCCAACTTCAAGACTGTTCGCGTCGTGGGCACACAGCCGGTTTGCCAGGCAAGGGTGTACAAAGGCAAGAGCGATGTGGTTGATGTGGTTACTCCCGAACCTTATGCTGTCACAGTGCTCAAACACCAGCCTGGCGAGGTCAAGCGGATCATCAACCTTGAGAAGGTGACAGCTCCTGTGAACGAAGGAGAGGCCATCGGTGAAATGGTAATCGAAATCGACGGAGAGATAGTTGCCAATCTGCCTCTGGTTGCAAGGACCGGGGTTGCGCGGGCGGGTTTCTTGGACTATATCAGGAAGTATCTCAGGTCATTCATGATTGGAAGATAAGACAAAAAAGGAATTGCCCTCGGGTTGTCGAATATGCTAAGGAAAATTTTAGCAAGGGCGGTGCGAGGGCATGCAAATCGAATTCCACATGGCACCCTTATTCGCCGTAGCAAGGGTATCAGGTGAACTTGACCTATCCTCCGCTGCGAAATTCCGTAGCCTTATCGACCAGGAACTGAGGAAGTCCGGAGTGCCCAATGTGGTAGTGAACCTCAAGAACCTTTCCTTCATTGATTCCACAGGGTTAGGTGTACTCCTTGGCCGCCACAAGGCTGTGAAGTCGTGGGGCGGCAAATTCATTCTCACGGATGTACCTCCGAAGATAATGTCCATGCTGGAAATGGCAGGCCTGATGCGTGTGCTGGAAACGACAAGGACTGAACAAGACGCAATCAGATTGATTGAAGCTTGCGGGTACGTCAGCCAGGAGGAGGCAAGCACTAATGAGTAACCACTTGCCATTGAGTAACCACATGTTTATCCGGTTTCCCAATGTATCATCCAATGTTTCTGTGGCACGCGTAGCGGCTGCGACCTTTGCGTCCTTCCGGGAGTTTTCCATATCCGACATTGAGGAGATTAAGGTAGCCGTTTCCGAGGCAGTGTCCAACGCGGTACTCCACGCCTACCAGGATTCCCAGGGGATCATTGAGGTTACCATGGAGAACCTTGGCGAAGGTATCCAAATAACAGTCAGAGACTACGGCAAAGGGATTGAAGACGTAGCTAAGGCAAGACAGCCCGGGTTCACCACCATGCCCGAGCATATGGGTTTGGGATTCACCTTCATGGAATCTTTCATGGATGAATTGCATGTTGAATCACAAGCTGGTAGCGGTACCACGGTAAGGATGGTCAAGAAGGCATGACGATTGACATGGATCTCTTTGAAAGGGCCAGAAAAGGAGATCCGGAAGCCAGGGAACAGGTTTTCAGGGCCAACACAGGCCTTGTTGGGGCTTGCATACGGAGGTATGCCGGTTTGATAGAAAAAGAAGACCTGTTTCAAATCGGTGCAATAGGACTTCTCAAGGCTATAGACAGGTTTGATCCCAAGTTCGGCACAGCCTTTTCCACCTATGCAGTCCCGCTAATCCTGGGTGAGATCAGGAGATATCTCCGGGATGACGGGGCAGTTAAGGTAAGCAGGCGCTTGAGGGAATTATCCCTGGCGGCAAGGCGCCTGTCATCGAGAAAGAAGGCTGAGACAGGGAAGGAGCCTTCAATGGAAGAACTGGCCCGTGAATTAGAGGTGGAAGTGGACCTTCTTTGTCAGGCCTTGGAAGCCACCCAACAGCTGGCCTATCTTGAAGATACACCGGTTGCAACTCAGGCAGAATCTGCTCCCGTCGGAGTCGCCAGGGCTGCAAGTGGGCAACAATTTCTCGAATCAGTCGACTTGAGAGATGCGGTTTCGGGACTTGATGATACAATGAGAGCTATCATCGAAGCCCGCTTCTTTCAGGGAAAAACCCAGCATGAAATCGCAAGCGAGCTAAACCTCTCCCAGGCTCATGTTTCCAGGCTGGAAAAAAGAGCTTTACTCCTCTTAAGGCAGGCCCTCCAGGCTGAACCGTAGCTAAGTCGTACTTGAGATATAGCAGACCTTTAGGTGAGCTACAGGTAGCTACAGGTGACCTAATGATGAGCTGTATATGAGCTATCCCTGAGTAGTGTCTGAGCCATCTCTGAACTATCTATGAGCTATAGCTAAGCCGTAACGGTTCTTTTTCAAAACTACAGGCAATACTACACCTAGAGGGACAGAACCCCCTATTACCCGTGTTGAAAGGAGTTTCTAAACATGCCTGTAGTTAGGGTATTGGAAATCGTAGGCGAGTCCAGTGAAAGCTGGGCAGATGCCGTAAGCAACGGCGTGAGGGAGGTTGCTGCCAGAATACCTGCCATCTCGGGAGTAGAAGTGCTCAACTTGACTGCCAATGTCCGGAACGGTGAGATTGTGGAGTACAAAGCTAACCTAAAAGTGGCATATTTGGATGAGGGTTCATGACCAAGGCTAATATCCGCGAACAGGAAGCTTATTCGGCTTTCCTGGAAGACTTCCGCCCAAAGCGCCCCACATTACGCAATATTGTAGTGGCCTTTCTTACAGGAGGCCTGATATGTACAGCGGGGCAGGGTGTGCTTTCATGCATATTGTCCAGGGGCATGCCTGAAAAACAAGCTTATGTGTTGACATCTTCCATAATGGTGTTTGCAGGAGCCTTTCTCACAGGGCTTGGTGTCTACGACAAACTGGGCAGTTTTGCCGGAATGGGGGCAGCGCTACCTATCACAGGTTTTGCCAATTCGGTTGTGTCGCCTGCCATGGAGTACAAGCATGAAGGGTTTGTGCTAGGGGTGGGCGCAAGGATGTTTCAGGTGGCCGGGCCTGTGATAGTGTATGCCACGTTGACCGCTACCATTGTATCAATCATCAAACTCTACGTCTTCTAAGTGGGTCAACTGCTGAAATGTTCTGAATAGGTCAACTTCTGAATCAGTCAACCGGGAGGCGTAGCTCTTGGAATTCCATCGGAGGGGAACGTCTACCTGTGTATTCAAGGAAATGCCGGTTGTGGTTTCAGCTGCCGCTGTAGTTGGACCCCGGGAGGGCAAGGGCCCTTTGGGTGACCTGTTTGACATGGTGTACAGCAACACGCTGTTTGGGGAAAGCTCGTGGGAGAAAGCTGAATCCAAAATGCTTAGGCAGGCGGTGGATCTGGCCCTGGCAAAAGCTAAGCTGGATGAAACACAGGTTGACTTCCTCATTGCCGGGGACCTGTTGAACCAGATAATATCTTCGGCTTATATGGCCAGGGAGTATGACATCCCTTTCCTAGGGATTTATGGCGCATGTGCCACTATCTCAGAAGGTATGGGCCTGGGCTCCATGCTTATAGCAGGGCGGTTTGCCCGGCAGGTGGTTGTGGCGTCTTCAAGCCATCATGATGCTGCAGAACGGCAGTTTAGGTATCCTACGGAATTCGGCCACCAGCGGCCGCCTACAGGCCAGTGGACTGCAACTGCGGCAGGGGCAGTGGTGCTTGGCGCGAAGGGGAAAGGTCCCAGGGTTGAAGCGGTTACCATCGGGCGGGTTCAGGACCTTGGAGTAGTCGAACCTAACGATATGGGTTCAGCCATGGCGCCTGGATTTGCAGATACCGTGTGGCGTCACCTTCAGGATATGGGCAGGAAGCCTGAAGATTACGACCTTGTGGTTTCAGGAGACCTTGGCAGGGTCGGTTCATTGATAGGCCGTCAACTCCTACGCGACAAGGGGATAGTCATTGATGAAATACATCAAGACGCAGGGGTTATGCTGTATGATCCAAGCCCGGAAGTGGGTTCCGGCGGCTCAGGTTGCGGCTGTGTTGCCAGTGTATTTTCGGGGAAACTGTGGAAGGAATTATATAACAAGCAATATGAGAGGATACTGGTGGTAGCCACAGGTGCTTTACACAGCCCCACATCTTGCCAGCAAGGGGAGTCGATACCGTGTGTGGCGCATGCTGTATCTATTGTGAGCGAGGAGTAGTGGGTGAGAAATGGTGAGGGAAAGGCAGTAAAGGAGAAGTCATTGATGAGGAGCAGGAGTTGCTGAGGAATATTGATGTGGAGTATTGAGGAGAAGTGTCTGAAAAGTATTGAGAAAGAGTATTGCTGATGAGTATTGAGGAGGAATATTCAGGGAGAAGGGCAGGTGGTGATTTCGTGGCTTATGTCAAAGCTTTCCTTGTGGGAGGACTCCTGTGTGCTATTGCCCAGGCGGCAATGGACCTCACCAAGGCAAATCCAGCCATCATAATGGTTTCAGCAGTGAGCGCCGGGGCAGTGTTGTCAGGGCTCGGTCTTTACGCCCCGTTAGTCGAGATAGCCGGCGCAGGCGCCACCATTCCTTTACCCGGCTTCGGCCACACCCTGGTCACAGGTATGCTGGAGGATGCTGCCCAGTGGGGTCCTTTCGGGATCCTTACAGGGGGATTCAAAGCTGTGTCTGCAGGACTCCTCTCAGCTGTGTTGTTTGGATACTTGATGGCCGTATTGTTTAACCCCAAAGGATGATTCCTCTGTACTTATTATACAACTCCGATTTGCAGCTGTATGGATTCCTGACGGTTGTATGAAAAAACTGCAGGTTTTTCAGAAAGTTGTCTGATTCTTGTACAGCTTCCAACGGCGGCTGTATGAAATTAGCACGGCTGTAGGAAAAAGATACAGCTTTCAGAGAACCTGTCTAATTTTCATTCAGGTTTTTGAAAAGCTGTATCTTTGTTGAGCAGGTCCGGTTCGAAGCTGTACAGAATTAGGGCGGCTGTATGAAAACGCTGCAGGTCCTCGATGAAACTGCCTAATTTCTACACAACCCTGAACAAAAGCTGTACGGAATCAGGACGGTTGTACGAAAAAGATACAGAGCATCCGAAAACCTAACTGGTGGTCACGGTGAACGGTGATCATACGGTTCAGGTTTGCCTCTGGCTGTGAGATGCTATAATGGACCTTGGTGATTACTGTATTAGGGGGTACTTTGATGCCGAACTCGCTCGTTACGCTGATCTTGCGGCTTCCTGGATTGCTCCTCGCCATCAGTGTCCACGAATATGCCCACGCCAGGATGGCTTACCAGCTCGGAGACGACACAGCTGAATTGTCGGGGCGGATGACCTTGGAGCCATGGGCTCATTTCGATATTGTAGGTGCTTTGATGCTCTTGCTGGTTGGCTTCGGCTGGGCAAGGCCTGTTCCTGTTGCCCCGTACCGCCTCAGGGACCCCAAGCGGGACATGGCCAAGATAGCTTTCGCAGGCCCCCTGGCCAACCTGATCACTGCTTTTGTACTGGAAATTGCGGCTATTATGCTTTACACCGCTTACAGGTTTTCCGGGGCATTGACCTACCTTCCCATGGTGCTACAGTTAGCGGCCAGGATCAACGCCGGCCTTGCTATATTTAACCTGATTCCCGTACCGCCTCTTGACGGTTCTCGTATTCTTGAGCAGTACATCCCATATAGGTACCAGCATATATGGGATGAAATACAACGCTATGGCTTCATAATTCTTGTTGCACTCCTGGTGCTAGGGGTAGTGTCTTGGATCATGGAGCCGTTGGTCACAGGGTTCATGAGTTTCGCTCAGAAAGTTGGCCTGAGTCTGTCCCTGTTGTTCCGCAGACCGTAAGCAGGTGTGGGTGCAATGAGGGTATTGCAGCTGGCTCCCCTTTGCAGGAGGCTGAGGGAGCGAATAGAAGAAGGCCTGGTGTCCCTTGACGAATCAGTAGACCTGCTTGTCGATGCGTCCTATCTGGTATTTGTCAAGGCACAATGGCTTATACCCCAATCGCTACCGTTCGAAGAGGAAGAAGTAGAAGACGATTGGTCCGAAGCTACTGAGGACTTTGAAGACAGTCCTCCCCTTCTTGACGGAGAAGAGCTGGCTGGAATTACCGGAGAGGTTGAAAGGTTGCTGAAGCACTCCCAACTTATGTTCACCAGAGGGTACACCGCTCCCATAGACGAAGTAGGGCAGATTGACACGGCAGCGATCGAGGTGTCAGAGCTAGCTGAAGCAATGGATGCTCTTGTAGCTCAAATGGGGCCGCGGGAACGGACAGTAAAGATTATCAGGAGGAACTTCTCAGACCACATGAGGTGGTTCTGGAAACAGGTTACACGGTTAGCATCACGCTACAAGGTGCTCAGGTTTTCGCTTTTCAGGAGCAGCAATGCCCAGGATTCCGTTCTCAATTTCCTTGTGTTGCTTGAACTTGTAAAGCGGAGAAGGATTTTTGCAAGGCAGCCCAATGTTTTCGGGGATATCATGTTTTCGACGAAACGAGATGTTATAGACAGGGTGCAGGATGACGGTCCGTAGATGATGGTCCGTAGATGACGCTTCATGGATGACGGTTCATAGTTGAGGGTCCATAATGATTGTCCTTTTCTGGGAGGTGGCTTGGTTGAAACTGGATGCTCTAATAGAAGCTATTCTGTTTTGTTCTAGCGAACCGGTGCCTGTGTCAAAACTGTCCCAGGCACTCGAAATCACGCCTGAACCGGTAGAGGAAGCCTTATCTAACCTTGACAAACTGTATGCTGACAGGGGTATCTTCATTCAGAGGGTTGCAGGAGGGCTCCGGATTGCCACCAGGCCTGAGTACGGCGAGATAATATCCCAGGTGTTTACGAGAAAGATCCCGGTTGCGCTATCAAAAGGTGCACTGGAGACACTGGCTGTAGTAGCTTACTGCCAGCCTGTTACCAGAAGGGATATCCAGTCAATAAGAGGTGTGAATCCAGACGCAAGTTTGGAGACGCTGTTGGAAAAAGGGCTCATCAAAGAAGTAGGGCGTAAGAAAACAATAGGAAGGCCTAAACTGTACGGAACGACAGATGAGTTTCTCAAGAAGGCTTCCCTAAACTCCCTTTCGGATTTGCCTCAGGCAAAATCGCTTAAGGAAGAAGCCGGCTCCGGAAACGCCGCTAATTAGCCTAATCAAGAAATTCAATAAATTGGTTTGGCCCAGGACATGCTATTCAGAAGAAGCATTGAATGAAAGGAACAGGCATGTCTGGGTTGGGAACTGCGAAATATGTCCCGCATGTGGTATTTGGCACAGTGGTTGTTGCCGCGCTGGTGGCGGCCACGCCATCCCGGTTCAGGGTAGATGTTTGTCACAAGCTTGGCACTACCATAATAACCATTTCCGTCAAACCCCTGTTTGTTCCAAGTTACCTAATCATATTCAGACAGATACGGAAAACCAAGGTGTCCAGCTTCGGGGAAGCTTTGGTCCAATGGGTGTTGTCTCTAATAGAAACCAGGGTTGGGGCAAAACATAAGCATAACAAGGCAGGTGATGGGGAGCGCCCTCCCGGGAACATCCAGGGCGGGGAAAAGAGAAGCAGTGCAGGCAGGTCAAGCCAGTTCCGGTCCGGGCAACGCAATAAGCGACATTCAAGCAGGAAAAGCGGATACCAAGGGTTCATAGATGAAGCCCGCAGGATAATGGTGATAGAAGACTTGTTAGTAAGAGGCGAAATCGGATTTGATGACGCATGTACCACTGCTCTCTTGTGCGGCGCCCTTATGGCCATGGGAGGGATACTGCCACCCCCCCAAACCGGACGGAGACACTTGAAAGTGTTTGTTGTGCCTGTATATCACCAGCGCTGTTTTGCATTGAAAGCTAAGTTGGTGGTTAGAGTAAGTTTGTTGAATGCCGCCAGACTTGTGATTTTTGCCAAACATATGCTTGGAAAGGGATAAAACGACCAGCCACCACCGGAATGTAGGCGCGGAATGCACGCCAGAATGCAGGAACTCGGAATGCAGCCGCGATAGACAGGCGCTGGATGCGGGTGCGGAACGCAGACGTTGAATGCAGACGCGGAAATCTAGATGCGGAAGTCAGGCGCTGAATAGAGGCGCGGAACAGAAGCGCAATGCTGTAAGAGGAGGTTACTGTATCATGGGCCATCCCATTGAGAATTTGATGAAGACCACAATGGAAAGCCTCAAGGCCATGGTAGATGTCAACACTGTTGTCGGGGAAGCAGTTGAAACCAAAGACGGAACTGTAATAGTCCCTGTTTCCAGGGTTACCTTCGGCTTTGTGGCAGGAGGCGGGGATGAATTGCCAGCGGAACAGGGGCAAGGGTATCAAACCCAACAAGGACAAGGATCTTCCACCGGCCAAGAAGAGAATCTGCCTTTCACCGGTGGCAGCGGGGCCGGCGTTTCAGTCAAGCCGGTAGGATTCCTGGTTGTAGGAGACGGTAAGGTGCGTTTTTTGCCTGTTGACTCCAGGGCTATCTACGACCGGCTGGTGGAAGCTGCGCCTGACCTGTTGGACAGGTTGGCTGACATTATGGAACGCAAGTATGGTCAGGAACAGGAAGTTCCCGAAGAGGAAGTTGGAACATTTGAGCCGCGTCACTGAAAAACCGCAGTTCAGCTGTTGGCAGATTAGTGAGAACCAGGAGACAGCGGACCAGAACTAGGAGACAGGATGCATGAGACCGATTTGGAACGGAACCTTGGCTTTCGGCCTGGTCGTAATACCGGTTAAGCTTTATGCAGCTACCCAAAGACAAAACGTCTCTCTTCGTTTGCTCCACTCGGCATGCAATTCCCCGGTGAAGTATCAAAAATGGTGTCCCGCCTGCAATGTGTCAATTGAGTCTGAGGATATTGTGAGAGGTTACGAATACGAGAAAGGCCGCTTTGTTGTCTTGACTGACGAAGAACTGGAAGCTGTGCCCGGTCCTGACGCCCACAAGGTAGAGATCCTGGACTTCGTCAACCTGGCGGACGTGGACCCTGTGTTTTTTGAGAAAAGCTATTTCCTTGAACCCAGGGAGGGCGCAGAAAAAGCTTACAGGCTCCTGCTGGAATCTATGAGACAACAGGGCAAGGTAGCAATAGCCAGGGTAGCGTTGAGGGCAAGGGAGACTCTGGCTGTGGTCAGAACGTACAGGGACAGGTTCATCATGCTGGAAACCATGTATTGGGCTGACGAAGTAAGGCAAGGGCAAGAACTCAAGGTTCCTGAGGAAGCACAACTGGATGAGCGGGAAATGAAACTGGCAGTCACCCTCATTGAGACATTGTCAGCCGCGTTTGAACCTGATAAGTACAAGAGCCGCCAAAAACAAGCCCTTGAACAGCTCATACAGCAAAAAATTCAAGGAAAACAGATAGTTGCCGAGCCTGAGAGAGCTCCCGAAGTAATCGATCTCATGGAAGCGTTGCGCAGGAGTGTTGAAAGAGCTAAGGCAGAAAGCGAGGCTGCAGGAGCAGGGATTAAGCAAACAGGTGCCGGAAGCGGAAGCAGTGCAGGCAGCGGTGCAGGCGGAACTGATAGCGGGATAGGTTCTGCTCCTGCCGGCAGGTGATGTGGACAGGTGCTTCCCGGGATGCCTGATATCCAGCCTATGCTGGCACAAACCTGGCCAACAGCGTTCAACGGCAAAGACTGGCTGTTCGAACTCAAGTGGGACGGGTACAGGTGCCTGCTTTATATAGCCGGCTCTCAAGTCCTCTTGAGGTCACGGAACGGCAAATCCCTCAACCACAAGTTCCCCAGGCTTGAATCAATAGTAAAGTGCGTCAAGGCAAGGAATTTCCGCAATTTGGTTGCAGATGGGGAGATTGTGGCGTTCAAAGAAGGCAGGCCTGACTTCGCTTGTCTTAGGGCGAATCCTGATTCTGCAGTGTATGTAGCTTTTGACCTCTTGTTTTTCAACGATGAATTTTTGTTCAATGTTCCGCTTATTAACCGCAGAGAAAAACTTTCCCAGGTGTTTGGATGGAATGAGCTCATATGCTTTTCAGAAGCCCAGGCAGAAATGGGAGAGAGCTTTTTCGAGTTTGCGAAACAATGGGATCTTGAAGGCATTATGGCAAAACGCAAACACAGCCTGTATTTTCCGGGAAAGAGAACGCGCGATTGGTTGAAAATCAAGAACTACAAAGAAGACGATTTGTGGGTGGTAGGTTATTTCCCTTCTCCTGGGCGGGAAATAGGCTCTTTGCTGGTTGCAAAGGAGCCGGTAGATCCTGGTTACAGATCCCAGGACAGCTTGGACAGGCGGAAACTAGTGCTCATGGGCCGGGTCTCATCGGGACTCGATGAAAAAACAGAAAAGGCGCTTGCGGCAGCATTTGGAACTCCTGCGGTGGGCAATATGGTTGAAGTCGAGGGAAAACTATCGAAGGACGAATTACGTAAAGTCAGGTGGATTCAACCGTTTTTTGGCGTGAAAGTGCAGTACACCGAAATTACTCCTGAAGGCAGGCTGAGACATCCGGTGCTAAGAGAAGTGCTCTGGTGAACGCCTCGTGAGCATCGTGACTTGTGGCCGCGTATGGCACCTGCGTGGCGGCTGCCTGGCACTCTGCCGCTGTACGGGTGTAACAAGCCTGCTGGTTCTTCTACGGTTCTACCGGTTGGAGCTAATTTCTGAGGACGGGGGAGTGCCGGTGCCGGCAGGAATCAAGAGCAACAGGGTAAATGTTGCTGTAGGTGACAGGCAGATTACCCTATCTAACTTAGACAAGGTGCTATGGCCGCAACAAGGGTTTACAAAAGGGGATCTGATTGAGTATTACGCGGCAGTAGGCAAATGGTTGCTTCCCCACCTCAAAGACAGGCCCCTTTCCCTGGTGCGGTTTCCCGATGGAATAACGCAGAAAGGCTTCTACCAAAAAGACGCTCCTCAAGGTACGCCGGACTGGGTCAGGATAGCTCCGGTATTGTCCAAGGACAAGCAATCATATATAAATTTCATACTATGTGATAATATGGAAACTTTGGTTTGGATGGCTAACCTTGGGGTGATTGAGATAAACCCGTGGCTTTCAAGGTTCACGTCTCTCGACAACCCGGACTTTGCAGTGTTTGACATCGATCCAGCAGAAGGATCCACCTGGGCTGACGTCCTGGTTGTAGCTAAACTGGTTAAGCAGCTCTTAGACGAATGGAAACTCAAAGGGTTTCCAAAAGTGTCGGGAGGCACCGGCCTTCATATCTACGTGCCAATTGAGCCTGTGTACACTTACAAGGAGTCTGCAGCTTTTGTCCAATTCGGAGCCACGTTAATCCAGCAGGCGTACCCTGAGAAGGTCACTCTGGAGCGCAAAGTAAAAGACAGGTACGGCCATGTTTACATTGATTACCCCCAAAATGCCAGGGGCCAAACTATTTTGTCAGTGTATTCAGTAAAGGCATTGAACGGGGCACCTGTTTCGGTTCCGGTCTCATGGGACGAATTGGATGCAGTTGGCCCGCAAACATGGAACATCAAGAGTGCGCCAGGCAGACTGGCTCAAACAGAGGATCTGTTCATGGAAGTACTTACATACAGGCAAAACATCAGTTCTATTTTACAGAATGCCCTTTCAGGAAATACTATGTGAACTACCGCCTGAAAGGGGGATGGTTCTGGGAAGACGGAAGTCAAGACGTCCGGTGAACCCTGAAGCGTCCAGGGCACTGGACCTGTTGAAGTACGAAGTCGCCCAGGAACTAGGTCTTATCCAGGGTGGAGGTGAAGAAGAACTCAGGGTCGCATTGGGCTCTCTCAAATACGAAATAGCCGATGAGTTAGGCTTGTCCGAAAAGCTCCGCGCTGTAGGCTGGCCTAACATGACCTCCAGGGAATGCGGCAAGATCGGTGGCCGCTTGGGAGGACGGCTGGGAGGCCAGATGGTCAAGAAGATGGTAGAGTTTACCGAAACCCAGATGGCAAGAAACCACCTGCGGTAGTAGATAGGGCAAGGGCCAGCTCTATACAGTAGGAGACGGGCCCTTGCCCGCTCTTATTTCCGCCGGCTGCCCTCTTCTCATTGTCAGGTTCCGGGACACATATCTTTAGCTACGAGGTACCTGTTTTGTACGAGTTATCTGTCTACCTGGGATTGGGAGAGGGGTGTGTTATGAACGCTGTATGGCTTGTATTGATCATATCCGGATCTGTGGTAGCCCTGATGACAGGCAATGTAGACGCCCTAATGTCGTCGGTGTTGGAGGGGGCGTACGATGCAGTTCAGCTTGTAATCGGCCTTGCCGGCATATTTTGCCTTTGGGTCGGAATTGAGCGGCTTGCCAATGAATCAGGGCTCATAGATGCGTTGGCCAGGGTTACCAGGCCTGTACTTGGCCCGCTGTTTCCGCATGTCAAGGATGAAGAAAAGATAATGGGCGCTATATCTGCCACGATAATATCGAACATTCTGGGTTTGAGTTCCCAAACTCCTCTTGGGCTTAAAGCAATGGCTCAGATCAGGCAAGTCCACGGTGAGACTTACCAGGCGATCCACTCAATGATAACCCTAGTGATAATCAGCGCAGCAGGTTTTTGTATTTTTCCATCGGGGGTCATAGCACTTAGGGCTGCGTTAGGTTCACAAAACCCGGCGATAGTGGCCGGTCCTACCGCGGTGGCCGGACTTGTATCAACTTGTGCAGGGCTCCTGGCTCACAGGCTGTTTTCTAAACGTTGGGATGAGACTCAAGGAGGAAGCAAACTGCCATGATGTTTTTCCTGGCCAATCTGGGAATGTATGTGTTCCCAATCATCCTTATAGGGGTGCCCCTTTACGCGTGGGTCAAGGGAGTGCCTGTCTATGAGACGTTTGTGAAGGGCGCTGAGGAAGGCTTGCAGGTGATTATAGGCACCCTTCCATACCTCCTCGCTATATTCGTGGGCATCTCGTGTTTCAGGGGCTCAGGCGCATTGCAACTAGTGTCCAAGCATATGGGCCGCCTGCTCAAACCTTGGGGAATCCCGACAGAAGTGCTCCCGATTATCGTTACCCGGCCAATAAGTGGCAGTGGCTCCCTTGGCGTAACCGGTGAAATCCTGCGGGTTCATGGGCCTGACACTTCCCTTGGGCTGCTTGCGTCAATACTGCAGGGCGCAACTGACACGAGTTTCTACGTAGTAACCATCTACTTCGGGTCAGTTGGCATCAGGAAAACCAGGCACGCTTTGCCGGCTTGCCTGATCGGTGACATTTTTGGCTTCCTGACTGGGTTCATCATATGGAAACTCATGGTGTATGGCCGGTGAGTTGCCACGAACTCACTTAGGGTGATCCCGATCTCAGGGTAATCAAGACCAGCTCAGGCCGGTTAAAGATCCTTACCTGAAACGCCGCGCTGTTGCCAAGCCCCCTGCCTACGACCATAAAGGTGTTACAGGTTTGGTATAACCCTGCGGTGTAGCTGGGCAGCAGCCCTTGTCCCGGTGCTACGAGCCCTCCCACACCCGGCAACCTGATGAGCCCCCCGTGGGCATGGCCACATAGTACCAAGTCAACTTCAGAAGCTGCATATACGTCTATCAACTCTGGCCTGTGAGAGAGCAGGATGGTAAATGCTCCCGGGTTATCAGCTGTAATCTGGGAAAGGATGTGGTGTAATTCCTTTTCCCGCCGGCTTGCCGGTGCATTCAAAGTCAACGGGTCATCGAGACCTGCAACCCTGATACTGCTGTCGCCTCTTATGATGGAAACAGCCTGGTTCCTCAACACAGTGACTCCAAAATTCTCAAGTTGGGCTTGGATCATGTCGAGTTTGCCGGAAGCTGCTTCGTGATTGCCGCATACATAATAGACTGGAGCCAGCCCTTGAATCCCCTTGATAAGTGAAACCGCCGGGGCAAAAGTGAATTCTCTTTCATCCACGAGATCGCCGGGAATGGTTATTATATCTGCCTCAAACTCCCTGATAGCAGCTACAAGTTGTGCTTGTTCACGTCCGAATGTGTTGCCGTGGAGGTCTGAAATCAAAGCTATCCTGAACCCGTTGAAAGCCTTGGACAGGTCAGGACACGTGACTTCATAGTGAGTGACCCTGAGTGAAGTGTTTTCAAGGTACAAGAGATATGCAATGAGTCCGGCAGCAAGAAGTGCCGCTATCCATGGCCGTTTGCCTGTAAGAACTGTTATCAAACGATGGGACCTCCTTCCAGGGATCTCGTTTGGGTTTGGCAAGTGTTCCTTTGGACAACTGTACGGGTACAGCAGTTGTTGCGCCTTGCCTTTGCATGTACTTGTATAATATAGACGGGACGGCTACAGGGGAAGTTCGGATTGGGTCGGGTTTTAGGATTGAACCTGGTTGATGAGGGGGTGGCCTTAGGTGGAAAATGCCTGGATGTGTGCGGCAAGTGTCCCTATCTTTCAATCACTGTCCATTGAAGAACTGCACGAACTCGGGCAGTCAATGCACCACAAGACTTACAGGAAAGGCCAGGTAATCGCGGTTTCCGGGGATCCTGTGGAATACCTCATGATCGTAGCCAGCGGCAGGCTGAACCTGGTTCACACTAGTTCCAGCGGTAGGGAGCAAGTGGTGCGGACTGTCGGCCCTCATGAATCCCTGGGTGAACTTGCCCTGTTTGCACAGTCGGTGTTTGAAGGGGATCTGATTTGCGCAGAAAATGCAAGTGTTTGTCTCTTGCATAGGAATTCGGTCCAGAACCTAGGTAGCAAGCGGGACAGCTACAGATGAAGGGCTGGAAATCACTGTACCTGTTGCCTGGGCGGAAATTGCAGCCAGGATAGGTACCACCCCTGAGACTTTGAGCAGAAGATTGGGTGCCTTTGCAGATCCCGGAAAAGAAAGATGAAAAGCATTGCCCCGGTTATGACTTGTGATGAGCGGCTTTTCTGTGCAGCAGGGACGCTCACCGTCTCATCATGGTACCGGTCTAGGAGGGGATAAACATGAACTCAAAGCCTGGAGCAGTGTGGAATTGGATTTCAAACAACAAAACACTTGTAACTGTGGCGGTTTCAGGGAGCCTAATCTTCTCAGCATGGGTTTCGGCTTGGGTGCAGCCAGGGAACAAGGTTTACTATTGGCTGATGATAGGAGGCGCCCTGGTCGCAGGTATAGAGGTGGTAAAGGAAGCTTGGGCAAGGATCACTGCAGGCCAATTCTCCATCCCTTTACTGGTTACCATCATCAAAGGAGGCGAACGCCTGGAGCGGATCGGCAGCGTAGACGTTATAGCTTTCGACAAGACAGGAACTCTTACCCTAGGGCAGCCCAGGGTTTCGTCGGTCATGTCCTTTGGGGATGTAAACGATAACAGGGGTGGAGCAAACCGTGACAGCGAAGAGGCCGGCTATCGCAGAGATGGAGCAAACAACCACGGCCTTGGATCAGGCAGCGCTGAAGCAGTAAGCAAAGTCATATCATATGCAGCTGCTGCCGAGCAGCGGTCTGAGCCTCATCTTGCAAATGCCATCTTGACTTACGCCCAGGAACAGAATGTAAGTCCCGTACACGCGTGGGACTGGGTTTTGGAAGCCGGGTTAGGAACAGCAGCACAGTCAGGTGACGGGGAGATACTAGTGGGCAATAGGAGACTGCTCCAATCCCGTGGGATACAATTGCGGCCGCGTGCCGGGGCCGTCGTCAGGATGCTTGAAGAACAAGGCCAGACAATCGCGTTGGTGGCAGTCGGTGGAAATCCTGCCGGAGTGATAGCAATAGAAGATCCCATACGGCCTGAAGCCTATGGACTGGTCCAAAGCCTCAAGCAGGCAGGCGTCAAACAAACTGTGATGTTAACAGGAGATAACCCTGGGTCAGCCCAGAGGGTAGCTTCACAACTGGGAATAGATGTGGTCAAGGCAGGACTGTTGCCGGAACAAAAGGTGGAAGCTATCAAACAACTGCAATCTCAAGGCCATGTTGTGGCCATGGTGGGTGACGGGATTAACGATGCCCCGGCACTGGCCGTAGCTGATGTGAGCATCGCCATGGGCACATCGGGGACCCAGGCTGCAATAGAGACCGCTGATATTGCCCTTATGGCTGACCGGCTGGAAAGGGTGCCTTACTCGATCAGACTCAGCCGCGACATCCTGAAGATCGTAAAGCAAAATGTGGTATTCGCAGTGGCAGTTGTGGCTTTGCTCCTGGCAGGGTTATTGGCAGGGTTATTTTCCTCAGCAGCGGAATGCTGGTTCACGAAGGGAGCATACTTCTGGTGATTGCCAACGGGATGAGGCTACTTAGGGATGAGTAGCCTCATCCAACCACGTGGACGGCAGGGAAGTTGATGTTGTGTGCAACATGCTTGAGTGTTATTATCAAAATGATGACTAACTCATTGCTGATGAGGTTTAGACTATACTGCATCAAAAACTCTCACTAGGAGGTACATACAATGACAGTAGAAGAAAGACTGGCCCAATTGGGATTGACTCTCCCTGAAGCTCCTGCACCGGTGGCTTCATATGTGCCTGCTGTAAAGCAAGGTAACTGGGTGTATGTTTCGGGACAGATCCCCCTCAGGGACGGAAAAGTCAGGGTTTCAGGTAAAGTAGGCAGCGAGGTTAGCTTGGAAGACGCACAGGAAGAAGCGAAGCAGTGCGCTCTCAATGCCCTGGCTATCATCAAGAGCGTTGCCGGGTCCTTGGACAATGTAGAACGCATAGTCAAAGTAACAGGTTTCGTAGCTTGTTCCCCTGATTTCACAGATGCTCCTAAAGTAGTTAACGGCGCTTCCGATCTATTCCTTGAGGTTTTCGGTGACAAGGGCAGACACGCGAGGGCAGCCGTAGGCGTTACAGCTCTTCCTCTTGACGTTCCGGTAGAAGTGGAAGTCATCGCGTTTGTCAAAGAGTAATCCAGAACAGTCTCCCGGTCCAGGCATTCTCTCGCTGATTTCTTGGGGGAGGTGAGGTTCCTGAGGGTAAGTTCCAATGAAGCCTATTTCCGAGCGTTAGAGGTTATAGGAGAGTCTTCCCGGCCTATTGGCGCTTGGCGTCTCTGTAGTCTGCTTAAGAAAAAGGGCTTGGAAGTGTCCAGGGCCACCGCAGGCAGGATATTGAAAACGCTGGAGGATAACGGGCACGCACGTATCGAAGGCCGCGTGGGCAGGGTCATAACTCTCCAAGGGCAGGAAGCTCTCCAGGAGTGGCTGCATGAACAGGTAAACAGGGAATCCCACAATGCCCTGGCAGAGAGCCTTACAATACGCGGCCGGAAGCATCTCGTAGATGCTCTGATTGCGCGCCGGGCAATTGAAAGCGAAACCGCTTACTTGGCAGCCCAGAACGTGACTGAAGAGGAACTTGGCAAATTGGAGAAGATAATAGAGGAGCACCAGGAGCTTCTCAAGACAGGGCATTCAGGAGTTGAAAAAGACGCGGAGTTTCACCGGTGCTTGGCGGAAGCGTGCAAGAATAGAGTACTTGCAGGCGCCCTGGACCTAATCTACAACAATCCCCAGATAGGCAGGGTTCTGGAGTACATCCGGGCGAGAGTAGGGTCTCAAATGGTCAGGGACCACAGGCGGATTCTTGTCCAAGTAGCGAAACGGGACAAGGAAGGTGCCAGGATGGCTATGACTGAGCACATAGACGGCGTTATCAAGGACGTAGACAGGTACTGGGCCGAGATCGCGAATGGGAGGCGGGAAGATGTCGATTAAGCACCGCATCCTCGATGGATGTGACGTTGAAACATTTATACTATGCAAAGATGTTGATGAAGGTAAGACACTCGGTTTGAGGCTCATGGCCGAACTGGGATTTGAAGATGCCGACGTGGTGTTCTGCGAAATGGGAGGTCCGGGTGTAAGGATAAGGTTGAGGGGTTATGTGTACCGGCCCTCGGCAGACTACCAGTGGTATGACCAGGAGGTGTAACATATGGAACAAGGACGTAGCAAAGGGATAACGCCTCGCAAAGTGGTTCTTGCCCCACTCGATCCGGTTCATGACGTAGGCCTCAAACTCATCCGAAGGAAGCTTCTTGAAAGAGGGCATGAGGTAACATTACTTCCGCCTGACCTTTCAATGGAAGAGATTGTGGCACGGGCGAAAGCCATGGATCCCGACTTTATCATGATAAGCCGTGCGTTGAGCTATGGTATCTCTGAGCTCCTGGCCAAGTTTGTGGACCTGTGTGATGCTGCTGGCTTGAGGGAAAAGGCCAAACTTGTTGCAGGCGGTCTGAGCATGAAGCCAGTGATCGCGCAGGAACTTGGATTTGATGCAGGTTTTGGGCCAGACACTCCTGTTGAAGCTGCGGTTGCTTATGTTGAAGGGCAGGAACTGGACCTGTCAACCGGAAGCAGGCGCCGGGAGAAAGCCGATCTTACAGCAGGGTTTACTTATAAGTTCCTTGACAGTGAGATTGGTTACCTGTGCACGACCATTGCCCAGCAGCTCATAGACTGGGCAAATAAGCACACAAGTTCCGGTGTAGAAAGGGCCCGCTTGAGAATTGAGATGGAGTCTGAAAGAGATTCCAACCCGGGGCTATATTCAACACTGCGCAACGACTATGCTTCCCTGACGTCAGGTGAGGTAAAAGAATGGTATTTGACAGGGAAACATGTGTCTCATACGAGGCCTATCACCGAAAAAGAAGCCGGCTATATCCGTTCACTCTTGAAAAATGCCGACAGCATCGTGATCCCAAGGTCTCAGGATATACTCAATGACCGTAACGTGTTTGTCCAGTATGGCACCGGCTGTCCTGTGATGGACGCTTACCACATCAACCTGAGCGTCGCTTGGGGAGCCAGGGGTGTAGTCCATTTTGACCCGTCGTGGGGAGCCAGGAACGAAGGCTTATTGGAACAGGCATGGAGCCATGAACATGACGGGACAGTGCTCACGCTCGACAACCTCCGCTTGATAAAAGGCGGGCTGATTCCAGGCATTCTGTGGCAAGTAAGAGCCCACAGGGGCCTCAATACACCTGAAACAGTTGTGTTAGCTCACCTTTCAGGCGCAGATCTGACCAAGATCAACATTGTGTACGGTAGCTTGGGCGCGGGCACCGACCCTGAGCGTCTGACTGTAGACGGGGTCGAGGCCATGAGGCTTGCTGCCCAGCACAATCTGCCCTATGACGTAGTGACCAACGAGGAACTATGCGGTGTTCCTGCGGCAAAGGCTTTTGCAGGCATGTTGATAGTTGCTACAGCAGGAGTGCTGCAGGGAGGACGCCCCTTGTTGCAGCCGCTGTTTGCCAATTCGCCTGAAGGTATGGTCACAGGGTACACTGAGCACAACTTCATCGACTTTAACGTAGCTAAAATGAGAGTGCTGTCTTCTATCATAGACGCTCCTATCTGGCCAGGTGCGCCTGTTGGATTCCTTACCCAGACCCAAGACAGGTGCCAGTCATCGGTAATGACAGCGCTTCACGCGGCCCTGGCCCTGGATTCAGGTGCGACGGCCGTGACTATTGCTTCATCAGACGAAGCTTATGCCGGAGGCCCAATCACAGCACCTGCAAGGGTAGATACTTTGAAAGCTACCGCTGCTGCTTTAAGGTTCTTCGGCGAGGGCGGTATCAGCCCGACACCGGAAGCTGAAAGGATTGAAACTGAGCTAAGGGAAGGCATCCTGGAAGTGCTCAAGAAAGTGGCAGCTAGGGGCGATTTTGTGGCATCACTCTATGAAGGACACCTTGGCGACAAGGAAGACGGGGCTTATCCTGGCAGGTCAGGCAAGGGCACCGTTACTCTGAAGCACTAGAACGCAACAGCGATAAGAACACTAAAGTACCGGACACGGTACAGCCGGCAGCTGGCTTATAAGTTACCGGCTTGTCTCAGTGTCCGGTAAACCTATTCTATTCCGGAAATGGTGGATGAATTGCATGAGAGTCATTGGGATTGCAGGCACTGCAAAGAACACCGGGAAGACTACCACGCTGGTGGCCTCAATCAAGTTCTTTGCGGAAAACCAGAAAATGTTCATTACTGGCATAGGGTACGACGGTGAAGACTTCGACAACCTGACAGGGCTCCCTAAGCCCCGGGTGTTTGTGCCTGAGGGGGCGATTGTTGCAAGCGCCCTGCCTCTCTTGGAGTCGTCAGATGCCAAGTTTACCGACCTAAGTGATACAGGAGTTAGGTGTGCCTTAGGGCGCATATTTTCCGGTACCGCCACAGCTCCCGGCCAGGTAGTACTCGCCGGGCCTGCCAGTACACGGGACCTTTCCTCGGTCTTGGCCTTTGCGCCTGACGATTCAGTTGTGTTGCTGGACGGGGCGTTTTCAAGGATATCTCCTATGGTTGTAGCTGATTCGCTAATCCTGGCCACAGGCGCCGCTAGGAGCCGTGATTCCCACAGGATCGCCAGGGAAATAAACGCTATCGACAGGATCATGGGCCTGCCCGTGGTAGACGGTCCGGGCACAGGCGACGTTTCCGGAAACGGTGTGTCAAAGATGTCAGGCGGGCTTTTTCTCCCAGGACAAGGGCACGAACTTGCGTGGCGTCTTAACGGAGCCGGGAAAGCCCAAACTGTATATGTAACAGGTATTGTTAATCCCCAGGTGTTCCTTGAAGCGCTTGAAGAAATCAACTTGAACGGGCACCGGGATCTCACTATCGTTTTTGATCATCCCATTATGCTTCTGCTCTCAGGTGATCTCCTCCGCTGGGAAGAGGTTTTCAGTGCGAACCCTGAGGAAAGGCTAACAGTCGCGGTGCGCGCTTCCACTGAGCTTTTGGGAGTCACCATCAACCCGTATACGCCCACTGAGTCAGGTGCGGGCAAGTATGTTGCTACCTATGTGCCTCCTGAAAGTTTCCTTGGGGACATCGATGGGCTCACCAGAATCGCTTGCACGGATATTATGTTTGAAGGGCCGGGTAAGCTCCATTCGTGGCTGGAGAAGTTTCTGGACTAAGCATCAACTGCGGGGGGAATGGCCGGTTTGGACCGTCGGCGTGACAGAGGGGGTACCCAAAGGATATCCAAGTTTCTTGCACAGGCGGGAGTGGCGTCAAGGCGTGCTGCTGACCAGCTGATCCAGCAAGGACGGGTAACCGTCAACGGCAAGGTAGCTGTGCTTGGACAGAAAATCACTCCCGGAACAGATGAGATCCTTGTGGACAATAAGCCTGTCACGCCAAAAGAAGAGCATGTGTACGTCATGCTTCACAAACCGGCAGGATACCTCTCTACCTGCCACGATCCCTTTGGCCGGCCGATTGTCTTGTCCCTTATACCCGAAATCACCCAGAGGGTTTTTCCTGTGGGACGCCTTGATTTCGATTCTGAAGGCTTATTGATCCTCACTAATGACGGCCACCTTGCCTACCTCCTCACACACCCAAAACACCAAGTGATCAAAGAGTATGTTGTGGAGGTATCGGGGAAGCGGGATAACAGCAAGATCAATGAGCTTCTTTCAGGTATAATCATAGACGGTAAAAAAGTGTACGTGGATTATGCAAAATTCCTTGATAGCCCTGGCAGTGACTTACGGATTCTCATAGGAGTCCACGAAGGGCAGAAGCACTTGGTCAAACAGCTATGCAAAGCTGTAGGATATAGGGTAAAACAGTTGATAAGAACAAGAATAGGTCCGCTTGCCATCTTCGGCCTGGAGAAGGGGAAGTGGCGCTATCTCACTCAGAAAGAAGTTCAAGCCTTGTACAAGGCGGCCCGGGGTTAGGGTGGGAAGGAGATTGCAATGTCAGAAAACACCAAGTTCACGCTTCGCACAGATAAGGATGTCAAAGACTATGTTCCTGAAAAGAAGAGGCTGTATTCTGCCACGCATGAGGAAATTCTCTCAGGCGCCACTGCTGACGTTTATCTCATAAGGACCCTTGAAATTCTGGCCCGGGAAGGCAAGGCAGATACGGTTGTAACTGCGGAGATTTTCCCAAGCCGCCCAGGTATCCTGGCCGGTATGCCAGAGTGCCTACATATGCTTGAGGGACTGCCTCTCGAAGTCTGGGGTCTTGAAGAGGGGACTGCTTTCGAGACCAAAGAACCGGTACTGAGGATTACCGGCCCATATTCGCTGTTCGGCCCGTACGAGACTGCGCTGCTGGGGATACTGGCGAGTTCGTCAGCCTGGGCAACCAGAGCTGCTGAATGCAAGCAGGCAGCTAACGGCTTTCCGGTAGTGTGCTTTGGGGCAAGGCATATCCATCCGGCAGTTGCCCCTGTGATGGAGAGGGCGGCAGTGGTAGGAGGAGCTGACGGTGCTGCTTGCATACTTGGGGCCAAGCTGCTTGGGCTCCAGCCTGTGGGAACCATACCTCATGCGCTTGTGTTGATTCTAGGCGACACTGTAAGAGCAGCAGTAGCTTACAATACACACATGCCTCCGGGCGCACCAAGGACAATCCTCGTGGATACATTCAAGGATGAATGCGAGGAAGCGCTCAGAGTTGCTGAAGTGCTGGGGACTGAGATGGAGGGGATCCGCCTTGATACCCCCGGTGAGCGTGGAGGCGTGACAGAGGATCTGGTTAGAGAGGTAAGGGCACGCCTGGATATGGCCGGGTTCAGCCACATCAAGATTTTCGTTTCGGGCGGACTCAATCCTGAGAAGATGACCAGGTTGGCTGCTGCAGGTGCCAATGCCTTTGGTGTAGGGAGCTACATATCTGCTGCCCCGCCTATTAACATGACCATGGACATCAAAGCAATTGAAGGCAAGCCTGTTGCAAAGCGGGGTAGGATCCCAGGGATCACTCCTAACCCGAACCTTAAGCGCTTCATGTAAGTTTCAGCTGAAGTGGAATACCGGGATACCATCGTTTGGGCTACCATCGGGGCGTCCCCGGCCCGGAAGGCCAGGCTATTATTCCATACGCTCCTACACCCATAGCTCCCAAGGAGAGGTACTTGACCAGCTGTAGTGTGTGGACAATGAACTGCCTCTCGAAAGTTGAGTTGGCCAGGACGACCGGATGGGGCACATCCTTTCTTGGCCCTTGCAGAATAGCGCATACAAGAGAAGAAATCACAAGGATGAGGAACCCCGAGAACACTATTGCCCAGCCAAGATCTTTATCCCGTTGAAACTGCAATTGGTGATGGCCCCCTCAGTGGTTCTAAGTAGAGTATTTCCAAGTGGCCGTCCCGGATAATCGGCTCGTTTACGGGAATTAACGGGAAACCGGCGGTGACCCGTTGATACGTGTGACTGTATGGAGCCAGGTGCGGAAGCCTTTGGGCGATTTCAGTACCAGGTTTCGAGCGGAAGTGGTCGATTTTGGTATGAGCTATGGCCGGAACCTGGCTGGTTTAGGTACCAGTCGGCTTGGGACGAACGTTTCGTGGTGGCAGATCTGGTTTTGACTAGTCGTAGCTTTGGGTTACAATAAGAATGTGTCTTAACGACATACCTGAAGAGGCGTCAATTCTGTAGAGGAATGGCGCACAAGTTCATAACAATCGGTTGACTAACCACATTTGGGTGCCCGGCACGGGAGAATAGGGAAGTCCGGTGAAGCGCAGAACGCGCAAGTCCGGCGCGGTGCCGCCACTGTAACCGGGGAGCAACTTGCTGAAGTCCACTGAAAGATATGTCTTTCGGGAAGGAGCAGGGGCAAGGATCCGGAAGCCAGGAGACCTGCCTGAGTGTGTACGTCGCCTGACTTCGAGCGAGAGGAGGGGGCGTTTTTATGTGCGAGAAAACCTACCCCCGGCCTGAGCCGGGGTTTTGTGTACCACAGCACTTCTGACCACGGTGGGTCTGGAGACCCCAAGCGGCTGTTTCAGGGCGATCCCCATGCTGCATTGGAAAACCTATGCCGACTTGGTGCAGCAATTGTTAAGAACCGGATTGCCGGGTCAACTCCGGGGTCTGACGTAGTTTAGTAGCCTACATGAGTCGAGAATGGAGGTAAACATAACTTGATGCTGCAAGACATTCACATGAAGATCACAACCATGGTTAAGAAAGGCTTTAGCCTAACGTTGGTCCTGGCGCTGGTTGCCGGATTTGCCGGGCTGGCTCTTACCGGATGTTCCCCGCGTTCACAGACGTTCACCGATGGTACAGGCAGAACCATTGAATTGAAGCAGGCTCCTGAAAGAATTGTGTCCATTTCGCCTGCCCACACCGAGACCCTGTTTGCCCTGGGCCTTGGTGACAAGGTGGTCGGCGTAAGTGATTGGTGCTACAGGCCGGAAGAAGCTTTGGAAAAAGAGAAAGTAGGCGACGCTTTTACCCTCAACAAAGAAAAACTTGTTGCCCTCAAACCTGATTTGGTGTTTGTCGCAGGAACCGCAGACACACAACAAGGCAAAGAAATCGAAGACCTGGGGATCCCGGTATACTTGTCGAGCCCCGGCAGTATTGACGAAGTGCTTGAGGATATCAGGCGGGTAGCCAAAATAACCGGAGTTAAAGAACAGGGCGAGGAACTAACGACAAAAATGGAGCAGGACCTAGACAGTTTGTCAGCCAGCATTGAAGCGCTGGCGACATCCAAGCCGACAGTCCTGGTAGTGCTCGATCAAGAGCTTTGGACAGTCGGGCCTGGATCGTTTATGGATGATGTGCTCGGCCGGGCAGGCGGGGTCAATATAATCAAAGACGTTGAGATGCAGTACCTCCAGATCAGCATGGAAGACGTCTTGGCCAATGATCCTGATGTGATCCTGGTTACTATCCCTGAGGAGTCCATCGCCGGGTTGGAGGCCCGCCCAGGATGGTCCGATTTAACGGCAGTCAAGGAGGGCAAGGTCTACTTTGTCGATGGTGATTTGACCAGCAGGCCAGGCCCCTTTATTGTAGATGGAGTGAAGGAGATTGCCAGCTATCTCCATCCAGGGTTGAAAGAGATTGAGTAGGATTTCGCACCTGGGACCGGGAGCAAGAACTAGAGAAGTGAGCCGGGAGCAGTGATTTAAGAACCGGTCCCAGCCGGTGTAACGGTATCTGCCCGAAGATCTGTGCGGCAGGGTCTGTTGGAAACTGAATCTGCCGAAGTAGGACGCTAGGCATTGGGAGCCAGGCAGGCAAGGGGGTACATAGTGGTGAGAGGCAGCCAAAGGGGAGTCAGGCGGAAGCTTAGCCCGCTGTTTGTAGCCGTTTCAGGCGCCTTGCTCATCCTCAGTGTATCCCTAGGGTTATCCCTGGGCAGCGTATCCATTCCGCTCAAAGATATCATCGCATCGCTGCTGGCAGGCCCTGGTGTAGAAGAATCCGGCACGGAGCACATAATCCTTTGGACACTCAGGTTCCCCAGGGTGCTCTTGGCTCTTGTTGAAGGAGCTTCTTTGGGAGTTGCAGGTGCAGCTATGCAGGGGCTGTTCAGGAACCCAATGGCCGACCCATATGTACTGGGAGTTTCGTCAGGCGCTTCTTTAGGCGCTGTGCTTGGAATAGTGTTTGGAGCCGGGAGGGCGCTGGGGCTTTGGGCTCTCCCGGTGCTTGCGTTTGCCGGGGCATTTGCCTCAACCGGAATCGTGTATGTCTTGTCTACGAAAAACGGGCGTACAGACACATGGACTTTGCTCCTATCAGGCATTGCCGTGTCCAGCCTCGTGTCCGCGCTTATCGCTTTCCTGATGGTGTTTTCAAGGCAGAGGGTGGAGGAAATCGTGTTCTGGACAATGGGAGGATTGTCCAGGGCGTCTTGGAAAGCGCTAGCGTCTGCTATCCCATACGCCTTTGCAGGTGTAGGGGTCCTGTGGTCCCAGTCAAAAGCACTCAACGCTTTTTCTTTTGGGGAAGAAGCCGCATTTCACATGGGTGTATCGGTAGAAGCGGTGAAGCGGCGCATTCTCCGGGCAAGTTCTCTTACAACAGCCAGCTGTGTCGCGTTCACCGGGCCTATCGGTTTCATCGGCCTTATAGTGCCCCATGTGGTGAGGCTCCTGATAGGGCCCGACCACCGCTGGCTTATGCCTGTATCGGCGCTTGCAGGCGGGATTGCTCTTGTGCTGGCAGACCTTCTGGCCCGCACAATAGTCCCTCCACTTGAAATCCCGGTGGGAGTTATTACGTCTTTGTTCGGAGCCCCGTTTTTCCTGTATCTGCTTGTGAAGGTCCGGAAGAGGGGGATGTGAGATGGAAGCATGCCTGGACATTGCGGTGAATAGCGCATCGTTTGCGTACGGTGAAGACACTGTTTTGGACAACATCAAGCTGGAAATACCCAAAGGCACTTTCTCAGCACTCCTGGGACCGAACGGGGCAGGCAAGAGCACGCTACTCAAGGTCATCTCGGGATATCTTGAGCCACAACAAGGCGAGGTACTGGTGTGTAACAAGCGTGTCCATTCAATGGGAGACAGGGACAGGAGCCGCCTTATAACCTACGTGGCGCCGGAATACCGTTCATCCTTTGAGTTCACCGTAGAAGAGGCGGTGATGATGGGGAGAATCGCACATTCCGGTTCAATCATGGCCCAGTCCCCACTCGATCTTGAAGCTGCCGAGAGGGCTATGTTAGCGACCAAGATAATCCACTTGCGCGACAGGCCTGTGACTTCGCTTTCATCAGGCGAACAGCAGAGGGTACAGATAGCCCGGGCGATTTGCCAAGAGCCCTCCGTACTCTTATTGGACGAGCCTACAGCCCACCTTGACATGAACTTCGAGTTAGAGGTCATGGAAATACTAAGGCAACTTGTCAAGCAGGGCCGGACTGTGTTAGCCATCTTCCATGACGTGAACCTTGCACTGAGATATGCCTCAACGCTGTTCTTCATGAAACAAGGCAAGTTCGTAGAGTCAATCCATCCTGACGGGATATCACCGGAGATCATCGAGAAGGTATATGGGGTAGAGGCCCGCATCCTTGAGGACCCTGCCGGAAAGATCCGCTGTGTGGTGCCGTACTCTATTGCCAGGCCCCCTGGGCTTCCCCGGGCATAATACGCAAAGCCAGTCAATCCACACAAAGAGTAACTCCCTTGCTGTAGCTTTCTTGTCTTCACCTCTTTGATCGCTGAAGATGGTGGAGCAGGGTTCATACTGTAATCCCATCATGGGAACTATCCCATTATGGGAACCATGTCGGTACCGGAGCTATTTCTTAGCATCCCAAGCGGCAACGCCCTCTGGCAGCATTCCTTAGTTTTCATATTTCCACTGCTTAGGAGGTGGCCCGGATAGAAAGCAGGCAGGCACGTTTGAGGCAGGAGCGCTCAAGGTCGTTGGAATCCAGATACTTCAGGTTTCTCATTTGCTTTGTGTGCCTGGTGGTCATTTTACAGGGACTGTTGCGGTTTGACTCAATGCGCGCGCTGCTCAACAAGACGATTTGGCTTGAAGGGCAACCGTTAGGTAAGATCCTTAGCGGGGTTGAGGAACCGATCTGCACATGGATACAGTGGCCACCTGCAGGATACATCCACAGTGACGGCCTTGGGCTCATCTGCCTCAAGTCCATAGGGGAACCAAACGACCACGTGTGGATAGTGGTCAGCGGAAAAACTGCCAAGAGAGCTGTTGCCGGAGACGGCGTGGTGGTGTGCCGGGATGGGGACGTAATCGAAATAGTCGCAGAGAAAGGGCTGGCGAATATAGTAGTCTCTGCTGTAAGCGCTAATGTTTCATCGCCTTCCGTGGGCACCTGGGTCAAAGGAGAAGGAGTTTTGACATTGGGGCGGGTAAAACTTACAGAACACTGATATAATTTTGTCCCGGAAGGTGTTATTGACAATGAAACGTTCCCAGCCGTGCAAGAACCAGGACACACAAACTGCAAGGAAGCCTGGAAGACGCAAGAGATTAAGAATAGCTATAGACGGTCCGGCAGGTGCCGGCAAGAGCACTGTTGCCCGCAGGGTAGCAGACATCCTCGGATATATCTACCTTGATACAGGAGCCATGTATCGTGCCCTGGCGGTCCTGGCATTGGACCGCAATATATCTTTCGATGACCCGCAAGCTTTAGGAGAAATGGCCTCATCAGTCAGGATTGATGTGAGCGAAGACGACGGGGTTTTCCGGGTTTGGATTGATGGGGAGGAGTTTACCCACCGTTTAAGGACTCCTGAGACTGACCGCGCTGTCAAACTCATATCTATGGCACAACCGGTCCGGCGGGTGCTTGTGGAGATCCAGCGGGAGCTCGCCAGGCGGGGAGGAGTGGTCATGGAGGGCAGGGACATAACCAGCGTGGTCATACCCGACGCTGAAGTCAAAGTATTCCTCACGGCTGATGTGACCGAAAGGGCCAGGCGCCGGTGGGTGGAACTCAGGAATAAAGGAATTGACATGTCATTTGACGAAGTATTGGCAGAGTTACAAGCCCGGGATGCCAAAGACCATGAAAGGGGATGGGGAAAGCTGGTCAAGGTGGAGGGGGCAGTGTTAATCGACAGCACCCACCTGAGCATTGACGAAGTTTGCTGCATCATCATCGGGCTGTGTGAGGCGAAGCAAAGGTGCTCTACGAGTTAGGCAGGCGGATAGCGCGCATAGCCATGAAACTGCTGTTTAGCATAAGTGTGGAAGGGATCGAAAATATCCCGGACCAAGGCCCCTTGGTGGTGTGCGCCAACCATATTTCATGGTGGGACCCGGTGCTGCTCGCCTGGATTATGCCCTGGCCTGTGCATTTCATGGCCAAGAAGGAGCTCTTCTGCAGCGGTCTTATGACATATCTGTTGACCAAGCTGCATGCTTTTCCTGTGAACAGGGAAAAGGCTGACGTGGGGGCTATCCGGACAGGGCTGGCGGTGCTCAAGGCAGGCGAGGTGGTTGGCATCTTTCCTGAAGGCACCAGGCAAAAGACCCCCGATAAGCTAGGTCCCGGCCATGGAGGGGCAGCGCTGTTGGCAATCAGGACTGGAGCCCATGTGCTGCCTGTAGCGATAAGGGGAAGGTATGGGTTTAGGAGCGTAATCAGGGTAGCGTGCGGCACTCCCTTTGAAGTTACAGGTGGAACAGGAAAACTTGCTACAGATGTACAGGAAGGTTCATTACAGGTAATGGAGGCTATAAGAGACTTGTGGGAGACCCTGGCCCCGGATAGACCAGCATGATACAGATTAGGTTAGCCAAGCATAAAGGTTATTGTTTTGGAGTAAAACGGGCCATCGAAATGGTGGAAAAGGCTCTAGAAGAAGGCCCTTATCCAATATGGACACTGGGCCCGGTCATCCATAACCCGGTGGTAGTTGATGAACTCACAAAGAGAGGCGTTAGGATAGCTAACGACATTTCTCAAGTAGACTCGGGAACCCTCATATTGAGAACTCACGGTACCACATTGGAAGAAAGACAAAAGATCCCCCCAACGGTTCGCTTTATAGATGCGACATGTCCTTTTGTTGCCCGGGCTCAAAAAGAGGCCGCAGGGCACGCAGCTGCAGGCAGGACAGTCCTCATAGTAGGCGACAAGGATCACCCGGAAGTGAAAGGCATCCTGTCCCACGCGGGGCCGGATGCACTTTGCGTAAGGAAAGCATCTGAAATAGATGGCATTCCTTTTGAAGACATAGGAGTGAATGTTGGCTTAGTAGCTCAGACAACGTCAAAAAAGGAAGACGTTGAACAAGTGATAAAAAAATTGAAGAAAAAAGGTATTTCGGTTGATCTAGCGAATACTATCTGCACGGCCACTGAAGAGAGGCAGCAGGCTACAAGGGAACTTGCCAAGGAATGCGATCTTGTTCTGGTAGTCGGGGGAAGGACAAGCGCAAACACAAGGCAGCTCCTGAGAATAGCCAAAGAGTGTAGTGCAGAAGCTTACTTAGTGGAGTCGGCAGAGGATGTGTTGCCTGAGTGGTTCAAAGGCAAACACATTGTGGGCGTTACCGCAGGGGCGTCTACTCCCGACCGGGTAATAAAGGAGGTTGTAGGCAAGGTGGAGGAATTGGAAAAGGCCAATTTGGAGCAAGAACCAGAGGAGGTACAAGAGGAAAATAGACAGGAGCAGGTAGACGTTCAGCAGCCTGAAGCCCAGGAACAAGTTGCTTCTGAGGAAGCTCAAGCAGATCCTCAAGAAGATCCTTCTGAAGAGCCATCTGAAGAAGAGAAAACCCCTGAACAGCTCTACGACGAAACCTTCAAGACCCTACGCGAAGGAGATATTGTAAAAGGAAAGGTAATGTCTGTAGATGAGAACGGGGCATTGGTGGATGTAGGGTATAAGTCTGAAGGGCTTGTTCCGGCTCATGAGTTTCAACGCCGTGGGGCTTTGGCACCTGAGAAGGTTGCTCCAGGGGACGAAATAATGGTCTATGTCCTCAGTGTAGACTCCAATGAGGGAGGCCTACGACTCTCCAAGAGGAAAGCTGATGAGGAAATAGCATGGAAAAAGCTAGAACAAGCTTACCTAGAGCAGGACGTCGTTGAAGCACCGGTCGCGCAGGAAGTAAAGGGAGGACTGGTGGTTGATGTAGGGGTTAGGGGTTTCGTACCTGCTTCACAGGTTGAACGCGGGTATGTAAACGACCTTTCCAAATACGTCGGCCAAACTCTGAGAATGAAAGTACTCGAGTTGGACAGGTCCAAGAACCGGGTGATTCTATCTCAGAGAGTTGTTCTGGAGGAAGAACATGAAAGGCTCTGCAAGGAAACTTGGGAAACGATTGCAGAAGGCCAGGTAAGAACAGGTATTGTAAAGGGAATAACCGATTTTGGAGTATTTGTCGACTTAGGCGGTGTTGACGGCCTCCTACACATTTCGGAGCTTTCTTGGGGAAGGGTAAATCACCCGTCCGAGGTAGTCCGTGAGGGCCAGGAACTGGAAGTCAAAGTACTTAAAGTCGACAGAGAAAGAGGCAGGATCTCCTTAGGACGCAAGCAAGTTCTTCCTGATCCCTGGGACAATGTAGAAGAGAAATATCCTGTAGGTGCAGTGATCAAGGGTGAAGTAACCCGCACCGCGCCTTTCGGTGCTTTCGTTCAGGTTGAACTTGGTGTGGAAGGGCTTGTTCACATATCCGAGATTTCCCAGCAGCACATCGCCAAGCCGGAAGACGTTGTCAATTCGGGCGACACGGTCATGGTCAAGGTGCTTAGAACCAGGCCTGAAGAACGGAAGATCAGTCTAAGTATCAGGCAGGCAGATCAAATACTCTTGGAGGGCGGGTCATCAAGAGATGATGTTGAAAGCCAGGCCGAAGCTGCAGTAGAGCTACCTGAGGAGGAACCGCAAGAAGAAGTACTTGAGGTGGTCGAACCTGCTCCAGAGTCAGAGGCAGTGGAACCTGCTGAGGAAGCAGGGGCTGAGGAAGCGGTCTGCGAAGCAGTTGAGTTTGAGGAGGCTGCTGAAGAGGCAGAAGGGCCGGCAGAGACCGCAGAGCCTGCTGAAGACCGGGCTGAGGAAGCAGTCTGTGAAGTAGTTGAAACTGAGGCAGCTGTTGCAGAAGCGGCCGAAGAGCCGGCAGAGGCTGGAGAAGCTGCTGCAGAACCGGCCGAGGCCATAGAGCCTGCTGAAGGTGCTCCCGAGGAAACTGTTGAAAAGCAGGAAACTCCTGAGGAACCGGCAGAGCCTGAAGAACTGGACTAACCGGTCAGTATTAGCAAGCAGTTCGATTATTGTGCCCGTCTTGCCGGTTGGAGTGGCAGCATGGCAACGGCCTATGCGTAGGATTTGAGCAAGACTCGCAGGGTGAGCAGATCAACCTGCGAGTTTTCTATTTTGCCCCTTGAGTCTGGGCCCTTTGAGTCTTCAACTGTATATCTTGCTGTAAGGGCACCGGTACCTGCATATTCCCTTCACTAGAATAATCCACGAAAACTTCTGGAAACCATACTGCTTAAGGGGATTGCGTTCCCCTTGCTGCCCTGCATCTCAGAGTGTGGCGCCTTATGACGTTAAGGGGGGAGTTTTGTGGGCTTACCTATTGGAGTGATTCTCCTGATCATTGTTGCCATCCTCATCTACTTTGGGGTCCTGCATAGAGTCTTGGACAGAATGAGGTTGTCGGACAGGGCCGCCCTGGCGATTATCGTGGCAATGGCCGCCGGCACATTTTTCGATGTCACCCTTTTGAGAGCCCCGGTTCAGGTAAGAATGAACATAGGGGGCGGATTGATACCAATAATCGCAGGTATCTGGCTGATCGCCACTGCTGATGAACCCGGGGAAAAAACCAGAAGTATCCTTACCGCCCTGGTGACAGGCGGCGTTATCTGGGGGCTGTCAAAGATCCTGAGCCCGGATGAGCAGTTCATGCTGGTATCTCCCATGCTGGTTTATGGTATAGCGGCCGGAATCATAGCTGCGCTCTCAAGCAGGTCCAGGCGGGCAGCGTTTATCGGAGGCCTGGGAGGTATGGTGCTTGCCGACATATTCCACTGGATCGAACTTGCGGTTACTGGAATGCCGGGAAGCGTGTTTTTCGGAGGGGCAGGAGCTTTTGACAGTTCGGTGATTAGCGCAATTCTGGCCGTGGCGCTTGTTGAACTGGTAGGCGAAGCCAGGGAAAAAGTGGTCAAGACCCAGGGAGGTGGCCCTGAACGTGGGAATTAGCAGAAGAATACTGGCACTGGCCTTGGTGCTCATATTTGCCACCGGCGCAGGAGTGGTTTATCTATACCGGTCAATAAGGCCTGTAACTTCAGAAGCGCCCTCTGGGCTCACTGAGCGCGAACGGGGGTATTTTACTGTTGTGGATGAAAGCGGAACCGTTGTCTTTACCACAGGCCTTATGGTAAGCGTAGGCGACGAGTACATTGATGAAGACGATACCAAGTACGTAGTGATCAGTGTATCAGACGATGTTGCTACAGTGAGATCTGTAGGTACGATGGAGGCGCTGCCCCCCTTTACAGGTGAACCTATCCGCGGGGAGGCTGTTTCAAGCGGCGCCGTGGGAATATACCATACCCACTCAGCCGAATCGTACGTGCCCTCAGATGACTCCGACTCCATTCCGGGCAAGGGAGGAATCATGGATGTAGGGGCAGCCTTGGCAGAACGGCTCAGCTCAATTGGCATTAAGGCGGTACATGACACCACATCCCACGATCCAAATGATGCCAGGGCCTACGACCGGTCCCGCAGGACTGCCACCGACCTCTTGAAAAAACAAAAGCCCCTTGCCTTGTTTGACGTCCATAGGGATGCAGGTCCGGCTGAGGCCTATCTCAAAGAGTTCGACGGTAAAGAAGTGGCGCGGTGCATGATCGTGATCGGGCGGCAAAACCCGAAGATGCAGTCTAACCTGGAGTTTGCAAGGCGCCTCAAGGACGAAGCTAACAGTCAATATCCAGGCCTGGTCAAAGGCATTTTCATGGGTAACGCAGACTTCAACCAGGATCTGTTCGACAGGGCTTTGCTGCTGGAAATGGGTACTGAGCAGACAAGCAAAGAGGCAGCTATAAGGGGTGTCGATTTGCTTGGTTCGGTGTTTCCAAATGTGTTGCCTGCCGGAGGCCCTGGAGCTGGGCCTCAAGCCCGGGGTGCAGGAAGAACTATCGGTTGGCTTCTTGGCATTGCCGTAGCAGGCATATTTGCGTACCTGTGGATTGCTACAGGCAGCTGGGAAGAGATGAGGGCGAAAATCCTTGAATGGTTCGGCGCAGGCGGGATAAAGGTAGGCGATGTTGACGGTATAGGAGGGGGATCTGGTTCCGATGCCCCAGGACATGATGCCCATGGCCATGACGGGGAGAGCGGGTGAAGATTTCCTGACTAGACGTTTGTTTAGTGCAACGAGTGTTGGACTGCCTGTAGGTTTTGGGTGAGCCGGATATGCCTCATGGACAGTCCATAGGCCTGGGTTTAGCCATGGGGATACTGGCGCGGGTAGTTCTGCTCAGGTCAGATTACCGCCAATACCCGACATATCCTCATGGCTATGCTTCCCACCTGTTCCTGGGTATTATTGCTGCACTGGTAGGTGCCGTATCTATCCCGGCCCTAATCGCAAAGGAATGGACAGCGGTCACGTTTTTTGTCATTGTCGCCCAGCAATTCAGGGAAATCCGTAGCATGGAAAGGGACTCCTTGGCAGCCCTTGAGGAGACGCAGCTGGTTGCCAGGGGTTCAGACTACATTGAGAGCATCGCCAGGGTGTTTGAAGCCAGGTACTATATCGTGATATTCGTTGCTGCTTCTGCTGCCTACGGTGCTGAGCGCGGCGGTGTACTCCTGGGCATAGTGCTCGGTGTCATAGCTTTTGCCGGCAGCACTCTTGTTATAAAGCCGGAACCTTTGTCCAGGTCCGTAGAGGTTGAACCTGCCCAGGTGAATTTCAAAGGTGCCGACCTCTACGTAGGAGACATGTTCATTATGAACGTGGGATTAGAGGAATCGCGAAAGAGTATCTTGGAACACGGAATAGGGGCAATCCTCACCCCCAAGACCGAGACTGCCAGGGACACCCTTGCAAACCTGGGGCAAAGGCAAGCTATCCTTCATGACGTGGCAGGAATACTAGGAGTCAAGAAGGACATTGATACGCCTGAGTACACGCCCATGGCAACCAGGAATATCCAGACAGGACGGGTAGGAATATTTATCGTTCCGGAGGAACGGGACGCCGGACTCCTCATCAACATAATCAAGAGAACCCCGGTGCTCGAATCTGCAAGGGGCCGGTCGCTGTACCGCAAGTTATCTTGAGATCTACTGGGCGGGGGACGTGGAATGCCTTGAATGCCGGTTTGGAGGGTGTTTGATTGGAAATCACTATCAGCGGCATGATCATATGCGCCGTAACGGACGATGGAGCAAAGGTCAAGGACGTCCCTGCTTTCATAGTGAAAGAAGAGGCGGCCAGGCAGGAAAAGGCACGTCTTCTGTCCCGAATCCTGAAAGCTGCGGTTCATGACCTAGGTGATGGCGTCTTGATAGTGGTAAGGCACTGATGAATCAGAAAATCACCGTTTTGATTGCAAAAAGGAAAGATGCAGTCTTGGGAGCTTCCGCCGAGAGGGGCATGAACGTTGGCGGGATTACATGGGGTAGCCACGGGTTTGTGGGGAAGAGCGGAAACCTGTTTGCCGTATGGGGTGTGACCCCTTCGCCTACAGCTTGCCGGGCTGTTACATCCATGCTAAACCTCTACCTGGGAAAGCGTCCACTGACACCCCGGATATTTTACGTTTGTTACGCCGGTACCCATTCTTCAGTTATTGCTTCCATGCTACACCTGGGCATGATCCATCTTGAAGACATTGATGCTAGCGGGTCCGAAATCCTCTCTTGGATGCCGTACTTCGACAGGCGGACAACTGCTGACATAGGTGTTCCTGTCTTGCTGGGACTGGATGAAAACGGGTCTGAAGTGTATGCCTTGGGCACCGGCTGGCTTGGCCGCAGTCTGGAACTATGCTTGTGTGATGCGGTAGAGCTTGCGTCTCCTGATGCCAGGGCATGTTTCTGCAGTGTAAGGGGGGTTCTCGATTTTCCGGCAAGGGTAGGTGGGTTCTTGTCCCGCCGGCTCAACCTTGTGGTGCCCGGGCGCCATCTGGTCTCACGCTCCCTGTCAAAGAAGACACGGGTGCTGTACGCAGCAACCCGCTATTGTCTTGACCTCTCTTCAAAGTGGAAGGATAATGAGAATCACAGCGAAGGGGAGGTCATATGGGTTGACGGTTCAAAGCAAGGGAGGGCTGGTCTACCAGGTTGAACCTGGAAGCCTGGCTGAATATTTGGGCATTGTACCCGGCGACATTATATCCGCAATCAACGGTCACATACTCAGGGACGAGATAGATTTCCGCTTCTACAGCGCCGGAGAATATATCATCCTTGATGTGGTTAAGGGAGACGGAAGCAGGCAAAGGTTCGAGATTGAAAAGGATCCTGACGATCTCATGGGCATATCCTTCGTCAATCCGGTTTTTGACTCGATCAAGACGTGCAAGAATAACTGCTGCTTCTGCTTTATCTCCCAACTCCCCCAGGGAATGCGCCGGCCTCTTTACGTCAGGGATGACGATTACCGCTTGTCGTTTCTCTTTGGAAACTTCATATCCCTTACAAACCTGTCAGAGGACGACTTGAACCGCATTTATGAACAGCGGCTTTCCCCTTTGAGGATATCCCTTCATACAACTGATCCTTGTTTGAGGGCACAGCTCATGGGCAACCCCCGGGCAACCCGTGCTATGGATCACCTGAGAGAGTTCAAACAAATGGGCATCGATGCCCACATCCAGATTGTGCTTATGAGAGGAGTAAACAGCGGGGATAGACTGGTTTCTACCCTTGATGACCTTGAATCTTTGGGAAATACTATCCTGTCAGTGGGCGTGGTACCCGCTGTTTATACCAAGTACAGAAAGGTACTCCCGTCACGGGCCGGGGATCCTGGCTGGGCAAGGGAAACCCTGAAAATCATAGAGAACTATGCTGAAAAGATACACAAGCGGCAGGGGATACACTGGGTCTATGGTGCAGACGAGTTCTACTTTGCTTCAGGCAAGCCCTTCCCAGACTACGATTATTACGATGATTTCCCCCAGTTCGAGAACGGTATAGGGATTGTGGCGGATTTCCGGGAAACCCTGAAGGCAGTCAGGTCCCGTATGCGGTCGCGGTTTGAAGGAAAGTGGGATAACGAAGAGCGCCTGGGATGCGCAGAACCCCATCCCGAAGGTAAAGGCGCTCAACAGGGTAAGGTCTTGGCGGTTACAGGATACATGGCTTATCCTGAAATTGTGGATGCCGTGGAAACCCTGGGGTTGGAAAACAGGATTTCAGTATGCAAAGTGAGAAACAATTTTTTCGGGGATACGGTTACATGTGCAGGTTTGCTGACAGGCCAGGATATTTTGTCAGCCATAAGGGAACTCAAACAAGCCGGCGAGCAATATGAGTCGGTGCTTATTCCGTCGTATTCAGTGTTTGAAGGCAAGTTCTTGGACGACATGACTGTAAGCAGGTTAAGCGAAGATTCTGGATTCTCTGTGAAAGTGGTCGCGCCTTCTCCCGTGAGCTTGCTGGATGCAGTATCCGGGGGCTAAGGAGGTTAGAAAACGTGGATTACGTTGTAGCTATTGTCGGCAGGCCGAACGTAGGCAAGTCGGAGCTTTTCAACCGGATAACAGGTGCAAGGGCATCGATTGTACACAGCCAAAGCGGTGTCACAAGAGACAGGCTCTACGCGTCTTGCAGCTGGCAGGGGGAGGACTTTACCCTTCTCGATACAGGCGGGTTCGATCTATCTTCATCCAGCGAACTTGCCGGTGCCATAAGGGTTCAGATTGAACAAGCTATTGAAGAGTCTGACCTGCTTATTCTTGTGGTAGACGCCAGGGCGGGGCTTATGCCCGAGGATCAGGAAATAGCGGATATATTGAGAAGAGCGGGGAAACCGGTCCTGGTTGTGTCAAACAAATGTGACGCTCCCAGGCACGAGTACAGAGGGGCAGAGTTCTATTCCCTGGGCTTTCCTGAAGTGTTGCCGGTTTCGGCAGCCCACGGGATTGGGGTGGGAGACCTGCTTGACCGGATAATAAGGGCTAAGCAAGAAACTATGGCAAAAGCTGCAAAGGCAGGACCGGAAACGGGAGAGGCTGTAGAAAGCAAGCAAGATGAGGCTATCCGGGTGGCGATTGTGGGGAAGCCCAATGTGGGCAAATCTTCGCTGGTCAACCGGCTCCTCGGACAGCCGAGGATGACAGTGTCCTCAATGCCTGGAACTACCGTGGATGCAGTAGACATAACATTCACATACGAGGACACAGAGTTTGTTATTGTAGACACGGCGGGTATGAGGCGTCCGGCCAGGATAGGTGAAAGACTCGAGTCCTTGGCTGTAGGCAAGGCATTGCGGGCAGTAAAGCGGTGCGACATCGCCATACTGGTGCTTGACGGGACCGAACTCCCTACAGCCCAGGACAGGAGAATAGCAGGATATATCCGCCGTAACCTCAAAGGATCTGTTTTGGTGGTGAACAAGGTAGACCTGGGGCTTTTTGACGGCATGACCCGGGAGATGTTTGCCGGGATGGCGAAAAACCGGTGCAAGCCGGTGGCCTATTCCAACGTGCTTTTTACGTCGTGTGTAACAGGACAAGGTATTGGCACTATTTGGCCTGAAGTGATCACGACCTACAGGGAGTACAGCAGGAGGATCGGTACGTCACTTCTCAAGCAGGTAGTAGACAGGATCACCGATTTTAGCCCGCCTCCTAGGGATGCCAGGGTGTTTTACTGCACCCAGGTAGGCACCAAGCCGCCTCAAATCGTGTTTTTCGTCAAAGACCCATCCAAAATGCCTGATTCATATGTAAGGTACCTTGAATCAGAAATCAGAAGGCGGTTCGGGTTTGCAGGCGTGCCCATTGTGATGGAGTTCCGCCCCCTGAGGAGGAGGGGAAGGACAACGTGACAGTTAGCTGGCCCTTATTCTTGGCAATGTGCCTTGCTGGATATTTGTCGGGCTCTATCCCGTCGGGAGTGATGATATCCAAGCTGGCGGGCGTAGATGATATCATGTCACTGGGAAGCGGCAATACCGGAGCTACAAATGTGTTCAGGGTATTGGGACCAAAATACGCGTTTCCAGTCCTGGCTATTGATATCCTTAAAGGAGCTTTGCCTGCGTGTTTTGCACTAAACAGTTTGGACATGGGAAAGGCAGGAGCCCTTGCGGTGGGGGTTTGCGCTATCTTAGGCCATAATTGGTCGGTGTTCTTGAGATTCAGAGGCGGCAAGGGAGTTGCTACAACTGCAGGGGCAGCTATAGTGGTGTTTCCCAAACTGCTCGGTGTAGCCTTTATTGTATTTTTGGTTACAGTGGCCGTGTCCAGGTACGTTTCACTAGGAAGCATGCTGGGAGTTTGGGCAGCTTTCGCTTATTCGCTATTCCCTGAGTTCACTACGCTTGACAGGTGGGCGGTGTTTGGACTGGCTGCTGTTGTTACTTACAGGCACAGGGCCAACATACAAAGACTGCTGTCAGGAACAGAGCTAAAGATCAGGTTTGGTCAGAAAGGGGAAGCCGGTTGAAACTCAAGCAAGGGAAGAAGGCGTGCATTATCGGTGCAGGCGCCTGGGCAGGCGCTCTAGGTGTGGTGCTTTCTGATAACGGATATTCTGTCGCCTTGTGGGCCAGGAGCGAAGACACTGTCAGCTATTTTGAAACAAACCAGGGTGTGCCGAGGCTGCCTGGAATTACGTTCCCTAAGAACATCACAGTTACTGCTGACGTGGATCAAGCATTGTCAGGGGCATCCCTGGTTGTATTAGCTATCCCTTCTTCCGCGTTAGCTCAGGTAGCAGGCGAGATCGCATGCCGTTTCCCTGATGATTCACTTGTTGTCACCGCGACCAAAGGCTTCGACCTTGAAAGCCTGAGAAGGCCGTTCCAGGTGTGGATTGACGCAAACCCTTCGATCAGGGACAGGATGTGCGTGATATCAGGTCCCAACTTCGCAGCGGAAATCTCCAAACGGCTTCCTGCCGCAACAGTCGTGGCGGCTCTGGAAGAATCCACGAGGCTCGCGGTACAACATGCTTTTATGACCAGTTACTTCAGGGTATATACCCATGTAGACGTGACAGGCGTGGAAATAGGCGGGGCGCTAAAGAACGTGATCGCCCTGGCGTGCGGGATGGCTCAAGGTATGGGTGCAGGTTACAATGTCCAGGCTGCGATTATCTCACGGGGTATTGCAGAAATAACCAGGCTTGGTGTGGCCCTTGGAGCCCAACCCCTGACCTTTGCCGGACTCTCAGGTCTTGGCGATTTGGTGCTGACGTGCACAGGGCATCTGTCCAGGAACCGCCAGGCAGGTATAGCCGTTGGAAAGGGCGAGTCAATAGAGGGCTTCCTGGCTAGGACAGGCTATACTGTTGAAGGGCTCCAGACTGTCAAGGCAGCCATGCAACTGTCCGTTGCCCACAATGTGCAGATGCCAATTACAGACGTGGTTTACAGGATTCTTTACGAGGACCTGTCTCCCCGCAAAGGGCTTTATGAGGCAATGAACCGGGAAAGGAAACCCGAACATGAGGAGTATTTTTTCAGGTTGTGCTGAGTTCCGGGATTGCTGCTTAACCTCTCTTCCTCCAACTTAAGTTCTAATTTAACTTTGTCCCTCATATCCATTTATGAATTGCCTATTATGGTTGCCCAGACTTCCACCGTTTTGGAATCAAGTTGCAGGGTGGCTTGGCATATAGATATTGGGAGCGTCCTCTTAAGGAGGGAGAGTCAGGTGGAGAATTTCGACATTTTCCGGGATATTGCGGAGCGTACAGGTGGAGACATCTACATCGGCGTAGTTGGCCCTATGCGGGTAGGGAAGTCCACCTTCATCCGTAGGTTCATGGAACTGTTCGTCATTCCCAATATTACCGATTCCTACGACAGGCAGCGCACTATAGATGCCATGCCTCAGGCAGGTGCCGGTAAAACGGTGATGACGGTAGAGCCCAAGTTTGTGCCTGAAGAAGCGGTGCCCATTGATCTCAAGGAGAACCTCTCCCTGAATGTCCGGGTGATTGATTGTACCGGATATCCGGTAGAAGGTGCGCAAGGATACATCGAAGGCGACGAAACGCGGATGGTCAGGACTATGTGGTTTGAAGAACCTATTCCATTTACCGAGGCCGCAGAAATCGGCACTGAGAAAGTGATCAAGGACCATTCGACCATTGGAATTGTGGTCACCACCGACGGAACCATCGTTGACATACCCCGTGAAAATTACGTAGAAGCTGAAAGAAAAGTGATTGAAAGACTTCAGGAGATCGGCAAGCCGTTTGTCATAGTGTTGAACTCAACTGATCCTTATTCTAAACAAGTATCGGATCTGGCCACAGATATGGAGGAAGAGTACGGGGTGCCTGTGATCCCTGCCAATTGCCTGGAACTTACCCACGATGACATCATCCTTATTGTAGAGCAAGTGCTGTATGAGTTCCCGGTGACGGAGATGACTGTGCGGATCCCCAGGTGGGTCCAGATGCTAAGTTCGACCCACTGGCTCAAGAGCACAATCCAGGCAAGCATAAACGAAGCCGTAAGTTCAGTAAAGAGAATCCGTGATATCGATTCATGCGTTATGACCCTTGGGGTATCCGACTATGTTGACAGGGTTGACGTGGAACAGGTCAAGATGAGTACGGGCACTGCTACCTTAAGGCTAGAACCTACTGACGAAGCTTACTTCAAAGTATTGAGTGAACGCGTGGGCCAAAACGTGTTCGACAAAGCGGATCTCCTCGGGATGCTGGGTGAACTGGTTGTGGCCAAGAAGACACATGACAAGTTCGCTTTGGCATTGCGTGAACTGGAGGAAACCGGATACGGGATTGTGGAGCCTACCTTGGAAGATATGCAGTTCGAAGAACCCGAGATGGTAAAGCAGGGCAGGAATTACGGGGTGAGGCTGGCTGCCAGGGGGCCGGTAATCCACCTTATCAAGAGCGAAGTAGAAGCCGAAGTGAGTCCTCTGATTGGTTCAGAGGAGCAGGGGCTTGAACTGGTTACGTATCTAATGGAAAAATTCGAGGACGATCCGAAGAAGATTTGGGCTACCGATTTGTTTGGCAAGGCGCTGCAAGACATTGTAGTAGAGAATGTTTCAGGCAAAGTCGACAGGATGCCTGAAAACGTGAAAGCCAAGATGCAAGAGACGATCACCAGGATTCTCAATGAAGGCTCAGGAGGGCTCATCTGTATCATCCTGTAGCAGGGAAGGCTTAACAGGGATGATCACCATCTTCCTGTAGCCAGGGAAGGTTTTGGAGGGTTCACCTGCATCATCCTATACCCTGAGCGAATATATGCCGGAGTGCTAGATTGCGAATGCTCTATAGCGGGAGCGGAAGTGCTTCCGCCTTTTATTTCTTTGTGCATCTTTTATGTATCTCTCTTGTGTGTCTCTTTGTTGAGGTAATCGGAGTAGTTCCGGGTTTGGCAGGAAGGATTTCACGCGGCTGTTTGTAGAAACTTAGATCGAGATCTGTAAGTCGTAGCACTGGTTTCTCAGCTGGACATAAAATCTCAGATGCCGGGGAAAGGAGCATTGTGCCATGAAATACGATTTTGACAAGGTCTATGACCGTAGGGGCGCTCTTAGCAGCAAATGGAGTGTAGAACAGGTTTTTGGCCGTGAAGATGTGCTGCCTCTGTGGGTGGCGGACATGGATTTCCGGGTACCTGAGCCTGTCATGAGCGCCTTAAGGGAGCGGTTAGAGCACCCAATCTTCGGATACACAATGGTCAGCCAGGGCTTTTATGATTCGGTTATCCAGCGTCTGGACGCCAAGTACGGGTGGAAGGTAGAGAAAGAGTGGATAGAGATCACCCCTGGCGTTATGCCGGCAGTAAACGCTGCTGTTCTTGCATTTACCCAGCCCGGAGACAAGGTAGTGTTACAGAGCCCTGTATATCCGCCGTTTTGGTCAGCTATCAGCCATAACGAGCGGGAGCTAGCTGTGAATCCGTTGAAGATTACTGACAACCGTTTTGAGATTGACTTCACGGATTTCAGATCCAAGTTTGAGAAGGATGGTGCAAGAGCTTTCATCCTGTGCAGCCCCCACAATCCAGGCGGCCGCGTGTGGACTAAGGAAGAACTCACAACCTTGGGGGAAACGGTAATCAGGGAAGGCGGGATTGTAATCTCAGACGAGATTCACTGCGAGCTCATTATGAAAGGCCACTCTCACATTCCTTTTGCGTCAATATCCCAAGAGTTTGCGATGAATTCAGTAACTTGTTTTGCCCCGAGCAAGACGTTTAACATCCCTGGATTCCACACATCTGTGACTATCATTCCCAATGAAGAACTCAGGCAGAAATTCAACGAAGCACGAGGCAGGCTGATGGGCGCTCCTGGGATTTTCGAGCTGATCGCTGCCGAAGCCGCGTTCAAGTACGGGGATGAGTGGCTCGAGCAGGTGCTGGAGTATATCGAGGCCAATATTGACTACGCCATAGACTACCTAAACAAGAACGTGCCTGAGCTTGTACCCATGAGGCCCGAAGCTACTTATCTCATCTGGTTGGATTGCCGCGGCTTGGGCTTAGGGCAAGATGAATTGAGGAAGTTTTTCATCGATGAAGCCCGTGTAGGGCTAAACGACGGTGCTACGTTCGGGCCGGAAGGAGAAGGCTTTATGAGGCTCAATGTGGGGTGCCCCAGGGCGATTCTTGAAGAAGCGCTTGTCAGAATCGCGAACGCGGTTAAGGCTAGGCGTAAGTGATAAGGCACAAGGCATCTGGGAATGAATGGTAAGGGGCCGGGGCGGCTGGCAAGTCCGGTTGATGTCCCGGCCTTAATTGATGCGGGTCTTAACTGTGCTTCGGTTCTAACAGACTGCACTCCCTATGAAGCTCTCTCAGGTCCCAATGATTCTTAGAGTATATAGTGTACGCTGTATTTCTTAGCTGTTGGGCCCGGGTTATGTCACCTGTTGCTTCTAGCAGGTTGCAGAGCCACAACGATGCGCATGCAGCATCCCTCCATGATTCTTCTTGGTTGAAGAGCTCCAGGGTACGGGATGCCATAGTCTTGGCACGTCCGTATACACCATTTGCTTTTTCTATGCACGCTCTAAGCAGGAATGCCCAGCCGAGTTCAATCCGGTCGTTTTTGTCGAGTTTGTCAGAGACATCCTCAAGTAGCGAGGCAGCTTCTTTGATCCGGCCTTCCCGTACAAGCACCTTGGCAATCTCAACTCCTGTACATGCCCAACGGTTCTCAAGCTTGTCATCCTGGAATAGCTGCCCGGCTTTAGCCAGGTACTCAAGAGCAGTGCCGGAACGATCTTCGCGGTAAAAGATCATCCCTAGGTTGTGATACGCAACTGCTAGATCTATTTGGTTCTTCTCAGGTGCTTGTTCTATGGCTGATTGGTAGAAGCGCTTAGCTGCTTTCCAGTTCCTACGGCTAAACTCAATTAAGCCTGACATGAGATCTGCGTGGGATGCCAGCCTGTTTGCTTCCCTGGGTTTATAGTCCAGGACCCACTTGCGGGTTTGATTCAGGTAAATCTCAGCCTGGGTTGTGTTGCCCTGGGCGTAATACGAGGTTGCCAGGTTCATCAGGAGGTTGCCATAGTTTGGCGAACTCACGCCGGAAGCTTCTAGTCCTTTCTTGTACCATGCGGCTGCTTTGTTATAGTCGTTTCCAGAGTAAATGTTTCCCATGGTAAGACAGGTGTACACCAGCATGTCCTCGGCTTGAACTTCCTTGAACACCTGGAATGCATGGCCGCCCATGACTCCGGCCCCGTCAAAGTCTTTGTTCTCCGCAAGGGCCTGGGCACATCTGCACAAACACTTGCCCCTTTCCCGCTGGTTGTTCAATACTCCGTATGCCATGGACAGCTCGTGCCATACTTTGGCTGCCATATCCCACACTTTGTGGTCCTGGTAGCCTAGGGCAGCTTTCTTGTAATAGGGAAGTGCCCTTGAGGTTAACCCCGCCTTGACAAATATGCGGGCCAATGCTGCAAAGAACCCGGGATCCTCGTCAGGGTAAAGCTCCATGGCTGCAGCCAGATCCGTATACAGCAGTCTTAGTTTGTCTTGGGTGTAATGCGACGAGAGCACGTCCCTGAGACTTCTTTTCAAGCGCACCCGGTTGCCATGGACATCTTCGGCTAACCAAATCATTTCGAGAGCTATCAGTTCGTCTATGGATTGCTGAAATTCGCTATCTTCCATCTGGCAAAGCGGCCTGACCCACTCAATGCGTGCATTGTTGCCTGCGAGGGAACATGCCAGGAGCACCGTGCGCTGCCTTGGTGTCATGCTGAGCAAGCGGTCTTCACGCATGTGGCTTTGTTGGGAGTCGCGTTTGTCGAAATAGTTGAGCACCGTGGTGAGGTATTTCTTGATTGAGCGGGCTTCCTGGTCTGACAGGGCGGCGAGCGCGAGGTAGAACGGAATCTCTGTGGAGTGGAGATCTGTCCGTTCAATGAAGGCATCGATTGCGCCCTTGACCTCAGCCCTAAGCGGATCCTCAGCATATGCATGTGTTTCGTCAGTGTCTGAAAACGTCGGGAATTCAGAGTACAACTGGGAAATTGGTACGCCGAAAAACGCTGCAATCCGGTCCTTGTACTTGTCTCCAAGGTTTTTCCTAGTTCCGTTAAGCACAAGCGATAGGTAGGATTCAGACAAATCGATTTCCTCGGCCAGGTCCTTGAGCCTAAGATTTCTTTGGTTTAGGAGGGTTTTGACATTATGTGCGAAGATTTCGAGGGAAGACAAACTTATCCTCCTTATTTAACAAGATGTAATAAACCAACTGTTTAGTTGATCCTGATTAGGTGCAATGGCTTTATTAGATTACTCGCCAAGGTTACTTGATCAGATTATAGGATGAATTTGCCTTGCAAACCAGCTCCTAGGTATTGAAACCCGGTGTGTGCATGGATAATGGCTTACAGGACCTTGCCAGAACTCTGCAACTTGCAAGGAAAGATGGTCTTGCAAGGAGGGCCGGGAGGTCTGGAACTGCCCCCCGGCTTTCTATGCTTGACCTTCGGTGTTTACCTTCTTGTTGTAGACTAGATACTGATCGCAACAGGTGGCGGACAATTTGCCTTCGGCGGATCGTCTTCCACAGGCGGAAGAGGTGG
>DUQH01000073.1 GCA_012837895.1 Candidatus Fermentithermobacillaceae bacterium | reverse complement strand
GTTGCTCATTTTAAACAAAATAACAACTACTCAAAATCACGTTGAAAAATTGCATTACATTTCGTTATTCATACGAAAGTTACTATTTTTGAAAAAAAGAATAAGATGAAGCATTATTTACGATATCGATCGATAAAAAAATATAGTGCCGTTTTGCTACTCTTCCTTTGGATGGAGGGAATAAATGCGATTGATGCAGCTACTCCAAAAGAACATACAACAACACGAGGACAGGTTGCACAAAGAGAACAAGCCGAACAAAAAAAACATGCCCCGTTAACGTTTAATCAGCTTTCCACTTCCGATGGACTGCCTACCAACGAAGTGCAGAAGGTATATCAAGATAAAGACGGATTCATTTGGTTCGCTACCCGATACGGACTATGCAAATACGACGGCTATCAAATCAGTGTCTATACGCGCCGACTAAACAACCCGAACTCCCTCTCAAACAACAACATTCTGTGTTTGGCCGAAGATCACGATCACCACTTGTGGATCGGTACGCAAGACGGGTTAAATGTTCTGAACAAAAAAACGGGAGATATAAAAAGAGTACCTGTTCCCGGCATTCCCAATCCCGTAGTTTCATGCATTCTGGTAACCCGCAACGACGAAATATGGCTTGGACTCGACGAAGGATTGTTCAAATATTCTCCCAAACAAAACGAATTTATCTATCTCAACAGAAATAGCACTAACGGCGTACTCTCCGACAGTCCCGTCAAATCCCTCCTGGAAGACTCCTACGGCGATATCTGGATCGGTACATGGAACAGGGGTTTATTCCGCTACGATTCCAAAAAACAAGTCTTTGTGGCTTACCCGCAAATGAACGAACGCAATTCTGCTCATGTGATCTATGAAGACGGTAAAAAAAATATCTGGATAGGAACATGGGACGCAGGTTTGCAATTGTTAAAGAATCCGCGCGATCCGCAGCAGGTTTCTTGGCAAACTTTCCGCAACAATCCCGCCGACAGCTTCAGCCTTTCCGACAATATTGTTTACGATATCTGCGAGGATGTCAATACAGGCGCTTTGTGGATCGGTACCCGTAGTGGATTGAGTATTCTGGAATACGATCATCCCGAACGTTTCATCAATTACAAATCCACCCAATCGGTTTACCGCATTCCGAGTAACGAAATCAATTCCATCATCCGCGACCACGAAAACAACATCTGGATCGGCACCATAGGCGGCGGGGTATTCATCGCCCATACCGAAAAAACGCCTTTTCATACTTTCACTGTCAACATCCCGCAAGTTCCCACATCAACGGTGCGTTCACTTTTGGTTGATCAGGATAACAATATTTGGATAGGAATAGGCACGTACGGTCTGGTATATTACCTCCGTGAAAGCGGAATCTATCGTCATCAGTCGCAAATTCCCGAATTGAAAACCATGGGATATGCTACCATTTACGATATTCTTCAACGAAAAAACGGCGAAATCCTGTTCGCTTCCTACGGCAACGGACTTTACAGCTACCGCAAAGGCGTGCCCTGTCGGCAATTCACTTATGCCAACAGCTCTTTCATCAAAGAAGACCGCATCATTTCGCTCTACGAAGACAGTCACGCCAATTGCTGGATAGGAACGCAAACTGGTGTGGGCGTTTTGCTGCCCGACGGCAACGGATTCACCTTGAACGACCTGATCATGGGAGACCAAAACCTCTCCCAATGCTATGTGAAAGATATCCTCGAAGACCCGAATCATAACATCTGGCTGGCAACCATCAACTACGGGTTAATCCGGCTAACGGGAGATTTTGCCTCGATGCAGCACATCACCTGCAAAAATTACTGCTTCGAAAAGCAAAACATTTCAACCAACAGTGTGCTCTGCCTTCATCTCGATAAATTCAACCGCCTTTGGGCAGGTACCGAAAACGGCGGACTGTTTCTGTATGATGAAAAAACAGATTCCTTTATCGAGAAAAATCCGCCCCACAACATCCTCGGCGACATGGTGGGAAGCATTGAAGAAGATCGCGAAGGCAATCTCTGGCTGGGAACCAACAAGGGATTGATCAAACTCTCTTTCAACCCTGAAGCCGAATTGGATTCTTTCCGCATCTATACCACCACCGATGGACTTCAAGACAATTTTTTCATTCCCAAATCTTCATTTAATCACGACGGCGAACTTTTTTTCGGCAGCTACAAAGGTTTTATCGGCTTCTCACCCGAACACATAAAACAAGCTGTGGTCGAAAGCCCTTTTTTCGTAACCGACATCAAAATATTCAATCGATCCGTTTCCGGTATGCAGGAAAAAGAAAGGAAAAAAATACTGGAACAAATGCCTCCCTATACGAAACATCTCATCATTCCGCACAAATACAACAATTTCAGCATCGAGTTTGCTTCCTTGAGCTATCGCAATCCCGAACTCACCCGATATGCCTACAAACTCGACGGATTCGATAAAGAATGGCAATATACCGATTCGAAAAGGCATTTCGCCTACTACAACAACCTATCACCCGGCAATTATACTTTCCTGCTGAAAGCAACCTCACAAAACGGCATCTGGAACAACGAAATCCAACAAATTTCCGTTAAGGTGCTTCCCCCTTTCTGGCTTACATGGTGGGCATTCACCCTTTACGGTGTAATCACGCTCACGATTAGCTGGCTCATTTACCTTAATATACGCAACCGCATCCGGCTGAAAAACCAACTGCAACTGAAGCAAATGGAGCAGGCTAAAGCCGAAGAACTCAATCAGACCAAACTGCAGTTTTTCACCAACATCACGCACGAATTTCTCACGCCATTGACCATTATTTCGGCATCGGTAGATGAATTGAAGATGACCACACCCCGTTCCGACGACATTTTCACCGTCATCACACAAAACATCTCCCGCCTGATGCGCCTCTTTCAGCAAATACTGGAATTTCGTAAATCCGAAAGCGGCAATCTCCGCTTGCGTGTATCGTATGGTAATCTTTCGGATTTCGTAAGAACAAAAACCGAAAGCTTTCGCCCTTTAATCAAAAAGAAAAAAATACACCTCTCTTTTGTGAGCAATCCCGAAAACATCTCCGGTTATTTTGATCCCGACAAAATAGACAAAATGCTCTATAATCTCATCTCCAATGCGGCCAAATATACGCCGGAGGACGGATTTATTCAGGTAAATCTCTCTTACAAAAACAATAATCGCGACTATGTTCTTCTATCCGTCAAAGACAACGGCTGCGGCATCTCGGCCGAAGATCAAAAAAATCTGTTCACTCGTTTCTATGAAGGCGATTACCGCCGCTTCAATACCACCGGAACAGGAATCGGGTTATCGCTCACCAAAGACCTGGTCAATCTCCACTATGGCGATATCCGGGTAGAAAGTGAAAAAGACAAAGGCTGTACCTTCTATCTCACTTTCCCCATAGAAAAAACGTATTTCAACTCTTCTGAAGTCGAAGAAGAGCCTGCCGCCGTCATCGATGAAGAACGTACAAATAATCCCGCTCAAACCACAGATGTTTCCGAGAGCACAGACTCCAAAAACAAATTACAAGCGCCTACGCTGCTGGTGGTCGAAGACAATGAAGAGTTGCTGCAACTCATGGTACGCCTGCTGGATAAAGAATACAACGTACTCACGGCAGAAAACGGCAAAGAGGCCGTCACTATCATCGAAAACGAAACGGTGGAACTCATCATCTCCGATATCATGATGCCCGAAATGGACGGCATCGCATTGTGCCGGTTCGTCAAGAGCACCATCGAATACAGTCACATTCCCATCATTTTGCTCACAGCCAAAAATAAGGAGGAGGATAAAGCCGAAGCCTACGAATCGGGCGCCGACGCATTCATCAGCAAACCATTCAACTTGAGCGTATTGTATGCACGAATCAAGAACCTGCTGAAAAACAGGGAAAGAATGGCCGGCGATTTCAAAAATCAGGTGTTTTTCGAGTTGAAAGACCTCAACTATACCAGTATCGATAAGCAGTTTATTCAAAAAGCCATCGATTGTGTTTACCGCCATCTCGACGATGTCGAGTTCGATCAGGCACAATTCGTGAAAGAGATGGGAACCAGTAAATCCACACTTTACAACAAACTCAAATCGCTCACCGGGCTCAACACCTCGGCTTTCATCCGCAACATCCGCCTGAAAGCTGCCTGCAAAATTATGGAAGACACCCAAAACATCCGAATCTCAGAATTGGCATACAGCGTAGGATTCAACGATCCCAAATATTTCAGCGCCTGCTTCAAAAAAGAATTTGACATGCCTCCAAGCGAGTATATGGAAAAATTCACCATCAAGAACGAGTCAAAGGGAGAACAGGTTGAAACAGGAAAACCGTAAATTAAACGAAAAAAACGGCTGCATCTCCCCGTCGTTTTGCAAGCAGATGTACCTGTACGGTAAAATGCAGCCTTGAATCTAAAAAGCCGAGATAAAAACCCTACCTTATTTGATTTCCAACGTAACGATGGATTTTGCAGGAAGATTCACCGTCAACGCTCCGTCGCCTACTATTTTTGCACCGTCAAACACGGTCGGCTTCACCGTATTCGGTTTTTCAAACGTATTGTGGTCGGTCAAATTAGCCGCCGTCAAAATCTCTCCGGAAATTTTTCTCCCCTTCAATCCGGGTAATTCCACGGTAATTTCCTGACTGTTGTCGGCATCCACGTTCGAGAGGGAAAGATGAATCACCCCGTTCTTGTCGCGCGAAGCCGTGGCGCTAATCATCGGCACAACTCGGTTCTCTTCCACCATCTTTTTATCGCATATCAAATCGAAAGGCAGATACGTGGCATCCTGATGCACCTTGTACATTCGGAAAACGTGATAAGTCGGTGTCAACACCATTCCTCCCTTGTCGTCTGTCAAAATCATCGCCTGCAATACGTTCACCATCTGGGCAATATTGGCCATTACCACCCGGTCGGTATATTTATGGAAAACATCCAACGTGAGTGCAGCCACAAAAGCATCGCGCAACGTATTCTGCTGATACAGATGTCCACGCACCGTACCCGGTTCTTCATCCCACCAGGTGCCCCACTCGTCCACCAGCAAACCCACTCTTTTCCGCGGATCGTATTTGTCCATGATGGCAATATGGTTCTTCAGCACTTGTTCGATTTCGAGTGCCTTGCCCAGTGTCCGGTAATACTCGTCCACTGTAAACTGCGTGGCAGAACCTTTGTTATCCCATCTGTGCACCGTATAATAATGCAGCGACAAGCCATTCATGTGGCGACCCGCATTTTTCATCAGCACTTCCGTCCAGTTGTAGTCGTAATCACTTGCACCACAAGCCACTTTGTATAGTCGATTTTCACCGTAATTGCGGCAATAGGTCTGGTAACGCCTGTATAGGTCTGAATAAAATTCGGGGGTCATGTTTCCTCCGCAACCCCAGTTTTCGTTGCCCACACCAATATATTTCACTTTCCAAGGCTTCTCTCGCCCGTTCTTGCGGCGCAATTCTGTCATCTTCGACTCGGCATCCGACGTCATATATTCCACCCATTTTGCCAGCTCTTCAACCGTTCCGCTACCCACGT
>DUQH01000014.1 GCA_012837895.1 Candidatus Fermentithermobacillaceae bacterium | reverse complement strand
TCATACTTGATGAACAGTTGGACTGCCTTCATTCGTTCCTCGTAGGAATGCATGGACTACCTCCTGACTTATAAGTCCAGGTTTTTGTCCGCACCCCCAATCTCTCCATTTTATTATGCCACTCACAGGGTCCTTCTCTTTTGATGGAGCTAAAATATCATTTGGCTCAAATCCACAGCGTGAGCTCAAAATGTGGTGTTCGTAGCATCTTGACATGCACAGGAGACACGGAACGGCTTACTCAGGCGATTCGGGGGGAGTTACGGTGAACAAGATTTCTAAGTTCAAAAACTTCTATATGAACATTGAAATTGATATTGCGGGTACCTTCATTTATCGCGGTGTAAGGGAGTTCAATTGTTTGGATCATTTTTATAACGCCGCCGAGATTTTTCATGTACTTTATTCAGTGTCGGTAGGAATTGAGCGTCTTCAAAAGGTTCTTTTAGTCTTGCTGGAAGAGATTGATCCTGAGAATGCACTTGAATTTGAGAAAAGCCTTATTACTCACAGTCACAGAGAACTTCACGACCGGATTGCTGAAAAGATTAACCTAACGTTAAACCCACATGAAAACCGGTTTTTGGATATGTTGGCCTATTTCTATAATACATGTAGGTACAACCGGTTCTGTTTCACAGGTGACCTGCAACCAGAGAGGACGGCGTTGGTCAACTTCTTGGAGCAAAGCCTTCAAATTACAATTGATAACGACTCATTTTTTGTGACTCCCAATGACGACAGGATGAAGAGATTTTGGGGGCGAGTCGTTGGCTCTACATCCAGGGCTTATTATAAGGAGATTGCCAATGCGGCGTACCGTTTAAATCTCTTCTCTTATGAACTGCGGTCAGATAGTATGGCTTTCAAGGTTTTTACGCCTCGTTTTCCGGATGAATCGTTACACAGACTACATCAGAACGAACAAATTGCCTTAAAAGAGTTCTTAATATACCTTATGAATACGAACCACACTAGTCGTCTTCTCTCTTTAATGAGGGAGATACCTCCGCTTGACTTGGATGTCGCTCTAGTTCAAGACTACTTGTCACGAATACTTAAACACGATGTTCCGCAGTCCCTCATCGACGAGATTGACACTTTATATGAAGATATGGAGGAGGTTGGCAGCAGAATTCAGATGCTGAGCATCATTGGCGATGAAAGCATCATATCTCTTGAGGATGAGCATGAAAATGATGCACATAATGATGACGGATACGATGACGACTGTAGCTGACGGATATGCGTTTTGTGGGACAATTGGAATCATGGCCTTCACCAAGAACAATATTCTCCAGCAGGCTGTTGACCCAAGCTGATATGGCTCCTCAGTCTGTACTGCAGTTGCTTGGATAGTTTCATAAGTAAGTTCATAGAAGGACTCCGCGAGGGTCCTTTCTTTTCGTTGGTGTCGTTTCCCGATGGGCCTACAGGCGAATGCAAATTGATGGGGACGCGGCAAAAAATGTTCGCCGTGCAGTAGTCCATCTATTATAGGTGGGGTGTCCGAAGCATGAATAAAGCTCATGAGAAGTTCCGGGAGGTGAACTCAGGGTGAGCGGGCGGATTGGTTTGTTCTAGATTGTAATGATTGTGATCGTAGCCTATCTAGTACTTCCGTCGTCTTGGTTTCACTTGGGGGAGAACCAGTCACTGTTTTTGTTTTCTACGATGGCGCAGGTTGTTGCTGGTTTGTTTGGGCTTACTCTGACTGCTTATGTTTTCTTTGCTGACAGGCTAAGAAACCTTGCTCAAGAGGTAGACAGTTATTGTGAAGCGGTGGATACACTATTGACTCGGTCTTTTCGAAGGTTGATCTTTATCTCCGTTATTTGTTGGATCACATTCTTATGTTCGGTGGTAGGGATAATATCGCTTTCTTACGGCGTGGCTTATGCTAGGATCATGAAGCATACCGTTGTCTTCTTCTTTGCTAGCATCACACTCGTTCTTTGCTTCGGAGTGACTATGCTGGATCCGAACAAGCTAACCAAGGAAGCGACGAGGCAGAAGCAAGAGGTTCAACATAGGTATTAGCTCGTGGGTTACGAGAAGTCGAACAACTTGAGCTCATTTCTAAAGGTCTACAATAAATTGGAGCAACTCATTGTCGATTTTGGTGAGGCTCTGACAGGTGTGGAAGGGCGATATCATAAAGGGAATAGGCCCCGGTTTCTGGATTCGTTGAATGTGTTAGTGAAGAGTGAGATTGTATTGATCGAGTTGCTGGCCGATGTTAACAGCCTAATGAGATATAGAAATGGGTTGGTTCATGGGACAGATCATGTGGTGTCGCCAGGCTAGTGTAAAGTTACTGTAGGACAGGAATTCTGTTTGGGAAATAGAAGAAGATCTCACCGTCCCGAGCAGGACGAGTACAGAGTACTCAGAGGTGAGATCTTCTATGCAGACAATATTCGATGAGAGTTTGATGTTTTCCTTTCGTGAAGTAGTAGAAGATCGTGAAGTAGTAGAAGAATCAATTTTGGAAATTCTTAACGGAAATGGCTTGGCAGGATTTCAAGAGTCCTTAAGAGATGGCATGAACAGTTTATCTGCTACCATTCAACAACGATTAATAGAGCTGATTGACAGTGAGTTAGTAAGCGACTGTTCCCGTAGGAAAGATTGGGTTATTGAACGGAAGAATGACGCCAAAACCATTCTCTCGCCTTTCGGTCCAGTCACCTACCGACGCACGTACTTTCGAAATAAGAGAACCGGTAAATATGCGTACTTAGCTGATAGGGCTTTGGGGTATACGCCTCATCAGCGCCTGGATACACTTCTAGAAGCTGATCTTTTGGAAGAGGTTGCCGACAGCTCTTACCGCAAGGCTGGTGAAAGCCAGGAAAAACGAGCCCAGGGAACGAGTGTGTCTGGCCAGACTGTACTTAATCTCGTAAGGAAGCTCCAGCCAGAACAGATAGAACTAAAAGAAAAACCTTCGTTTAAGAAAGAAAGTCGCATCTTATATATTGAAGCCGATGAGGACCATGTCGCGCATCAAGAACAGGGTCTTCGAGGGTTTGAGCAAAAGTTGGTCTGTGTTCATGAAGGTCGTATTCGCGTGGGGACAAACCGCTACAAGTTGCTTGGGAAGAAGTACTTCACCTTTAGTCCAGGAATAAAAAGCGAAAAGATATGGGATACCGTCTGGCACTACCTCGACGACCACTACGATCTTGAAAAGACGGAGTACATTTTTCTATCAGGTGATGGAGCCTCTTGGATTAAGTCCGGCGTTGAGTATATCCCCGATTCATACTATGTGATGGATGGATTTCACCTGCGGAAAGCGATTCTAAAAGCTGCTGGAGCAGATGATGGTAAGAGAGAAGCTTTAGCTCTAGCCATTTGGAACGGTAAATGGAGCCAAATGAACCGTTTGCTTATTTCTTTTCGCGAAGAGGCGGAGGAGGAGTCTCGTAAAAAGGCGATTCTCAAAGTGCAAGGGTATTTAAACAACAACTGGAGCGGGATTCAAGCCCGAAGAAAGTATCGGGGTCTATTGGTGGGATGTAGTGTCGAAGGCCATGTGAGTCACATTCTTTCGGCAAGATTGAGTAGTCGCCCCATGGGTTGGTCTTACTTAGGTGCAAATCAGGTAGCTCATCTGCGGGTTCATCGGGCTAACGGAATAAACGTACACCAAATCCACATAGACCAAAGCACAAAAGAAAAGAGACTGTTTCATTTGCACCATCTGCTAAATCAGACCATTATACCGATTGCTAAAGCGGTCGGTAGTAATCTAGAAACTTTAGGTAACATTCCGTTGCTTCGGGGG
>DUQH01000135.1 GCA_012837895.1 Candidatus Fermentithermobacillaceae bacterium | reverse complement strand
GGGGCGACGTTTATCCCACGCACGGATTCGGTCCCGCCTGCCAGCTGCTGGACATTCACCGCGGCGACCGGTTGGATTACCTGGTATCGATGGACACCAAGCCGGTGAATATTCCGGAATACCTGATCGAGAAAAGGGGGATGGAGGCGGACAGTGCCTACGATTTCCGCAATGGGGAACACACGATGACGATGGTTCGCACGGAAAAGGAGAAGACCGTTTTGATTCGTCACGACGTTTCCTCGCCGCGTCCCTATTCGCGGTGCTATGAGGTGACGGGGACGAAGGGTTTTGCCCAGAAATACCCGCAAGAAGGTTATGCTTTTCGGAGCGATTCTCCGCTGGACGCTGCTGCGGTACCCGATCACGAAAACCTGAGTGGTCACGGTTTTGTTTCCGAGGAGACGAAGCGTGCGTTGATGGATACCTACAAGCATCCGATTCACAAGGAGTTGGAAGAGTTGGCCAAACAGGTGGGCGGTCACGGCGGTATGGACTTCATCATGGATTACCGGTTGGTATACTGTCTGCGCAACGGATTGCCGCTGGACATGGACGTTTACGATTTGGCCGAGTGGTGCTGCCTTGTACCGTTGAGCGAAATCTCGCTCGACAACGGGTCGGCTCCTGTAGCCATCCCCGATTTCACGCGCGGACATTGGAACGATGTGCAGGGATACCGTCACGCATTCGTCGAATAAAAAGCCTTGAAAAAAATGAAACGTTTGAAAATATTTGCTGTTGCCTTTTGCCTGCCGGTGTTGTTGTTTTCCCGGAACGTCAAGATCACGCACGGCCCCTATCTCCAGAAAGTGGGAGAAGAGGAAGTCACGGTGATTTGGACCACGGATAAAGATGCCGTATCGTGGGTTGAATTGGCGCCGGCAGGCAACGACAGTTTTTATTCGCAAGAAAGGCCCCGTTATTACGATACCGTCTATGGCAACAAAGTCGTCGGCAAGCTTCATCGCGTAACGATTGCCGGTCTGACCCCCGGCACCGAATACCGCTACCGTATATTTTCGAAGGAAGTGTTGGGGTACGAAGGGCATAGGATCTTGTACGGGAATATTGCCGCTAGCGACGTTTACTCGCGGCGGCCTTATGCCTTCAGGACATTGGATTCGCGGAAAGAGAAAGTTTCGTTTCGTGTGGTGAACGACATTCACGGCAACAACGACCATCTTCGCGCGTTGCTTTCGGATGTCGAAAGGGAGAATACCGATCTGGTGATTTTCAACGGCGACATGGTTTCTACGGTAAACGAAGAAGAAGGGATCTTTCGCGGATTCATGGATACGGCAGTAGCGCTTTTTGCAAGCGAAGTGCCGATGTATTACGTGAGAGGGAATCACGAAACTCGGGGCAGGGCGAGTTCTTCGGTATATGCCTATTTCCCCACTCCGACGGGAGAATTTTATTATGCGTTTCGAGAAGGTCCCGTTTTCTTTCTTGTGCTCGACAGCGGCGAAGACAAGCCCGATTCCGACATCGAATATTCGGAATTGGCCTGTTTCGACGACTACCGAAGCGAAGAAAGCAAATGGTTGGAAGCGATGGCAATGACGCCCGAATTTCGATCGGCCAAATACCGTATCGTGTTGATGCACATGCCTCCGGTGGGTTCAACTTGGCATGGCACACGTGAAGTGGCCCGGAAGTTTGTGCCGTTGCTTAACGATGCCGGCATCGATTTGATGATTTGCGGACATACGCACGAATATGGGTTTGTCGACAAAGGGGACGAAAACGGGATAAACTTCCCCGTTCTCATCAATGACGACGAAACCTGCCTGCAAGTGGAGGTGTCGGATAAGATAACGGTAAAAACAAAAGACTTGACCGGCAAAATATTGCACACACATACGTTTTATCCTCAAAAATAGCAATTTACAATTTTGAAATGAAATTCAACTACTTAGTACTCACTGTTTTTTTGGCTTTAATGCCATTTTTTGTTTGCCCGGCAAACGGGGATCAGAATAATCAGAATAATCAGAACAACACAAAACCGTATTGGCAGGATGTTCAGACTGTTGCCGTAAATAAGGAATATCCTCGTACTTCTTTTATGACATTTGATAGTCGCAATGAAGCGCTTTCTCAAAAATTCGAGGAGAGCAAGTTTTATCGATCACTCAACGGCGTTTGGAAGTTTTATTTTGTCGAAGGTTACAACGAGTTGCCTGCCGATATTGCCGATCCGGCTGTTTCAACAGCAAATTGGAACGATATTACTGTTCCCGGCAATTGGGAAATGCAAGGTTTTGGCGTACCGATATATACCAATCACGGTTACGAATTTAAGCCGCGCGATCCTCAGCCTCCTACGTTGCCCGAAATGAACCCCGTTGGTGTTTATCGAAGGGATATCGACATTTCTTCCGAATGGATGGATCGGGATATTTTTCTCCATGTTGGTGGGGCAAAATCGGGAATGTATGTATATATCAATGGGAAGGAGGTGGGTTATAGCGAAGATTCCAAAAATCCTGCGGAGTTTCTTATCAACGATTATGTAAAACCCGGGAAAAACACGTTGGTTCTAAAAATATTCCGCTGGTCAACAGGCTCCTATCTCGAATGTCAGGATTTTTGGCGTATAAGCGGCATAGAACGTGATGTGTATCTTTGGGCACAACCAAAAATTCGCGTT
>DUQH01000095.1 GCA_012837895.1 Candidatus Fermentithermobacillaceae bacterium | reverse complement strand
CCCTGATTGGCGCACGTGATGCGCCATTTTGCGAGTTTCGTACTCGCAAACGGCGGTCATTGGTGCACGCGGTACACCGTTTTGGCTGAAAGCGTGGTGAAGACCGGCGAGATTGGTGCATATCGTAAACCATTCTTGTGGATACAGTAGCGAACATCGACTGGCCGGTTCATGGTGATATATTCCCTCTGCCCTTTTACAGAGTGACAATAGAACTGGCCGGTAGCATAAGGTTGGTTCTCAGGTTGACGGTACGAACCAAAACGGTTAAGATTTCAGCAACCACTTAGACCGGAACATCTCATTCAAGCACAGATTCCAGTCTCATAAACGTTCAGGACCGCCTCTGATGTTTCAGTATAAGCTTGATTGCGAGTTTGAGGAGGGATCCTATGAACCCATTTGACCCGGATAACGCCGGCTTTTCAACCGGTGGTTTGCATGGCGATGTTGAAAGGTTGTTGAGGGACGCTGTCCCCATTGGAGGCCACGTACTGCCACCCCTTCCCTACCCTTACGATGCTCTTGAACCGTACATCAGCCGGGAAACGCTAAAGCTTCATCACGACAAACACCACCTGGCTTACGTTAACAACCTCAACAGGGCAGAAAGGAAACTGGCAGCTGCCAGGCAAGCACGAGATTTCTCACTTATCAGATTTTGGGAAACAGAAATAGCTTTCAACGGGTCCGGCCACATACTTCACAGCATCTACTGGACTAACATGATACCTGGCGGGCCCGCCCAGCCAGGGCCGTTCCTTTCTAGGCAGATAGACATTGCTTTTGGAAGTCTTGACGCGTTCAAGGACCAGTTCCTGGCCGCTGCCAACGCGGTTCAAGGGTCGGGCTGGGGCATCTTAGTTTGGAACCCTGCATGGGGGCGTCTGGAAATACTCCAGGCCGAGAAGCATGAAAACCTGACCCAGTGGGGAGCAATCCCTGTGCTCGTGGCAGACGTATGGGAGCACGCGTATTATGTCGACTACAGAAACGAACGGCGTAGGTATCTTGATGCATGGTGGAACCTTGTAAACTGGGAAGACGTTGAGAGAAGGCTGCTCTTGGTGATGGGAGCCCAGGTGCCTCTAACGTAAGTTAATACTGGTTTAGACAGGGTGGTGCAAGGTCTTGTCCAGCGCCACCCTACATCCCTACACACCCTACATCTCTACACACCATACGTCTCTGTACTAAGAACGGAAGGTGAGATACATGTCACTCCATGATGAGTTTGAGAAGGGGATGGATAAGCCCCCTTAAGGCATTGTTCAATACTCGAAGCTGATGCCGCGCTGCTCAGGGCCCTTACTCAACTTGCAGCTGCTGAGTTCCTCCCTGTAAATTGGCTGCGGTACAGGTCTGCGTAGAAACCGTCCTTGGCAAGAAGTTCGCTGTGGGTCCCTTGCTCAACGATTTTCCCGTCGTCTATCACCAGGATCATATCCGCGTCCCGTATGGTAGACAGCCGGTGGGCAATTACAAAACTGGTGCGTCCTTTCATCAGGGTTTCCATTGCCTCTTGGACCTGCACTTCGGTCCTGGTGTCAACATTGCTTGTAGCTTCATCCAGAATCATCATCGGTGGATCAGCAAGGATGCCCCTGGCAATGGTCAAGAGCTGTTTCTGGCCCTGGGACAGGTTGGACGCGTCTTCGCTCAACATAGTGTCGTACCCGTCAGGCAGTGTCCGTATAAAGTGATCAGCCTTGGCAGCTTGGGCTGCCCTGACAATCTGCTCTTCAGTGGCGTTGTCCCGGCCATAGGCTATGTTATCCCGGATAGTCCCGCTGAACAGCCATACGTCTTGCAGCACCATTCCGAACAACTTGCGCAAATCGCTCCTCTTGAGCTCCCTTATGTCAGTCCCATCCACTGTAATCTTTCCGCCGTCTATCTCGTAGAAGCGCATGAGCAAATTAACCAGGGTAGTCTTTCCCGCTCCCGTCGGCCCGACGATGGCGATCGTCTGCCCTGGCTCTGCATGAAGACTAAGGTCTTCCATAAGCACCTTATCCTCTTCATAACCAAACCGCACGTTTTCGAACCTGACTTCGCCTTTGAGCTGCTCAAGCGGGGCGACCGCATTCGCAGGATCAGGAGTTTCTTCCACCTCATCGAGGATTTCAAACACTCTTTCCGCAGCAGCAACTGTAGACTGGATCACATTTGCTATGCTAGCCGTCTGGCGAATGGGCTGGGTAAACCGGCGTGAATAGGTGATAAATGCCTGGATATCTCCGATTTCGATCGTCTGCCTGAGGACCATGAAGCCGCCGGCAACAGCTACGATCACATACCCGACGTTGTTTATTAGCCCAATTACAGGCATAAGCAGCCCTGACAAGAAATGCGACTTCCATCCATGATCGTATAGTTCTTCATTGATCCGATCGAACTGGCTGGTTGACGCGTCTTCAAACCCGAAGGCTTTCACCACTTTATGGCCTGCATACATCTCTTCCACATGCCCGTTGAGATCCCCAAGCACTTTCTGATGCCCCACGAAATACTTCTGCGAACGCCTGGTCACAAGCCACGTGGCCACAGCAGTAAGAGGCAAGGTGATCAGGGTCACCAAGGTCAGTACGGGACTGATGCTCAACATCATCACCAGGACTCCGGCGAGGGTTACCTCTGCAGTTATTATTTGCACCAGGCTTTGCTGCAAAGTAGAACTCACTGTATCTACATCGTTTATAACGCGACTCAGGATTTCCCCGTGAGTGCGCCCGTCAAAGTATTTCAGAGGTAGGCGGTTTAGCTTATCTTGGATTTCTTTGCGCATTTCATAAACGGTGGACTGGGCAATACCTGCCATAATATAACTCTGGAGGAAGTTGAGAGCGGCACCGGCCAAATACAGCACAGACAGGATTACAAGGATCCTGCCTATGTAGGCGAAATCTATACTGGCTACTGGCACCCCTTGAGCTCTTAGCATGAGCCCTTCAAACAGTTTTGTAGTGGCTTTCCCCATGATCTTGGGGCTGATTATGGTGAACAAGGTGCTAAGCACCGAAAACAAAAGCACTGCAACAAGGGCAAGTTTCCGGGGTCTAAGGTATTTTGTCAGCCTTGTCAACGTGCCTCTGAAGTCTTTTGCCCTGCGTACCTGCATTGGCAGCCCTCCGGGCCTGCCGCCATGGACACCACGCCTGCCAAAACCCCTGCTAGCTGCTAACCCTCTTTCCTTGGCCTCTGCGTGGTGCTGCCTGTGCCTACCCCTCATGCTATTTCCTCCTCTGACAGCTGGGACTGGACAATCTCCCGGTAAACCCCGCACGAATCCAGCAGTTGGCTGTGGGTTCCCTCACCCACTACCTTCCCATCATCGAGCACGATTATCTTGTCTGCGTCCATCACAGTGCTCACACGCTGCGCAACCACGATCATGGTTGCGTCTCTGACCTCACGGCGCAACGCAGCACGCACCCTGGCATCAGTCCTGAAATCCAGGGCGCTGAAACTGTCATCGAAAATATGGATTCTGGGGCGCCTTACAAGTGCCCTCGCAATGCATAGCCGCTGCTTCTGTCCCCCTGAGATGTTAGTTCCTCCCCGGGCAACATGGGAGTCAAATCCGTCAGGCATCTGGTCTACAAACTCCAGGGCTTGGGCAATCCCTGCAGCCCACCTTACTTCTTCATCAGTAGCATCTTGCTTGCCGTACCGGATGCTGTCAGCAACCGTTCCCGAGAAGAGCACAGATTGCTGGGGAACCAGGCCTATCTGCCTGCGCAAAACTTCCCGGGGAATGTCACGGATATCGGTGCCATCTATAAGGATTTGGCCCTGGTCCACATCAAAATACCTTGGAATGAGGTTTATCAAGGTTGATTTGCCTGAGCCTGTTCCCCCAATGATCGCGGTAACCTCGCCAGGCCTGGCCACAAAGGATATGTCAGTAAGAGCAGGCTGTTCAGCACCGGGGTAGCTAAAAGTCACCTTGCAGAATTCAACGATACCCTGTATCTTGAATTGCCCTTGGTCTTGACCGGCCTCTGACAAGGGCAGGTTCAATCCAGCTGCAACTGCCTTCATTTCAGGTGTACTGTCAAGCACTTCATTGATTCGCGCTGCCGAAGCTGACGCACGGGGCAGCATCACAAAAATCATGGACACCATGATAAGGGACATGAGTATATGTAGGCCGTACTGGATGAATGCCATCAGCCCGCCCACCTCTAGGTAACCTGCATCGATTCTTTGACTTCCAATCCATATGATTCCTATGGTTGCGAAGTTAATTGTCAGGTTCATCAGGGGCATCAGGGCAGCCATAATGCGGAAAACTCTTAGGCCTGTTTGCATCAGGTCTTTGTTGGCATCGTCGAAACGCCTGGCTTCATAGTCAATCCGGTCAAACGCCCTTATTACCCGGACACCGGTCAGGCCCTCTCTAAGCACTAGATTGAGCTTGTCTAGTTTCTGTTGTAACAGCTTGAACATAGGGAGCACTTTCTTTGACACGACGTAAATCATTACAGCCAGGACAGGCAATACGGCGATAAGCATGAGGGATAGCTTGGGTTCCCTGGAAAAGGCCAGGATAATGCCTCCAATGAGCATCATTGGCGCAACCATAAATATGCGCAATGACATCAGCACCACCATCTGCACCTGGGACACGTCGTTAGTGGTTCTGGTGATAAGCGAAGCAGTCCCGATCTTGTCAAATTCGTACAGGGACAGGGACGTCGCGTGCGAAAACACCGTGCTACGCAGATTCCGCCCATATGCAGCTGATACCCTTGCAGACAGGTAACCTGACACAACCGCGCAGACTGCACCTACTAAGGCTACGAGCAACATACGCCCGCCGGTTCTCCAGATCAGCCCGGTATCGCCCCGTACAATCCCGTTATCCACAATATCTGCCATGAAGCTTGGGAGAGCCAGTTCAGCAAGGGATTGTAGCAGTACAAGTACCAAGACCACAATCACCTGTGAGGCAAAGGGTTTCAGGTATTGGTAGAAGCGTCTCACTGGATCATCTCCTTCAGCACACCTCTAGGTTGTCTCTGTGTACCCGGTCTCTTCCAAAGCCTTGTTCAGCATCTCCAGTCCTCTTACCAGACAGTCCAAACTGGCTCTGGGTATCACAGCAAGCACTTCGGATAAGCGGTTTTCCATTACCCGCTTAACTTCTTCAAACCGTTGAACCAGTTCTTCGGTGGCAAAAAGGCGGACCACCCTCTGGTCGGAAGGGTCTTGCCCCTTTTCCACAAACCCGTGGTTGCACAAGATGTCAATTGTCTTGGAAACATGAGACTTGGCGAACCCGGTTTCCCTGGCAACTTGACTAATTGTAGCGCCAGGCTTTTTCATGATCTGGGCTATTATCACCATACCAGACGGTGGAAAGGGGTACTTCTGCCATACTTCACGGACTATGTTGAGCAGCCCGTGGTTGGCGCTTCTGAGAAGATTTACGAAGGATTCGACGCTAAGACCAATATTTGTGGTGCTTGCTTCGCTGGTTTCAGAACCGGCAAAACGGACGGGCCTCACCGGCGAAGCAGCATCATTCCCTTGTCCGCTTCTGTCGTTCGCCATGTGCGCAACCTCCCCTCTCGTATGTGTTCTCCTGTACAATGTGCAACTCCCTACCGGAGACGCGAGATGGCAGTGAGTCCCCAAGGGCTACTCAAAGGCCCATTTATCGTTCCCGCGAGAACGTTCTCTAGCGAACGATCCTAGTATACGCAACCGTATCATAGAGTGCAATAGGGTTGAAATAGACCGTAACCCGGGACTAAGATCAACCACCCCGGGGGCTAACTTGGTACCAAAACCGACCAGATTGGCGCGCAACCTGGTACTAGAATCAACCAGAAGATCAACCGCTTCCGTGGCAAAAATGAAAACCTGCCGTGAGTAGTTCTTACGAACTCCCCAGCGGCAGGAAACACCGTGGCAAGTCTATTGAGTTGGCTCAGCAGGTAAGATCCACAAGGCAGGAGTCTCACCATTTCATCGGACCACGGCTTACTTCAGAATCAGCACCTCCGATGCCCCTCCCTGTGCCGGATATGACTCAAGGATCGGGCCGGGTATGTGTACTTTCACCTTCTGACCCACTTCCAGGTCGGAGAAGCTGGCTTCAATGCATTCCTCTACGTCAACACCGTTTTCTTCAGATGCCTCGACTATACAGAACTTGGTATCTTCGTTCACAGAAAGCCAGATGAGGAACGGTTCACCGTTGGACATTGGCCCGCCTTCCAGCAAGAATCGGGGCCGTTCACCGCTTTCGACTTGCTTCACCACACCACCGGTGTAGGCAGCCTCCACCTCCGGAGGCGTAAACTCATCTGAAATCTGCGCAACAAGCCAGGCGTCTTCGTACTGCTTTACCAAGACCTCACTTAAGAGAGTTCCAGCATTGCCAGTGGAAGTTGCAAACGCAAATTCTACTTTGTACAGCCAATCTCCGTCCGGAGTCTCTGACTGTTCAGTAATCTCGTAATTCTCCACCCAAGGGCTGGAAGTACCTGTTACCCACCCTAGAGACTCAAAGTACTCAAGTTTCTCTTCGCGGAGTTCAGGAGACATAACTGCAAACTCAAGCGCTCCATTCCTGGATTTCACACCTTCTGCCCACTTTACAACTGCTTCCTCAGGGCTTCCGGGCAGAAGCACTTTTTCCAGCAAGGAAATTCTCATTTCCTGTCCCGGCACCGATGGATCAGTGGTAATCCGGACAGTCTGCGTTCCGTCATCCCAACCTACGAAAGCTCCCAGAGCTTCAGCAATAGCCCTCACAGGGGCGAATGTCCTTCCGTTAACCAGATAAGCGTCGCCAGGCTCAAGGACTTCTTTCCCATTAATGAAGATTCGCACAAAGTGTGCGCCTTCAGCCAAACTGCCAGCAAAAGCGCTTGCCCCCAGTATCACGAGAAGCAAGACCGAACCATACAACACAAGGTGTTTCTTTGCCGCAAACACCATCCTTTCTCACCACACAAGTTTGCCGGCCTTCCAGGTGAAACAGTTGCGGCCAGCACCTGGCGTCATGCCGGCTGTGCCTGTCTTGGGCGGCGGAGCTCCACCTGTTCTCAATACTTGAACTACTTTGTTTTGACGCCTGACTACCTGGAATGTTCCGCATCTTGAAATATCCCAGGGGTAAAATCTGACGGATCGTCCGGGGTACTTCACAAGGTATCTGGACGTAAAGGTATCTAGAGGCGTTTGATAGATCAATCTGTGATACCTCGCAGATCAGCATCGCAGATTAGTATCGTCGATTAGTACTGCAGATTGCCGCCGTTGCGGTAAACCTTGCCTGCCTCCAAGCTTATCCCCTTAGCGGCGAGAAGTTCGCTCACTGTAACAAGCTGGAAACCCCGGCTTATGAGTTCTGGCACTACTGCTTTCACCGCTTCAGCAGTAGGCACGTATATGTCATGCATCAGGATAATATCGCCATCTTGTACGTGGTCCATCACCTGCTGGATAATGGATTCTACATCCCTGCTTTCCCAATCCCTGGTGTCCACGGACCACATGATCATAGGCATGCCTGCATTTTGCTCTAGTTGGTTGTTGTAGGACCCATAGGTCGGCCTCATTATCAAAGGTTCAACTCCTGTAACTGTCTTTACGGCGATTTGAGTTCTTTCTATTTGATACTGCAGCTCTTCAGGTGACAAAGTAGTGAGCCGCTTATGGTTGAAGCTGTGGTTGCCAATCTCATGCCCTTCACTGACCATCCGCTTGAGTAGTTCGGCGTTGTGATGTGCACGATTTCCAATCACAAAGAAAGTAGCCACCGAATCATGCTCCTTTAGCGTATCTAGGATAGAGCCTGTGGTGCTGGACAATGGTCCGTCATCAAAAGTAAGAGCTACCATGGGTTTATCGGGGTCGATCTGCCTGACCGCCTCTTCCCCGATTCCATGGCCGCCGGCACTGCCTGGTCCACAATTGCCGTCTATATCAGGAGGGGGCTCCCTCCGTGGATAGTCCATTGCGTTGGGAGGATCCTGAGGCGCCTGGGAATCAGGACCTGGCAAATCAATGATGCCTTCCATGCGCCCATAGGGAATGGCGACACTGGGAGTACCAACAGCCCCCGGAAACACCTGATACTTCTGGAACAACAATGTGAAATGATCCTGGGTTAACAGGAAACGCCTGTAGTTGTCATATACCGGCTCTGTACCAGTAGTAAACAGGTCAAGGTCAACGTAGCCAGCATAATCAGGGTTAGAGGCAAGATCATCCCTGGCCAGCTGCGCCAGTTTGGGTAAGCTGCCTTCGACCAGAATATCTTCCAGGAAGACAGGCTGCACTGTTTCCAAGTCATACACGAAGGTTTCGACGGTCACCTCAGGATGGGCGTAACCTGGCATGTTCACCAAGATAATGAACTTGATGCTCACCAGTCTGTCTTCCACGAGCCAGGTTTCGTAATCCACGTTGAGTTCCGCCCTTAGGTCGGCATGCTCAGCCGTGAAGTCTTCAACCTCAGACATGAAGCCGGAGATAATATCCTCAACAAACTCCCTTGTTACAGAGTCGATCGCCTCTTTACCGAAAACCGGATAATGCACGCCCAGTACAGAATTCTCCCCGTACTCTATCACCGACTCTACTGTGCCAGCCTGATGGGTTTGGGTATTTGATTGCTCAAGGTACTTGTACCTGCCGCTTTCGTCTGCAGGGATGTCCTGTCCCGGGCCTGTGCTTATCCCTTCAACGGGAACTGCAGGTACAATGCCCACCACGCTGCAACCGGCCAGACTGACAAGTATCATGAGCACGAGGATGGCTCTATATGTCTCAACCAGCCGCCAAATCCATCCTGTTACACGGGGCTCAAATGGATCCGGTGGATCTGAAGTGAGGAATCTTTTCATCCGGCTCATAGCTAAAAACCCTCTTCGCGACAAATTATGAAAGAAACTGTTCTATTTAGTTCAGATGTTAACATAATGCGAATAGTTCCCAGAAGCAAAATTTCCCGCGTATTTCATCCTTTTCACTAGAACATATGTTGCAAAGCCGTCCATAATGATCAGTAAAATGCTTGAGGACGGCCCGGAACGTTTCGCACCCGTTTGGGGCTGCCGTCATTGACAGGATCAAACGTCCAGGACCGTCCCCCCACTTCCATGGCCCTAGTGCTTCCAAATGAAACATCCAGGGCCGCCTTCAAACCCCGATTACCAATCCTTATGCTTGGCTATTGTATCCATGACATGGGCAGTTGTCCTAATACCCTGAATGAACAAGTCGAGATCGAAGTTCTCGTTTGGAGCATGGTTGTTCTCGTCAGGATTAGCATAGGGCACTGAAATCGTCGGTATATCCAGTATGTCTGTAAACACGTACTCAGGGCAGCTTGCCCCTGACGAAGGCACAACTATGGGCTTAACGCCCCAGGCGCTTTCAACTGCGCCTATAATAGCCTTTGAAATAGGCAGTTCCAGCTCGGTACGCGACGGGTACATCTTACCGTGCCTGAGCACCTTGGCTTCGGGCAGATGCTTTGCTACGTGCTTCTCTATGAGTTCGAAAATCTCTTCAGGATCCTGGTCGGCAACCAACCGCATGTCTATCTTGCACACAGCTTTGGCAGGGACTATTGTCGCCATCCCTTCCCCTGTGTGACCGCTAGCCAAACCCGCAATAGTCATAGTGGGCTGGAACATATGCGCCTTGAGGGCTTCTACGGGATCCCACTGGGGTCCTGTGCCAGGAAATCTTACGCCCTGGAAATAGCCTTCCACGTCAAAAGGAATTGCCTTTATCACTTCTTCTTCGGCCGGAGTCATGGGCCTTACCTTGTCATAGAACCCTTCCACCAGCACTTTCCCGTCTTCATCCTTCATCGTCTTGAGCAAATGGACCATACGCCATGCAGGGTTGGGGATAAGCGCACCATAGTGGCCGGAGTGGCAATCCCTGATGTTTTCCTCAAGCACAATTTCCACATCGATTATTCCCCTGCATCCGAAAAGCACCTGTGGACGCCCGGTATAGTGGATAGGGCCATCAGCGAAATAGCATACGTCGGCCTTTAGCAGCTCCTTGTTTTCCTCGACAAAAGGTGCCAGGTTTATGCTGCCGCTCTCCTCTTCACCGTCCAGCAAGAACTTCACACTGCACGGAAGTTCCCCGCAGTTCTTGATGAAAGCGTCTACGGCGATAATATGGGTAAGCAGCTGGCCCTTGTTGTCGCCGGTGCCCCGCCCGTACATGCGCCCGTTCCTGATGTCGGGCTCAAACGGGGGAGTCTCCCAAAGATCCAGATCGCCAACTGGCTGGACATCGTAATGCCCGTAGAAAATCACTGTAGGAGTCCCAGGCACAATCCTCTCAGCGTACACCGCAGGCAAACCTTTAGTAGGCATAACCTTGGCATCCAGGCCTACTTCCGTCAGCATCTCAACCAGTATCCCGGCGCACTCTTCCACGCCTTCCCCTGTTGAACTCACGCTGGGTTGCCGTATGAGTCTTGCCATTTTTTCAATGCTCTGTTCCCTTGTTGCATCAATCCAGCTTATTACTTTGTCTAGTGAACTCACTCATAGCCCTCCTTGCTTTCTGAAGAACTGTATTACATGTTTCCAGTTGCTTTAGCCTGACCCTTCAAGGCAGATTGCCGCGACGCGCTCTCCAGGGAGACTTTTCTTTCCCAGGAGTGGATGAGCAGTGCCACGGCGATAATGCCGTATCCTATGAATACACGGAAAAACTCGCCTACCTGGGCATTGCCCATGAGCCGCTGACCTGCTGAAGGCGACACAATGAAAAGCAACTGAAACAGCAAAGTGCCGGCGAGCCCGTGACCTACTGTAGCACTGGTCACGCTTGCACCCCCCACCAAGATGGAGGCGATTGCCACAGTGCCAATCTGCTCGTGACTGTTAAACGTGTTGATCACGCCCATGTTCTGGAGAAATATGATCTGTCCTATGGAAGCCAGCACCGTGGACATTACCATGGCAGTGATCCTGGTACGGTCAACATTGATACCTGCCACAGAAGCAACTGCCATGTCCTGCCCCACAGCCCTGAGCTCCTGCCCCAGTTTGGTCTTGTACAGCCACCTGATTCCAAGACACAGCGCAATCACCACACCAAACGTAGCTACGGGAATATTGACCCCAAACAGCCGCACCTTGAGAAGGTTGTCCAAGGCATATTTGCAGTACTTCAGCTCAATTGTGCCGCGTAACCCCACACCTGAATCCAGCATTATCTCAGGGTTGTCCACAGGGATTACAGTACCCACCATAAACAAGAACACCAGCAAGTACAGGCCGTTTGCGAAGAAGCCCAACATCATGCTTGTGATCATTTCCCGGCCCCTTGCCAGGTTGAGCACGTGGCCTACTGATATCCCCAAAAGCACTGCGATGGGAACCGACAGCACCACGGCAACTGACAAGCCCAGTAGTCCCGGAATCTTGTAGTGGGTGGCTACAATCAGCCCGACCTGCCCTGCCATGGCCCCAAGCACTATGGCGAAGTTGAGCCCCAGCCCTGCGGTAACCGGGATGATCAGGGACAATACCAGGAACCAGTTCCGGGCAAGCCTTGATACCAGTTCCTGAGCGATATACCTTATGTTCTGCCCGCTCACGATGACTCCAAGGATACACATGAATAAGAACAGTATTGGAACTGCGTTCTGCCGCAACAAGTCTGCCGCGCTGAATCCGCCTTTAAGCTGAAACCGTTTCCGCACTAACCATCACCTTCTTTCCGTGTCAAGGCGTAAAGGATCATGCCGTTTGAAATGATTGTCTTGGCAACCTCTGAAATGTCCCCTTCTATTACGCTGCGGGTCACAGGTAAAGCGATGGTCAGGAGCGTCTGAAACAGCACTGTGCCAAGCACTGCGTTCCAAACAGTAGCTTTCCTGGCACTAGCGCCGCCGATAAGTACTGCAGCAACCGCAGGAAACGCCATCATCAGCGGGGCCCTGTACAGCTGAACCAGTCCCAAGCTCTGGCAGTAAATCACCATTCCCATGGCACCCAGGGCGATAGACAGCACAGTGCCCAATATCCTCATCTTGTCCACGTTGATGCCGCACGACATGGCAAACGCCGGGTTCGCACCTGCCATTCTCATGGATATACCCAGCTTTGTCTGGTTGAAAACTCCCAGAAGCACACAAGCTAAAGCGAATGTAAGCAGCAACCCTGTAGGCACTTTAATGCCAAAGATCGGAAACTCCCATGATTTATCCAGAATCTGTGTAAGCGAATCACTCACAGGCAATGTGGTGCGGAGTCCTTTGCCCGAGATCACCCATATCATTTCCGGATTCTTAAACGGCGCCAGTATCCAGAACATACACATGGCAGACACGATGGAAAACCCTGCATAAGTACCTATCATCATCTCCTGCCCACGTACCCTGTTAAGGATTAGACCGTACACATATCCTGATGCAACACCCAGCACACATGCTATCAGGAGTGCAATCGCAAGCCCAAGGAAGCCTCCGATTTTGAATTCCATGACAACCAGCATGCCAATCAGGCCGGCAATGATACCAATGGGTAGTCCGAAATTGAGGCCCGCGCCAGATTGCACGCTGGGCACCATTGCAAGCACCATAATCCCGTTCATACCTACCCTGACCAGGGAATTGCTCAGGAGCATCGGGATGGGCAACCGGTTTACGTAGCCAATCACCAGCAAAGCCACAAGAAACAAGACTATCGTAAGTCTTGGGAGGCCTACCGCCTTTACTATGCGCTTCAAAGAATCAATCACTTGCCATCCCTCCTCCCCCGGCCATGCAGAAGCCGAATTCGGCATCAGAGGCGTCAGGGCTCAAGATTCCCTGAATCTTCCCGTTATACATGATGGCTATCCTGTCGCACATGGACCTCAGCTCTGCAAGCTCAGAAGAAGTCATCACAACCGTAATCCCCTCTTCTTCGTTGAGCTTCCTTATCACGTTCAGCACGCGCTCTTTGGCCCCGACGTCTATACCCCTTGTAGGCTCTGAAACAAGCAGCACTTTAGGCTCCATGGTTATGGCTTTGGCCACGCACACTTTTTGCTGGTTGCCCCCGCTCAACCTGCGGACTGCTTGTCCTGGCCCAGTGCACTTGATGTCCAGCAACGATATCATCTCACAGGCGTGTTGCCTGATGGATTTCCTGTCTTCAATCGAGATGGGCAAAGGCCCCAGCCGCTTGACAAACCTGTTCCTGCCAACAATGCCAGGCATGGCAATGTTGTTTTCGATTGACTCGTCAAGCAAGAGCCCGACCCCCCTGCGGTCTTCCGACAAAAGGACCAGCCCTGCTTCCAGGGCAGCCTTGGGGTCATTTAGTGGTATCTCTTCACCATCGCACACCACTGTGCCTGACGAACGGTGAAGCCCCATCAGACCGTTGGCGATCCCGAGTTTGCCATGGCCTGCAAGCCCTCCTATCCCGAAGATCTCTCCTCTTCTGACAGAAAAGCTCACGTTGTCAACGTGTTCTCCGGGCATGTCTACGCTCAGGTTCTTAACCTCCAGGACGTGCTCGTTGCCATGGATTCTCCCGGATCCGCCAGTTCTTAGACTCCCGAGTTTCCTTCCAACCATCATCTCGGCGATAGTCTCCACCCTGGCCTCTTTCTTGGGTACTGTGCACACTACTTCACCGTCACGTAATACTGTGATGGTATCTGCTATCTCAAAAACTTCGTCGAGCCGGTGGCTGATAAACAACGCGCTTACACCTGATTCCGCCAGTTTCTTCAATATGGCGAGCAGGCTTGATGCCTCTGTCTCAGTAAGGACTGCAGTAGGTTCGTCAAGCACCAGCAGGGACAAATCAGTTTTGTCGATTTCCCTGGCAATCTCGATGAACTGCCGGTGGCCTACCGGCATGCCCACCAACGGCAACCATTCATCTACATCCATTTCAATCCTGTCCAATGCCTGCCTGGTATCCAAGCCCATTTTGCCGGAATCAAGTGACTCAAGCTTTGGCCCTGCAGCTTTCGAAATCAAGTTCGGCCGGGTAGGCTCACGATTCAGTTTCACGTTTTCAGCCACAGAGAAACCAGGCAGCAGCATAAACTCCTGATGGACCATCCCGATACCGGCTTCCATGGCTTCCCTAGGGCTCTTAAACTCTGCTTTGTTTCCATTGACCCAGATTTCCCCTGTGAATCCGCCTGTCTCATGGATGACCGGCATGCCGAACAGGATGTTCATTAGGGTGCTCTTGCCTGCTCCATTTTCCCCAACCAACGCATGGATTTCGCCACGATTCAAAGATAAGCTGACTTGGCTCAGTACTGGATTGTCCCCGTAGCATTTTGAGACATTCCTTATTTCAAGCACCCTTTCGCCCAATCGCTACCACCTCTGTTTCTGTATTGCACCAGATCTCTCTTCCGGTCGCTTACAGTATCTCCCTATCTGGGGTATGCCGCTTGTTGATGGCCGTAAAGCGCCTGGCAGATCTGTTTTGAACCCACCGGCAATGCCGGCGGCCCGCAAATGCATTCTTGTGAATGCCTAATCTTGTGTGTTTACAATGAGGCAGCAGAACGGGAAGCTCTGCTGCCTGCTTTGCTCCTTCGTGACCGATCAGTTGTCAGCGCCGAAGATGTAAGAGCCTGCAATCACCACGTAGTAGTTGGTGCCATCCAGATACCGCCTTACCAGCATCTCACTGTCTGCTTCCTTCTCCATCTGCGCAGTAATGGCATCCAAATCAGACAAGTCTACTTTCCCCTCTACAGCCTGGAAAGCCAGTTCAGCCAAGGACTGGATAATGGTCATGTTGAGGGCCACAGGCCAGGTTGCAAAGCGTCCTGCCCCGCCCTTTGCGATAATTTCCTCTTCGATGGCGTCCATGATAGCCTTCATGTCGCCGGACATGCCTTCTACATCGATTCCAAGGGCACCGGGATAACCCATTGTGGGCCCAGGGCTGCAGGGCTCAGGGAACATGCAGCCTGCGTCGAGCGCAGCTCTGATGAGCGGCTCTTGCATGGAAAGGTTAGTTCCAAACACAGCAATGTCCTTACCGTGGGTCTGAACCTGCAAGGGCACGTCCTCAAGGATGAACTTCTGGGTTCCAGGTATCCCGTCGGGGCCCATTGGGTCAGGGGCGGAAATCTCGATAAATTCGATGCCCATCTTCTCGCATTCTTCCTTAAACCTATCCCGGCGCTGGGAAAGCAAGGGGATTGACAGGTGCCTTGGGAATGAATAGTGGATGAACTTGGTTGCGCCCATTTCCTTTGCAATCTCAGGAATGGTCCTGCCACGTTCGACTTCGTCACGGTCTACGGCAATGTCAGCCTTCTCGGCGATTACCTGGGGGTCTTCGTGCCCCACACCAACCATGAGCAAGATGTCGTCTCTCATTTCCCGGACCTTGTCCAAGGCTGCGGCAGTCCCGGGTACACCCTGGCAGATTATGATAGCTTTGATATCAGGGTCAGCGGCCAATTCGGTAACACGTCCAATGAATGTTTCTTGCTCTTGCATAAAATTGTCTGGGTAAGTAACGTGAACCACGCGGTCCCCGTAGCGCTCTACCATTATTTCTGCTGCCCGGTACTCATCTTCTCCCTGAGATACAGTACCAGTGACAATACCTATCTTGAAGCTGGACTCACCACCGGTCTCCTCGCCGTTTCCACCGCAGCCTACCATGGTGACTGCGAGTACTGCCAGCAGCAGCAATACGACAGCATTTCTTAGTCGGTTCATATTCCGATACCTCCTGTATTGACATCCATGAAATTGCATAAAATCTGGAATGATCAGCAGTTCAAATCCGATCTAAATACGCAGGTGAAAGCAACAATTATGTGAGAAGTTACCACCCCTTCCTTTTTATCCTGTTCCAAAGAATCAACGACCTCTGCTGAAATATGCAGGTGGGCTTATAGATATTGAGTGCTACTATACACGACTTGCTGCGGCATAGTCAAGTAAACTAAGGGACAAATTTCAACATATTCTCGTTTTGTAGAAAAATTTCCCCGGAAAAATGAGCAAGAGGCGCTGTCACATAGCATATCCATTGTAGGCGCACGGTGAATGTTACCAGGATATCAGGTGGAACTGCGGTCCCTCTCCCTCGTAGGAGCCGTCCGCTGGGGCATGGGTACATACCCGACCGAAGGCCTGTTTGTCCCGGCCTGCGGGCACAGTTCCATGAGTTTGTAAATCCCCGCAGGCATATCAAAGGAAACAGGAAGCCCCAGGGACTTCAGCCTGGTTGCGCTTAACGGGTAGTCATGGGTGAAGTATCCCTGTGTGAAGAAGTCAGCGAGTTCTTCAGCCTTTTCGGTTGATACGTTTTCCTTGAGCATATGTAGCACAGTATCCCTTACCTGGTTCGCAACCTTGCGCGCAATGTCAGCCAGAATCAAGGTGTTGTCATCTACGTGCTCGATAGGTTTGCGCTCAACCACGCTAAGGATTGAGGCTGCAGGATAAGAGCCAATTTGGGGATCAACCGGTCCCAGCACCGCATTTCCGTCCATTACTATCTCATCGGCAGCCAACGCCAGCAGGGTGCCCCCTGACATGGCGTAATGAGGCACAAACACTGTCACCTTCGCCTTGTGGCGCACAAGGGCAAGAGCTATCTGCTCGGCAGCCAGAACCAGGCCCCCAGGGGTGTGGACAATAAGGTCGATAGGCACGTTTTCGTCTGTCTGGCGGATAGCCCTTAGTACCTGCCCCGAATCTTCTATGTTGATGTACCTGCTTATGGGGACCCCCAGAAAACTCAGGGATTCCTGCCTGTGGATTAAGGTAATAACCCGCGATCCCCGGTCTTTCTGGATCTTTCTCATCAGGGCCAGTCTCATAGCTTCAAGCCGCTTTTACCTGAAAAACGGCATGAAGACGGAACCGCCAAGGAATAAAATCCAAAACAGCGATGATATGAAACGCGTGTCATCCATTTACCGGTCAGACCCCTTTCACTGCCCAAAGTCTATTTCCTTGTCATCATCAACCACCAGCACCTTCAGTCTCGACATCTCGGACATGACGTACGCCACCTCCCCCTCCGGCTAGTCGCAAGGCCGTCTAGATTCTAACTCCACAATACGTCATGTGGTACCCTTTGATCCACCCAGTTCCCGGCCATGGGTTCCCCGCCATGGATTCGACTGAGGGTACAATCCATGCCGGACCACGGTCAATCGAAGCCGGCTAGCTCTTCTGATTCCAACATGATGCAAACAGCCTAGCCCATAAGCCTCATAACCAATCTAAAGGGCAGTTCTGACGAAAGACCTGATATATTTCTTAAGATTCTCTTACGAAGGTTGACCGCTGCCGGATTTCAAGCACCTGTATGAGAATAGGGACAGCAGCACTGGATGTGGATGGCCGGCTCATTTTCGTACAGGTTTTGGAAAAGCTGTGTAGATTTTATACAGTTCCAGCCGGATGGTGTACAGATTTTGAACAGCCGTATGAAAAAAACACAGCTTTTCTGAGAACTGCCTTATTATCAGACAGGTTTTCCAAAAGCTGCATCATCTTCATACAGGTCCGGCAGGATGGTGCATAGATTTTGAACAGCCGTATCAATAGACTACAGCTTTCCTATGGACCCGTCTGTTTGTCATACAGGTTTTCGAAAAGCTGCATCATCTTCATACAAGTCCGGCAGGATAGTGTACAGATTTTGAACAGCCGTATGAAAAAAACACAGCTTTTCTGAGAGCTGCCTTATTATCAGACAGGTTTTCTAAAAGCTGCATCATTTTCGTACAGGTCCAGCCGAAAGCTGTACGATTTCTAAGCTGCCGTATGAAAAAAATGCAGCTTTTCTGAGAGCTGCCTTATTATCAGACAGATTTTCTAAAAGCTGCATCATTTTCGTACGCCGTTTCGAAGGAGATGTACGAAATCGAAACAGGCTTCTGAGAACCAGGACAAACGAGTCCCGATCCAACAGAAGCCTGCAAGTTCCAACCAGATGTTGGAGTTCAACCAGCTATCTAATCATCTATCTAACCAGCTATCTAACCCGGTATTCAGCCACACAGAATCCAGTACACAGAGAATCCGATGCCACTAACTACCCAACTTACGCAAACCGGCCTCTTCCGGTGATTCTCCAGACATCCTCGACCTTGCCGTCACGCACCACATACAGGATGTCGTGCAGGTTAACGGTTGTGCAGCAATGGCTGGGAATGAGCAAAATCTGGTCGCCAACGCCCAAGGGCTTCTTAGCCGGCTTAGCATATTTTTCGTCCAGTTCGCTCATGCCGGGCAATCCTTCGGGGTTTTCATCAGGCCTGAGGCTTACATGTTCTTCTGACATGTTGGCAACCTTAAGGCCGTACGACGGCAAGGTGCCTACCATACCGAATTCCTGTGTCATTGATTTCAGCCCCGCATCACAAATATACAGGTCCGGTTCGGGATGGCTGGTAATCGTAGCCACCACGGCCAGGGAGTTCTTGAAATCGACACCTGCAGTCGAACCGTACCTCATGTCCATAAAGATGTATGATCCTGCCTGGATATCAGTGAGGCCTTGCCTTTTGCCTGCGAAGGGGAAGGTCCCTGTGCCCGCCGCGCTCACAATCCCGGAATCCAACCCTGCCTTCTCCTTTATCGCATCCCGGAAACCCAGCAGAATATCGTATGCCCCATTAGCTGCGGCTTTCCTGGCTTCATAATCAGGCATGAACACGGCGAAGCCTTCGTATCCCATAGTCCCCGCGTACCACACGCCAGGAAGTGTTGACGCCAGTTTGGCCAACTCAACTGCTTCATCGATGGTCCTGACCCCGCCCCGCCTGTTGCCTACTTCCATCTCGATGACGATACCTACATGTCCCCCTTGCCTGGCAGACTCGCGGGAAATGTCTTCGAGGTTTTCCTTTGTATCCACGGCCACTTTGAGGTTCAGGCCAGGCTTCTTGGACAGGGCAGCGAGCCTCCGGATTTTCCTCTCCCCTATAACCTGATTGGCTATGAGGATATCCGGTACTCCACCCTCGGCCATAGCTTCGGCTTCACCTAGTTTGGCACAGCAGATACCAAGGGCGCCTCTCTCCATTTGAGCCATGGCGATTTCAGGAGTCTTATGAGTCTTTGCGTGAGGCCTGATTCCAACACCTGCCCCGCTATCCCTCAGGAAGTCCATCATCTTATCCATGTTGGCTTCCATGATATCCAGATCAACCATCAAAGCGGGGGTTTCGATTTCGCTGATAGGCTTGCCTATGATTTCCTTGATGTACTCATCAAGTCCGCACATTTTCCCACGGTTCTCGTTACAGCAATGCTTGCTATCCATCGTGAGTTTGTCCTCCCATCCATGTTCTGCTGTTGTCGCTGTCCCCAAGATCACCCCTGGCACAGGCATGTCCCACAGATCCGGTGCCTCAGCCAGTAGAGTCTTCTCAAGTACCCAGAACCCTTCAAGCAGCTTGTTTCTGATTTCACCGCCGGTTCTTTTCTAATTATACGATAAGTTGATTGAGTGTTAGGTATATTGGTCGAAAAACTAGCTTTCCGCCGCAGCTTCAGCCGACTCGATAGACCGGGTTATTGCGTAGATCTTCCTGAGGAAAACCAGGTTCAGCAATATGGTCACAGTTTCAGCTACCGGGTACGCCCACCAGACATAGTTCACGTTCCCTAGCAAGGACAGCAAGTAGGCCACAGGCAACAGCACCACCAGTTGCCTCACAAGGGCCACAATCAAGCTGAGCACCCCGTTGCCGAACGCCTGGTATACAGAACTCGCCACGATGGAGACACCTGCAAGAACATAGCTCAGGCTGATAATACGTAATGCTGGAATCCCGATACTTAGCATACTCTCTGATGCATTGAACAAAGAGAACAGATTTCCGGGAAATACCTGTAGCACTGTCATTCCCACGACCATAATCACAATGGCGTAAGTAATACTCAGCCGGATTGTCTCAGTGACCCGTTCCCGCTTCCTGGCACCGCAATTGTATGCAATGATGGGAACCATCCCGTTATTCAGGCCAAACACAGGCATGAACACGAAACTCTGTAGTTTGTAGTACACTCCTAACACTGCAGCAGCCGTGGAAGAGAACTTGATCACAATGTTGTTTAACCCGTATGTCGCAACAGATGTAACGGACCTCATCACGATAGAGGGAACACCCACTTTGTAGATATCTTTGATAACCCGTGTATCTGGCCTGAAGCCCCTGAGATTCAAGTTAAGTTCCCTATTCACCCTGAGGTTGAAAATCATGGCCAAGATGGCGGATACCGTCTGACCGAACACCGTGGCTATGGCTGCGCCTGCCACACCCATTCTGGGCATACCAAAGTATCCAAATATCAGGATAGGGTCAAGGATGATATTGAGGAGGGCTCCGGAAGCCTGGGCGATCAT
>DUQH01000023.1 GCA_012837895.1 Candidatus Fermentithermobacillaceae bacterium | reverse complement strand
ATTTGGAATGGGTGAAAATGTGCGAATAAACTACCGAATCCACAGCAAAAGTTTTGTCGAGCGACAGGTATTCGTCCCAATTCAATTTTTTTACTTCTTCGTATACCTCATCGGCATTTTCGGCTTTGAAGGTAAGGATGGGTTTCAATATTCTCAATGCAGTGCGGCAATGTATATTTGCTTTATACATTAAAGCTTTGTCGCCTGTAAAAGATACCATGCGGGTGCCGATTTCCACATTTTCGGCGCCTATGCCGATAAGTTCTTCTGCAAGTACATCTTCGAGTTCTGCCATCGTTTTGGCAATCATAGGATATGTGTGTGGGGTGTTCATTCGCTAAATTTTCAGTTGTTTCGGGGCGAAGATAAAAAATCCATGCATCTTATTGTTTTACTTTTATTTTTTTTGCTTTTGATTCGTTTTTAAAGGCATCCAGTGCGGTCACCACGTAAACATAATTGTTTTTTCCTCCTTCGTAGGGAAGAATATAGAAATTGTCCGGCGTAACATCAAGTATGTTTTCGGCTTTGCCTATATCCACTTTTTCGCCTTTACGAAACCGATAGACCACAAAATACTGTGCAGCCTCGGGATTGTCCGGTTGCTTTTTATGATCCCATGTGAGAAAGTGCATATCTTCGGTAAAAACCTCGGAAAGGTTTTTTACTTTATCGGGACGTCTTTTGTGCATATGGGTGTATGGCGGGATAAGCGATTTTGCCGGATGAATGCGGCTTTTGAGGATATCGGCTGCCTTATCGCTATTTTCGGTGATCAGATAACCGTACCAGTAACAGTTTCCTTCCACAAAGGACATTTCACGTGATTGACGAATTTTGGTTAGCAGTTCATTTTTATCGATGCTGCGTTTCAAATCTTGTCCGATGTAGAGCGGGCGATCAAAGCTGTTGGCGTTCCACCAGTTGAGTAATGTCGGATAATCGGCATTCTTGTGGCCAATTTCCCAATACAGCTGTGGTAAATTATAGTCAACCCATCCTTTTTTCACCCACAGTTGGATGTCGGCATACAGATCGCCGTAATTTTCCAGTCCGTTTGTTTCGCTGCCCGAGCCGTCGGGCGTGTTTTTCTTGTTGCGGTAAATGCCAAAAGGGCTGATTCCGAAACGCACCCACGGTTTTGTGGCGGCAATCGTATATTTGATCTGCTGAATAAGTAAATTGACATTGTTTCTGCGCCAATCCTCCCGTTGGTTTTGCGAGAATCCTTGCAAAGCAGCGTATTTATTAAAGCTTTCGTCGTCGGGAAAAGGTTTCCCGGCAATGGGATAGGGATAAAAATAATCGTCCATATGAATGGCATCCACATCGTATCGCGATACGATATCTTTCACTACACGACAAATAAATTCACGGTTTTCGGGCAAACCGGGGTCGAAAAACAATTGAGTGCCATATTGAATGAATCTTTCCGGATATTGCCAATAGATATGGTTGGGAGCCAACTTGTTGTTGATATTTGTTTTCACCCGGTAGGGGTTAAGCCAGGCGTGGAGCTCCATGCCTCGTTTGTGGCATTCGTCGATGATAAATGCCAGCGGATCAAAGTTCGGATCGTCGGGTGCCTGACCTTGCCTTCCTGTCAGGAATCGGCTCCAAGGCTCCAAATCCGATTTGTAAAAAGCATCTGCTTCGGGGCGAATCTGGAAAATCACGGCGTTGATTCCTGCCTCATCCAATTTGCGTACCATTTCTGCAATGTAGTGTTTCATGGCAGCACTGTTCATTTTTTGATACCGTGTTTGTCCTACGGTTTGTATCCAAGTACCGCGAAATTCGT
>DUQH01000002.1 GCA_012837895.1 Candidatus Fermentithermobacillaceae bacterium | reverse complement strand
TTCCCAAGTTTAAAAGTGGAGACACCATTACGGTTGCCTATCGTATTGTAGAAGGGAACAAGGAACGTATCCAGCAGTATCGCGGCGTTGTGATCCGCATTTCCGGACATGGCGACAACAAGCGTTTTACTGTTCGTAAGGTTTCCGATAATATTGGTGTTGAACGTATTTTCCCGTTGAATTCTCCGTTCATCGAAGATATCGTTTTGAACAGCGAAGGTAAAGTTCGCAGGGCAAAACTGTATTACCTTCGTTCACGTCGCGGAAAGAAAGCCCGTATCAAAAAGAAAGCTTTTTAATTCGGTTTTTATAAGAAATAACAAACGCTTCGGAGTTTTTCGGGGCGTTTTTTGTATTTTTGCCTTGCGCTTGTTTTTTTTCTTAAAAAATAAAAATCGGAAAATATATTTTATGCAATACAAAACGCAAGGAGTTGTTTTATTCACGTCGCAGTACAGCGATACATTCTCTATTGCCCATGTTTTTACACGTGATTTTGGCCGTATGGCTTATCTTCTGCCCAAAAGCAGTGGGAAAAAGTCAAAAGTAAAAGCTTCACATTTTTTTCCTCTGTCGGTATTGAATATGGAAGTGGAGCATTTGCCGCTGCGAGAAATTCAGCGGCTGAAAGAGGTCGAAAGGGAGTTCCCTCTATATGAAATAGGTACGGATGAGGTTAAGATATCGATTTCGTTTTTTCTGTCGGAATTTCTTTCCAAAGTGTTGCGTGAAACCCATGAGAACAAACCGCTTTTCGATTACCTCAAACAGTCGGTGCATATTTTGGAAGAATCGCACCGGGGACTCGGCAATTTTCACCTGGCGTTTATGTTCGGGCTAACTCGTTTTTTGGGAATTTTTCCCAACCTGAACAATTACCGGTCGGGAGCTTATTTTGACCTGCTGAACGGTATATTTGTGCAACAAATACCTTCTCATCCTCATTACCTTACTCAAGCACAAAGCACCTATCTCCGTGTTTTTTGCCGAATCAATTATAGCAATATGCATCTTTTCCGCATGTCGCGTGCCGAGCGTAATGCCCTCATCGATTATCTGTTGGTGTATTACCGTCTGCATATGTACGATTTTCCCCCATTGAAATCGCTTGAGGTGCTTCGGGAGCTGTTTTGATTGCATATTCGGTTCGGACATACGTGAAAATTACGGAATCACAACGTGTTTCGTGAACTTGTTCAATACATTTTCCTTGTTGGAGAGAAGAGGAAAGGGCGATATTGCGGGGTGAATTTGGGGCAACATGTTGGGCAAACAAGCGGACATCGGCGTAGATAGATGCTTTAGGGCGAATTTTTGAGGCTGGGGGACAGTTGCAATAATCGGAAAAGGGTTATAAAAAAGATTATAAGAATGGCAAAACAACGAACACGAAAAGTTGAAGGGGGATTGGTAGAAGGGAAACTTTCCGGCTCCATTTGGAAACTTGCTGCTCCAATGATGATTGGAGGAGCTCTGCAAGATCTTTTTTCTCTTGTGGATTTGTTTTTTGTGGGAAAACTGGGGCATGTCGAAGTTGCCGCACTTGCTATTGCGGGAACCACAATGGCAATATTGTCCATGCTGGTGCAGGGTATCGGTGTAGGAACAATGGCGCTTATTTCTCATTTTACCGGAGAAAAAAATTATAAGATGTCGGATGAGGTCTTGGGGCAAACGCTTGTCCTGAGCATTATTGGGTCGATGTTGATGCTGATTGTTTCTTTTTTTCTGGTAGAACCCTTGTTGATGCTTTTTGGAGCCAAAGGCGATGTGTTGTTTTATGCAGCCGAGTATCTCAAAATCAATTTCACTTTCTCCATCGTTATTTTTCTTTTTGCAGGTGTGACCAATGCATTGCAAGGTTCAGGCGATGCCAAGACTCCTC
>DUQH01000093.1 GCA_012837895.1 Candidatus Fermentithermobacillaceae bacterium | reverse complement strand
CGATCAGTACCAGCTTCTTCGGAATTAGCGGCCAATCCCTTGTATCAGTGGCTGTTACTGTGGTTCAGCGTTACGCAGCTCCCATGGTGCTTCTCAACCTGCCTTTGAGTGCACGCGAAGCTACCATAGCCGCATCCATGATCTCGCTCTCTTTGCCATGCATCCCTGTTTCTTATCTGATTGCAAAGGAATTCGGATGGAAGACTCTTGCTTCGATTTTTGCGCTTGCTATAGGGATTACTCTCAGTACCGGGTTCGTGTTGAACCTGATACTGCCTGTTCTGTGAAACACAACTCAATATAGCACTGGAAATGAGGGGAGTATAAGTTGACACTCGTAGAAACCAGACCTGGAGATGAAGTAATCATAGGTACGACAAAAGCCGGTAGAGGAGCTGCCAGACGCTTGTGGGATCTGGGCCTTCTTCCTGGAACTAAGGTGAAGAACGTCGCTTCTCACCCGTTTCGAGGGCCAATCCTTCTTAAGGTAGGCGAATGTACTGTAGCTGTGGGGCGAAATCTCGCGTCCCGCATTCATGTGACGAAGTAGGGTTTAGCGGGCCTTAGATGTTGACTGGTTCTAGCAACTTGAATATGATGTTATCGATATATATCGATAACCATTAGGGTTAGTGTTTATGGGTTTGAGTACATTGAAACGACGGGTACACTATGATTCGTAACGCACAGAGGATAGGAGGTGCCGGTGTGCCAAGACCCATAAAACCCAGGTGGGTGGAGTTCGTTCCCTCTGTCACCTATTTCAAACCGGTTGGAGTACCTATGGCCGAACTAGACGAAGTAACTCTTGGAGTTGATGAAGTCGAAGCTATACGGCTTAAAGACTACGTTGGCCTGGACCAGGAAGAATGCGCCATGCGGATGAACTTGGCGCAAAGTACATTTCAAAGGATACTGACCGGAGCCAGGACCAAAGTTGCCTCAGCACTGGTTGATGGAAAAGCCCTGCGGATTGAAGGAGGAAACTACCTGGTCTCCCCGTTTACCTTCGAGTGTCGGGACTGCAATCACGAATGGGGATATAGCAGCGCGAGCATCGAAGGTATGGCATGCCCAAAATGCGGCGGTTTGAACATTGAGTCATTCAGGAAAGTACCTGTAAGAGATAGCGCGTCGAGGCCCCGTGGCCGGAGAAGAGCATGGACGGGGAAACCCGGGACGGGAAAGATGACAGGTACCCGTGGCTAATAATTGCAGACCTACCTTACAGTCAAGGAGATGATATAAGTGGCAAGCACCAAGACCGAAGCGCCTTTTTCTCAGGAGACTGGGCAATCAACAGAACTGCTCAAACTGGGCCAACCAAGAAATAGTCACATAAGAAAAGTGATTGCAGTTATGAGTGGCAAAGGAGGAGTCGGTAAGTCGTCAGTGGCAGCTCTCTTGGCTTCAGAGCTAGCTAAGCGGGAGTTTTCAGTCGGCCTGTTGGACGCTGACATTACAGGCCCAAGTATTCCCAAACTGTTTGGTTTGAAAGCCAATCCCACAATGGTAGATTCCCAGTTGCTCCCTGAAACCAGCAGGACTTCTATTAGAATCATGTCACTCAACTTGCTGCTGGAACACGAAGAAGACCCTGTGATCTGGCGAGGCCCGCTTGTAGCCGGGGCTGTAAGGCAGTTCTGGACTGACGTATTGTGGGGAGAACTGGATTACATGGTAGTGGACCTGCCGCCTGGAACCGGTGATGTACCGCTCACGGTGTTCCAATCGCTACCGCTGGACGGAATCGTCATAGTCTCAACTCCTCAGAAGCTTTCAGAAATGGTAGTCACAAAGGCGGTAAATATGGCCCGCTTAATGGATATTCCTGTGCTTGGCCTCGTGGAAAATATGGGCTGGGTTGAATGTCCCAACTGCGGCGTCAAGATCGAGCCGTTCGGATCGAGCAGGGCTGATGAAACTGCCAAGTCCATGGGCATTGCTCTCTTAGGTTCCCTGCCCCTAGATCCAAAGGTTAGCGAGCTTGGGGATAAGGGGTTGATAGAGGACTATCGTCACGACGCCATTGAGGTAATCGTGGACAACATATTGGTTCTCTCTGAAAGGTAGGGGAAACAAATGAAAATCGCAGTTGCATCTGATGGCGACAAAGTATCGCTTCATTTTGGAAAGTGTTCTGAATACCGGGTGTTTCATGTGGAAGATGGCAAGGTATTGAGTCAAGAAACGCTCAAGAACCCGGGACACGAGCCAGGAGTACTCCCCAAGTTCCTGTCGGAACACGGTATCGACTTAGTTATCGCCGGCGGCATGGGACCAAGGGCGGAACAACTGCTGCAGGATTATGGCATTAAGACTGTATCAGGGGTTCTGGGCCCTGTTGAAGAGGTAGTTGAATCATACCTGAAGGGCACCCTCATAACCGGCCGGAGTTCTTGCGAGCACATTACGTAGCTGGATCAAAACGGTGATTGTCCCGTGGTTTGAGTAAAGAATAAAGGTGGCAGTCTTCTGCCACCTTTGCTGTCTGTAACTTAATCCCTGTATACCCGTTGAAGTTACCCATCGACAGGCGGTTGCGTCCTCCCCGCTCCCGGTTACACAGTCTTCTGGGTTAGAGCAACTCAGCTATAATCCTGGCAACGATAGAACGGGCAAGTACCACAGGTACCCCTAGTTTATCCTTTACAGCTTGTTTGTCTGCCAACGTAT
>DUQH01000067.1 GCA_012837895.1 Candidatus Fermentithermobacillaceae bacterium | reverse complement strand
CGCGTTTCACCCAGACCCACCATGATACCCGATTTCGACAAAATGCCATTCTCGGCAATACGAGCCAGCGTTTTCAGGCTTACGTCGTACTTGGCGGCACTACGTATCTGTGGCGTCAGGCGACGAACGGTTTCCATATTATGTCCCATCACATTGGGTTGGGCAGCACAAACCTTGTCGATAAGTTCCTCTCTTGCTTGAAAATCGGGCACAAGAATTTCGATAGTCGTATGCGGGTTTTCCTTTCGAACTGCTTCAATAGTCTTGACCCAATGTTCGGCACCCAGATCCGGCAAATCATCACGATCGACCGATGTAATGACCACATGATTAAGCCGCATCAATTTAACCGACTGAGCCACATTTTCCGGTTCTCGAGTATCCAACGGCAATGGACGCCCCGTTTGGGTATTGCAAAATCTACACGAACGGGTACAAATGTCCCCGCCAATCATAAAAGTAGCTGTTCCCCTATCCCAACACTCGCCCATATTTGGACAACGCCCGCTGGAACAAATGGTGTGCAAACCATGCGATTCCACAATCTTTTTCGTTTGGGTAAAACGCTCGGTTTCGCCGAGTTTTATTTTCAACCAATCGGGTTTTTTTATATGCGTTGATGAATGCGGGTTTATTGCATCATCACCCGCTTTATTGCGTTCGTTTACAGAAAAAGAGGAAGACTGTTTTTTCATTGTTTATCGGCAAATTTCAACACATCATTATTTGATGTATACAACAAAATCGCATCGATTTGCGAAACATAAATCACAAATTCTTTTTGAAAAAATCGATTACCTTCTTGTATAAATACGTACGCGCATTACCGCCATAGATGGAATGATCTTTGTCGGGAAACACAAACACGTCAAACGGCTTGTCTGCCGCAATGAGCGCCCGAGCATACTCTATCGTATGCTGAAAATGCACATTATCGTCGGCCGAACCATGAATCAGGAGCAAATTGCCCTGCAAGTTGTCGGCAAGTTTCACCGCCGAACCGTTATCGTATCCGCGCGGATTTTGTTGGGGAGTCCGCATATACCGTTCGGTATAAACGGTATCGTAAAAACGCCAATCGGTGACCGGCGCTATAGCCACACCGGCATTAAAAATGCCTTTACCACGACTCATGCTCATCAATACATTATATCCCCCATAACTCCATCCCCAAATCCCGATGCAATTTTTATCGATATAGGATAAATTTCCGAGGTAACGTGCTGCGGCCACCTGATCGTCTGCTTCCGTTGTGCCAAGATTCAAATAGATTTGCTTTCTAAACTCTTCCCCGCGTGCAGCTGTTCCGCGTCCATCCACACATGCCACGACAAACCCTTCGTTCAACAAGGCGTATTCCCAATCAACGTTATAACGATCGACCACCAGCTGCGAATTGGGACCGCCGTATTGAATCATTATCAACGGATATTTTTTGGAAGGATCAAAATTTGTCGGCTTCAATATCCAACCGTTCAACTGCGTGATGCCGTCGGCAGCGGAAACGGTTATAAACTCCTTTCTTGGCAATCCGGCTTCGGTAACTCGTTGCAAAACATCTGCATTGTCTTCGAGCAATCGCACCATTTTTCCATTGGCATCGTGTAACGAAATCACGTTAGGCGTATGGAGATCGGACCACCGATTGACAAAATACTTCCCGTTCTTACTGAACGAAGCCGCATTATAACCCGGTTTCGAAGAAAGCTTTTCGGGACGCCCCTTATCGATATTGATCTTGTAAACGTTTCGGCGCAAAGGACTTTCATCGGCTGCCACATAAAACACGGTATT
>DUQH01000012.1 GCA_012837895.1 Candidatus Fermentithermobacillaceae bacterium | reverse complement strand
TTTTTAAGCTTGGGAGACAAAAAAACAAGGTAAGACACACAGACAGTAAGAATAATAACTGCTCCGGTTTGACTGTTCAAAACATCCGATGCCACGCCCATGAGTAGAGGAAAAACCGCTCCACCTGACAACCCCATTATCATCAAACCGGATATTTCGTTATTCCTCTCCGGCAAGTGTAGTAATGCCTGCGAAAACATGATGGAAAATATATTCGAATTCCCGTAACCTATCAGGGCTACAAAAAGGAAAATAGCAGCGGAAGAATAACCAAAATAAAGGCCAATTACCGCTATAACTATAAGAACAACACTGATATGAAAAAATTTTCTTGCGGAATAGTGCGCGAGGATAAAAGCCCCACTCAACGCCCCGATTGTACGCAACAAAAAATAAATGCTGGTTGCATAACCTGCTTGGGACAACGGCATGTTAACCCTTTCAATAAGTAATTTCGGGGCAGTCGTATTTATTCCCACATCAATTCCCACATGTACCATTATTCCAAGAAACAACATCAGGATGTACGGATCTTTCAATAAAGCAAAACAGTCTCCAAATGTCGACTGGTGCTCTACCGGTTTTTCGGCAATTTTTGTAAAAGACAACATTAGGACAGCAGCAATAGCAATAATAGCAAAAATAGGATACAATATTTTCCAGTCACCAAAACGAATAACTGCCCATCCGGCAATAATCGGAGCTAAAAAAGATGCGATTGCCTTTACAAATTGGCCGAAGGTAAGGGTACTTGCCAATTTATCTCCGCTAACTATATTTGATACCAAAGGATTCAGAGAAACCTGCATGAGCGTATTGCCAATTCCCAATAATGAAAAAGCGATGAGCATAACGAAAAAACTGTAACTTACTAACGGAACCAGTAAAGCAACAATCGTTACGATAAGACTGAGGATAACCGTTTTGCGACGCCCTATCTTGTTCATCAGTATCCCTGTTGGAACAGAAAATACGAGAAACCACCAAAATACCATAAATGGCATTAAGTTTGCCAACGTGTCGTTTAATCCAAAATCATTTTTAACATAATTCGTGGCAATTCCTACAAGATCTACAAAACCCATTGAAAAAAAAGCCAGCATCACCGGGATAAGTTGGGAAAGCGAATGTTTATTTTTCATCTTTATGATTCATTAAAAGTTTATTTTATCGTGTAACCCATGCACCGGGTCGGGTGCAAACGAAAGCCGATCTGTCCACCGCTAGTTGGTGCGCTTCATGCATGGATTTTCCGTGAAGAATGGCAGTAATGAAAACACCGGTGAAAGCATCGCCTGCTCCAACCGTATCCACGACTTCCACTTTCGGGGTTTTTATAAAGGAGGAATCTTCCGGAGCCAAAATAAGGCTATACTCGTCTCCCGCGGTCAATATCAGGAATTTCAAATTGAATTGTTCCATGAACCAACGGCAAGCATTTTCATCCGACAAATGATCAAGAGAAAAAAGCCGTTTCAATAGTTTCAGCTCTTCTTCGTTCATTTTCAAAACATTGCTTTTTTCGAGTGAAGAAGCTATTATTTCTTCGGAATAATAATGTTGACGAATATTGATATCGAGAATCCGAAATGCATGAGGCGGCGTAAGCGAAAGAAATGTTTGAATGGTATTTCGCGATTCTTCCGAACGTTGGGCAAGCGTTCCGAAACACACGGCATCGGCTTTGCCGGCAATTTCTTTCATCGGTTCCGTTAACGGCATATGATCCCATGCCACATTTTCGATAATGGTATAAGACGGAATACCATCCTTAAGCTCCACGAGAACTCTGCCGGTAGGATAATCAACGCGTTCCACAATGGCATTTATTCCTGCCTGACCGACTTCTTTCAGAATTTCGTCGCCTAACGGATCATTCCCGACGGCCGTAATGGCATAGCTTTCGGCGCCAACTTGAGAAGCATGGTATACGAAATTGATGGGGGCTCCTCCCGCTTTTTTGCCGGAAGGCAAGATATCCCAAAGCAGTTCGCCAATACCGATGACAACAGGTTTTTTATTCATATTATTCATTTATTTATTCCAAATCGAATTTAATTCGCTGACAGTACCTCCAATCATTTCTATACGTCCGTTTTCGGCAAACAATTCGATCTCGTCAAAAATATCCGACGGAAACACCAGATCGGTAATAACCGCTTTGCCATCAGCCGCAAACAGCTCTACTGAAGAAACATCGATAATCATGCGCCAGGTTATCTCGGGCTCACGAACAATGTACGGAGCAAAATGCAGGGAAGGAAATGAAGAAGAAAAATTTTCTCCTGTCGCACGGGTTCTGTCTACATAAAAACACCTGTCGATGTTGTCATAACCAACAGTATAATATTCCCCTTTGGAATTTTTTAAGGTAATGCCATATTTATTAGGGAAACCCATTTTTGTCTTATTTGCCAAATCAAAAGTTAACGTGATTTCTATTGGAGCTTTTGGAAAAGGAATCTTGTCCGAAATAGATTCCGTGCCCGAAATCATCATTTTATTTAAATTCACTTTCTTCCCATATAATTTTTCAATTTCCGGTACAGGATCGGATGTCAGCAAATATCGGTTCCCTACTTTTTCAAGACCCAATTCGCGCGGAAAAGTCGCCGCACCTCTCCATCCTTCCGTGGGAACTTCATTGGCATACTGCCAATTATTCATCCATCCGATCAAAATCCTCCT
>DUQH01000090.1 GCA_012837895.1 Candidatus Fermentithermobacillaceae bacterium | reverse complement strand
CTTGCCATGGAATCGGCAACAACTGTTTGTAAGCAGGAATATTCAATACTTCTTCGGCCAAATTATTGCGTTTGAGGAAAGCAAAATAAGTGCCCGTTCCTTTTAATTCGTTTTCCCACAACGATAACATGGCAGACATGAAATCCGTTGTAGAGGAGATGGTGGCAGCTCCTCTGCTTTCAGCCACCTTATTGTAATAATTTACTGCTTCATCGTTATAGCCAAGGCGATAAGCACATTCTGCGGCCAACATAACGACCTCGGAATATAAAAGAGCGGGAACAATATCCGTCGATTCGATATACCGACTGTATTCGCTTTGCGGGTCTTGCCTGAATGCATAAATAATTTCTTTACTACCGGAAGATAAGGCATTCGTCCTCAAATTGCTGAGGGTATAATTGCCGCTTTGAATAATTTGCGTCAACAAAGGATATGCTTTGTCGTATTCTCCAAGATACATGTACATTTTTGCCAAAATTGCCTTGGGTACACTATTCGAATATAATAAGTAAGAGGAAGCCTCCATTGTGTCAAAAGATATATTGTCGGCAGGGAACAATCGAATTCCGTTTTGAAGATCAGTTTCTAAAAGGGCAAAAAGTTCATCTTCTTTTAATTGCGAGCTTGACATGGCCTCATCTGAGGTCTGGCCTTTAACATATACTACATTGCCCCACCACACGGCTATTTCGTAGTAGAACATCGATTCCAGTACGGCAAAAGAAGTATGCAATAACGGCTCAGACTGAAAAGCATTCTTCAACTGACGTAATAAAGCAATGGCTTGATAGCTTTTTGCCCACGTGTCATAAATAAGAGGCGTATTTCCATTTACTAGATGTTCATATATTGAATTCCAATCGGTTTTCGAACCATACGAAAAACTTTGAGTGTATAAAGCATCGAGAATATGAAAATCGTTCATCGCATCCCTGGCTCTAGAACAGAAAGTTACCAAAATATCTTTTCCACTCTGAGTCAGTTCCAGCGGTTTATTGGGATCCCCTTCCTGCACAAGTACCAATTCGGCTTTGTTTTTGCCATCGAAACTATAAATAGTGAAAGTAGTATTATTCATTATCCTTGATTCTGCCGGCTCAACTTCCAGCACAACCTTGTCGCTCTCGAGAGATGCCGTATAACTTATATTTCCGATTTTAACTAAGTCTCTATCAACATGTTCAATAGGATCATACGATATTCCGGGAGCGGGAGGAAGTTGGTCTGAAAAAGGAATATTGGTCTCTATCTTCACTTCATATCTCCCTCCGACGGCAGCTACATGCAGCGTATCGGTTTCGAAACGCAGTATTCTTTCCTCGTCCGGATCGCCCAATTCATTGCCGGCAATGCCATCGCCATCCCAGTCAACATAGTAATGCAAATCTTTTACTTCTATGGTTTTACCAAGCTCGTGATATCGTTCGATGATGTTATTTCTAATCGATTCAAAAGATAATCGCCTGCTCTTTTCCTGTATTTCAGCCTTCACATCATCGGAAAAAGTCCCGGTGTTCTTAAATTCTTCACTCAACTTCATAAGATATTCCGTAACCTTAGCATCCGATTTGTCCGTCAATACAATAGAGGAAATAACGATTAAGGCTGCAGCCTCATTGGTGCCGGCTGTTATCGAATAAGTACTCGCATCTTTATCGGCATACTCTTGTAAAGCAAAACAGGTAAGTAACTCCTGCTGAGCCTGTTTATTTGCATCCTCAAAAGATTTGCCTGCCTCGATCAAGGCAAGAATACGCTCTTTTTTAAGGTGTGTCAAAATATTTACATTGATATCTTGCTGCTTCGACACATCCACAAGTGCATCGAGCGAAAGTCGTCCTTCAGAAAGGTCACCTTCAACTTCGTTAAAATAGTATCCGTCGGCAGTCAACAAAACATAAGGAGAAGATACCTCCAATTCGTCAAAAGCGAAATCGCCTTCGTTGCTTATTATTCTTGTCGTGTAATTTTTTCCAGTCTGTTTAAAAGAATTATCCAAAACATAGAGTTTGACTTCCGATCCTTTAATGAAAGGCCCTTTCTCCACTTTTCCTTTAATTTCGACG
>DUQH01000011.1 GCA_012837895.1 Candidatus Fermentithermobacillaceae bacterium | reverse complement strand
GGTGTTGCGTCCTCTTCTGTGCGCAACTCGTCGTGGTTCCCGCCGATAATGCCCAGGATCTTGTCTTTTATTGGGGTCAAGTAGTCCCGCATGAGCCGCTTCTGCTGCCCTGGCGGGTATTTCTGTCTGTAAACGTCGCCCTTGCTCTTTTTAGTGTCATACTGTAGCAAGTCGCCATTAAGGATAACCCTTGCAAGCGGGTCGTCTTTAATGGCGGCTATGTCACTCAAAAACAAATCCTCATCGCAGTCAGGACTCCCCAGATGTACGTCACTGATGCCCCACAGGCGGCACTCGGGTGCATCCACATGCTCACACACAACTAACTCGATGGTGTCACCCCCTTCAAGTCGTCTCATCGCGCCACCTCCGGCGCGTGACGAGCCCCGCGGCAGAGGTGAGACCGCGGGGCCTCGGGCCTATCTATGTGCGCGCCGTGCCCGAAAACTTATCTCACCAACGGCAGCGCAGGCTGTACCTCTGCCATGCGCTTGCGGATGATGTCGCAGTACTCCGGTTCCTTCTCGATCCCAATGCACGAAAAACCCTCCTGGATCGCTGCCAGGAGGGTTGTGCCGGAGCCGGCAAACGGGTCGAGGACCGTGCCGCCGGGTGGGGTGATCAGTCGGCACAGGTAGCGCATCAGCTTGATCGGCTTCACGGTTGGGTGGTTGTTCTCAACTTGTCCACCGTGAGTGCGTTCACGTTTTGACGCCTTGGCGACGTAGAAGAAGCGCGACGCGCCGCCCGAGTCGTCATGTCCTCGTTCAGTCGATGCGCCGATCCACCCGTTGGGCTTCTTGAATATCTCCACTGCGCCGCGCTGAGAACGCACACTCTTGCTCATCCCACTCTGCTCATCCAACATTCGCCCAGCTTCTTCGTCAAGTATTACGTTGGCGGGGAATCTACCTGTCGGTTGGACATACTCACCCGCACCTCCCCTTTGCATACCCCAGCCATCGTCCCTCGGTGTTCCATTCTTGGCATAAGCACCGCCATTCAAGTTATCCTCCGTAGGTATCCTACACCCATCAATATTCAGCCCACCTGTACCCCACTTGAGCACGTTCTCCGCCACGGTCCCGTCAAGCGGTTTCCGCGCAAGGATAATCGGTTCATGTGCTGGCTTGAGTGCGGTTCCCCATCCATCCCATTTCTTGGCGAGATCGGTGGCGGGTGCGGTTATGTCGTAAACCCCCTCACCCGTTTGTTCTCCACGCAAACCGCCCATCGCGTATGTCTTACCGCTTGTCCCCTCGCCGATTTTCTCCCGCTCGGCTTCCTCCATCATTTCGTCATACGTATCGTCTAGGTCCAGTAGCTCCTTTATCTTGTAATACTCTTTTAATTGCGGTAGCCTTACACCCGCCGGCCTGCCCTCGAACCACGAATAATTTGTCGTTCCGCCGCACACCTCCTTATCCATAAATGCCAGCGAATACCCTTTTTCTAGGCGTTTTTTCTTTATTAGCTTCGCGAACTCATGGACGAAAGACGCTCCGCCTTTTCGTTTATCAAATTGTTTCCCCACGTCCAATGACTTGGGGAAGCCGGAGAAGTACAGCCACTCGATAACGTCCCTTATCTCAAACCCCGCCATCCGCAAGCTAATCGTCATCAAATCCTGCGTACGCGTGCCTGCGAATACTAGCGCATGGCCACCAGGCTTCAGCACGCGGTAAACCTCCCGCCAAATGGACGGTCCCGGCACGAATGAATCCCACGTCTTGCCCATGAAACCGCCACCCCGGTGAGTGTAGTCTTCGCCAGCCAT
>DUQH01000027.1 GCA_012837895.1 Candidatus Fermentithermobacillaceae bacterium | reverse complement strand
TCGTCATCTAGACTCGGCTTGCCGGTCCTGTAGCACATTCCAGCAATCGACCCATCAATCAATAGCCTGACATCATTCTTGAACTTGGCTCCAAACGCCGACGAGCCTGCAACCATTCTCAAATGCTCGTCATCTGCTTGCACCCATATGGCACACCGGTGAGTCTCTCTACTTGACGCTTTAATGCCGGAAGCCAGTCTTTCCGTAAGGGGCTGCAAGAATTCCGAGAGACTTTGAATGGTTTGCCCACTGAGCAACGCATATAACAGCAATCTGGCTTCGGAACACGCGGTTTTCATGCCCTCCAGCAGCGATGAAGACCGTTCAAGAATCCTCGTCCGTTCCACGAGTTTGTCGTATTCGGATTGTAGCGCGAATAGCTTCTCTACGGCTGTAGATGATGCCAAGCTCTTTTTCAGCGCGGTGAGATTTGTGGCGATCCACCATATAATCAGTGCCCCGATGCAGATTACCAAGAGGTTAATCACGCCCGGGCTGGCCTTGTCAAAAAGCGCTTTCAACGCATCGCCCAAGAGTAGACCTCCCGCGGGACAATAAACCGAGACTGCTTAGTTTTATTTGACGAGAGCACCATATCATCCTGCTATATTTATCGTAAAACAGCAATTTATAGCAATAGTCCAACCCGGGCTTTGCGGCCGCGCCAAGTCAATCAGAGGAATGGCAGCCTGCGCGGCGAATGTAAGATCAAATGTCTGGGCCAGTCACTTACCGGGTTGCCGGTGGTTCAGCTGACGTGTCCTGATAACCGGACACACACCTGATCATTAGGAAACCATCACTGAAACCATGAGGGTTCCGGCAGGAGCCACAAAGGAGAGTACGGGGAAGAGGAGGTACGTAAGCAATGGCCGTCTACGACAAAGCTTACGAACTGGCGAGGGAGCTCAAGGAGAGCCCGGAGTACAAGGAGTACCAGAAGGCCAGAAGCGCCTTGGAAGGCAACGAATCAGCCTTGTCGCTGCTTAAGAAATACAGGCGGCAACAGCTCCTAATCCAGAGTGCCGCCATCACAGGGCAACAAGCTGACGAAAACCTCAAGACCGAGTTTGCAAAGACACAGGAACTCATCAACATGCATGGCCCGATACAGCGCTTCTTGCAAGCTGAAGAAAGGGTCCTGGTCATGATGGCTGACATCCAAAAGATACTCAACGATGCCCTCAATATGCTGGAATACATGTAACGCCTTGCTAGACTACGGGGCTGCTGACCCTAGGCGGGTGAATCCTTCCGTAGAAATCCCACGCCTTAGCTTTGCCTAAGGGGACCTGCAGCCGGGGATTTGGAACATAATCGGGGAGCTGCACTTAGATTTGGAAGCGAGTATTACCTTCTCCGGAGGGCGTTTTGGAGAACAACCGGACAGCTGCCCCCGATGGCTATACCTGCGCAAGCTGAGCGCTAGCCGGTTGAAACATAACCGCCCGGGAATATGATTGAACCCAAGAGGCCGGCTACCACGGCGGCGAACAGGAGCAGGGCAACCGCTGTGATGACCTCTGCCTTGTTTTCAGCTTCCTTGACCAGTATCAGAAGGCCGAGGCCCGAGTTGGCAGAAAGCCCGCTTACCACGGACGGGAACGACAATATGCCGGCCCTGAAACCTTCAGCCAAGGCCACTGATGTGGCGCAGGATGGGATCAAGCCGACTACTGCCGCCACCACAGGCTGCAGCACCCCCGGCGGGAGAGGACAGTGTAGACCCGCCCTTGGGCCACATGACCTATCAGGTTGAGCACGGCCGAGAGCACAAACACCATGACTGCAGTCCTCAACGCCCGGGACAGAGCGTGGGATACAATCCCCAGTGCGCCTGGTCGGCCAGCCCGGCACGAATTGCAGCTGCATTGAGGCCTTATCCTCGATAAGCCGGCGTTCGTCTCCGCTGCCTGTGTGCTTCTCAACAGGAGGCCTGCGTTTGTGCATATCCCTACCACCGTGCCCCAGACCAATTTGGTTAGGAGGAGGGGCAGTACCCATGGTAGAGTGGCCCGGTCAGCCAACATGACGGGCAAGGCTTCGTCAGAGGTAGATATGTAGGCCGCTATAAGCGACCCCAGGGGGATCATTCCCTCCAGAAACAAGGTGGTAGCCGCAACCGAAAACCCGCACTGCGGTATCAGGCCAAGGATGGCCGCAGCCAAAG
>DUQH01000101.1 GCA_012837895.1 Candidatus Fermentithermobacillaceae bacterium | reverse complement strand
CGACAGGATGAACGAAAACCTGGAAAAGCAAGCTCAAGCCATCTTTAAGAGTTGGTTTGTGGATTTTGAACCCTTTCGAGATGGGGAATTTGTAGACAGTATCATCGGATCAATCCCAAAGGGTTGGCAAGCGTGTGCTGTTACAGACGTAATCGATGTGAATCCGAAAAGAAGACTCGCCAAAGGATCCGTGGCGACGTACCTGAGTATGGCTAACGTAGCAACATCTGGCCCTCGAGTGTTGGCCTGGGAACAGCGGAAGTTCACCTCAGGCACCTGTTTTATGAACGGGGACGTGCTTCTAGCCAGGATAACACCAAGCTTGGAGCATGGTAAGACGGCATTTGTGGATTTCTTGGCTGATCAAGAAGTAGGGTGGGGATCTACGGAGTTTATAGTCATGCGTAGTCGAGAACCCCTGCCTCTGGAGTACACGTATTGCCTGGCAAAACACGAACCCTTTAGAGAGCACATGATAAAAAGCATGACGGGCACGTCAGGACGCCAACGCGCGCAGGTCGATGCACTAAAACACTATTTCCTGGCGATCGCCCCCGAAGACGTCTATGCTGAGTTCGAAGACACCGTAAGACCCATGTTCCTCGCTATCAGGAGGAATGGCACTGAGAACCAGGTCCTGGCTGCGCTGCGCGACACTCTCCTACCCAAATTGATGAGCGGAGAGATAGAGGCTCCGGTCGTATAACGTGAATAGAATGGAGTTGCTTGGCCGTGAATTATTTCACCGAGAACCACTTTGAAAAGGCAGTCCTAGAAGTGCTGCAGGAATACGATTACGATGTTCTGTCCAGTGGAGAAGTCACCAGGGACTACCGCAATCCTCTCTATGTGGACGCGCTCGAGGAAAGCCTGTTTAGGCTGAATCGGGGGCTTCCTGTGGAGGCTGTCGAAGAAGCTATAAGGCGTCTCCAGTCCCTAGATGCAGGTACACTGGTCCAGAAAAACAAGCAGTTCACAGAGTGGCTCCAAAACGGCATGGAAGTCTCCTTTGAAGAGGGTGGTGAGACAGTAACCAGGTTAGTAAAGCTGGTTGACTATGACAACGTTGGAAACAACTCCTTTACTGTCATCAACCAGTGGACCGTACAGGGGGCGACGGGAGTCATAAAGAGGCCAGACATCGTCGTCTTCGTCAACGGTCTACCTTTAGTTGTCGTGGAGCTGAAAAGCGGTTCTAGAGACGAAGTGAGCACGACAGACGCCTATCTGCAGCTCAGGAACTACATGCAGGTAATCCCTGAACTCTTTTGGTACAACGGCTTCTGCATCATCAGCGACATGACGCGCTCAATGGCGGGGACCATCTCCTCCAGAGAAAGCCGGTTTATGGAATGGCGAACGGTGGATGGCAGCTATGAGGAAACCGCTATAGCCACATGGGATACCCTCTTTCACGGTATGCTCGAGCCCGGCCGCCTCCTTGACATTCTCTGCAACTTCATCCTCTTTATGCGGGAGACGCCGGAGGACATCAAGATACTAGCTGCTTACCATCAATACTACGCGGTGAAAAAGGCCGTGGAGGCAACGGTCCGGGCTACCGAAACTGATGGTAGAGCTGGAGTGTTCTGGCATACTCAAGGGAGTGGAAAGTCGCTCTCCATGGTCTTCTACACCAAACAGCTTCAGGAACGGCTGAAATCCCCTACCTTCG
>DUQH01000009.1 GCA_012837895.1 Candidatus Fermentithermobacillaceae bacterium | reverse complement strand
GTGGACTCAACCGGGCTGTATTACTATGGAGCTAGGTTCTATGACCCGGTCATTGGCAGGTTCATCTCAATGGATCCTGCCAGGGATGGGTTGAATTGGTATGTGTATTGTGAGAATAACCCGGTGAAGTATGTGGATCCGGATGGGTGTGCAGAGGTTATTGCCCTAGCGATACTATGGGCGGATGCTGTAGTCAGAGACCCAGGAACTCAAATTGATATACAGATGGCAGCGTTGAATTTCGCGGAGGGTAACTATCTTGCTGGTATAATCGATTTAGCAGGAGTAGCATTACCAGGTATAACAGCCGCTGGAAAGCCGGTTGCTTCAAAGATCGATGATATATGGCGCAGTGTTAAAGGATTTTTCTTAAGGAATTCAGACGAAATAATCGATGCAGGAAGGGCTGCCAGTAGCATTGATGAAATAGGTGATGTGGTTAGGCCATTACAGAAACATCACTTTTTGACCAATAAACATAGTAAGTATACGGTGCGATTCAAAGATGTAGTTGCCAAGTATGGACTAGATCTTGATGGAAAATGGAATGTAGCGTTCATGAAGCATGCGGGTAGGCATCCTCATGCATATCATGAGTATATGCTAGAGGAGGTTAAAAATATTCACACGATTGCTCAAGGTGATACAAAGAAGTTTTTGGAGCTTTTTGAACAAGTGAAATGGAAAATAATGAATAACCCAGAGATGCTTACGAAGGGTTATTGGCAGTAGAAATGGAGGTTTATTATGAAATACTACAAATTGTTTTACGACTGTGAGAACAGTGATGACGCAGTCCTTTTAGAAATTGATAAAAAGCTGCTTGTATTTGATATATACGATGTTGAGAAACGCAAAATCGAGTTGGATGAATGGACTGATGATATGCAAGCGAGCTTTGATATCGCCAATGGTCATCGCATCACTGACTATCTCGTAAACAACCTGGATTGGTTCATTGTCACAGACAAACTAAAAAGAGTTATTGAAAGCATGGGAAATGATGGTATTCAATTCTTGCCTATTAGGGCAGTCAGCAAAGACGGTTCTCAGGTAACAGATGCGTATGTGGTGAACATTTTCAACCACGTCGATGCCATCGATTTGGAGAATTCAGTGTATGACGTTTTTCCGGTTGATGAGAACACAAACTGGATTTCAGTGGTCAAATATGCCCTAAAGAGAAATACCGTCAAATATATGGACCTTTTCAGGTTAAAGGATCATTTTTTTCCGATTTTTATTTCAGAGAGACTGAAAAAGGCTATGGAGGAAAATGAGATTACTGGATGCGCTTACATGGAAGTCAAAGTGGTTGACAACGACAGTATAAGTGATGATAAACTAGTCAAAAGCAAAGGAGACCAGTCTGGTAAAAACACTTCCGATAACGACCTTGATAAGTTCCTGCAGGCAGAGAAGGCTTCTCTTGAGAAGCTACTGGGGCAGATGCATGCACTGGTGTCGTGGGCCATAATCGGGTTTGAGATGGGAGGCCCGGTGAACATATACCGGTTCCCAAACACACCATACGGCACAGCTTTCGTTACCATGGAATTGATCGAGCCGGATGGGAGCGGGCCGGTACCGAACCGGACAGGAACATATGAGTTGATTGCATTTACCAAACACCCAATCGAGACAACTGATGGTCCAAGTTCGCCATTCAACAGGATAGAAAGCCGGATCCGCAAGATCTTCACCAGAATTGCAAACCACTCATACGACACCAGATTAGATCCTGGAGATACCTGTGAAATTCCTCCGGACGACAGCGATGAAGGTTTTTGCTTGGTGCTCGATGAGTTCAAAAGCGAGGGTAATGAGTTCGTTATCAATGGGAGAAAACATGGGCTGTTGCTGGTAATCGAAGTCTTCCGGTCGGAGATGGAATACGCGATGGAAAAAGGAAGCAATCGTTTACTGGATTTGCTTAAGGAGAAGGGTCACTATCCGTATAGTGATCTAGACCGAGAGCCAGTTGTTTGAATGCCATATATACTGAAAAAACGTTGAAAGAGGTCATTTAGGGCATTACGCTGTAAACTTTACTATTGATACAAACATGTGCGTGGAGCGGCTTTTCCAAGGCTTAATTGTTTAACTGTGTACTGATGGCCGTCACAAGCCTAAATGGAGTCTAGCTCGAAAAGCCGCATACAGTGTTTGTGGAAAGCTGCAGTTCGCCGCGAACTGACAGCTGCTCAATCCTTAACCAGTCGAGTGTCGGGGTTTTTAATCGTGCAATCGCCTCTCTCTAAGTTGCTAGTGGCTTAGAGAGAGGAGGCTTTTAATCAACAGTAAAAACAGCACCACCAGCTACGGCAGATTGAGCAATGTGTCTGAGCAGCTGCTGTCCGGAGCTCACCAGGTTGTCGCCAGTTTCAACTACAAGACCGGTGGACAGCTGGAATCGATCCTGTTTGCCAATGG
>DUQH01000066.1 GCA_012837895.1 Candidatus Fermentithermobacillaceae bacterium | reverse complement strand
TCGTCATTCAAACCGGAAGCTTCGGCTACGTTTGCCACTTCAACTAAATTCTCATCCATTTTATTCGGAAAATTTATACAAATGTACATGAAAATCGAGGCATTTCCAAGCAAGCAAAAATAAAAATTAAGGCTGTAGAGTCACCCTGCTGGTACAAAAAAACGCACTGTATTGAATTTCTATCATAATTTCTGATGATGATAACACAGATTCGTATTATGAATGATGTAGCAATAAATTCTCGATACTGTTTTAAGGCAATAACCGGGATTCGTTAAGTAACAAACCGAAGATTTATTAATCATTAGAATTATACCTTGCGGTATTTTACGCAATCTTTATTATCTTAGTAAATTACTGAAAAGTCAGTAAGTTATATGTATTTATTTAAATATATAAAATACTGTATGCAGGGAAGACATTCAGATCGATTACGTTATTTCACCGAACTAGCCAATACTTCGAGGGAGTTTTACATTGATTATGTAAGAAAATATTATACCATAAGTGATGGTTGTAAAGTGCTTGAAGTTGGATGTGGAGAGGGTGGTAATTTATTGCCTTTTGCCGAAATTGGCTGTAATGTAACAGGTATTGATCGCTCGGAGCAAAGGATTTTAGAGGCTAAATCGTTTTATGGTTCTTTAAATATTATGGGTAAATTCGTTTCAGTAGATTTCTTTGAGATGAATAAAACAGACGAAGAAAAGTATGATATTATATTGGTGCAGGATGTGATAGAGCATATTGATCGCAAGGATGAATTTTTGAAACATCTAAAACAATTTGTCGCGAAGGACGGTATTATTTTTTGGAGATTTCCTGCATGGCAGATACCCTTTGGGGGTCATCAGCAAATTTGTAGAAATAAATTTTTGTCAAAATTGCCATTCTTTCATCTTTTACCGGTACCTATATATCGATGGTTACTATATTCTTTTGGTGAAGAACACTCATGTGTTGATGAATTGTTGGATATAAAGGAGTGTAGAGTTTCAATAGAAAAGTTTGAGAGACTTTTGAAGAGTAACAATTATATCCAGATTAATAGATGCTTATGGTTCATAAATCCACATTATAAGCAAAAGTTCAACCTAAAACCACGAAAATTACCATCTTTAATTTCTCATATTCGATATTTCAGAAATTTCTTCACGACATCTTGTTTTTATATAACCGGCTTGGAAAATAACTAACTTGTCAGAAGGATTTGTTGCTCCTACGAATAATAGTCTGGAATCAAAGGATGCCGGATACTCTACTCCATTTCTGTTTGTATTTCCCGCTGCAAAAAGCACGACACATCCTTTTCCGTTTCTTCCAGAGGTTATTGCAGTACAAATAGCATCTTCTAAGACAACGCTATGTAAATCCTCATAATATAGACTCCTTTCCTTGGTCACCCCATGAGTTATTTATAACCGCTTCCCTGTTCGTCCCGGCCGTCCTGCTTGTCCGGTTCATCTTGCATTTTCAGTATTATTCCTCTTTTTTGCGTATCCTGCTTTTCACGGATGCCCTGCATGCCTAGGTCTTTCTTCATTCTCAGCGTTATTCTTCTCTCCTGCTTTTTGAATTTATCTTGTTCGCCCCACTTACTTAATTCGCCTCGCTCGCCTTGGATGCTCCATTTGCTTTGCTTGTTCCAATTGCCCCAACTGTCTCGCTCATTCTGCTTGCCTCGTTCGTCCTCCTGTACACTCGCTTTATTCCGTTCGTTCCGCTCGCCCTCCTCTACGCCTACGCCCGGATTGCTCCCTTTACTCTGTATGCCCCAATTGTTTCGTTCGTTCCATACGCCCTGCATGCCCTGCTTGTCGAGCTCTTCCCGACCGCTTTGCATGTTCGCGTTGCTCCGATGTTTCCAGCTTTTCGCTCTTTCCTTCGCTGCCGATCGACGCCCTTTCCGCACGGCAACCATCCTGCGGTAATAAACAAGCAGGCGGTCCAATTCGCCGATCAACTCCGCATACCCGGTTTGCCCGTCCAGCTCGGCAAAAGACACCAACATGCCCATCAGCAGCTTCACCGCTTCGTCCACCGATTTGCGGATGACGCGCCTATTGGACTTTTCCTTGCGTGCCCAATCGTCGTTGCGTTTCAAAAAGGTTGCACCGACGGCATCGTTCGTCTCGCGAAGGCTCTCCACGAGCGGCATCAGGTGAAGGGCCTCCAACGCTTCGCGCAGGGACGCATCGTCGGCCACATCCCGCAGCATTTCGTTCACGCCCCGCGTCTGCGCAATGCGGCTGCCGTTTACGAGGCGCTTCCCCTGCTTGTCGAGCCAAAAGCGCAACACCGCGGCCGGTTCGCTCTCCTCACGCAGGGGAGACCACAAGGCCGCCTTCACCCGCATGTCGAGCG
>DUQH01000146.1 GCA_012837895.1 Candidatus Fermentithermobacillaceae bacterium | reverse complement strand
ACAGAAAATGCTGGGAATGCTACCGGAAACGTCGGGGATCGTAGACCACGCTTTCGGCCAAAACGGTGCACCACATGCACCATTTTCCCGGTTTCGCCGACCTATGAAGACTAAAATGGTGCACTAGATGCACCAATCTTTCTGCTTTTCGTCTTCTGGAGGGCTAAAATGGTACACCACGTGCACCATCATTCCCAGTCTTGTGTTGGCAGTCGTCCAAAATGGTGCACTGGATGCACCAATCACTCTGGTTTTCGGAACGAGTCCCGCCAAAACGGTACACCAGGTACGCCATTTTCTAGGTATCGCAGGGCTATGATGACCAAAATGGTGTACCAGATGCACCAATCTTTCTGTTTTTCGTCTCTTGGAGGGCTGAAATGGTGCACCACGTGCACCATTATTCCCATTCTTGTGTTGGCTGCCGTCCAAAATGGTGCACTGGCTGCACCAATCACTCTGGTTTTCGGAACGAATCCCGTCAAAACGGTGCACCAGATGCACCATTTTCTAGGTTTCGCAGGGCTATGACGACCAAAATGGTGTACCAGATGCACCAATCTTTCTGTTTTTCGTCTCTTAGAGGGCTGAAATGGCGCACTACGTGCACCATTATTCCCATTTTTGTGTTGGTTGCCGTCCAAAATGGTGCACTGGATGCACCAATCACCGGGGCCGTGAGAATGTTTTCCGCTAGAATGGTGCACTACGTGCACCAATATGCCGCCATTCGTGCACGCCGGCGGCTGGAACGCGGCTGGAACGGTGTACTACGTGTACCAATCTTGCGGAACGCCAACGCTATTCCCATGAGAATGGTGCACTACGTATGCCGATTCAGCAATTCTTGGATTGTCTGAGAGATAGGATGGTACACTACGTGTACCATTTAGCATGTTTCAACAGTAGGGCACCTCAGCAGGTTCCAACCTGATGTGAGCTGGGCTTACCGCACACCGGTACGCATGAACCCTGACGCCTGCTTCAGCAGCTTCATCCAGAACTTGTGCAAACCTTGGGTCCATTTGCCTGTGGGCTGAAACCCGAGCCACATCTTGCCTTTGGGCAATAAACACAACGCAAGCGTCCAAACCCAGGTCTAAGGCTTCCTTCATCTCATTGATGTGCCTTGCGCCCCTCAGTGTAGGCGCATCGGGGAACAGCCCTGTTCCGTCAACACACAAGCTGACTGATTTCACTTCAACAAACAGGGGACGCTTCCCCGGTCCTTGGAGCAGAAAATCGAACCTGCTCTTAGGCGTCTTGGATGCTTTGGACTTCTTATCCCTTGGTATGGTTTGTCGGGCGGGACTTTCTACGCTCTTGAGAGCTTGCTCCAGGGTGACTTCCCTCCGCACCGAAGTGTACCCGCTGAATGCCTCCAGGGCGCCTTGTCTGGCAGCTCGTTCAAAAAGGCGGTTTGGGTACCTTGTATCCACGCAGACCCAAATGTCGTCGAACGCAGCAAGCACAAGGTCGTATAGGGTTTTCCGCGCAGGTGCATCGGCGTTCCGGACCATAACAGGGTTTCCAGGGTACAGCAACTCCTCAAGCCGGCCGGGATCGGGCACATGGGCGTTGATGGTCTGCCCGTCTAAGTTAACTACTGCCACGAACCTGTTGGGCCGCTCAGCCAGAGTGCCTTCTTCAAGATGGCCCAGGGGGATAGCAAGGTCGATCTTAGCGGTATTACTCATTCGAATATTGCCTCCTTTGCAGCCCCTGCCCGGCTTACACCTGTGGCTGGCAGTCCCCGCGTAACCCGTCCCTTGCGTCATACTCACCTTAGGGAATGTGACCTTCCTTCAGCTATGTGTCCACTTCAGGAACCGCTGGCGATTGCAATTGCTTGCCCGCAGGTTCCACTGGATCCAGAGAGCCGGTGATTTTGTTAAGGATAGCATGTCCGTGGGGTCTTGTCACCGTTGGTGCAGGTTGACCGTTGAAGGCGTCCGGATGGTTCCACGTCGCCGGTGGCGGGGCTGACTGTAACTCAGGGATCGACTGCAACTCAGGTCTTGGCTGGAACTCAGGGCTTGACTGCAACTTAGGTTACAGATGGGAACTTGGATTGACTGCAACTTAGGTTATAGCTGGGAGCTTAGGTTGACTGCAACTCAAGGGACAGCACACAACAATGACGCAGGCGGGCAAAATGTTGTTTTGATTTCTCCTTTTTTGACATCCGGTGTAGAATATATGGTACTTAACTTAATGACAGGCCGGTTTACAAGCAGGTTTGTTTTGAGCATGTTTCTTGGGAAAGGGCGAATGGTTTTGAAAGGTACGCTGATCAATACAGTAACAATCGTAGCAGGGACTATCCTCGGGACGCTTGCGGGCCAGAAGTACCCGCAGAAAATGAAAGAGACAGTGATGAACGGTCTGGGTCTTGTGACCAGCATCATAGGAATCAGCATGGCTCTTGAAACCCAGAATATCCTCTATCCCTTGTCCGGTGTCGCTTCCGGTGCGATTATCGGCGAATGGTTGAATATTGAACTGTGGGTCAACAACCTCGGCGAGTCTCTCGAGAAGAGGTTTGGAAAACAATCACAAGGTCTGTTTGCCAAAGGCTTTGTATCGGCCACCTTGCTGTTCTGTATCGGACCGATGGCAATCATCGGAGGAATACAAGATGGCCTTACCGGTGACTACAGCACCCTTGCAGCCAAAGCAGCCATTGACGGGTTTACCTCGATTGCGTTCGCCTCATCCTTAGGACTGGGTGTCGGTTTCTCAGCCTTGCCTGTGTTTTTGTACCAGGGAGCAATCACCTTGGGAGCAGGCTTTTTCGACAGGGTTTTCACTGAACAAATGGTAACTGAAATGACTGCAGCAGGCGGCCTTCTGCTCTTTGCTATAGGGCTAGGCCTCTTGGAAATCAAGAGAATCAGGGTTGCCAACCTGCTGCCTGCGATATTCCTAACTCCGGCTATCTGCTATTTGGTCGGATTGATTGGAGGAAGCGCCGGGTTCTAGAGTATCTTTGACCGCGGATGTTTCAATCGTATCCTTGCGGATCCTTCCAGAGAATATGATGGTGCTTTCACAAGGCGTGCTACAATCTGGATGCCTCAATCGTACCCTTGCGGGTCCAGAGGTCCTATGATGGTTTTTTCACAAGGCGTACTACGATCCGGTTGGGCATACACACTATGAGCTGGCCGGTCTTCGATATCCAGCCAGTATTCATGCAGATATGTTCAGGACACGGCGAACTCAATACGCGCACACGTCCCTGACTGACTTCAACAATAGTAGTTCCCAGAGGTCCTTCAACAGGTATGGTCCCGTCTGCGATATCCTTGAGCGGTCGCCATATCACCATCTTATCCCCTGAAGTTACAAGCAGCATATCCGGTTCATCCAGGAAAACGCCTGACGAGTAAACCCAAATGCCTACAGCTGCAGCAACCAAGACTATCGACAATGCGAAAATCATGCGGGCTCTCTTGCCCCTGCTCTTTTCATAACGATTTCTGTCCTGATTGCTGTGAAAACCAATGCTTGTACGCTCATTATCCTTTGAGTACATACTCGTAGTTCTGCTCCTTGGCTCCTTCTTCTTGTTAGGGTTGGTCAAGCTTCACCGCTCATCTCAAGAATACCAGAAAACCACCGTACAGCTTAGACGATCTGCTTTAGTTTATCGTAAGTATACATGGTTCCGGACTTTGCAGTAAGTGTACTTGTTTGGACGAGACAGCATAATTTCTAATAGAGGAAAATTCCTCCTTCAAGGAGAACAAGGGTTGCAGGGGATGGTACCCCGCAAGACAAGCTGCTACCTCACATTCTGACATTTGAAAGACTCACATTTCCGGTTTGGGATCGGGGAGGGGAGCAAGTGCCCTATAGCAATCATATGCCCGGAAACGATGGTGCGGCTGAAAATGGTGGCGGCATTCTCCATAACAGTGCAGCGCCGGACAATCACGGTAAGCCAGAAACGCACGGTAAGCCAGAAACGCACCGTAAGCCGGAAACCTACGGTTTGCTTGGAAACCATGATGTACCTGAAACCGATCATGTGAGCGAAGGCTCAACTTGTGAAGTGACGGGAACCCAGGGCGATGAAGTGCCAGAATCAACCCCTAAGACAATTGCTCCGATTGACGCCGGCAAAGCACTTCTGATAGGTATGTTTCTGCCTTCCTTTATCGCCCGCGGCCTTGGCATGTCCGGATACTGGTTACAGGTTGTCAGCGCCTTGGGATTCCCGGTAGTGGCGATTTACCTGACCTGGTCCAAAGGATTGTGTCCAAAAAAGACGTTTTACCTGCGCCCCACTTGGGATCCAGACTTCGTGCATCTAGCTTTGTTCAGTGCGGGAGTTATATCAACGGAAACGCTGCTGTGGCAGGTAATTGATTGGCTCTCTAAGGGTAAGATCACAGAGTGGATGGAATGGTTTTCCCAGACTGACGCGCCTGAAACATTTCTAGGGCGCGTGTTCCTTTTCGCGGTTGTGGTTGCCATATCCGAAGAATTGCTGTTCAGGGGATTTTTTGTGACGGCATTCTACCAGTGGGGCCCCGCATGGGCGGTGATTTTCTCCAGCATTATTTTCGCTGTGTTACATCAGCCCGCAGTGATGCCAGGAGCTTTCGTCATCGGAGTTGTTGCTGCTTTAGCTGTGCTCCGCTACGATTCCCTTGTCCCCGCGGTTCTTATTCATGCTGCAGGTAACCTCTTGCCCCAACTGGTGGGGAAGTATCACGATCTTGTGAAGGCTTCTTGGGCTGAGATAATTTGCGTCGGGGGCCGTCTAGCGGTTGTAGTAGTAGTATTTGTGTTCCGTCACAGACTTGCCTGGCTATGGCATGAGTTCCGCAGCTTATGGCAGGAGTTTACTGAAAAGCCCAAATCCGGGGCGCGGTTTAGCGAATTGATAAGGCAGTGGCCCTGGGTTCTCCTGTCAGTTATTCTCGGGATACAGTTGATATTCATGCTCCTGGTTCCATTTATTGAGCCCTAGAACGTTCGGGAAATAACCACTTCAGATGGCCCAAACTGGTATGGGGAGAAGTGAGGGCCAGGAGACGCCCGGGATGGTACAATGACTCTGGGAAACCCGTATCCGGAGGTGGAAACTTTGACATTGTCCCGGGGGTACATAGATACAATCTTCTGCAAGTCATGTGAGAATATGGACGAACTGCCCGGCGGTTCAGTAGATCTGACTGTAACTTCACCTCCTTACTGGAATGCAATCGACTACGACCGTCACGTTGAAGACGCCAGCCAAAACTACCGCACACGCAGTTATTCAGTTGGATACCAGGGATACAGCGACTACCTGGTTTGGCTCAAGAAGATCGCAGACGAAGTTTTCCGTATCACCAAGCCCGGAGGGTTCATGGCGCTTGTGATTGGGACGGTACTGTTAGACCGGAGACATTACCCTGTTCCCTTTGATGTGGTTTCGCTTCTGGCCGGAAATGCCGGTAAAGGCGGTCAAACCGGATGTTATACTCCTGAGAGTGAAGAGTTTTCCCCGGCCAGTGAAGGATTTTCCCCGGCCAATGAGTATTCGGGTCCGGACGACCATTCGCAGGCAGGTGGCTCAGGTGTATCGTGCGGGCCTTCATGGGAATTTCACCAGGATATAATATGGCATAAGGTTACCGGAGGGGTGAAGAGGGCTGGGGTTTTCCTCCAGCACCCGCGCCCCGGATACTATTATCCAAACATAATGACCGAGTATATTCTCGTTTTCAGGAAGCCTGGCCCACCCATTTATAAAGGGCGGTCAGATGCTGAAAAACAATGTGCCAGGGTAGTCACAGATAAGCTTTTCACCAACGAAACAGCTAATACAGTATGGCACATCGCCCCTGTCCCGCCCGGCCATATCGAACACCCGTGCCCATATCCTGAGGAAATCCCGTACAGGTTGATCCAGCTGTATTCATATCCGGGTGATCTTGTACTTGATCCTTTTTGCGGTTCCGGCCAGACCCTCAAAGTGGCGCGCCACCTGGGCCGTCATTTCGTAGGGTATGACATCAACCGGAAGTACGTGGATCTTGCATGGGCCCGTATCAAAGAGCCTGTAGCTATCAGGCGGGAACAGTTGACAGCAGTGTTTGAGAAGATTCCCTATGACCATGCCGGCACGGTAGAAACATGTCCGGAAGAGCCAGAGGAATAGCCCAGCTTAGCCTAAGGTGATTGAGATTTACATACCGACTGAACAATCCGGTGAAGAATCTGGGTAATATCAAACCGGGCCGCATGTAGTTGCAGCCCGGTTTCGTTGTGCTTACTCCAACTTAGCTAACTTCTCAATCAGGGACTTCAACAGTTTCGGGACGACTTCCAGGGAGTAATCCAACTCCACTCTCTCCATGAACTTGTGGGCGTCCTTGCCCCACGGGCCTAGATTTACCATCGGGATATCCAACTTGAGCAAGTTATCAAGGTCAATGTCGTAGATAACGCCCCATCCCGGAGTGTTGTGGGCGAGGGGGACCAGTTCTTCCCGTTTGCCCTGGAATCCGACATAACTCAGGTCGCTGATGGAAGCAAAATGCTCTGAAATCACCAGGGTCTCGTTAAACTCTTCCTTAGCTTGGCCAATAAGCTCATTCACGGCTTCAAGCAGGCCTTTTTCCCTTACCGATTCCCGCTTGTTCGTCCTGTGAGGGTAGTAAGGTGGCAAGAATCCGACTACAATCATCGGGTTCTTATCCGGGTAGAACCTCAGGAGTTCCTCCAGCACAAGCAGGGATTTGTTCCTTTCGTCTGCTTCGTCCGGTAAGCCATTGATGTAAGCTTCAAGGTGTTCTTTCAAGTTCCCGTCAAAATTGCTTGCCACTTCGTTGTGCAGCTGTTGTATGGTGACAACCTTTGGCTCCCATGGAACCGGCACAGGAGCGTTAGATCTTTCAAAGAACCTGGCAGCGCTCTGGGACATGTGGTCAACAGTTCTTGTAAATGCCTTGTATGCGATGGTTTTCATCTTTTCGAGTATTTGGGCGGGAGTGCTTGTGACAGTCAGGTGGTTGAAATACACCACAGCTCTTGCAGGGAGGGTGACAGAGTAAATCTCCCTCAGGTCTTTCAGCTTGAGGGATGCAGGAGGCGGGTATACTTCGCCTTTCCACTCCTCAGCCCATTCCGGGCTCCCCTCAAGTTCCATGGTTACTGCAGAAGCTAACAGATTTGCGTTGAGCCCGGCGTAATACTGGCCCACATGGGACTCCCGTCCTACGCAATAAAACATGGGCATGATCTTGCCTACCGTCCCAATGTCGATGTAGCGGTTTGTGTCGCCTGGGAACTTGGGGATGACGCCTTCGCTGTTTATGCAAGCAAGAAAGTCATACCCTTCTGACTGCATATCTGTCAGGTAGGTGATGGCCGCACGCATGCCGGCAGAGTTGTTCTCCTCGTCACCTACCGCGAGGAATGCGATATTTACAGGCAACTTTTCCGGTTGTTGCGAGTACTCTGTAAGCAGTGCCATTTCTATGGCGATACCCAACTTCATATCCATGACACCCCTGCCGAAAAGGAACTTGCCTGATTCCAGATCCTCCCGGGCTTCTCTAGGCAATTCCAGTTCCGCAAGCTTCTTGGTGTATTCTTCAGGCCGGAAGGCCACGTCGGCCAACGCTCCTGCCACGCTTGTGTCAACTACGTCAAAGTGGCCTGTGAGGATGAGTGTGCGCTTGGTCTCAGGTTGTGCCCTTACAATTGCGAACACTGCTTTCCGGCCAAACTGATCCTCAGGAATCGGGATGAAAACCAGATCGTCTTTGTGTTGCTTGAAGTATGGAAGTTCAGCGAGTTTATTATATATGAGTTCGGCCAACTCTGTTTCAGCCGGGCTTGGCGATACGCTTGGAACCGCCACCAAGTCCAGCATCAGATCGTAAATCGCCTGTCTTGAAACAGTCATCTATTAGCCTCCTTTGTATCCACTCGTGCTCTTTGTGACCCTGGTGTCTGTTGTGTCCCTCGCATGCCTGGCACTTCGCATGACAGCAAAGCGCAAGCGTCTACATCAAGCCTGAAGACTTATCCGTGTGCATGTACCGGTATTATGGCAGTAGGGCGTTGATTATATGTTGCGCTGGGTTCTTTGTATCAGTGGCTCATCAACCGGCAATTACGCAAAGATCGAAAAATGTTGACTCTGTTCATATTTAACTTGTCTGCCATCATTTCGACCTACGCGCCTTGTTTCCCTTCTTTTTTATGCATTGATGAATAGGGGATGACGACAGCAGGCTTTCATGTGATCGCATAGCAGGACGCGCAGGCTTAAGTATGATCGCATAGCGGGACGCGCCGGAGGGGTATATGGACCGCACCTGGGTAGGAGGGGATCGTGATATCCTCTTTTTCGCGATGGCAAGTTAACATAATAATCAGTGGTTGCATACAGTAGTAGAACGGAGTACTAAGGACTAATCGCTTCAGGAAACTTGGATTTGCGCCTGCCGTCAACCGGCGGGTGCAGAAACGTATAGGGAGGAATCTTATGGTTACAAAACCCTGGGAAGGGAAACATATATGGATTTGGATACTATCGCAGGTGGGCCCCTTGGATCATATGATACGCAGGGCAGTGGACATGGGGCTCTCAGGGCTCCTGGTCAAAGCCTGGGACGGGGGGACTTCCGGGCTCTTCCTTGAGCAGTTGCAGCAGGTTATCGAGCCTGCCCACCATGCAGGGCTTGCCGTAGGGGCGTGGGGATACAGCTATGGCAACAACATCTCCGGCGAGGTCAAGGCGATGCAGAAAGCCCTCGATGCCGGAGCTGATTGGCTGGTAATTGATGCGGAAGATGAATATGAGAACCGTGAAGGCAAGCACAAAGCATTGGAGTTAGGGCTCCAGGTTACCCGGGCCATAGGCACTGATGTTGTAGTGGGATATACAACCTTCGCCTTGCCCCAGTATCACGAGAACTTCCCATACACCGAATTCTCGTCTTTTTGCTCTGTGTGCCTGCCACAGGTTTATTGGGGTGTGATGAATATACCCTTGGATGAAGCGCTTTCAATGTGCTTAAGAGGGCTTGCTAAGTATGGGCGGCCTATTGCCCCTGTAGGACAATGTTACGGGGAAGCTACCCCCGGAGAGATATTCCGTTTTTCCGAGCTGGCATGGGCTAACGGTCTCAAGGGAATAAGCTACTATGATTGGCAGCATGCTAGTGAAGTCCAGTTAGAGGCAGTTGGCAGGGCGTTATACTCACGTGACGGCAACTACACAGATTGGGGCGGTGGATTCAGGGACCGGCCAGGCGGTCACGGGGCACAAGACCAAGAGAAGCCAAAGGGATACTTGGCAATGCTCCGGAAATTCCTGGAGCGTTTCAAGAAAGAGCCATGCCAGTTTGAGAATTGAAGCAGCTGGGACGGCCTTGGATCTTATCTTGAACATGGGTGAAAGTAGGGGTTGAAGCACGGTACCATGGAACAGCAAACCGGCGCACCTCCCGTTATCGCTCAAGTTGTTTCTCAGGAGCTTGGCGCTATTATCACTGAATGGTCCGTATATTTTTCTATGGCCAGACGCATCTTCCCACTGGCAAAAAGGCAACTGAGGTTGTGGGAACACAGGGCCCGGAGTATCCCAAACCCTGAGTTAAGAAGGCAAGCGCTTGCCTCTATTCACAAAAAGAGCTTTCACAGCGTAGGGGGAGCGGTGTTTGCGCTGCTAAATCGCCCTGGGATGGAAGACCTGATAAAAGCCGTTGTAGCTATCCAAACCATAAGTGATTACCTGGATAACCTGTGCGACCGGGCAGTATTTTGGAATCCTGTCTCAGGTTGTAGCGCCCTGGAAACCGCCGCCCAGGGGTTCTCCAGTTCCATGAAGCTCCATGAAGCCATGCTGTGCGCAGTTGACCCTGAAAGGCCTATGGGCAACTTCTACAGTCAATACCCAGCTCAGGATGACGGTGGATACCTGATGCAGCTTGCAGCTACATCCCAGGAAGTACTGACGCGCCTTGAAAACTACAGCGCTGTAAAGCCGCTGGCTACGTTTCTTACCCGGCTGTATTCTGAAATGCAGTCAATAAAACACCTTTCTCCTGGAATCAGGGACACCCTTATGGAGCAATGGTTTGCCCTGTACTCTGGCAAGAAGCTTCCGGATGATGCTGCTGTATACAAGCTGAGTTCAGGTCAGCCTGGCTTTGCTGTTGGAAACTTGGAGCACTCTGCCCCGGCTTGTTTTGTCACGAACTTTGCCTGCCAGGTAGGCAGCCTGAAATGGTGGGAATTCGGAGCGGCCGCAGGTTCTACCCTTGCCATTTTCGCCCTGATTGCATATGCCTCATTGGACGGCTCCGGAGGTCGCCGGAGTGGGAGTGGCGGAGGGCAAGGCAGTGGTGCAATAGGTCACAAACAGTCTGGCCGCCGGTCTGGGCATTGCATCGCCTGTGCCTATTTCCCACCGGTTTGTGCGCTTCACATATTGCTTGACTATTTCATCGATCAGGAAGAGGACCGGGAGTCAGGCGACCTGAATTTCGTCAGCTATTACGATTCAGCTGGCGACGCTGTAGATGCCTTGAACCGGTTTACCTGTGTTTCGCTTGAAATGACACGCAACCTGCCCGAATCCTGGTTTCACAAGGCTGTAATAAGGGGGCTGCTTGCCATGTATTTTTCAGATTCCAAAGTGAGAAGCTGCGGTCTCGGTTCGTTTGCCAACCAATTGACGACCCTTAGCGGTGCCAGGCTGCTCCGGGTGATGTGTGCCTTAACCAGGGCAATTGCAGGCATCTAGTTCATTGTTACTCCTCTTGTTTGCTGTGCTCGAAAAGCCAGTCTAGTTAGATGGCAGTGGCCATTTGGTGATATATGGACATATCCGGTACAGGATACCGGGAATGGTTGGGGCAGATACTAGATGAGGCAACAACGGGAAAGAAAGGACGTATTATTTGGACAGCTGGATAGACAGGATCGACAAGTACATCTGGGACTCACTAAAGGGACCCACAACAAGCGAAACTGTAGCAATTCTTCAGTCTGAAGGAAGACTGCTGAACCAGTCAGCAGTAGCCCCACGGTATGACGTCAGACATTCAGACCAGGAGGTGTCCGGTTCCCTTGCGGTCCAAGTACCGGCCGGTGAATCAGTAGACCATAGATGTGAATCAGGGGGCCATGAGTCAGAAGGCTATGGATCAGAAGACTACGCATCCTGTGACCGCAACTTGCGTCATCTTGATCTTGTGGTCCAAGAAAAACTCAACGGGATCCTGGCGGATTCAGGTCCCTTGGAGCCTATCCTGGCCCACCTCTTGGCGGCTAGGGGCAAGTTTTTCAGGCCCAGGATGGTGATCTCAAGTGCTTATGCATGCATTCCATACATAAGGGACAAGAAGAGATGTGTCAGGTGCTTTATGTCCTCGTTGGAATGCAAGAGGATATCAAATCCAATGGACTGCAGCAATGTGGATGAGACTGCTTTCGAGAGCGGCTCTCAAATTGCTTTTGACGCTGGTTCTGTAGGCACAAGTGAAAAGACTGCTGAAGGCACCTCTGATACCCCTTTCGGGGATCCTGATTTCGATGATGAGATGATTGACATGATTACAGACGTTGCAGCAGCGTTTGAGATGGTTCATTTGGCATCCCTGGTTCATGATGATATCATCGACGGGTCTTCACAAAGGCGCGGCCTGCCCACGATTCATCTTGCATGGGGCATACATTCAGCCGTCCTGGCAGGCGACTTCCTGTTCTCAGAAGCTAACAAGGCAGCGCTCAAGTATGCGGGGTTGGGCATTGCTTCGTGCCTCACTGACGCTGTCGGGCTGATGTGCAGGGGAGAAGTTGCCCAGGACAGCCGGTTCTACGACCCGGGCGTCAACGTTTCTGACTATTTCTACCAGACAGGGCGGAAGACAGCTGCGCTCATAGCTGCTGCATGTAAAGCCGGGGCGATGGCGGCAAGAGCGCCGGCAGAGGTGCAGGACTGCTTGTGGCGGTTTGGAATCAAGGTGGGAACTGCGTTTCAGATTGTAGACGATATCTTGGATATTGTGTCTGACGAGGAATTCTTGGGGAAACCTGTGTTCAGCGACCTAAGACGCGGCATCCTCACCCTGCCGCTTATATATGCCATGGAGGCGGAGATGGGCAGTGTCATTCTTGAGTGCCTGGCAACCAAGGCAGTACCTGAACATAAGATCCCTGAACTCCGGATGAAACTCGTGTCTGGAGGACACGTGAAAAGGGCCGGGCGGGTAGCTTTCACACTGCTCGATTCAGCCGTGCAGGATCTGAGCGGGTTGCCTGATTCCCCAGGCCGCACTATCCTCCGCCACATAGCAGACCAGCTGGCGCAAAGGGCGCGTCGCGCGAGCATCGATCTTTCCGTGCATCAGTAAGCAACAGCAGCCCACGTTCCAATTCCATTCCAAGACTCAAATCAGTTCAAACGCAAAGCCAGGTTGGATTGAGAAGCATCCGCCCATTCCGGAGTTTGTCATTGTCCAGTTTTGTACGTAGGGTCTCCCAGTAGAAGGTATCCCAAAGGGAAAGTAGAATAGGAGAATTTAGAGTCACGAGACAAATCATCCAAGAGGGGCTTACAAACGCAAGGGGGGAGAACTATGGATCCTGCACAGATAAGATTCGACCACTATTTTACTTTTGAGGAAATGGAGTCGTTTCTGAAGCTTATGGCAAGCAGGTATCCAGACCTTGCCCAGCTGTCATCAGCAGGGAAGAGCGGCGAGGGCCGGGACATCTGGGTTATCACACTTACAGATAGGAAAACAGGCAATCCTGATGAGAAACCAGCAATCTACATAGACGGGAACTTTCATGCCGGTGAAGTAACCGGTTCAATGATAAACCTTTACGCAATAAAGTATATCCTTGAGAATTACGGTAAAGAAGAGCGCATCACCAAACTGCTCCAGCGCAATACGTTTTATGTGATTCCCAGGGTGTCGCCTGATGGCGCCGAGGTGTATCTCACATCGCCAGAGACCCTCAGGTCCGCCCCGAGGCCATATCCGTTCCCCAATCCTGATGAACTGGAAGGGCTGTATCCCGCCGATGTAGACGGGGACGGGCATATCCTGATGATGAGGATCAAGGACGACACAGGCGAGTGGAAGGTGTCTCCTAAGGATCCCAGGGCCTTGGTGCGAAGGAAGCCTGACGAGGGCGAAGGCACATTTTACCGTGTGTATGTTGAAGGGTTTTTGCGGGAACATGACGGCGGTGGGATAAAGAACGCCCCGCCAAAATGGGGTCTAGACTTCAACCGCAACTTCCCTTATGGATGGGTACCTGAGGTGGAGCAATCCGGCGCAGGCGAATATCCCCTGTCCGAGCCGGAGACAAGAGCGGTTGCAGAGTTCATCGTGGACCATCCCAATATTTCCCTTGGGCTTACCTATCACACAACAGGCGGGGTGATCCTGAGGGTTCCGGGAGCTCATTCCTCGAAACAAAGCCCACGCCAGGATATCCAGGCCTTGATAGCAATCGGTGAAATGGGTGCCGAGGAAACAGGCTACCCGTGTGTGCCTTGTTTTGAAGAATTCTACGGCGGCGGTGAGGGATACAGCAGGGGCGCCTTTGACGACTGGCTGTTTGACCACCGCGGCATCCTGGCTTATACAGTTGAGACTTGGAATCTGACCCAGCGTTCCGGGATTCACCAGTTTCCGACCAGGGAAAAGCCGGTTCAGGAACAAGAAGAAGACTACTTGAAGATGCTTGCCTGGAACGACAGGGAACTGGCCGGCAGGGGCTTTGAGAACTGGCGGCCGTTCAATCACCCCCAACTTGGCGAGGTCGAAATTGGCGGTTGGCATGTGAAGTATGTAATCCAGAATGCTCCTCACAAGTTCCTTGAAGCTGAGTGCCACAAGAACACTATGTTCATAATCAGGGCAGCTGCTGCCTTGCCCAGGATCGACATCGATGACGTAAAGTGCAGGGCTTTGGGCGATAGGGTTTATGAAGTGAGCGCTCTGGTCAAGAATGTGGGATTCCTGCCTACTTACGGAAGCCAAAAGGCACTGCAGCTTAAGAAAGTAGAGCCGGTTACCGCTGAGTTGTACGCATGCAGCCAAGAAGATGAGGCTGAAGGAGCAGCGGGTATCGAGGTAATCGGTAAAGCAAAGCAGGCTGTGGGCCACCTGGATGGCAGATCAGGCACTACGTCAGCTTTCTCCCACTGGTCGCCGCGCTCTGCCAGGGACGAGAGGGTCAAGAGGGTGACCTGGGTTGTGAAGGCCAAACCAGGAACGGAAATTGCCATAAAGGCCAGAGGTGCAAGGGCCGGGTGTGTGACCAAGGCGATTAAGTTGCAATAGAGACGATCAGGCTGGAATAGATTTCAGTCGGGTTTCGGGTAGAAGTGGCCGGTCTCGAGCCAGGGGATGCAAAAACCGGCCACTTTCATGCAGCTCCAAAGGGTTAAGTGACGGATTTGAACCGGATTCCGGTCAGAAGGTCACAAACGGTGGATTTCAGACCAGCTGCGTGCCTGAAGTGGACGATTCGGGACCGCGCCAGCCTCTAGAAAAGTGGTGTGGTCGATTCTGAGCCAGATTAGGGCCAGAAGTGGTCAATTTCCGACCAGGTCCAACCCGGAGGTGGCTGATTCCTGACCAGTGTCGATCTGTAGGAAGGTAGATTGGTCGATTATGAGCCAGGTTTGGGTCGGAAGTGGTCAATTTTGGACCAGGTTCGGCTCGACACTGGACAATTAGGAACCGCTCCTGGCTCTTGGTGAGGAGGAGTGGTCAATTATAGGCCAAATTTCGGTGAAAAACGGTCAAATTCTGACCAACTGCGTGCTTGAAGTGGACGATTCGGGACCAGTGTCAGACTGTAGAAAGGCATGGGTGGTCGCTTCTAAGCCAGATCCCGGTCATGAGTGGATGATTTCAGACCAGTTTCGGCCTGGGAGTGGACGATTTGGAACCAGTTCAGGACTGAAGGATGGCTAAGTGGTCGGTTTTGAACCAGGTTTCGTTTGGAAGTGGTCAATCTGAGGCCGGTCCCGATTGGGAAGTCAACATTTTCTGACGAGTCTGAGTTCTTGGAAGGGTGTCTTCTGCCATTCAATTGACTTCAGGCGCGGCATTCCATATAATGCGGTCAATCAGGCAACCATGAGGTATGTATTGCATCATGGACGATCATATAATATAAGATAATCATATGCATCATGTAGAATCACATAATCTGTATACACGCTATGAAGGGAAGCAGTAGGGATTCCTTCCCGGTTAAGAGAGCTGGGGAAAGGTGCGAGCCCGGTACCGTGGAACATTCCGAACTCGTCCCGGAGCATGTGTTGTGAACGGCTTGAGCCTGGTAGCAGCACGCGTAAGGCGCGCGTTAAGCGCATAGAGTGCGGTTATCACGCAAGCATAGCTAAGTGGTAACCGAACCAGGGTGGTACCACGATTGAGCTGACTGAGCCCTCGTCCCTAGGATGAGGGCCTTGTGTTTATTGCGACCGGAACGACGACCTACTGATTACAAATCAGTTGCGCTCGTCCTTAGGATGAGAGCCGGATGAGGGTCTTGTGCCTATTGCGACAGTGGGCAAACCGGATGGCCCGGAAAGATTGCTTGGCCTGGGTTTTGGATTGGATCGCGTTTCAGTGAGCGGAAATGATAAGCAGGGGGGTACGTGACTATGGATGACGACAAGAACCGTGTGGATAAGGAAGATAACTGCTGTGCCGGAGGGGCAGCAAACGAGTGTGCATGCAATAGCGGAGCTTCCCTGAACAATGAAGCTTCCGGGAATGGCAACGGAGGTTACAATCCCTGGCAAATCGAGGTGAAATGGCAGGGGATTTGGCGGGACAATGAGACATACGTTGTTACAGAAGACCCGTCCAAACCCAAATTCTACTTGCTCGAGATGTTCCCGTACCCGTCTGGGGAACTCCACGTAGGCCATGTAAGAAACTACACTATAGGCGATGTGATCAGCCGCTATAAGCGGGCAAGGGGATACAATGTGCTCCATCCCATGGGCTGGGATTCTTTCGGGCTGCCTGCAGAAAATGCTGCCATCGACCGTGGCATACAACCTGATACTTGGACATGGAACAACATCGCCCACATGAGGGAGCAACTCAAGAGGATGGGTTTCACTTACGATTGGTCTCGGGAAGTTACCACGGCATTCCCAGAGTACTACAAGTGGACCCAGTGGCTGTTCCTACTGCTTTATGAGCGCGGGCTGGCGTACAAAAAGACTGCTCCGGCCAACTGGTGTCCCAAGTGTCATACTGTATTGGCTAATGAGCAGGTAGAGCAAGGTAAGTGCTGGCGCTGCGATTCCCTGGTGGAAAGGCGGAGCATGGACCAGTGGTTTTTCAAGATAACTGACTATGCCGAGCGGCTGCTGGCAGACCTTGAGAAACTCGACGGCTGGCCTGAGCACATCAAGATCATGCAGGCGAATTGGATCGGAAAGAGTGAAGGTGCGGAGATAGATTTTGCAGGGCCCGATGGCGAGAAGATTCCTGTGTTCACAACGCGCCAGGACACGATTTACGGCGTCACCTACCTGGTGCTTGCGCCTGAACATCCGTTGGTTGAGAAGATCATTCAGGGCACAGAGTACGAAGCGCCTGTACGGGCATTCATTGACAAAGTGATGAGGATGTCTGAGATCGACAGGACAGCCGAGACTCTCGAGAAAGAAGGTATATTTACCGGCGCCTATGCCACCAATCCAGTGTCAGGCGACCAGGTGCCGATTTGGATAGGCAATTACGTGATCTATGAATACGGTACAGGAGCGGTCATGGGAGTGCCCGGCCACGACGAAAGGGACTTCCATTTCGCAAGGAAATACGGACTGCCCATCAAGATAGTGATTCAAAATGAAGATAAGAGCCTGAGGCTGGAGGAGATGGAGAACGCCTACGTCGATCCCGGGATCATGGTAGACTCAGGCAAGTTTACGGGCCTTGGCAGCGAAGAAGGGCAGGCGGAGGTCACCCGGTTCCTCGAGGAAAACGGCATGGGGCGGGGTAAGGTTACCTACAAGATGCGGGATTGGCTGATCTCCAGGCAAAGGTATTGGGGAGCACCTATTCCGGTGATCTACTGTCCCAAGTGCGGTACAGTGCCCGTTCCTAAAGAGGATCTTCCTGTGATTCTGCCGTTGGGGTTGAAGGTTACGTCCGGAGGGCCCTCGCCTTTGGCAAGGCACGAGGAATTTGTGAATACAACTTGTCCTGTATGTGGCGAGGGCGCCAGGAGGGAAACAGACACTATGGACACGTTCGTGTGCTCATCGTGGTACTTCTTCCGGTTTGCCAGCCCATACAACACAGACGTAGCGTTTGCCAAAGAAGACGTGGATTACTGGAGTCCGGTGGACTTGTATATCGGCGGGGTAGAGCATGCGGTTATGCACCTGCTGTATGCAAGGTTCATCACAAAGGTACTGTATGACGCAGGATTGGTTCCTGCTGAGGAGCCCTTCCAGAACCTGCTCACCCAGGGCATGGTGGTCCGGGACGGTGCCAAAATGTCCAAGTCCAAGGGCAACGTTGTTTCCCCGGATGAAATAGTCGGCAAGTTTGGCGCCGATGTTATGCGTGTGTTCATGATGTTTGCGGCGCCTCCTGAAAGAGACCTTGAGTGGTCTGACCGGGGGGTTGAGGGTGCCAACAGGTTCCTGCGACGGGTTTGGAGGCAGGTTACCGGGGAGCATACCGGCGAGCAGCCAGGGGCAGAAGGAGCCCCCGGTGACGGGGTTTCTACAGAAGGGCTGCTGAGGATAGCTCACCAGAGCATAAAGAAGGTATCTGAGGACCTGGAAAGGTTAGCGCTCAACACGGCAGTGTCCCAGCTCATGGAGCTGTCGAACTACATCGGCAGATACCAGAGGCTTCCGAAGGACTCACAAAGTGCAGACGCACTGGAAGAAGCTAAGACAGCTTTGCTGAAGCTGCTCTCACCGTTTGCGCCGCATATGGCTCAAGAGTTGTGGGAGAAACTTGGCTACAGCGGGACGATTGAAGAAGCAGGCTGGCCTGAGTATGACCAGGCCACTATTGCAGAAAGAACCGTAACAGTTGTAGTCCAGGTTAACGGCAAGGTGCGTGACCGGATCCAGATTGAAGCCGGTTCCAGCGATGAAGAGGTCACAGATAGGGCTCTTGCGTCTGAAAGGATCGTGAAGTTGCTGGGAGAGGGTCCTGATGCCAGGGACAAGATCGCCAAAGTGGTTGTTGTCAAGGACAAACTGGTGAACATAGTCACCAAGCGCTAACAATCGGAGAATCAGAGTATGATGATGTATGCTGTCGGGCATGGCCCTTGAGATTTTGTCAGGCATGGGGGGCATGGGCCGCGCCATGTTGTTGATGTGAGCAGTCATAGCCGTTGACGGGCAGCAAGTGCGCCACTGTCAACGGCTTTTTGTATAGAAAAACCGCTGCAGAAATCTTGGCGGACGGTAGGGCGACTGGCGCCTTGGGGATTCAAGAAGATTGGTGCACGTTGTGCGCCGTTTTATCGAGGAGCATCCCGAAAACCAGAGTAATTGGTGCATCCAGTGCGCCATTCTGACCGCAATGAGGCATGAAAACCGGAAAAATGGTGCATGTGGTGCGCCGTTTTGGCGGGACTCATCCCGAAAACCAGAGTAATTGGTGCATCCAGTACACCATTCTGGCCGCGATGAGACCTGAAAACCGGAAAAATGGTGCATGTGGTGCACCATTTTAGTCTTCATAGGACGGCGAAACCTAGACAATGGTGCACCTGGTGCACCGTTTTGGCGGGACTCATCCCGAAAACCAGAGTAATTGGTGCATCCAGTGCACCATTCTGACCGTAATGAGACCTGAAAACCGGAAAAATGGCGCATGTGGTGCACCATTATAGTCTTCATGGGACGGCGAAACCCAGACAATGGTGCACGTGGTGCACCATTTTGGGCGGCATCCTACGCAAAACCGGGAAGAATGGTATACGTAGTACACCATTTCAGCCTTCCAGGAGACAAAAAACAGAAAGATTGGTGCATGTGGTGCACCGCTTTGGCAGAAAAATGGTGAAGGCCCAAACGATTGGTGCATGTCGTGAACCATTCCAATGGATAAGGTAGCGGACATCGATCGGCCTTGGTTCATGGTGACGTTTTCTCTGTCCATTTGCAGCGTGACAAGATCCTGGTCAGTAGCAAAAATCACCTCGATCTTGTCAGGTTGTGCCAATTCTGGTATTATATTGCCATGAACCGTCGGGCAGATATCATCATCTACGCGTTATCACTTCTACTGCTCATAGGAGCCGCCAGCTTATGGTGGCGCGGCATTTTTCCTTCAGCAAGCGACGAACTCGTGCTTATCCCAGAAGGTCAATCGCCAGCCTGGGGCGATTTGGAGTCAGGCCAAGGCCAAGGCGGCCGCAACGAGCCCATAGATGAGGGGGACCCTCAGAGCTCCGGCGGTGCTGTGGAAGATCCGACTCAAGACGATGATAACGTTATTTTTGTACACATAGCCGGTGCGGTGGAGGCCCCAGGGGTGTATCAGTTGAAACAGGGACAAAGGATTTACGAAGCCCTGGAACTGGCAGCTCCCCTAGAGGATGCGGACTTGGATTACCTGAATCTTGCAGGTGTGCTCTACGACCAAGATAAAATATACGTGCCAAAGAAGGGCGAGTTTTCTGGTTCCCATACGGGCACTGGGGGAGGCTCCCCGTCCGGATCCGGCGGATACGGATCAGAGAGAAGCGGTTCCGGTTCACATCCGTCCGGTTCATCTCCAGTGGGGGTGCCTTTTCCCATCAACATAAATACTGCAACGGCCCGGGAGTTGGAGGCCCTTCCTGGAATAGGCCCTGCTAAAGCCGCGGCGATAGTCGAATTTCGCCTTCAGAGAGGGCCGTTTGCCCGCAAAGAAGACCTGAAGAAGGTATCGGGGATAGGTGATGTGACGTACTCCAAGATTGAGGCGTTGATCACCATCCGATAAGAGGCTAAGCGATGGGCGGTTCAGGAAAAGCGAGAGGGGCAGTCGTTACGGCATGGCTACGGCATGATTGGTTAACCGCCGTTTCCAATTGGTCTCTTGCCATTACGGAACTCATCTCGCTAACCGGTTCTCAGTCAATTCTCAAAGCTTCCCTCCATATACTGCAACGTTTTCTGCAGCAAATGTATGGACATTGAAGAAAACGTTGACAATTAGTATTGTCGATCCATATAATAATCCTCAGTTAGCACTCACCCGTGTCGAGTGCTAACAACAAGGATTTATCAGCCAATACTACAAGGGGGGTTCATTTTGGTTCTTAAGCCGCTTTCAGATCGCGTAGTCCTCAAACCCATCCAAGCAGAAGAGAAGACAAAAGGCGGTATCGTTCTGCCTGACACTGCTAAAGATAAGCCGCAAGAAGGAGAAGTGATTGCTGTCGGCCCCGGCAGAATCCTCGAGAATGGCACCAAACTAGAGCCTACAGTCAAAGTTGGAGATCGTGTGATCTACTCCAAGTACAGTGGCACGGAAATCAAGATTGACGGCGAGGAATATCTGATCGTCCGGGAAAGCGACATCCTTGCAATCAGGACGGATGAGTAACTGATCTTACTTACGAAATCTTACGAAATGCCTTGAACCAGAGCCTTGAACCAGAGTTGTACGGCTTGTTAAGGCTAATCTCTTAAGGAGGGAATCGTTAAGTGCCTGCAAAGATAATCAAGTATAACGCTGAGGCGCGCAAGGCCCTTTTGGCAGGAGTAAACGCTGTTGCAGATGTAGTCAAAATCACACTGGGGCCAAAAGGAAGGAACGTAGTTCTTGACCGCAAGTTCGGTTCGCCTGTCATCACCAAGGACGGGGTTACAGTTGCGAAGGAAATCGAATTGGAAGATCCCTTGGAGAACATGGGAGCACAGCTGTGCCGTGAAGTAGCTTCCAAGACAAACGATGTAGCAGGCGACGGAACCACCACCGCTACAGTTCTTGCCCAGGCAATTGTAAAAGAAGGGCTTAAGAACGTCGCTGCAGGTGCCAATCCTGTATTCATCAAGCGTGGTATAGACAAAGCAGTTGCCCGCGTAGTTGAAGAAATGAAAACCCTGGCAACCCCGGTTGAAGACAAGCAGGACATTGCACATATTGCCGCTATCTCCGGTAACGATCCTCAGATTGGCGAAATCATCGCTGACGCCATGGACAAAGTCGGCAAAGACGGTGTCATCACCATAGAAGAATCAAAGGGAACCGATACAACCGTAGAAGTTGTAGAAGGTATGGAGTTCGACAGAGGTTACCTGTCGGCATATTTTGTCACTGACACCGATGCCATGGAAGCTGAGCTTGAAAATCCGTGGATCCTCATCTACGAAAAGAAGATCTCCGCAGTCGCCGATATCCTCCCCTTGCTGGAGAAGGTAGCAAGGTCGGGCAGGCCACTGCTGATCATCGCTGAAGATGTTGAGGGCGAAGCCCTTGCCACCCTGGTGCTCAACAAGATCCGGGGAACCCTGGCCATCTGCGCAGTCAAGGCCCCTGGCTTTGGCGACAGGAGAAAAGCAATGCTTGGCGATATCGCAGCACTCACAGGCGGACAGTTCTTGTCAGAAGACCTTGGGGTCAAGCTTGAGAATGTGGATCTTGGCATGCTCGGTGAAGCTGCCAGGGTACGTGTTTCCAAGGAAAAGACCACTATCGTCGAAGGTAAAGGCAGCAGGGAAGACATCGAAGCCAGGATCAACCAGATCAGGCGCGAACTCGACGAGACCGATTCTGACTATGACCGCGAGAAGCTGCAAGAGAGACTTGCCAAGCTTGCAGGCGGCGTAGCAGTCATCCAGGTTGGTGCTGCTTCTGAAACCGAGCTCAAAGACAAGAAGCATCGCTTCGAAGATGCCCTTGCCGCTACGAGAGCTGCTGTTGAAGAAGGCATGGTCCCTGGTGGCGGGGTCACATACATCAACGTGCTGAGCGTCATCGACGAGCTTGAGTTGGAAGGCGACGAGAAGGTCGGTGCCAATATCGTCAAGAGGGCTCTTGAAGAACCTCTCCGCCAGATCGCCGAGAACGCAGGGCTTGAGGGCTCGGTCGTGGTCGAGAAAGTGAAAGCCAGCGACAAGAAGGGTTGGGGCCTCAACGCCGTAACCGAGGAGTTCGTGGAAGTAGCTAAGTATGGGATTGTGGATCCTCTCAAAGTATCCCGGTCGGCGCTTGAGAACGCTGCCTCCGTGGCATCCATGCTGCTAACCACAGAAGCGGTTGTGGCTGAGAAGCCTGAGAAGGAGAAGACCCCTCCTTACCCGAACCCTGATTTTGATTATTAATCAGGCTGCAATGTACTTGCCTGCAGCCGCTTGATTACAATCTAAATCGCAGGAGTGTTAGGAAAAGCTGCGGGCAAAGATATGGGCAGAACTGCATGCCAATGTGCAGGCAGAGCTGCAAAACAATCACCCGGGAGGGCCAACCTCCCGGGTGAGTTTGTCTTGACACTCTGCATTACCGCAAACTACGAAACCCAGACAGAACGAAAACTGATGGGATTGATGTAGCCGCGCTGACGTTCTTCCACCATGTAGTATGCAAAAGCCTACTCCGCGCCTTATAAAGTCATGCATGTATAGTCTTCGAAGAAATATTCATTGGCGATATCCAAAGGAAAGGGGCTGTAGCCTCTCGCTACAGCTCCTTCGAATCACTTATGCCTGTCTGGAAGATCACTCGCTGTTCAGAGGATTACTCGCCCACCTGAGTTGTCAAGAATATGGCCAGGCCCATGTGCTCGATCTGATCCAACAGTTCCTCAAGCTCGTCCAAGTGTTCATCTTCGTCCTTGAGGATTTCCACAAGCATGTCCTTGGTTGCATTGTCGCCTACTTCGGCTGCAAGCTTGATCGCTTCGTTGTAGGCCTTGATGGCTGTTTCTTCTGCCCTGCGGTCAAATTCCAGCTGCATAGGAACGTCCTCGCCGATCTTGATCTCAGTGAGTTCGGTTACGATGGGTTTACCACCGAGGAAGAGAATCCTGCCGATAAGCCTCTCGGCGTGGATCATTTCCTTGAGTGCCCGCTTCTCAAAGCTTTCATGTAACTTACCATAGCCCCAGTCTTCAGCCATCTCTGCATGTACGATGTACTGATTGATAGCTGCAAGCTCGTCCGCCAGCAAAGCATTGAGTTTTTCAATAAGTTTGGGATCGCCTTGCATAGGTAAGCCTCCTTTGTTATTTTTTTGCTCATCATCAACTGCCGACTACCATATTTATAATAGATCAACCCGGCCTGGCTCAATTCCGTTTCGCTATGTCTTGTTTATACTCATTGAATCTACCGGCGAAAAGCCCCCGTCGGATAGTATTCGACCGCTTCCAAAACCAACCGCTGTTCTGAAACCCCCGTATTCCATCTCATAGCTTCTGGCACGCCGGGCATATGAAAGAAGATGTGCTGCCCGTCTTTATTAACTCTATCGCCTCACCGCACACCGGGCAGGGCTGGTTTTCCTTGTAACCCACAAGGAAATAATCCCTTGTGTAGCCTCCTTTTTGCCCGAAGAAATCGCCTTCATAAGCGAACCCGCCTTTTTGCCGCGAAAGGTTCAGTATGTCTGTTATGCTGGCGTAAAGCAGTTTGATCTGATCCCCGTCCATGTTAGATATTTTCTTCTGGGGATGCAGGCGGGCCTTGAACAAAATGTCGTGCATATACATGTTGCCGATACCACTGACGTTCTTTTGGTTCATCAAGAAAGATTTGACCTGTGCCTTCTTACCTTTCAGGAGCGATGAGAAATGGTCAAGGGTAAATCTTTCGTCATATCCGCGCCCGTGCCAAGAGATAGAAGAATGTTTTCACCGTTATCAAGCGAAGTGACGATCCATTTGCCTTTATTCCGGATATCCTCAATCTGTGCGCCAATGACTCGTTCTTGAAACTCACCAGGTGGGATGTTGGCGCATTTTTCCTGCAGCAGCGTAATGGCTTGTATGGTCTTTCCGCACAGGGTATGTCTCATTTGTCCCGCAAGCTTGGCGATCTCGGGCAGTTCAGCCATTTTGTTCACGCCTCTTTCCTTTCTGTTAGTACCGGTGTAGCCTGATCCCTCACCGGATGGTGGCGTCATAACCGGCCACTCGCGCCCAAAAACTATCCAAATTGGGGTCGGACAAAGGACAAAGACTCCAAGGCGCTATTCAATGCCTAGCGCATCTTTCCACTCAGCTTCCTTGAACCCTACCAGAACAAAGCTGTCACCGATGAGGATAGGACGCTTTACAAGCATGCCGTCTGATGCAAGCAGTTCATACTGTTCATCCTCTGGCATAGTAGGCAGCTTATCCTTGAGCTTGAGCTGCCTGTACTGCTGTCCGCTGGTATTGAAAAACCTCTTGAGCGGTAGCCCGCTAAGCTTGTGCCACTCTTTCAATTCCTCAACTGAAGGATTGTCGTCTTTGATATGCCTTTCTTCGAAGGTAACCCCGTTTTCCTCTAGCCACTTTTTTGCCTTACCACAAGTGGCGCATCTCGGGTAACATACGAATATCATAATGCGTCTCCTTTCTATTTTCCGCCGGTAGCCTGCTTTAGTGCTCTACCCTGGAAATCAGGCTGTCTCACGCATCAATCTCTTGGACATTACCGGGCATTGAATCGTGAGCCCTGCAATGCTCTTGGCTTGTAGTTCTAATGATTCTGCCACGGCCTATGCCTGTCCTGCTTCAACGCAGGACAATAGAGACTCTTCAATAGACATCCATTCACCCAAGAATCCTTCTAATTGCTATAATTAACCTGGTAAGATCCGGATGCGGGCCGATGCGGGACTTGGTCCGGAAGCCTAACCTGATGACCACACAGTGGCCGAAATAAACGGGAACAAACTGGAATATGCATTCGTCAATAGGTGGAAGCACGGGAGATGTGGGAGAGGGGCGATTCCATGAAAGGTTTTTGGGATAAATGGAGAAAGTTGATTATTATTTCCGTAATCATACTTGTTATTGCAGGTGCTGGTTACTGGGGAATTAAAGCACTTACCACTGGCGGGAAAACCAAACTTGTAATGGTCACCAAGCCTGTCATACGCGGCGAGCTGGAAGTGACCGTGAGAGGTTGGGGCAACCTTGTGGCAAGCGAGGAACAGGATGCAATATCCGGAGCCGCCGGTGTACTCAAAGAAGTGTTCTTTGAACCCGGCGATTATGTTTCTGCCGGACAGGTGCTTGCTATAGTAGATGCTGGTTCCCTGGAGATGGAGATAAAGAAACTGGAGTTTCAAGTAGAACAGAAGAGGATCGAGCTTGTCCGGGAATTCGGTGTATCTCCCGATCAAGTGGCCGACGTAGATCCTGAGGCAGCGCTTGTGGTACGCAGCCCGATTTCAGGCAGGATCACGGGGTTGACCGCCAGGGCGGGCAGCAACTCGTCAGGCACTATATGCCGGGTTGTGGACAACTCTACCCTCAAAATCCAACTGCTTCTGCCAAAACCACTGTTCGATAAGGTTGAAGTGGGCCAGAAGACCACCTTCATGCCGGACAGGTTTGACGGGATGGATCTTGGAGTGGTCACAGTGGCAGATCCAACGCCTATCGCCGGCGAAGCAACGTACTACTACGAAGTGTGGGTTGAACTGGAAAACCCCGGGCTGTTGAAGGTGGGGGACACAGGCGCCCTGGTAATACACGCTCCAGGCGGGGACGTTCAGCAAAAAGCTGAGATCACCGCATACGGGCTTGAAGAAACCGTATCCTCGTCGCTCTCAGGTCGGGTGAAGGCTGTGTACGTTAAGGAAGGAGCTATCGTAAAAGCTGGTGATCCCATCCTCGAGTTTGAAGCTGGTGAAGCTCTATTTGGGGCTATGGAAAAACAAGCTGAGTTTAGAGCACTTCTCCTCGACTTAGAGGACAAGAAAAGCCAGCTTGGAAATTTGGAAATCGTGAGCCCGATTGACGGTGTGGCCATGACAAAAACCGTCAACAAGGGTCAGGCTATAGCAAAGGGTAATGTGCTGACCAGGGTATCCAACTACAATGAGTTGGATCTACAGCTGCAGATCGATGAGATAGACCTGCCAAAGATCCAGGAAGGTCAAACAGCTCAGATGGAAGTATGGGGCCCCGAAGGCAGGCACATTGTGGAAGGTGTAGTGTCCCAAGTAGGAGTGTCAGGTAACAGGCAGGACGGCCTGTCATCTTTCGGTGTTACCATAAGGGTTGTCAATCCTGGCTTCCTGCGTCCCTACATGCACGCAACTGCTTATATCTTCGTATCCAAAAAAGATGATGTGCTGCTTTGCCCTGTGGAAGCCCTCTACAAGGAAGACGACAAGTGGTTTGCCGATATCAAGGACGGCGATTCGCGGAAACCTGTTGAGCTCGAAGTGGGCGCTATGAATGACATGTATGCCGAGATCCTGAGTGGACTGGAGGAAGGCCAGGAAGTAGTCGTGGCCATGAGCAAAGACCCTGAAGAAGGCGGAGGAGGCGGAATGATCCCGTACGGTTACTGATCCTACCGGTACGCGAGTGGGCTTGTATTAGGAGGGAATATCGTGAAACTGTCTGACCTTTTCGGCGTGTCTTTGCGGGGGCTTACAACTAACAAGCTGCGGTCTGCTCTTACTATGCTGGGTGTGATTATCGGCGTGGCTTCAGTCATCGCCTTAGTATCAGTAGGCGAAGGGGCCCGGAGAGACGTTATCGAGAGTTTTGAAAGCATTGGGACTAATATCCTCAGGCTGTATATGAAGCGGTGGGATGCCAGGCTCACCCTTGATCAGGTGAACGAACTCAAGCAAAGGGTCCCTGACCTGGAAGGAACCTTGTCCCAAGTGTGGTGGGGTGAACGGGTAACTTACGAAGGAAAAGAAGGATATTGGTCTACCCAAGGTGTAACTGAGAGCTTCCCGCATATAAGGAGTCACGATCTCTATACGGGAAGGTTTTTTACAGCTGTCGAAGTGGAGATTGCCCGTCCTGTAGCGGTTATAGGCTGGCAGATTATGCAAGACCTGTTTGCCGGGCGGAATCCTGTAGGGAAATATATATACATTGAGCAGGAACCCTTTGAAATCGTCGGTGTGCTGGAGGAAAAAGGCGAGTACCTGGGTGAAGGAGTTGACCACACGATTTATGTGCCTATCACAGTTGCCATGCGGCGGAGGGGCACTGACAGGGTCGATGAGGTGCTGCTGAAAGCAAAGAGCAGGGATACCGTGGAAGCGGTCCAGCTCACTGTAGAGCGGATTTTCGAGGCCAGGTACGGGCCTGATTCAGTGTGGATATGGACCCAGCAGTCCATGCTGGAACAACTCCAGGAATCCACCAGGACTATGACCTTGATGTTAGGTGCGATTGCCGGAGTGTCGCTGCTTGTCGGGGGTATAGGCGTGATGAACATCATGCTTGTGGCGGTTACAGAGCGCACAAGGGAAATCGGCCTCAGGAAAGCCATGGGTGCCAGGCAGTCTCACATACTGCTCCAATTCTTGTTGGAGTCAGCGTGCCTGTGTGCGCTGGGAGGCATCGCCGGTGTGCTTGGAGGTATAGGAGGGTCCAGACTAGTCGCTAAACTTGGGCCCAGGACTGCCATATCGCCTCTATCCATCGGCGTAGCTTTTGGGTTTGCAGTGCTTGTAGGTTTTATATTCGGTGTATACCCTGCCATGCGCGCAGCTAGGTTGGAACCTGTGGAAGCTTTGAGGAGCGATTGAAGGCAGCCGCCTCTGTGCAGGCGGATTAACATAATAGCGCGAACAAGATAGGGTTCGCTAGGTTAACATAATTTAGGAAGGGATAAAGGGCGGCGCCATAGAAATGTCAGATTATGGCACCGCCTAGTTTTTGTGGTACAGTGAACCCCGGCTCCCAGGGAACTCCGGGAGAATGTGCCGGGGAAAACGCCCGCGAACAGCATTTTGGACTGCCAGGCTTGCTGAAGCGTCACAACAGGCCCTTGTTTTGGCCCGCGGTAGGGTTCTTAATAGGTGCTACTTGCCAAGTTCCTACGTTGAAACCCTCACTTTGGATGTTGCTGCTTTTCGCAGTCGCCGCCTGTCTCACTTGCTTGCTTCTTGTTTTCAGGGGTTCCGGGCGTATCGGGTCATCCCGGTATCTTGAAGGCCATGCGTTCACAAAGTCCCGGAAGGTAATTGTGTTGCTGCTGATCGCGGCCGGGTACATGGCAGGGAGCTTCAGGGGGACCCTTTGGGCCAGCCGGATTTGTGATGCAGAAGAACTAGTGTATCAACAAGCCCGGACCGGATCTAATCTTGTGGTAGTTCAAGTTGTGGACAACCCCAGGAAGGGCCAAGACAGCACCACATTCATAGGAAAACTACGTGGCCTTATTGACGAAGGCAGCTTGCATCCCGTCGATCCGTGCTTACCACAAGGTGGACTCCAGGGTGAGCTGCCCGCCCGGTGCAAGGCTCTTAAGGTGAATGTCCACCTGTACGGGAACGAGGCTATGGTAAAACCCGGTGACTTCGTGGTTGTCAAAGGCAAACTGAGTATCCCATCACCTGCTAAGAATCCGGGCGAGTTTGACTATAGACGATATCTCATGGGCAAGCAGGTGTTTATTGAGCTAGAGGGTACGGTCGCGGGCTTTGGGGAAGTAGACAGGGGGCTTACTCAGCTGGCTTCCGGCGATAGCCGGAATGGTGGCTGGCGAATATTTGATTGTACCTTTCAGCGGCTGGCACATCACATCGAAACCCGGATAAGCGCGGCATTCCCCGGAGAACAAGTCAAGGATGAGTGGGGAATCGTAAAGGCGTTGCTTCTGGGTGATAAGAGGGACCTTTCGCCTGAGGATTCGGAGCATTTCCGCGCGGCTGGCCTTTACAGGTTCATCGCCATAGCCGGTTTTCATGTGCAACTGGTAGCCGGAGCCGTAGAGCGTGCTCTCAGGCGGCTGACAAAACACGTGCATGTTTCGAGGATGGCCGGAATAATCGCAGCGCTTTTGCTTGCCGGTTTGTCAGGATGGTCAGTAGGCCCCCTAAGGGCGTTCTTGTGTGTCCTGTTGAGGCATGTTGCCTTCTGGTGCCGTAGGAAATACGATACCCTGGCCGCATTTGCGGTAAGCAGCATCATCATAGGATGGCGTATCCCATATCCCCTGATGGATGTATCTTTCCAGCTAAGCTTTGCAGGGATGCTTGCAGGGTGTGTAGCCCGTGAATGGACTCAAGCTTTCACCAGGAAATATGAGCTGGGGCTGGCAAGGCGCAGTTTGCTCCAATCTTTCCTCATTGCAGCGCTTCTCCTTCCCTTGCTGGCAACTCATTTTCAAGATGTCTCAATCGCAGGGTTTTTCCTAGGAGGTTTGTGGGCGCTGCTTTCGGTAGCAGTCACCCTGTCCACACTTCCTGTGTTGTGTTTGCCCACGGCGCTCGCCGGTTCTTTAGGCTGGTTTCCTTTCTTTGTGGGGAGAGGGCTGAGACAAGTAAGTTCCGTAGCGGCTAAGCTGCCTATGGCCTCATTGGCTTGCCCCGCACCCAAATCAGTTGAAATAGTGTCATACTTGGGGCTTGTGTTCTTGCTGCTCGATTGGGTTGGAGGATGCGGCCAGGCAACCGGCACCGGGACTCCGGGCTTTATCACCATCAGGGCCGCTGGGGCAAGGTGTGAAGGCAGGCGACTAGGAGATACCCATACCCCCTCAAGGACGCTGATACGCAGACTTATGGTACTAATCCTGTCTTCTGTGCTGTGCCTTTCAGTATGCTTCCGCCACTATGTGCTGTGGCCGCAGGTGATCTTTCTAAGCGTGGGCCAGGCAGACAGTGCTGTTGTACGTACAAAAGGCGCCGTTATCGTTGTGGATACCGGCACTGAGGTTTCAGCGAGACGGGTGTTGGTTCCATACCTAAAGCGGGAGGGAGTCAGGCAAATCGATCTGTGCATCATCTCCCACCTCCACTCTGACCATGTAGGTGGGCTGGGAGAATTGTGCCGGAACTTCAAAGTACGCACGGTCATGACGTGCCCTGGAAGCAAGCAGGCAGTAGATCAAATGGCGAGGGAGCTCATGTCAGGCCCCCAGGCTATCACAAACGCTACAAATCATGAGGCTCTCAACATTATTGAAGCAGGAGCAGGCGATGTGTACGCAACCGGCGGTGCTGTGCTGACTGTTCTTCATCCCCCAAAACTAAGTAGGCTTGAGGGGCAGGATGGCCCTGCCGGAGGTGACGTTCCGGCCCAGGGTGTTCAGAAGGGTACCGCAGGGTCTGCAAACGAGGATTCCCTGGTGATCGGGATTGGCTTCGGCGATCTGCCGGCCCATGTTGAGTTTTGGGGAGATGCTCCTGGCGCTGTTGTAATGGAACTGCTGGGAGCCTGGGATACCAGTGGCTTAGGTGGACCGGCAGGCTTGGAACATAACGGACAAACCGGCGTCGTTTCTATTATAAAGGTGCCCCACCACGGAAGCCCAGACTCCCTGGTGTACGGGTTCTACCGGAGGGTGCAAAGCGGGGTAGCTGTGATTTCAGTAGGGCCCAACTCGTATGGGCATCCTTCGCCTGATGTGATCCATGCTGCAGGGGAAAGCGGGCTTGCAGTATTCAGGACAGATATAGATGGTGCCGTGAAAGTCACGATATATCCCGCGAGGGTGAAGGTATCCAAGTTTGTGAAATGAGCCATAGGAGGGAACAGCCGCCGGTGGAAGTATCCCAAGCTGTCAGTGATTCGTGGTAGAATTGAGTATGCTGCATAACAGGTTTCTAATCGGAGTGGTAAATGATGATAGTCAACCGGGACAAGCATAAGGCAGTAGCAGTCGTGGCCTTAGTGGCAGCAGTCTTAGTGGTTGCGGTGTCGTGTGTCAAAGAAGACGTTGTGAGCCAGAACGTGTGGGCCTTTGGGGTTCCCCTTGGCGGGCTCCGTGTGCAAGAAGCTGTTTCACTGATTGAGGAGAAGATCAACCAGATCCACCAGGGCCCGTTGGTGTTCAAGGCAGGAAACATATCTTACGAGGTATCTACTGACGATTTGGAAGTCGTGCTTGATCCCGGACAGATAAAGAGCCGCCTTGAAGCTTACATAGACTCCAGGTCTGTATTCTTGCCAGCCACCCTTTTCAGGAAAGGGCCCAAGACGGTTGTGGAAGGTACAGCTGCAATTGTATCGCCTGCCTTAAACGAAGTGGCGCAGAAAATCGCAGATAACCTGTCGAAGGAGCCCCTCTCTGAGAGGTACGGGTTTTCCGGGCGCGATCTTGTGATCTTACCGGCTGAAAACGGCCAAAGGGTGACCCCTGAGGATGTGCTAGCAGCGCTTGAGCATCTTGAAGACACCACAGTGGAAGTTGCGTTTGAGGTTACAGAACCCGAAACGGCGGGTGTGGAACCCCTGGAACTTGTAGCTGCTGCTGAAACCAATTACGACTTAGAGGAAACCGACAGGAACGTAAACCTGTCTCTCGCCGCTAAGGCCGTCCACGGGCAGGTTCTTATGCCTGGGCAGACATACAGCTTTAACAGGGCTGCAGGTGAAAGATCCGAAGCAAGGGGTTACCGGTATGCAAATGTAGTAGTGGGGAATACCCTGATGCCTGATATAGGCGGGGGCATATGCCAGGTGACAACCACCTTGTTCATAGCTGCAGCACAGGGTGGCCTGGACTTCCCTGAACTCCACAACCACGGCATACCTGTTGATTACGCGCCGCCAGGCTTGGACGCTGCTGTGGCATGGAATTACCTTGACCTTAAGATCAAGAACAACTTCGATCATCCGGTAGTGCTCGGAGCTTGGGTGGAAGACGGGACGGTGCTGGTGAGGGTGTTCGGCAAGCCCTTGGAAAGCACATATGAACTCGAACCTGTTATCCTCGAGGAGTATCCGCAAGAAGGTATGAACCCTGGGTTGCTGGTTGAGACATACCGGGTTGAAAAGCAGGGTGATGAAATAAAGAACAGGCAACTTCTGGAGCGGTCATACTACTTGCCCAGCTATCCAAATCCAAGGTGAACCCATGGCGCCAGGCGATCTAATGCGCCATGGTGGCCTCATGGGCAAACTCGTGCGCCAAAGTCATCTCATGGAACTGGGTACGGGAGTGAGCTGCCACGTTAGTAACTGAGGTTGAAAAGCAGATCCGGTCAGGCAAACTCGCCCCGGTATACTACATATACGGCGATGAAGCTTACTGGCACGACAGGCTCATCAGCTTGTTGTCAGGTGTTTTTCCCGACGGGACTGAGCATGTATCCGGAGACGAAACAAGCTGGCAGGAACTGCAGGACTTGCTTGCCCAGCCTTCATTTTTTGGCCCCAGATTGTGGATTGTCCGGGGAGCAAAATCCCTCTTCGATCAAAAGCCGGACACCTGGATCACCGCAGTTGCGCCGGGTAACTGTTTGCTGCTTTCAACCATAACCAAGACCAATCCGGCCCCCAAAGCGTTTGCCCAGGCCGTGTCTGAAACCGGGGGCGTGGTTATCAAGGTCGCAGAGCCTACCTGGCGCGAAGCAGCGAACTGGGTGCGGGAACGACTCAGGGTTGACGGGTATACCATAACCAGGGATGCAGTGGAAAACCTGATCCTTGTGGCAGGGAGGAGCATCGAGCGCCTGGACAAGGAAATCGAAAAACTCGAGCTCTTTGTCCATCCTGAGACCAGGATCACGGCAGGTCACGTCCTGGCTTGTGTCTCACCTGATCCCGGGATGAACACGTTTGCATTTGTAGATGCAGTCGCAACCAAGGATAAGGCCAAGGCCTTTTCCGAGATTGAAGACTTGCGGATGCGTGGAGTCAGTCCGGTTTTCATGATTGCAGTACTTGGCTCTCATTTTGGCTTGATGTGGAGAGCTAAAGAATCCTCCAATAAAGGAATTACCCAGGACTCTCTCGGAAAAGCCCTGGGAGTTCATCCGTACGCAGCCAGAAAAGCTCTTGAACAATCCCGGCGGTGGACCTTTTCTCAACTTGAGAAGGCCATCCGCTTGCTATGCGATGTTGATGAATCCCTGAAAACAGGGAAGATAGACCCGGTTTCCTCTATGGATTACATGCTTGTAAACCTCTTTGCAGAGTAGTCCAGGCCTTACAACAATGAAGCCAGTCTTGACTTGTAGCGTGCGCCGGTGTTGGGTTTGAGCACACCTTTGGATACAGCCCTGTCAATCTGGGACTGGGCTGCTTTGTAAGCTTCTAGAGCCAGTTCTTTGTCGCCTGAAGCGGCTGCTTCACGGAACTTGCGGATATATGTCCTGACTCTGGACTTGACAGCCCTGTTTCTTATCCGGCGTCGTCTTGAACGTTCTATATCTTTTATGCTGGATTTAATGTTAGCCAAAAACGGCACCTCCACCAAAACTTCTCGTGACATCACAAAATCTTACCATCAATGACGCGGCAAGACAAGTTGAAATGCTGGGGACGGTCCTAAGCGTTCCACTTCACAGTGTACTGTGAAACAACTAGGGCCGTCCCCAGTCCCGGATTCAGTATGCAATCTCTCTCGGTAGCGGATTTAACTTGTGAGCCGGTGAGTTTCACTCAAGGCTTTCACTCAAGGCAAGGCGAGTCTCACTCAAGCCCCTTCAAGTCCTGGACGTAGGCATCAATGATCTTGATTACCGACGTCATCCCCTGGACTTCGCCGTCGCTGTCGCCACCCTGGGCCTGGATAGCTGCACCTATGGCGCTTTCCAGCTCAGTTGCCAGAGCAAGGGCAACCCCGTGGGCAGCTTGCGTGCCCGAATCGGGCGTAATGCCGTCCAAACCTGCTTTTACTGCAGCTATATCTGATTTCATAGAAGCTAAGTTCACGCTGATTTGCTGCTTAAGGTAGTATTCATCCCAAAATCCTATTAAGGATGCTATCGCATTATCAATGGTTGAAAAAGCTCTTTCAATCTCACCCACTACACCTTCGTTTCCTGTGAGCGAGAAATTGCAGGCGTCGACCTCCATAGTCGCAACGTAAAGGTTATCGTCCTCACCCACAATCCCGGATAGTCTGGGAAGGGCATCTTCCGCAAGCTTCTGGGCAGCTTCCTTGGAACTTGTCACTCCACAGTATACTTTATGGAGCGGATCCGGGCTCATTACCCCGGCAGGAACCCCTTTATCTATTGCCATCTGCGCAGTGTTTTCAGCCCTCTCCCTGGTGGAAAACGCCCCTATCTGCACCCTGTAAAGGGTCAAAGGCTTAGTGCTGATGTGAACTGTAGTTGTCTCCCCGCCTCCGGTTGGCTGCTTAGGCTGGTCTCCTGACACAGGCTGCCCCTCAGGCGGGCGCTGGAGTAAAGATGCGAGCAAGTACTTCCCTATTAGGTAACCTGAACCCACAAATACGATGGCAAGTATCAAGAACGTGACAAGTCCTGATAAGGTGCGGTTTTTCGACATGCGGGTCCGTCTCATCCCTCTACACCCCCTCTTGTTTGCCGAATTTGGGTACTCGTTCTGCCAGTACAGTTCCACCGGCAGTACGGAAGCGGAATACCGGCGGTTTGTGTTCTCCTGCCTGGCGGGGAACTGTGAAGAACGCCGTCGGGGTTGTCATAGCTAGCGTGACGATTTCGTCGGGTGCCGGCTCCTGGAAATCCACAGTGATCTCAACTATGCCCTTAGACACCCTGACATCTTGCACATGGATCCGGTAGCCGCCTGTGGGGCAGAGACCCTGGTGTATGCCTACGACGTAGGATTTATCGAAGTCGACGGCAGACAGCGCTTCAGGTTCAGATGATATGCAATACGTTTGCAAGAACCGCTCTTTGCTTTCAAACACAAAGAATTCCCGCTGCTTCAATATTTCCTGGCAATGTCCCGGGTCCACAGCCAGCGGAAGCCACCGGATCGTGCTATTCCTTCCCGCTAAGATGTTCCCCAAACCGGAAAGCACTAACACTTCCCCCGTATGCAAATTCTTACTCTACCAATTGTTATTCTCCACCATATGGTGAAATACCAAACCTCTTCCGAATGTATGTCCTTGCCGCTCCCACAAGGTACAAAGAGCCGCAGCACAGTACTACATCGTCAGACGCTGCTTTACTTATAGCTAGTTCCATTGCTTTGTCCGAATCGTCTTCGGTTATCACATTGTTCGTATACCGCCGTGCTTCCCGTGCAAGTATTTCCGGATCCAGCGCTCTTGGAGAATGAGGACGGGTGATTATCATCTCGTCGCACAGAGGCGCGATATATGATGTTGGTTTCTGGTAGCACTTGTCGCTCAGGATTCCAAACACACATATGACCTTCCGCCCGGACAGGTTTTGTTTGACAAAATCGGCGAGCACCATCGCTCCCTGGGGGTTGTGTGCACCGTCCAGGATTATCATAGGTTCCTGGTGTATTACCTCTAGCCGTCCCGGCCATTCAGTCTTGGCAAGGCCGGCCCTAACTGCCTGCTCATCCAGGGGTATACCCTGGTTCCACTTGCACGGATCTGTAGGAGGAGCCCAACTGGCGGCATAACCGTCCAGCTGTATGCCCTGGTTCCGCCTGCACCTGTGTTGCTCAGACGTCAAAGACGCCGGTACGGTCTGCGACTCCGGGCATGACGCTAATGCTTGTGATGCTGGCGATCCCAGTGCAGTCAATGCCAGCGGGGGCGTTTTGGCAACCTTGAGGGTTGCCACAGCCAGGGCCGCGTTAAGCCGCTGGTGCCTGCCTAAGAGAGATAAGCTAAGGTTTTCGTAGGCGAAATCAGGTCCGGAGATGCTCACTGAATCCGTTGAAGCGTGTGAATCAGTCCACGTAATGTGGGCAAAAGGCACCTGGCCTACAATGGTGACATCAGCATTGCACTGCTCAGCACGAGCACGAATCACGGCAAGGATTTCCTCCTGGGTTACCCCTGTCACCAAGGGAACCCCTGGTTTGATGATGCCTGCTTTCTCAAAAGCGATTTGAGGCAGGGTGTTCCCAAGCCTGTCCATGTGGTCGAAATCGATGGTTGTTATAACCGAGACCACGGGAGTAACCACGTTGGTTGCATCGAACCTGCCGCCTAACCCTACTTCAAGCACCACGTAGTCGCACCGTTCCCGGGCGAAGTACTCAAAGGCAATGGCCGTGTTGATCTCAAACTCTGTTGGATGGTCGAACCCTTCTTCCAATAGCCGCTCTACCTTCTCCCGTACCAGAGAGGTGACTTCCACCAGCGCCTGCTTTGGTATTTTCTTGCCGTTGAGCATTATCCGCTCCCGGTATTCCTCAAGATACGGCGAGGTGAACATTCCCGTTTTGTACCCTGCTTGTTTCAGGATAGAAGCAGCCATCGCCGTTACTGAACCTTTCCCGTTGGTTCCTGTCACATGTATGAACTTCAGGTACTCATGCGGGTTTCCCATGAGTTCAAGGAGCCTGGAGATGCGCTCCAGGCCCAACCTTGAACCAAACCGCATGGTGGAATGGATCCACTTGAGTGTATCCCGGTAAGCTGTTTCAATGTCCCGGTGATTGCCTTTAAGTTGCATATGTCATGCCTCGTTTCGTTCCCAAGAGAAGCTCCTCGTTGCGCTTGCTTTCTTGCCGCTATGCTAATCTTCTATCATTCTTCTGTCACTCTTCAGTCACTCTTCAGTTGCTTCTGCCTTGTCGTTCTTGGCTTGTCATTCTCTTATCTTGAGCAGCAGTTCCACCCTGTTCTTGAGAGCTTGGAGTTTTTCTTGGTTGTCCTGATGCCTCTTCCGGTGGTTTTCTATAATGTGCTCGGGAGCTTTTTCAAGAAACTCCTTGTCAGACAAACGCTTTGCTGTTTTGTCCAGCTCCTGCTGGATTTCCCCGATAGTCTTCTCCAGTCTGGATATTTCTTTGTCAATGTCAATTACACCTTCGAGGGGCAGGAATACTTCAGCACCTGTTGCCACTGATACCAGGGCCTGCCTGGGGCGCTTTGCTTCGATATCCGGGTCTCCCTGGCCAAGGATTTCCAGGGGCTCTGTCCAGGACAGCCTCTTGATGTACGGGGCAAAGGTTTCCCACAGACCGGGCTTCTCAGCCAGGATCACTGCTTTCTCCCTCTTGCCTGTGGGGATATTCACTTCAGCCCGCATGTTACGGATGCCCTTTATCACTTCTATCAAGTTGCCAATCAGTTCTTCTGCTTCAGCATCGACAGAGAGATTGCCAGGCGCCGGGTAGTCAGACACTATGAGCGGGCGGGCTTCTGCTCCCGCTGGCTCTGGCAGGTAAGACCACAGCTCTTCCGTTATGAACGGTGCAAAGGGATGGAGCAGTGCCAGGGACTGCCTGAGCACGAGCCAGAGCACAAATTGGGTTTCTTCCCGGGTCTCAGGGTCTGCCAGGGATTCTTTTGAGAACTCGATGTACCAGTCGCAGAACTGGTTCCACACAAAGTCGATTATCGTATCGATAGCTTCGCCTGGCTCATACCGCTTCAAGGCATCTTCCACTGCCTCGATGGTGCGCTCTAGCCTGGACAGGATCCACCTGGATGTTATTGTGGAGAGTTCCCCTTGTTTGGGCTGGTTGCCTGGCGCTGGCGGCGTCCAGCCTTCCAAGTTGGACTGGCAGTACCTTGCAGCGTTCCAAAGTTTGTTGCAGAAGTTCCTTGCGCCTTCAACCTTTTCGTCATAGAAGCGCATATCGCTGCCCATGGCCACCCCGCTCACCAGGGATATCCTCAGCGCATCGGCACCATATTTATCGACTACCTCCAACGGGTCTATGCCGTTGCCCAGACTCTTGGACATTTTCCTGCCCAGTGCATCCCTTACCAGGCCGTGGATGAGCACGTGGTGGAAGGGAGGCTGGTTCATAAACTCCATTGATGAAAAGATCATCCTTGCCACCCAGAAGAAGATGATGTCGTACCCGGTAATCAGGATGTCGGTGGGGAAGAAATACCTAAGATCCTCTGTATCATCAGGCCAGCCCATTGTGGAAAACGGCCAGAGAGCTGATGAGAACCAGGTGTCAAGCACATCTTCATCCTGGTGCACCGTGCCGCCGCACTTGGTACACTTCTCAGGAGCGGTTCTGGCTACAATGACCTCGCCACAATCATCGCAGTACCACGCGGGTATCCTGTGTCCCCACCAAAGCTGCCTGGAAATACACCAGTCCCTGATGTTTTCCATCCAGTGTTGGTATATCTTGGTGAACCGCTCAGGCACAAAAGACACTTCGCCCTGGCGTACCACGTCCAAAGCCGGCCCTGCCAGGGGTTTCATCTTGACGAACCATTGCTCTGATATGAGAGGCTCTACGGCAGAACTGCACCTGTCGCAATGGCCTACTGAGTGCCTGTGTTCTTCAGTCTTTACCATGTAGCCCAGCTGCTTCAGGTCTGCCAGCACCTGGTGGCGGCACTGGTACCTTTCCAGCCCTGCGTACTTGCCTGCTTCACCTGTCATGTTACCTTCGGTATTGATTACTGAAACGAAATCAAGGCCGTGCCTGAGCCCCATATCGAAGTCATTCGGGTCATGGGCAGGGGTTATCTTGACGGCCCCTGTGCCGAACTCAGGGTCTACATGCTCGTCAGCTATTATGGGTATGATGCGGCCCACCAGAGGCAACACGGCGTACCTACCCACAAGGTGGCCGTATCTCGGATCCTCAGGGTTTACCGCTACAGCCGTGTCGCCCAGCATTGTCTCAGGCCTTGTGGTGGCAACTGCCATGAATTCTGTATAATCGCCGGCAGGCGTTCCTGCGTGAGATGCAGATTCAAAGGAACGCAAGGCCCGGGTTCGGGGAGCGCCGTGTGCCCCGTTTACGCCGTTTGTTTCGCTTGCCCCTTGGGAAGCGCCTGCAAGAGTTTCTGGTAAGTCTCCTTCACCCAGAAGGGGGTACTTGATGTAGTACAGGTATCCGTTGGTGTCCTCGTGGTTCACCTCGATGTCTGAGATTACCGTGCGGCACCCTGGGCAGAAGTTCACCATGTACTTGCCGCGGTAGATAAGGCCTTTTTCGTAGAGCCTTACGAACACTTCGGTTACCGCCCTGGAGCACACTTCGTCCATGGTAAAGCGTTCCCTTGACCAGTCGCACGATGCGCCCATGGTCTTGAGCTGGTCGGTGATGATGTGCCCGTACTTCTCTTTCCATTCCCACGCACGTTCCAGGAACTTCTCCCGCCCAAGTTCCCAGCGGGAAGCACCCTCTTCTGCCAGCATTTCTTCAATCTTGGCATGGGTGGCGATCGAAGCGTGGTCTGTCCCGGGCAGCCAAAGGGTCTCATAGCCCAGCATCCTGTTGTACCTGATAAATATGTCCTGGAGCGTAGTGTCCAGGGCGTGGCCCATGTGAAGCGCTCCAGTTACGTTGGGCGGCGGTATTACGATACAGAACCTGGGTTTGCCTGGAACAACCGAGGCCTTGAACAACTCATTATCCATCCAATACTTGTACCACTTGCTTTCGAAACTCTTGGGTTCATAAGCTTTGGGCAGGGTCTTGGGTTCCTGCTTCTGGTTGTTTCCCAATCTTACTCACCTCTCATGAAAAAGTACCGTGACGGTCATTAAACTTATGGCCCCTCCGGCACAAGGACGAAGGGGCCTGATTCGCGGTACCACCTTGTTTCCTGGCTGTCTTTGGGTAGTGCGTGAGATGGTTCGTTAGATGGTTCGCAAGACCTTCTTGTGAGAGCTGCATTCAAGATGCCTCACGCAACACCGAGCACCCACAGATGCCAGGCACTCTTAGCTGTAACGGGCTGTTCCCGGTCAAACTTTTCAGCTTGAATTCTCAGGGGCGACCTTCAGCAAAACCCTTTCGCTAGGGCTCTCAGCCAACGACCCTATTCTCTGTAGGAGGTGTTTTGCCTACTCCTCCCCATCATCGAATCTGCGCAATATAGATGGTTTCCATCATTATAGTCTGTGTAGCGAATATTATACTAATTTAGTCTTGATAATGGAAGTCAAGTCCTTCCTACGGGTCGGGACTGGTCTCGAATAGTCCAGTTTCGAGCCGAAGCTGGCTTCTGCGATTCTAGCTCGAAAAGCTTCATATGACGGTGTTCCTGCCCATATCATTCTTCTGAACCCCCCTGGTTGGAGGAATGTACATGCGGAAGCCGCTTCGCGTCATATCTTTGAGGCGCAGGAAGAGCCGCTTAGGTGGATCGCCGGGCAAGGTGCTTCCCGCAAACCAGGCCTTATCGTTTCAGGACAAGCGTATCCGTGCAATACGCAGGCGGTTAACCGTGTATCTGTGTTTGCTGATACTTGTTGCTGCCTTGGTTTTGTACCTGGCCGGCTATCTTCCCGTGATGAAGCGGGGCTTTGAGCAATCGCGGTTGGTCCGGGCAGTCAAGCTGTTCATTGCATCCAAGTTCGACTCTGAGCAGGATGAAGCGGTTAAGTTTGTCCAGTGGGCTTTGGAGCAGAGAACAGCGCTGCTTTTGGCGGGCGATGCTGAAGATATAATAGATAACTACGACTTGGACAGTTCACCGGGCACATGGGCGTATGAGAACGAAGTCAACCGGATTGCCTACCTGAGGAAGTGGGTGCAGGCAAGGAACGTCCGTATGGTAGAAGCGGTAAGTACCTTTGAGGTGGATTCTGTTATCAGAGAGGATGACGGTTACTACTGGATTGAGCTAACTGAGCATACGGTATATGCCTATGAATACCCCCACAGCGATCTGATTGAGCCTACATGGGCTTTGGAAGCAAGTCTGCGACCGGGGACTGTGGGAGCGTTTCCCTTGCGTTCCGAGGTCCGCATAAGCTCCTGGCCGCGTAGCCCTGATATCATTGATGGCGCTCCCGGTTTGTTATCGAGTGTCTTGTCAGTCTCTGTTTCAGATCCAGCCCTTGGCACGGATGAGCCTTCAGTCCGTCATGAATTCGGGTCAAGAACAGTCCATGTAATCGAAGTGATAAAGGCAGGAAGCCGATGGAAGATACGCAAAGACTGGTACCAGGATCCTTTAGGCAACAACGTGGCTGAGCCTGGGCAAGCGAGTGATGCGGCTGGGTCGTTCCCTGGAGACTATTCAGGCAGTAGTGAGACTGGAGACGGAGCCAGCATTGTAGCCGGCAGTACAGCCGTTAATGCACTTAGCGGTGGGGACAACTATGCAATAAGTGCTGCTGCCGGAGGTGTGTTCGACAGGGAGAAAGCTTTACGGTACGCAGTCAAGCACTCAGGAGTGAGGGCATTACCTGAAGGTGGCAAGTACAACCCCAAGTACAAGATATATACGTTTGCCGGAGGAGACTGTGCCAACTTTGCGTCCCAGGTGCTTCATGCAGGCGGCCTTCCAATGGGCGGTGGATGGCATTATGCCAAAGAGGGAAGTACTGCGTGGGTGCAGAGCGAAAGTCTGGTATGGCACTTATTGTCAAGCAGTAAAGGTATCAGGTTATTCAGAGGTACGTTCAGCGAAGCCGGTTCGGGCGTCCAATCGGATTCACCGGCAGGCGAATTGGAACCAGGTGACATTATTGCCTACGAAATAAAAGGGCAACTTTGTCACGTGGCAGTGGTGGCAGGTAAAGATCCCCGGGGCTACGTCACCATCGCCAGCCATACAGCTGACAGGTTGTATTTCCCCTGGGACCTCGGCTGGGACGACAGCACTGTGTTTTGGTTCATAAAGATAACCTATTAAGGCTTTCCCAAAAATAAATGGTGGCCCCAACGGGGATCGAACCCGTGTCGCCGCCTTGAAAGGGCGGTGTCTTAACCACTTGACCATGGGGCCACATGAATGAATGGTGCGCCCGGGGTGCATCGAACACCCGACCAATCGGTTATGAGCCGACCGCTCTGCCACTGAGCTACGGGCGCAGATGATGGCTCCTCGAGCAGGACTCGAACCTGCAACCCTCCGGTT
>DUQH01000038.1 GCA_012837895.1 Candidatus Fermentithermobacillaceae bacterium | reverse complement strand
GGGATGGCGTGAGAAGGCTTACGGCCTCTATTTTTATGAATAATGAACGCGGCTCCTTGTTCCATTACCCCTTTCTTTAGCCTCAACACTTGGCGTTCACTGAGGTTAAGCAATCTGGCAGCCTCCCCGACTGTGATGTTCTTGGCAATGATTTGGTCGATGACTCTCAGTTTCTTCATCTCCTGCTGAGTCATGTTGAATGTCTCCTCTCGCATAGGTGACATTTTACCAGAATACATTCAGCATGACATTATCACAGAACAACCACACAACTTTCGAAATCAGTGTTGACAACCCCAAACCCGCGTGGTATATTTGCGGTGAAGGATTCCTCCATACTTATGAGAAATAGGAGGATGATTCCGCCATACTACCGTCATCAGTCAATAATATTCATGTTGATATAGATGCTCAATTAAACCGTCGACGCAGGGCCGGCCCATTGATGAAGAAAAGCCCTGCCCGACAGCATGAGGGGTAGTTATGGATTCCAATCAAAAGCAAACAACAAACACTCCGTTTGTAGGTTCGGGAATCCTGAACCGAATCACGTCTTCATTGCCTTACCTTACTGAGGCCAACAAGAGGATTGCCGAATTCATCGTTGCAAATCCCGATGAAGTGACAGAGATGAGCGTTACGAGTCTTGCTGAGAACTGCGGCGTTGGTGAGGCAACGGTGATACGTTTTTGTCAATCGCTGAATCTTAAGGGATTTCAGGATCTAAAATTATCTTTGGCAAAAGACCTTGTCACACCCCTATCGAATATTGACCACACTATATCCCCTTCAGATGATATTGCGACTATCGCAAGTAAGATTTCATACTGGTACGGACAGATCGGCAAAGACACCTTAGAGGTAGTAGACTTAGAAAGCGTCGATAAAGCTACAGACCTTATACTCAAAGCTAGGCGCATCCTTTTCTATGGCGTTGGGTTTTCTGGGTTAAGCGCTCTTGAAGCTCAACATAGGTTTACATGCCTAGGCTTGAATTGTGATTTCGTAAGGGATCCGCATTTTGCAAATATGACTGCATCGACTCTAGGCCCTCAAGACTTGGCAGTATTCTTCTCACAAACAGGCAGTACAAAAGACGTCAATGACTGTCTTGACATTGTAAAAGAAGTAGGAGCACAGAGTATGGCCATTACCAGCTATTTCAAATCTCCCATTGCAAAAAAGGCAGATGTGGTCCTGCTCACCTCTGTGATTGAATCTCCACTAGCCGGGGGCGGCGCGTTCAGGTCAAGGATAGCTCAATTGTTCATTACGAATCTGCTTTATACCGTTACCGCCACCAAGCTTCAGGAAAAAGGCGTAGAAGCCAGCGTTAAGGTGGCTCAAGCGGTTCTTGAAAAGCTGTATTAGACCTATCCGAAGTCGTTAATGAAATGCCCGATAACAGGTCTAGCCATAAAGCAAGGGCTAGGGAGAGACAGGAATGACCAATCGGCAAGAACAGGCTGTGGCAGCAATTGACGTAGGCGGAACTAACATCATCGGCGGCCTCATTGACAGAGATGGCAAAATCCTGTTCAAAACGCAAAAAGGCACCCAGGCATCTATGGGCGGGGAGCGCGTCCTTGGAAATATAATAAGCGTTGCAGACCGATTAGTGAAAGTGGCAGAGGCCGATTCCATTGCTGTCAGCCGAATGGGGATTGCAACCGCCGGACAGGTAGACCCAAACACAGGAACCATTACATACGCAACTGACAATATCCCGGGCTGGACCGGTGTTGCCGTGAAGGATACACTGGAACGTTCAACCGGACTTACAGTTTTTGTTGAGAATGATGCCCTTGCTGCCGGTTGGGGCGAGAAGGTTTTCGGAGTCGCCGAGAGCGCCCAGGACTTTGTAATAATAACTTTAGGCACCGGTGTAGGCGGCGCCGTTTTTGTCAAAGGAAGATTGTTGCCCGGTTCAACCGGTTTGGCAGGCCTGATTGGACACATGAGTATTGTTCCGGAGGGTGTGCCGTGCAACTGCGGCGGAAGAGGATGCCTAGAGGCTTATGTCTCAGGCCCAGCCATAGCTAAGGCTGCGAAAGACGCGATTCGTGATAAACCAGAAGGCTTATTGGCTGAACTTGCATCGGCAAGTTCAGGAGAAATAACTGCAAAAGATGTCTTTGATACAGCTAAATACGGAGATCCCATTGCAATGTCCATTGTTATGCGTACCGCCAAATATCTCGGTACAGGGATAGGTAGTATTGTTACGTTGCTAAATCCTGAGTTGGTCATCATCGGCGGCGGAGTTTCTAAGGCTGGGAGCCTGTTGCTGGGCCCGACCATTGAATCAGCTGAGGCTCATTGCTCTCCGGCGGCTTTCTCAGGAGTTACTGTGGGTTTAAGCAAGTTCCTGGACGATTGTGGACTAATGGGTGCTGCAGCTATTGCCTATACGTGCGGGATACCACGTATCTAGGAGGAGCGCAACATGAAAGATATGAAAACCCGCTATTTGACAGAGCTCCGTAGGATGATGTCAGAGATAGAACTCAACGAAATGGACAAAATCGCCCATGCCGGACGAATCATCGGCGAGACCATCGCTGCCGGGAAAGTAGTCCACGTATTCGGAGCAGGACATTCAGACATTATTGCTCTTGAAAGCTTTCGTAGAGCAGGCGGGTTGGCGTGCATCAACAGGATATATGACCCGTCATTGGGGTTTGCTGAACGGATCGAAGGGTACGGGCAAGCCTTGGTTGAGCGGTACGATCTTCGGCCCGGCGAAGTGCTTATTGTCATATCAAACTCAGGACGGAATCCCGTTCCTATTGAAGTTGCCGCTTATGCGCGCGAAAAAGGGTTAACCGTTATCGCCATCACATCTCTTAAGCATTCCATAAGTGTCAATTCCCGTCATTCATCAGGTAAAAAACTATATGAAATCGCCGATATTGTCATAGATAACCATGGCGAAATCGGAGACGCATGTGTCGAGGTGCCGAGGATCCCACAGAGGACAGGACCCACGTCAACTATTATAGGTTCTCTTGTCCTGAACCTGATCATGATACAAGCCACTGAGACATGCACGGAACTGGGTAAAGAAGCTCCTATAATCGTTAGTCAGAATCTAGATGGTGTCGATGAACGTAACAGAGCGCTTTATATGAGATACAGACAGAGAATAGGAGAGTTGTTTTGATACAGGTGTATATGTGGCAAGAGCGAGAAACGGCAGGTGGTACTCTATATGGCAGATAGACGTTGTATTGAAAGGCTTAGGGGAAAGCTTATTGTATCATGCCAGGCGTTTGAAGGTGAACCTTTATCCGGGCCTATGTTTATGGCAGCCATGGCTAAGTCTGTTGAACTAGGCGGCGCAGGAGGAATCAGGGCTAATGGACCGGATGACATAGCCGCAATAAGAAAGCTCACTGATTTGCCCATCATAGGGATTTGGAAACGTCTCTATGAAGGGTATGAGCCTTACATTTCACCTACGCTGGAAGATGTATTGGCAGTAGTTGAAGCAGGGGCCGATATTGTTGCAGTTGATGCCACAAGCCGGCTTCACCCCGGTGACATCTCTGCAGAAGAGCTGATTCAGTCTATCAAAGATACAGTGGATATCCCGATAATGGCAGATATATCCACAGTGGAAGAAGGGATCCGCTCACAAGAGGCGGGAGCGGATATGGTAGCTACCACCCTATGGGGTTATACATCATACACGCGTATGTCTGATGATACGGAACCTTCGTCTGAATTACTCGAGGAATTAGTTAAGAGGCTAAGCATCCCCGTGATTGCTGAAGGCAGGATTTGGAGTCCGGAGCAGGCTTGTATGGCCCTGAAGAAAAGGGCGTATGCAGTTACGGTGGGTGCTGCGATTAGCAGACCGCATCTCATAACTCGTAGATTCGTAGATGCAATGGAGCGGTGCATACAAGAACTACACGGGTGAAATAGAGCATCAAATACGATTTACGATTGGAGGTTCCTACTAATTGAATGCCATTGAATTTCGGAATGTATATAAAAGCTACGGGGAACATGAGGTCCTCGCCGACATCAGCTTCGATGTGCGTGAAAATGAGTTCTTCGTCATCTTCGGACCGTCAGGGGCAGGGAAGACGACAATCCTTAAACTGATTGCAGGTCTCGACTATGTAGATTCAGGTAGCATCTTCGTCGATGGGAAAGATGCGACTGTAATGCCGGCTGCCAAGAGAGGCGTCCGGATGGCCTTTGAAAACTACGCGTTGTATCCTCATTTGACTGTATTTGAAAACATGGCAGGGCCGCTCCGGAATAACAAGCTTCCTATGAAGGAGATAAAAGAAAGGGTAGAACAGTGTGCAACCACCTTGGGAATTAGGGATTACCTAAATAGGCTTCCCAGGGAGCTCAGCGGCGGTCAAAGGCAAAGGGTCTCACTGGGCCGTTCGATAGTTGCTGAGGCAAGAGTCTACCTTTTGGATGAACCTCTTGCACATTTAGACGCAAAGCTGCGACACGAGTTACGCACCGAGTTTCAAAACATCAAGTCTTTTCTGGGTAATTCTACCGTAGTATACGTGACCCACGATTACCTTGAGGCTATGGGCATGGCAGACAGGGTGTGTGTTTTAGCCGACAAGCAAATCCAACAGATAGACACACCTAAGAACATATACGACCACCCAATAAACGTCGATACCGCTCTTATGTTTGGATATCCACCTATCAATTTGCTCAATATGAAAGTCGACAAAGACAGAAGGTTCATTTTTAGCGATGAAGTCAAACTGGGCCCCTTCTCTGGAGAATTAGCCGAGCAGCTGAGCAAGTACGACAAAGAAGAGATTATCTACGGAGTAAGGCCGAGGAACTGCATGTTTTCCTTTGAAGACAGGAGCCGGGACGGGTACATCAAGGGAGAAGTCATCGGTTTTGAGATAAACAATTTCAGAGGGATCTTGCTGGTGCTATCAGAGTCCAGCGGTTTGCTGTCGATCTTGTGCGACCGGTTCCTAAATGTCACGCCTGGGGCAGATGTGTTCTTGAAGCCTGATATCAGCGGGGGTAGCTTTTTCGACGCTACTACAAAGAAGAACTTGAAATATCAAGGAGACAAATGATATGGCTGTCATTTCACTCGAAAAGGTTAACAAGTACTACTATTCGAGAAGACGTCTGGTGCATGCGGTAAAGGACCTCGATATGGAGATAAAAGACGGGGAATTTGTCTCGATTGTAGGTCCGTCAGGATGTGGAAAGTCGTCCACTATGCGAATGATTGCAGGTTTGGAAGGAATAACCGACGGAGCCATACGATTTGACGGCAAAGTCGTAAATGCGATGTCGCCTGCGGAAAGAAACGTAGCTTTAGCCTTTGAATCTTACGCATTGTACCAGCACATGACGGTAAGAGAAAACATCAGTTTCTGCTTGCGCAACAAGAAGCTGAGTCGGCAGCAGATAAAGGAGCAAGTCGACTGGGTGACTGAGTTGCTCAGTATCGGGAACATCCTGGAGCTTAAGCCTGTGAGTCTAAGCGGCGGCCAGCAGCAATTGGTTTCACTTGCAAGGGCACTGGTTCGAAATCCTTCCGTAACCTTATTGGATGAACCCATTTCTCACTTGGATTCAAGGAGCCGGAAAGACATATCCCTGGCTATTCGAAGGGTGCACCGTGAGTTGGGTCTTACCCTTATCTATGTTACGCATAACCAGGAAGAAGCGTTTGCTCTCGCAGACCGCATCGCCGTTATGAATGAAGGTGTCCTGCAGCAGGTAGGAACACGCGAAGAGATATTGAGTAAACCGGCAAATCTATTTGTTGCAGAATTCATAGGCGATCCTTCCATGAACATCATACGATGCCGCGTAGTACAAGACGAAGGACAGCCGTCTCTTGTGGCAGTCCATGATGCACGCATTTCTTTCCCCGTTGAACCTGAACTTGCCTTGGCAATAACAAAGGATGCGATCGATGAAGTATTTGTGGGAATTCGTCCTATAGACTTAAAACCCGAGAAGGAAGACCAATCTGACGTCACCATAATCGGCAAGGTTAAGACCTCTGAATATCTTGGCGAAAAAAGAATAGTCAAGCTGGATAACGCAGGTTTACAGATCTCTATGGATACGGAACCCATCGTGAATGTAAAACCGGGAGATGAAGTTGCGCTGAGTGTAAATCCAAGGTATCTGCGTT
>DUQH01000113.1 GCA_012837895.1 Candidatus Fermentithermobacillaceae bacterium | reverse complement strand
AGTTTCTTTTTTCAGGCTGTTGCCGTGCAGGTCGAGAATATACATCTCGTTGAATGTATCCATCAGGCTTTGCCGCATGCCCCTGAAAGTGGGGTTGTCCAGATAGCTGTGATTGGTAATCATGCCGACAATACCTGCTCCGGCCATGTGGATTTTCCATTGGGCAAAACGGATAAATTTGACATAATCATCCTGCAGCCATTTTGGATTTTTTTCTCCAAGTGGCTTCCCATTTACCTTATAGTAGCTTTTAACACCATCGAGATCTTCCTTCAGAAGTTTTTCGGTCCAATCGTTTTGATTTTCAGAATGTCCGCTGTAGGGAGGATTGCCAAGGATAACCAAAATGGGTTTCTCTTTTTTTACTTTGCCCGCCAAATGGCTTTCTTCGCTCAACGAACTCAGTCCGGGTATGGAAATTTGCCTGAGCTCCTCCATTTCCAGCGTGTTGGTAAGGTAGAGTTTAAACCGTTCGTTGTCATTCAACCTGTAACCGAGTTCTTCGAGAAGAAAACTCATTTTCAGATGACCGATGGCGTAAGGAGCCATCATGAGTTCGAAAGCATAAAAGTTCTCGAGAATCCGGTTTTTGATAAAATTGGTTTTACCGGCAGAACCGTATTTTCGGGTAAATTCATCCACGGCTGTTTTCACGGCTTCGGCCGGAAATGTGAGTGTACCTGCGGCGGGGTCGAGCAGCGTAACATTATTGCCTGCAAGACCGTCGGCGATATCGAAATGCGATTTGAGAAGGCTGTTGATCGCGTGTACGATATACTTCACAACCGGTTCGGGAGTATAATATACGCCACGTTTTTCCCGGATTGAAGGATCGTAAGCCGAAAGGAAAGTTTCGTAAAAGTGAATAATGGGGTCTCTGCCTTTTCCTTCGAGATAATAATCCTGCAATATTTTGTTGACGTCGGTAACCTGCAGTATTTCGGCAATATCGTCAACGATGATTTGCAACGGTTTTGGCGGATCTTCCAGCGAAATGAAACGAAAAACATCGCGCAGAATACCGATAGTGTTGGGAATGAATTTGAAAGCCAATTCCCTGTTGAACTCGCCGTTTGAGCGGGTACGTGCTGCGAATAATCCGTAGGTTATGGTCTGCGCATACAAGTCGGCAAAGGTTTGTTTGGTCAGTGTGGCAATCAGGTAAGTTTTGAAAGCCTCATAAAATCCGAGGATGGCTTTTTGTCCTTTTTTCTCTTCTTCGGCCATTTCTATACTGATGACTTCGTCGCGCAAAAATCGGGTGCGCTTAGCCAGTTCCGAAGCCAATGTTTTGGCATTGTGAACCTTGGGTAGTGAAAAGGAAAAGAACGTATCGAGCAAATCGAAAAACTCCTTTTCGTTTTCGGGCGGAAGAGCAGTTTTCAGTTTTTTGGCCAAGGAAGGTCTGCCGATGGAAACGTGTTTTATCAACTCTCCGTCTCGGTAAAGTCTGAACTCGTAAAAATTGGTAAGAATTACGTTGGGGAACGTGTTACGGTATCGTTTCAGCTGTTCCGATTCCTCAATGCTGT
>DUQH01000028.1 GCA_012837895.1 Candidatus Fermentithermobacillaceae bacterium | reverse complement strand
TTACAAAGTCGGATTTTTCGCGTAAGATTGTTAAAGGGGGTGGGCAGGAGTAAATTGTAAGTGGTGTGGTTAACTTTTTAACTTTCTTGTCTAACGAACAGAGGAACTAAAGATCATTAAAGGAGGAGCGAACATTGAAAAAGTCAATCGTTGTTAGTGTATTAGTCGTAGTACTATTGGCGGGGATGTTTGCCACATCAGCATTTGCCGCAATTCCTGAAGCACTACAAGGACGTACTATTCGCATGGCACTGGTTAAGGAATGGGGTACTGGCACTCATATGGTTACCCATATCAACGGTGTCCGGGAAGAGGCTGCCCGTTACGGTATCGAACTTAGCGTTATTGACGCCAACAACAACCTGGCCCGCATGGCTGACGGTATTGAAAACGCTGTTGATAACAAAGTAGATGTAATCCTAATTTCTCACGGTAAAGCCGACGCTCTCCAGTCTGCTGTTGAAAGAGCATTGGCAGCTGGCATTCACGTCATCGTTTTTGACAATGACTTCGACGTTGAACCCGGTCAGTATCCTGGAAAAATCACCTCTATTGACCAATATGACCTCATGATGGGTCTCATTTCCCAAATGAAGTTGGTTGAAGAGCTGGACGGTCAAGGACGGGTCATTTACAACCGTGTAGCTAACGTTCCCCCAACAGATAAGAGACACCGCATTTGGCAAGGTGCTATTCTGCCAACATATCCTGGCATCGAAGTGGTAGCCACCATCGACTTGGGTACTGATAACCCCATGGCAAGAGCCCAAACCGCATTAGAAACCCTCTTGACCACTCAAGAGAACATTGACGCAGTTTATGCTGTATGGGATGAGTACGCTAAAGGTTTCTACAACGCAATTGTTGCCTCCGGCAAGACCATTCCTCTCTACTCCGTAGATATGTCTGATCAGAACCTGGCCATGATGCAAGCTCGTCCCGACATCTGGAGAGCGTCTGCCGCAGTAGACCCCGCCATTGTTGGTCACGTTCAAGTTCGTCTAGGTCTCAAAGCCCTAGCCGGCGAGCATATTCCTAGATACTACTCATTAACACCAGTTCTCGTTCAAGCTGATGACTTGCCACCTCTAAGCGAAAAGAGAGTTACCATGCAAGATTTGTCTGAGTACTATGATGGCTGGGGTTCCACAACTGAGTTCCTAGAACCCTGGATGTTAGAACTGGAAGCTAGCGTTAAGAAGTAAGGTTGGTCGCGAGGCGGAGTCTCTCCGCCTCGGATACCTAATCTCATACAGCCAACGTAAGGATGATACCATGAACAAATTATCCATGAAAGGTATTACAAAGACATTCCCTGGTGTGAAAGCCTTATCAAATGTCGACTTTGAAGTATCAAATGGAGAAATACGCGGCCTTATTGGGGCTAATGGAGCAGGGAAGAGCACGTTGATGAAGATTCTAGCCGGTGTATATCCTGAGTACGAAGGCGAGATTTACATTAACGATGAAAAAGTGAACATTACTTGCCCATTAAGCGCCATTAATCACGGCATCGTGATTGTCTATCAAGAAGTTGATACCGCTCTCGTTCCGTATTTGACAGTTGCAGAAAACATAATGATGCATTCGATTATCAATGAAAATAAGGGAGCTTTCATAAACTGGAAAAAGATCCGCTGTGAAGCGAAAAAGGCTGCTGAACTGGTGGGGTTGGATACGGACATAAACCGTTTGGTGAGGGATTTGACCTTGTCAGAGAAGCAAATGGTACTGATCGGGCGAGCAGTCTACCAAAATGCTAAGCATCTTATCCTCGATGAACCGACAGCGCCTCTGAGCGTTCAGGAAACCGAACGACTATTCAAAATCGTAAAGCGCATCAAAGACGAAGGGATGAACGTGATTTTTATCTCCCATCGCCTAGATGAAATCTTCCAAATTTGCGAACGCATTACGGTGTTGCGAGACGGACAGCTAGTGGGTACTTATGATGCAGACAGTTTAACGATTCCTCAAACTGTAGAAAAAATGCTCGGTCGTAAGATCCAAAATGCTTATCCTGACATTGAGACCAGTAAAGGTGATGTTGTTTTCGAAGTCAAAAACCTTTCAGGAAGTGGCGGCATAAACAATGTAAACCTTGAGATAAGAGCGGGCGAGATTGTAGGCCTGGCGGGACTCGTCGGGGGTGGAAAGACTGAGCTCTGCAAGCTGCTATTTGGCGAAGGGAATGTCACGGAAGGAGCCATTTTGCTGAAGGGTAAGGCCATTCAGGCTAAGACACCGGCCCAAGCAGTGAAGAGTGGACTGGCATTGGTTCCAGAGGAACGCCGTAAAGAAGGAATTTTTGTCCATGAACCTATTGACACAAACATTACCTTACCCACGCTGGAGAAGTACTGCAAAGGCTCACTCATGCAGAAGAGGAAGATACGATCCGCTAGTACCGAATGTATCCGTAAAGTGGGCATCAAGACTCCAAGTGAGCGACAACATGTTTCTAAACTAAGTGGTGGTAATCAGCAAAAGGTGGCTATTGGTAAATGGCTTTTATCAGACGCAGATGTGTTTATTTTCGATGAACCAACCAAAGGCGTAGATGTAGGCTCAAAGAGCGAAATCTATGGGCTCATTAAGGATTTGGCCGGCCAAGGGAAGGCAGTATTATATGCCACCTGCGAATTTGATGAAATTTTAGGCTTAACCGACCGAGTTTACGTGATGTACAAAGGTACAACGGTCAAGGAATTAACTACTAAGGATACATCAGAAGAAGAACTACTCTTTTATTCAGCAGGAGGTGGCTTAGATGCAAGACAAAACGTCGGTTAAACAACGGGAAAACCCATTTGCTAACTTTAGTGTTTTTGACTTTCTATATAAATATGGGACGGTTATAGTGGTAATCGGTACATTGCTCTTTTTCTCGCTTACCCTCAATAACTTCTTTACGTTTAGTAACATTTCTAACGTTTTTCGCTCCGTTTCCATTGTAACTCTAATTGCCCTGGCAATTACCATGTCCTTAACCGTCAACGGACTCGACTTATCGGTTGGGGCCACAGCTGGTTTCGCCAGCGTAATTGCGGCTAAGATGATGGTGATTTGGGAACTCGGTCCTCTTCCAGCAATTATTGTACCCTTGATTGTGGGAGTTGTGATAGGAGCGATCAATGCTTTCTTAATTATTAAGATTAAGATCTCAGATATGCTAGCGACCCTTTCTATGATGTTTGTTCTCACAGGGGTTTCGATCACATTCCAAAGTGGTTCTGCAATTTACAATTTTATGCCCCTTCCTAACCTTGGTGGGATTGCCCCCGGAACAATGCAAAGGACTTTCCTAAACATCGGGCAGGGAACAGTGGGGAGAATTCCCATTCCAGTAATCATCATGCTCGTAGTAGTAGCTGTAGTGCATGTCTTCCTAAACTACACTAAGTACGGTAGATATCTGTACATGACTGGCGGCAACAAAGAGGCAGCAAAGTTGTCAGGTATTCCTGTAAACAGATATGTGGTTCTCGCCTATGTTCTTTCTGGGTTCTTAGCTGCTTTGGGCGGATTGGTTTTGGGTGCCCGCCTGGGTTCCGGTGAGGTAAATGCAGGTGCACCTTATCTGATGGATGCGGTGGCCGCAGCTTACATTGGCTTCTCAGTTCTGGGTATTGGTAAACCAAATGCTCTAGGTACTCTTTTAGGAGCTCTGTTAATGGGAATCTTGCTCAATGGTTTGGTGATGATGGACTTCCCCTACTATTCGCAAGACATCGTCAAGGGTATGGTCCTAATCTTTGCTCTCGGACTAACTTACTATAAAAGGAAGGAGTAATTCTTGTGGGAGACACTTATTATGTCTTAACAGAAAAAACAGCTGTGGATTACGTGAAAAGTAGACTGGACTTTTTTGCTGACGATGCGGAGTTTGAGTGTCAGGAGATCGGTGATGGAAACCTGAACCTAGTCTTTAGGGTTCGCGACACTAAGAATAATAAAAGCGTCATTGTAAAACAAGCATTACCTTATGTTCGTGTATCTGGTGGAGATTGGCCCATGGATATCAATCGGGGCGCAATTGAAAGCCAAGTACTACAATTGCACTATGATCTATCGCAAGGATTAGTCCCCAAAGTCTATGGGTTCGACAGTGAGATGTACGCGGTGATCATGGAGGATTTATTCAATTTTAGAATTATGCGTTATGGATTGTTGGACTATGTGTCCTATCCGAACTTTGCTGAACAGATTACAGATTACATGGTTCGCACATTGCTTCTCACCAGTGACGTGGTAATGGATCACAAAGAGAAAAAGGAACTGGTGAAAAGGTACATCAACCCTGAACTATGCGAGATCACTGAGCAATTAGTGTACACTGAGCCTTTCCGTGTGGGTGGACGCAACAACATGGAAGACTTCCTTGTTGATTTTCACAAGAAGGAACTAGTTGATGACCATGAGCTCAGTCTAGAAGTGGCCAAGCTGAAGTTTGACTTTATGAACAATGCTCAAGCATTGATCCATGGTGACTTGCATACAGGTAGTATTTTTGTGAACCAAGAAGAAACCAGAGTAATTGACCCAGAGTTTGCCTTCTTTGGTCCCATGGCCTATGACGTGGGAGTGCTCATTGGCAACTTGATTATGAACTATCTCTCTACCCTAGCAAGACTAGAGGATGGGCCACAGCGTCAAGCTCATTTAGACTGGCTCATTAAGACCACGGTAGAAGTAGTAGATCTCTTTAAAGAGAAAAGCCTAGCTTTGTGGGATGAGGTTGTTACAGATGAGATGGCCAAGACTCCTGGCTTTAAAGAATGGTATATCGACGATGTACTTATCAATTCTGCCGGCGTGGCAGGTTGCGAAATGTGTCGACGCACGGTTGGTTTTGCCCATGTGAAAGATTTAGATTGCATTCCCGACGATAAGTTGCGCGAAGCTGCTAAGAAAACCAATATTCTCTTAGCAAAGGAGTTAATTAAGCAGAGAGGAGAATTTACCACCGGTAAAGCCTACCAAGAATTTATGCAGAAAATAGATTTGAAGGGAGAATAACGCCATGAAATTCATGACTACCATTCCCGCAAGACTCAATGAGTCTAAGGATAAACTGGTCATTTTAGATCAAACCCTTCTCCCCGAAGAAGAGTTGTTTTTAGAACTTGACCATCGTGAAGAAATCTGGGAAGCCATAAAAATGTTAAGGGTTAGAGGAGCACCGGCAATTGGTGTAGCCGCAGCCTATGGTCTTTATGTTACAGCTCGTAAGATTGAAACGGCATCCACTGAAGAGTTCGTTGCAGAGTTTATGAAACTCAAAGATTATTTTGCCACCTCGCGACCAACAGCTGTCAACCTTTTCTGGGCGTTGGATCGCATGGAAGCAAGGCTTAAACAAGAGGGCGACAAGCCAGTTCCAGAGCTAAAACATGCTCTTCTGGAAGAGAGCGAAGCGATTTTCCAGGAAGATCAGGAAATGGGCTTGGCCATTGGCGAGTATGGATTGTCTCTCCTCAAACCAAATATGGGGCTATTAACTCACTGTAATGCCGGTGGACTTGCAACTAGCGGCTATGGAACTGCTCTGGCACCAATATATGCTGGCCATGCTAAAGACTACAACTTCAAAGTCTTTGCCGATGAAACCCGTCCATTGTTACAAGGCTCCCGTCTAACCGCTTATGAGTTGCATAAGGCTGGAATCGACGTGACCGTTATCTGTGACAACATGGCATCCATTGTGATGAGGGAAGGAAAGATTGATGCGGTTTTAGTCGGCTGTGATAGAATTGCTGCCAATGGTGATACAGCAAACAAGATCGGAACGTCTGGTGTTGCCATTTTGGCTAAAGAGTACGGGATTCCATTCTATGTCTTGGGACCCACTTCCACAATAGATATGAATACGCCAACCGGAGCTGAAATTGAGATTGAGCTTCGTGATGATGAAGAAATCAGCATGGGCTTTGGTAAACGTACCGCTCCTAAGGGAGTAAAAACTTATAATCCTGCCTTCGATGTGACGGATGCAAAGTATATTGATGCGATTATTACCGAAAAAGGTATTCTCCGTGCTCCCTACACTGAGAGCATTAAGAAAGCCATGGAAAGCTAAAATCAGTAAATAGCAGGGAACCCACCAACCTCGGGTTAGTGGGTTCAGAATACCTATTCGTGAATAAAAGTTCAAAATACGAACAAATATTCACAAGTTCGGCGGGGGTAGAAAGGAGGAAACGAATTGGACATTTTACAGTCTGACATTGAAAACATTGTAAGACAGGTTATGCAGCAACTGAACGTGGAGACGCAGAGTACTCGGCCAACCTGTAGTTCCCCAATAGGAACAGAGGGTATCTTTGAGACGATGGAACAGGCGATTGACGCGGCAAGTGTTGCTCAAAAGAAGTTAAGCCAGCTCTGCTTGGATGGACGGGGTACTATCATCCGGGCAATGCGTGACGTGATCGAAGAGCATGCAGAAGAATTGGCGAAACTGGCAGTGGAAGAAACCGGTTTAGGTAAGGTTGAGCACAAGATCAAAAAGAATCTCTTGGCCGCCAGAAAAACACCTGGCCTAGAAGCTCTTACTCCAAAGACTTTTACCGGTGATCATGGCCTCACCCTTGTGGAGCGTGCTCCTTATGGGATTATCGGTTCGATTACCCCATCTACAAATCCTAGCGAAACGATAGTGGGTAATGGAATAGGCATGATTGCTGCAGGTAACAGTGTAGTGTTTAACTGTCATCCAGGTGCGAAGAGTGTTTCCGAACTAACAGTACGTTTGTTAAATCGGGCAATTACTCAGGTTGGAGGACCGCCGAATCTGTTATGTATGGTGAAAAACCCAACTAAAGAGAGCGCGGAGGTCATGATGAAAGACCCCCGTGTACGTATTCTCGTGGTTACTGGAGGTTCGGAAATTGTGCAAATTGCCATGAGAACCTCCGGGAAAAAGGTGATTGCTGCAGGGCCAGGCAATCCTCCCGTGGTGGTAGATGAGACCGCGAATATTGAACAAGCAGCTAAACACATTGTTGATGGCGCGTCCTTTGATAACAACGTTCTCTGTATCGCAGAAAAGGTGACCATCGTGGTAGAACAAGTTGCGGATCAGTTGATTTCCGCAATGGTTCGGCAAGGAGCTTTCAAGTTATCTCCGAGCCAACTTGATAAGCTGATGGGTCAAATTACAGTTGACGTTAATGGCCACAGACAAGTAAATCGTAAATATGTAGGCAAGGACGTACAAGTTATCTTAAGTTCCATTGGTGTTACGGTGGGTTCCGATGTGAGATTGGCCATGGCTGAGGTTCCTGCGGATCATCCTTTAGTCTTTCTAGAGCAGTTGATGCCAGTGATGCCGATTGTGAGGGTTCCCAACGTCGATCAGGCAATTGAACTTGCTTATCAAGCGGAACAAGGGAATTTCCACACTGCTATGATGCACTCGCGTAACGTGGATAATTTGAGCAAAATGGCACGGAGAATGCAGGTATCTGTGTTTGTAAAGAATGGACCATCCTACGCCGGATTAGGGATGTATGGCGAAGGTCACAACTCCTACACCATTGCTAGTCCTACTGGAGAAGGAATTACAACCGCCCTAGATTTTTCTCGGGAAGTACGTTGTGTTCTGAAGGACCATTTCAGGATCGTCTAAGACCACAAGAGGAGAAGAGTTATGCAAGTTGATTTGGAGAGATTAGTGCGCGATGTGGTTCAGGGCTACTTTAGAGAAGAGCGTCAACCAGGTGCCATTCCAGTGGGAGTATCTAATCGTCACGTCCATCTTTCGCACAGTGACTTTGCGACACTTTTCGGTGCGGGGGAGCAAGGAACGCAGCTAAAACCACTTAAACAGCCTGGGCAGTTTGCTTTAAAAGAAAGCGTTACCCTAATTGGGCCCAAGGGTGTCATCGAACAGGTACGTATTCTTGGGCCAGTGCGCAACCAGACTCAAGTGGAAATTCTCGCGGGTGATAGCTACAAGCTGGGTATTCCCATAGCGATTAGGGATTCTGGGGACTTACAGGGTACTCCAGGGCTAGTGTTAGCAGGTCCTTGCGGAGTTGTTGAACTGAAACAAGGAGTAATCGTGGCGAGACGTCATATCCATGCTAGTCCGCAGGATGCTAGTGCTTTAGGTATCAAGGATGGAGAGCTTGTGAGAGTTGCTGTGCAAGGTCAACGAAGCCTGGTCTTTGGAGATGTGATGGTGAGGGTACACCCCGAGTATTGTCTCGAGTTGCACGTGGATGTGGAAGAAGCCAATGCGGCTCAATTAAAAAATGAAGATATGGTTACTTTGGCATAAAAGGAGGAACGAAGATGATCAAAGAAGCGCTAGGATTGATTGAAACAAGAGGTTTTGTGGCAGCGGTAGAGGCTGCAGACGCCATGGTGAAAGCCGCGAATGTGACTTTAGTCAAGTGGGATAAAGTAGGTTCTGGCCTTGTCACCGTAATGATTCGTGGTGACGTTGGCGCTGTTAAGGCAGCGGTAGATGCGGGAGTCAATGCTGCCGAGCGAGTTGGAGAAGTTGTAAGTGTGCATGTCATTCCACGTCCCCATGATAACGTGGAGAACATCATTGAAACTTATTCCTAGAAAGGTGGGTCAGCATGTCATTAGAAGCATTAGGAATGATTGAAACTAAAGGACTTGTAGGTTGTATTGAGGCTTCAGACGCCATGGTGAAGGCAGCCAATGTTGTCTTGGTCGGTTATGTAAAAATAGGTACGGGTTTAACCACAGCCTTAGTGCGCGGCGATGTGGCAGCGGTAAAGGCTGCTGTTGATGCTGGAAGTGCTGCAGCTGAACGTGTAGGTGAGTTGGTCTCCAGTCACGTGATTGCCCGTCCACACCAAGAGCTGGGTAGGATCTTCCCGATAGAGTTACCAAAAGTAGCTGGCTCAGCTAAGAAATAACAATATCCGTGGGAGGTGACTGCTTTTGATTATTGGGAAGATTGTGGGCAATGTAGTTTGTACACAAAAGGATCCCACCTTGGTTGGTCGGAAAATGTTGGTTGTCCAACCCGTAGATCTTAAGACTTTAGAAGCAAGCGGAAGCTCCTTCGTTGCTTTGGATGGAGTGGGAGCTGGTGATACCGAACTGGTCATGGTGGTTGGAGGTAGCTCTGCTCGCATGGCTGATGGGATGTCCCAGACACCAACGGATCGGAGTATAATTGGGATTATAGATTCTATTGAAATCTTAGGAGAGACGGTATTCAGGAAGGACCAGTAAGGGACATGGTTTGAAAGGATGGCGCTAATGAGTATTGTGGAATTGGTGAGAGAGGCGGGAGTTGTGGGGGCAGGCGGAGCCGGTTTTCCCACCCATGCAAAAATCGATACACGGGCTGACGTTGTCATTGCCAATGGCGCTGAATGTGAACCGCTTCTGCGAACGGACCAATACATTATGGACCATTATGCAGAAGAGTTGATTGCCGGGCTAAAACTAGTTGTCAATCAGGTTGCTGCTCAGCATGGTATAATCGCTCTAAAACGGAAGCATCGTGCTGTGGTTGAGAAACTTCAAAGTCTAGTTGCTCAGGAACCGAACATTGAAGTTTTACTCTTAGATAATGTCTATCCAACGGGAGATGAACACGTACTTGTGAATCTAGCGATTCGCAAAGTAGTGCCTGAAGGCGGAATTCCCCTCCAAGTGGGTGCAGTCGTCTCCAATGTTACAACTTTACTCAATGTCTATTATGCCTCATTAGGCCATCCTGTACTTGATCGATTCGTCACTGTGGTCGGTGAAGTGCAAAGTCCAGCCATCGTCAAGGTTCCTGTCGGTACCATGGTCTCGGAATTAATTGATGCGGTAGGTGGTCCTACAATCCAGGATTATCGAGTGATTCATGGTGGTCCCATGATGGGTGATGTGCTAGAGTCCCTTGCTACTCCTGTAACTAAACTCACTGGGGGGCTGATTGTTCTCCCTAGTTCTCACAAGATGATTGTGCAGAAGACGCGGGATCTTAAGACCCAGTTTAGAAAAGCCAGATCTGCCTGTTGCCAATGTGTTTATTGCACTACAATGTGTCCCCGGTACCGGCTAGGTCACAACTTAGAGCCTCACAAAGTAATGCGTGCTCTAGGCGGGTCAATCGAGGATAATGTTGAGGACTTTACCCAGGCCTATCTCTGTACCGAATGCGGAATTTGCGGATTCTATGCCTGTGTGCATGAACTCATGCCCTTCCAGGCCAATCGTTGGGTGAAGGAAAAGCTGCGTGACAGTCAAACACCCAATCCTCATCGCCGGACGGATATCACTGTTAGGGATGGACTAATGCCAATTGGAGTACCCACTGAACGGCTATTAAAGAGAGTTCGCCTGGGTCAATATGAGGTGCATGGAGCATTAAGTGTTCTAGAACTCCAGCCCAGTGTCGTGAGCATCCCCTTGCGGCAGCATATTGGGGCTCCAGCTCAAGCCATTGTTCAGGTTGGCGATAAGGTCGAGAGGGGCCAACTGGTCGGAGAGATACCGGGCGATGCCCTTGGAGCCAAAGTTCATAGCACAATCACAGGTTATGTCACTGAAGTAACTGATCATGTAGTGATCAAAAGTTAGGGGGGCAAGAAGTGAACTCTATCGGACTTGTAGAACTTAGTAGTATCGCAGCTGGGTTTCTAGTTAGTGATGCCATGGTAAAAGCATCCTCAGTCAGAATTCTTGAGGCTTTACCCATTTGCCCAGGCAAGTTCATCGTCCTGATCGGTGGCGATGTGGCCGATGTAAAAAACTCGGTAGAGGTAGGGTTAGAAATCGCCCAGGAATCTATTGTTGACAGTTTTGTTATTCCTCGCATTCATTCACAAGTTTTCTCTGCCCTCAATGGTGTCAGCGAGTTTGAAGCTATTAATGCTCTGGGAATTGTGGAGACCTTTTCAATCGCAGCAGGTATTCTTGCGGCGGACGCTGCTGTGAAGGCCGCTTCTGTGGACCTTTTGGAGATCCGCCTAAGTAGAGGCCAAGGCGGTAAGGCTTACTTTACTCTTACTGGTGAAGTGGCAGCTGTGCAGGCGGCGGTGGATGCGGCAGCCCAGGAAATTGTAGATACTGGTATGCTGCTTAAGCAAGTGGTTATTCCTTCCCCACATAACGAACTCTTTGATTTTCTTTACTAGGAGGGATCACCTTGGAATTTGGCAGAGTAATTGGGCGAGTTGTTCTCACTAGGAAAGATCCCAAGTTGGATAACCTAAAACTTCTGGCCGTTCAGCCAGTCGATCATGACTACAATGATATTGAGTCGCCCCTTGTGGCTGTTGATTCGGTGGGGGCTGGAGCTAATGAGTATGTATTTTACACCACTTCACGGGATGCCTCATGGCCCTTTGGTGGGCAAGCACCTATTGATGCATGTATTACAGGAATCATCGATATTACCACCATAGATCAATCCAAGAAAGCGGAATCATTATGTTCTTAGGAAAAGTGATCGGTACCGTTGTATCGACCCAAAAAGATCAAAACTTCGTGGGTAGAAAACTCCTGGTTGTTGATATCTGCGATGAATCGGGGAAACGTAAGTCGGTAATCGCAGTAGATGCGGTTGGCGCAGGAGTGGGCGATCAGGTGGTAGTGTTGGTAGAAGGCGGTTCGGCCAGGATGATCATGAACAATGCTAATGCACCAACTAACACTGTGGTGGCAGGAATAATAGATTCACTATCCATCAATGAGTAGACTTGTGGTATTAAGTCAAGAGGGTGATGCAGAAAAAGTTCGTTGACAATGACGAGTTGGACCGAAAAAAGGGTTCAGGAAACAGAACTGGTCATTTTTGAGAACCAGCGTTTGGTGTGGAGA
>DUQH01000080.1 GCA_012837895.1 Candidatus Fermentithermobacillaceae bacterium | reverse complement strand
CCAGCTTGGGGTCGTACATACGTGACCAGTTTGGAGGTGATTCTGCTGAAAAAGACGCACTTGCTTTGGCTAACAACTTGCCTTGTAGTACTGGCACTGGCTGTATCCGGATGCACCACAGAAGCACCGCAAGCTCAAAAGGAGCCTGTAGCCATGGAACCTTCCATAGAAGAAGAGCTCCAGCCGGTTCATCCTGACGAGGATGTAAGCTACACCTTCAATACCAGATTTTCCCTGGCCAACGCCATGGAAAGGGTAGGCATGCTCAGGGAGGTTTCTATGCCGCCGGGTGAACAGTCGATGGCTTACAGCAACTCCATAGGCGCTATTGAAGGCACTCTGATGAAGCAGGAATACCAGATAAAGAAACTTGAGTTTGAACTAGCTAAGGTGCTTTATAGAGACGGCGAGATAAGCGAACAGCAATTAGCTGAAAAAGAAGCTGCTTACAATCAAGCAGTGGAAGCTTTCAAAGCTTTCTGGGAGTCGTTCGGACTCTCAGACTGACAAAGACTACACGACTAGAGTCCATTCAGATCAGACCAGTTTGGACATAAATGGCCCCGGAATAACATCCAGGGCTTTTCACATGCCCGAATAAGGCCTCTACCTTGGATAAGATCTTAGTTAACATAATGTATATTATCGGACGTTGAATGGAAAAATCCCGGCTCCACAAGACACATTCCGGAACACACCCCAGTCCCCTATTCCGTGAGACATCACACCTGCTGGGAAGGGCTGCTGAGACCGTTGCTGAAACCGGCTGGTGCTGAAAACGAACTTCGCTGTTTCCAGCGCACACTGTCCCCTGGGCGCCTCCGGCGGATGCATCATCGGAACCGGATCAAACAGGATTGGTCTCCTTATTGGGTGAGCTTGGCCCTGTTTTCCCTTCCATGTTGCCCGGAACGGGGCGATCCCGAGGCCGGCACGGGCTGTTTAGTGGCCCTAACTGCTATAATACGTTCATAGCCCTCCATAAGCTCGTTTGGGTGTGTCATGACCTAAGATACCTATCCCACATATAAAAGGGCTTAAAATGCGTCTAAAACGCCTTTTCGTTTTGCAGGAAGCCTTGATTTCTTATGATTTGCTCCTTGCTTGCCATCAGCCGGATAAGGAGTCGCGCGGGGGTATTTTTGCGGGTATGGGGGCTTTTTTCACCTAGAACCACGATCAGAAACATCATGAGGACAAGACCCCAATAGGATATAGTTGGATCCCTATGAGAAGGTGTTTGTCCCGTGACGGGAGAACTAGAGAATTGAACATGACTGCCCATCCAGAGTTTGAAGACTTATTCACAACACACATTCAACGATCACATTCAGCACACATTCAACAAGCACATTCAGCAATATACTTCTAGAGTCCGAATCGGACAGTCAGGCGAGTTTCAGAAATCTTCCGAACCGATATTTCTTGGCTGCAATAGGAGGAGTTATTTGTGAATTGTTGCACTAATGGCCGGCATAGGAAACACGTGAGATTCAGGTATCTCGTTTTGGAGCGACTGCTACTTCTGGCGTTCTTAGGCCTAGTGGTACTGATAGCAGGGTGTCAGCCGCAGGCACAACAAGTTACCCCTCCCCATTCTGAACCTCCCCATTCCGAGCCCGCCCCTGCCTATTCCGATGATGAAATACTCGCAAGTGTCAACTCTGCCATAGAAGATGTTCTAGAAGAAGCCAATCTGTGTTACAGAGAGACAGTTTTGGAGATCGATCCGGGAGTTGAGGATGGAACAGTAGCTTTGACAGGCAAGACTTCTGATGAACAATTGAAACAGTCCCTGTTTGACGCGATCTCCCAGATCCCTGGGATAACGGTAAGCGACTGCCTTACCGTCTTGCCGGCTCCTGAATTGGGCGATAAGACATATGGAATTGTCAAACAGCCCGTGATAAACCTTGGGGAAGCTCCCGGCCGCTCGGAAGGAAGCAGCACAGTTACCCAGGCGAGAATGGGCGATATAGTGCGCGTCCTAGATCAACAGGACGGCTGGTATCTGGTTCAAATGCAAGATAATTACCTTGGTTGGGTGAGCCCTGCAAGTATCGCGCTTTACGATCATGATTCACTAGATACTTTCTGGTCGGGAGAGGTTGCCCTGATAACCGCTAAGATGACGCAAGCTTTGGACAGCCCTGACGGACGCCTGTTGTTCGCTAGGTGGTTGGTACAAGGTTCTGTACTGCCAGTATCGTCTGTTGACCACGGATGGATTGAACTTAGCTTGCCCGGCGGAGGCAGCACCTTTGTTGAGGCAGACAGTGCAATGGTTTTCCCGGACCTGGACAGTGTGTTTGTTGAACAAAAAACCGCTGCTGACGTTATTGAGACTGCTGAGCTATACCTCGGCCTTCCCTACCTTTGGGGTGGCTGCACTGCTTATGGATTTGACTGCTCAGGGTTCACTCAATTCTGTTTCAAGATGAATGGCTATCACCTCAGGAGAGACGCAGACCTCCAATATGAACAGGGCACCCCGGTGAAGTTGATAGAAGAACTTGAGCCGGGCGATCTTGTGTTTTTCGAAACATACAGGCCTGGCCCGTCTCACGTAGGGATTTACATCGGTGATTACCGGTATATCCATTCAGGGAGTTCGGGAGGTGTAGCCATTAACAGCTTTAATCCTTCCCATTCAGATTACTCAGCATCCTTACATGACAAATTTCTTGAAGGCCGCAGGATAATAAGGTAATGTACCCAGGAGTCAGGTCGTCGGTGCTCAGTTTGTCCTTGCAGGATAGAAGGCGGTATTTCCCTGAGGCAGGTAAATACCGCCTCATGTCTCCGGTACTAGCCAACTGCCCCGCCTGATGTCGGGATCAGTACTATCTGCCCCGGTACCAGTACATTTGAGTCTTCGATTTGAGGGTTGAATGCAATAAGCTCGGACAGGTTGATAGCGAACCTTTGAGCTATAAGGAACATAGTGTCCCCCTGCCTCACAACATACCTCCTGCCATACTCAGGGCGGTGGTCATGGTCGCGGTCTGGACGGTGCTCATGATGGGGTCCCCTTGGCACAATGATTATTTCTCCCACTATTATCATGTCCGGGTTGCGGACTTGCGGGTTAGCACGTATAAGGACTTCAAGGGGCACACCGAACTTCCTGGCGATGCTGAACATGGTATCGCCTTGTTGGACCACATACTCTGTTCTTTCCCTAGGCCTTTCAGGCATCTCAGGACGCCTGTCAGGCCGTCTTGATGATGGGTCGTCATCCTCGTCTGAGAGGCTTATTCCGCATTTCGCAGCGATCCTCCGCAGCAACCGCATTTGCTCTGCCTTCCGCCCTGTTACCCTCTCAAGCACCGACTTTTGGCCAGGATCGGAAGCGCGTGGATCGATAATGATGTACCCGTCATCGATTACCCTTACAAAGTGCCTGTGAATAACTATGATACAAGTCGCAAAATCATTGGGAATGGTCATCTCAACTACTCCAGTTGTACTCTCCACCCCCATGACAACCATAAGCTCATCACAGTCGTGAATCACATGCCTGTGAATAGACACCAGCTCATCTACTTCTTCAAGGCAGTCGTGCCTGCCTGCGAGTTCAAGGCATTTTTCCAGTACCGGAACCATCTGTCTTTCAGTTGAAAAGATAAAGTGGCACGCCTCATGAAGTGTGCTCTCAGTCATTTCCCCTCTCCTCTCTCCCCCTGGAACAATAGAAATGGGACATACGGCAGTCTCTCTTTCAACCTATGTCCTTGAAATGGTTTTGGTTACTTGGCCCTGCTACTTCAGCGGGTTTTCAGGCTTTGGCGAGCGCTTTGACCGTGCCGGGGGCCATGGCCAAATGTCCTGATCGAGCCAGAAGTTCTCAGGTTCTTTCCAGAACCATTCCTCTTCCGGGTCCATACCCGGATCCCCGATGCCAGGGTCGTCCTTGTCCGTTGTGGCATCAGTGTCTTGAGTCAAATCCAGCTCATGATAATGCGGTTCTAGGATTTCTTCATAGGGCTCATCCGGAGGTTGATCCGGCTTTTCGCCAAGAGGATCCGGAAACACCTGGTCTTTCTCCCACTTGTCTTCAATCATCGGTCTTCCCCCTTTGCGCGATTTCGTTGTTTCAGTAGAGCGTTTCCCCCCTTTTCGCTTGGATATTCAGCTTGCCTGTGATAGCCGGCGCTGCCATCACATCCCTTTACAAGTACAAGTAGCATGGCAATACCAAACTGACGTTTGCTTTAGCGATGGGTTGATGGTAAACTCTTACCAGAAGCCATAACTTCTCTCACAAACAGGTTCAAAAGGAGAGGTAATCATGGAAAAGCTCACTTACCAGCAAGCCAGGGTACTCGAGACTATCCGGCAGCACATCCACGAAACCGGCTATCCACCCTCAGTCAGGGAACTGGGGAAAAAGCTAGGCCTCAAATCTACAGCTACCGTGCATAGTCATCTTAGAACCCTTGAACGCAAGGGGTATCTGCTCAAGGCTGCCCAGAAATCCCGCGCCTATGCCATAGTAGGAGATAACGTACATGAACAAGCTGCACCGACTGTAATGGTTCCTGTAGTAGGCATGGTCCGTGCCGGCGTGCCTGTGCTTGCTGTTGAGAACATAGAAGAATTTGTGCCTCTTCCACGCTCATTTGTGAGAAGCGAGAACGTATTCATGCTTCAGGTTGAAGGCGACAGCATGATCGGCGCCGGTATCCATGACGGGGATCTTGTGCTTGTAAGACAGCAAGAAACTGCAGATAATGGCGATATTGTAGTAGCGCTCATTGACGATGAAGCTACAGTAAAAACCTTTTACAAAGAGGAAGGAGCCATCAGGCTACAGCCTGAGAACCCGGAAATGAGCCCAATCATCTCAAAGGACGTCAGGATACTAGGCAAAGTGATAGGGTTGTACCGCTCCCTCCACTAGAACGTGGCTTGATGCAATAGCTTGCGCGTCTTTCCCGCCATTATCGATCAGGGATTATTTCCAGCGCATCTAAAGCATCTTTCGCCTTCATACATGCATAAACCACGTGCTCCTTTGTAAGCCCTCCCTGGAGGTAAGCAGAATAAGGAGGGATGAAGGGCCCATCGCAAGAGAATTCTATCGATGCCCCTTGCACAAACGTCCCTGCCGCCATGATTACCGGGTGGGAATATCCAGGCATATCCCACGGTTCAGGTGAAGCAAACGAATCCACAGGCGAAGCAGCTTGCACCGCCCTGGCAAGAGCTATCAGCGCCTCAGGCTTTTCCATTATGATCTGCTGCACAATGTCCCCCCTGCTTTCAAAAGGCCCCGGATCTGTCTTGTAACCCAACTTGCTGAAAAACAGGGATGCGAAACACGCCCCCTTAAGAGCCTCGCCCACTACCTTTGGCGCGAGAAACAACCCCTGGTACACATCCCTGTATCCGTATGGATTACTTCCTGCATCACTTCCAAGCCCTGGAGCATATAAGGACTCTGCGACTAGATTTACGTACTTCTTATGTCCTACCACATACCCTCCTGTGGCTGCCAACCCGCCTCCGGGGTTCTTAATGAGTGAACCTGCAGTAATTGATACGCCAAGCGCCGGTGGTTCATAGACATCGGTAAACTCACAGTAGCAATTATCCACAAAGGTCATGACATTAGGCCATCGTCTGCCTACGATTTCCATGAACCTCTTGAGAGATTCCATTGAAATAGTCTTCCTGCTTGAATACCCTCTTGAACGTTGAACGAGGATCACCGTGTTATCCTGGGTAATGTGTTGAGCCAGCGCGTTCTCTAGATCATTGCTGTCAATCAGTCCTGACTCAAAATCAACCAGGCACGAACACTCACGGTACCCAACACCCAGACCGATCAAACTGTTGCCTGAAACCTCGCTTTCCTGAGAGGAAATGCCTATTACAGGCCGGAGAGTTTCGTAGGGTGTTCCGGTAACTGACAGGAGTACATCCCCCGGGCGCAAGAGCCCGAAAAGGGCAGTCTTAAGGACGTGGGTTCCAGAGGTCCAGGCGAGCCTCACAAGGGACGACTCTCCGCCAAACACCTCGGCGAACAACTGTTCCAAACCGTCCCGGCCAGCGTCCCCGTACCCATAGCCGGTGGAAGGCCACATGTGCGAAAGTGACACCCTGGTGTTGCCAAAAGCTCGCAGTACCCTGGCCTGATTTGAAAACACGAGATCATCTATGCGTTTCCAAACATCTGATAATCCGGCGATACAGTCCTGCGCTAGTTCAAACGTGTTCTGTGATACATCAAACTGACTATGGTGCAATCTCAATGTCACATCACCCTGAAAGCTTTTTCTTTATTCTCTGGAATTCTACAGGACTTAACCTGCATGTAATCACTGCTCCTGAATCTCCATGTGCCTCGTCAAGTATTGACCCGCAAGCGCGTATTTCAGAAACAATGTCCCACTTTGAATAAGGCACTAAGAGGGAAACAAGGTGTGAATCCGCCAGGAGTTCCTCTTCAACCAATGCAGCCAGCTCATCCAGGCCATGGCCATGCAAGGCCGAAATGGCCAGAGTGCTGCCTCCGGTTTCCATGACCATATTATCCAGGTCCTTCTCTGAGAGCATATCTCCCTTATTGAACACCGTAATGGTTGGAATATCGGATGCACCTAATTCACCCAGCACAGCTTCTACAGTCTCAACCTGGTGTATCCATGTGACTGAAGAAGCATCGACCACGTGTATAAGCAAGTTTGCTTCGAGAGATTCCTCTAGAGTGGCCCTGAATGCATAGACCAGCTCGTGGGGCAACCCTTGTATGAACCCAACAGTGTCAGACAGTAACACTACCATTCCAGACGGCAGAACCCACCTTCTGGTCCAAGGGTCGAGTGTTGCAAAAAGCATATCGTCACACAGCACTTCTTCGCCTGTAAGCGCCCTAAACAGAGTGGACTTCCCTGCATTGGTGTAGCCAACCAGGGATACTTGTGGAATCCGCGACTGCCTCCTGCGTTTCCGCTGCCCTTCCCTTACCCTGCGTACTTTGTCCAGGCTCCTGGTCAGCTGGGATATACGTCTTCTAAGGACTCTCCGGTCCATCTCCAGTTTTTGCTCTCCCGGTCCACGGGTGCCAATCCCCCCTCCCAAGCTGGACATGGCTGTGCCGTGGCCTGTAAGCCGGGTAAGTTCATGCCTCCGGGTAGCAAGTTCCACCTGTAATTTGCCTTCCTTGGTCTTTGCGCGCTGGGCGAAGATCCTGAGGATGACCTCTGTCCGGTCAAGCACCAGAGCCCCAAGTGCTTCTTCTAAGTTGTGGGACTGGGACGGGGACAGTTGGCCGTCAATCAACACGTAGGAAGCTCCCTTGTCCGAGACGAGCCCCGCGATCTCCTGGACCTTGCCTTTGCCTAAGTAAGTGGCAGGGTCAGGTGAAAATCTTTCCTGGATCACGGTATCCACCACTTCCAGCCCAAGAGTCTCGGCAAGGCGGGCAAGCTCCTGGGCTGACTCCTCTGCCGTAAGGGATATTTCGTTCATATCCCTGAGTCTGGGCGCTTTGATATCTAAGGCACAGATAATTGCCTTCATGCTAGTTGCTTCAGAGAGGTTGTTCAAGTATTTCCCTCCTGATTATCACTCCCAACTGATTATATACTATAACAGGAACTTAACAGAAACTGTGCGGGGTGTGATGGAAAGCTGATAAGTTCCGCATTTGGATAGGAAATTAGTGTGAACAAGTCAAAGCTGTGACATCACACCGAAGCTTCAAGCAGATCCCTTGAAGCTATAGTCATGAGATCTTGTTTATTGAAAGAATTGCACTGCATTAACCTGACAGCTTGCCTCCGGATTGCCTTTTCAATCAGGTTCCTAACCATCCTCGCGTTAGACGGGATTAACTCTTGCCCGGCCTTCTCCCTGATGATGGTTTCGAACACCGGGGTTAGGCCGTCGGCAAGCCGGTAATCCCTGTTCTTAAGCATGAGGCAACCTATTTGAACCAGCTCATCGATCGTATAATCTGGGAAGGTCAGGTGGATTGGAAACCGGGAACGCAAACCCGGGTTAGTATCGAGAAAGTGCTCCATCTCCTTAGGGTAGCCGGCCAGGATGACGACTAACTCCTTGGCGTGGTCTTCCATACCTTTGACGATACAATCGATGCATTCCTTGCCGAAATCCTTCTCCCCGCCCCTGGCCAAAGAATAAGCTTCGTCTATGAAAAGGATGCCTCCCAGAGCTTTACGGATGTTCTCCCTGGTCTTCTGCGCCGTATGGCCGATATACTCGCCCACAAGATCCGCCCGTTCAACTTCTACCACGTGTCCTTTGGCCAGAAGTCCTGCCTGAAAAAGCAGTTTTCCGAGAATCCTCGCAATAGTGGTCTTTCCCGTGCCAGGATTGCCTTTGAAGATCATATGAAGTGTTGTGTTCTCTTGTAACAGTCCGGCCTTGCTCCTGCGCCTTTGCACTTCAGCGAACGCGTAGATTTCAAGTATAAGGTCTTTTATGTGTGACATCCCCACCAAGGAATTGAGTTCTTCCAAAGCGCTCTTCCCGCGCATCAATCCCTTGAACACATGTTCCTGTACCTGGGAATTCTGAGAGGGCACGGGATCTCTGGTTGATACAACCTTCAGGGTAGGTCTGTTGCCATGAACAGCGATTTTGATTCCTCCCCACATCTAACACTTGTGACTTGGCGTTGCCGGATCATTATACGCATCAAGATGCAGGTATGATAGTGAGGACAACACACAACAGCCCCCGCCTGCTTCCTGCAGGCAGAGGCTGATCGTTGGCACAATTGGCGCTATATAGTTTGCTCGATGGTACAATGTACCCGTCTCTTGTCTAATCATCCATGAGACACACAGTGCCTCTACGTAAACCGCTCACGCCCTTGGTCTTGCTTTCTACTGCGTTTTCTCTGCTTCTGGGATTGTTCATCCTCCAAGAGTTGTGAGAACGTCTCCGGATCCTGCTCAAAGGTGGCCAGACACCTGTCTGAGCAGAAATGATAGGTCTGACCTCTGAACTCTGACTGTAAGGACTCGTCTCGATCGCGGACATTCATTCCACACACAGGGTCCCTTGGCATGTTATCACCTCCCTGAAAACACCGCTTTCAGAGAGGAGTATACCCAAAGGCGCTGAATTCATGCCAGAAGACCATCTGGCTTCAGAACACCGGCTACAGCTGCTTAACTCTGAGAGAGCTCATCTTCTACTATTGCATCCTCGTCAGATCCCCTGTCGCGCTGGACTGAAAGGCTCACAGGCCTTAAAGGGTTGATCGTGGAAATGGCATGTTTGTATATGAGCATTTGTTTGCCGTCTACATCAAGAAGAACCGTGTAGCTGTCGAAAGCTTTTACCAGACCCTTAAGTTGAAATCCGTTGACAAGGTATACTGTGGTAAGAACGTTGTCCTTTCTGATCTGGTTCAAGTAGCTGTCCTGAAGATTGATCGCACTTTTCGCACCCATGTTTGTTCCCTCCAGTTGTCCTCCGGTGCATGAATCATGTTTCAAGCCAATCATCAATCAAACGCCGGGCTTGTTCTATAAGCTGATTTCGAGACTTATGCTTACCAAAGGGCAGCCAAATTATGCCTTCCTCCTTGGAAAACCATGTCAGTTGCCTCTTCGCAAACCTCCTGGAATTTCTTTTCAATATGGCTCTCGTTTCAGCTTCTGTGGCCAACCCTTTGAGCATCCAGTATACCTCTTTGTATCCCAACCCTTGCATACTATTTAGATCTTCGGAATATCCCTTATCTACAAGAACCAGTACTTCTTCAACAAGCCCTCTACTAAATTGTTCGTCCACTCTATCATCGATTCTTTCATACAATTCTTTACGATCCCATTTGAGTCCTATCATCAGGGAGTCATAGATGCGCTCTTTTTCGAGATGTTTGCGTTCAGATATTGGGCGGTTTGTCGCCTGGTAATATTCAATCGCCCTTATTACCCTTTTCAGGTCATTAGGGTGAAGGCTCCTGTATGACTCAGGATCGACGTGTTTAAGCATATCGTGGACTACAGCGTTGCCACGGCGTTTTGCCAGGTCGCTCAGTTCTTGCCGCAGCTTCCTGTTGGGGGGTGCATCCTTCAGTGGGAAATCGTACAGCAACGCCCTTATATAGAACCCGGTACCCCCGACTATGCATGGCAGGCGGCCCCTGTGTACGATATCAGCTACCGCCTTTCTGGCAAGTTCCTGGAACTCGCTCACACTCCAGTCTTCATCGGGATACTTTATGTCGATTAAATGGTGGCGCACCCGGTTCATTTCCTCTGGGGTAGCTTTGTCGGTGCCGATGTCCATATAACGATAAACCTGCATTGAATCTGCAGATATAATCTCAAGGGGATATGTTGCGGCCAAATCCAAAGCTAACTGCGATTTCCCCGAAGCAGTCGGTCCTGTGATTACAAGCACTTTGCTCAACATAACCCCTACACCCTCTCATACGTTCGATTGCCCCTAATAATCCCATTATATAGTATGGGCTGCGGTTACACCTAACGGCCGAAAAACCTGTTCAACTCAGCAACCGGAATTACATGCACTGTCGGCCTTCCGTGGGGGCATGTCCGGGCTTCAGGGTTGGCCCACAGGGATTGTACCAACACCTGTGCCTCCTGTCTGGTCAGGGACTGTTTGGCCTTGATGGATGCATGGCAGGCAGCGGTAGCTATCCGGGCTTGCGCCACGGCCCTGTCGGGGGACATGTCCTGTGATCCTTCATAGGCGGTTAATAATACCTGTTTGACTGAAGCTGCCGGTAGGGGTTGTCCTAGGATAACAGGTACTCCTGTTACCAACACAGTCCGTGTGCCAATGAGCCTGGTTGAGAACCCAACCTGTTCCAACTCATCCCTGTACTCCTCGTAAAGCAAGGCTTCCGTTGGTTCCAACTGGATGACCTCAGGGAGCAACAGCTCCTGGCTGCTGCTTTCCCCCCTGCACATGGAGTGATATGCAAGGCTTTCGGCTAGAGCATGCTGGTCAATGACAAGCAGGGATTGAGGTGTCTTAGCTACAAGATATATGTCCTGAAGTGAGCCCAAGTACTGCCATTCACAAGTGTCTTCACCTATCAACTGAGGCCCTTTCTCATGAAAGGTTGACGGTTGTATCTGCATCTGCCTGATGCCTTGGATGATATCTTGCTGATTCTCTCTTCTTGGCGTGAACATGCTAGCCGGTTGACCCTGCCTACCAAGAGGCTGACCGTGCCTGGCTTCAGGTTCACTCAGGTAGCCCGCACGGGATAGAGCATCTTTCGCGCTTTGGGTAATACTGCGCCTTATAAGGGATTCATTCCCGAACCTTATCTCTGCTTTTGTAGGGTGTACGTTTACGTCTATGGCGCCTGGTTCAAGTGAGAGGTCTATTACCGCCACGGGGTACGTCTTGGGCGGCAACAGGCCGGCATAAGCGTGATCCAGCGCCCACCCAAGCGAAGTATTTTTCACCGGCCTCTGGTTGACAGAAAACAACTGCCTGTCCCTGGTCCTCCGGTAACATCTGGGCAGGCCTGCAAAACCGCAGATCCTGATGCCGCCATAATCGCCTGACACTTCCGCCATTGACTCAATTGTTTCAGGCCCGAATATGTTTGCCAGTGCATCCTCCAGTCCTTTGCCTGTTGTATGAAGCACCGCCCTACCCTGGGACATGAGGGTAAAGCTTATGTGGTGCCACGCAAGGGCAAGCCGCTCAACAGTTTCAACCACTGCGTTCCTTTCAGTGGCCCTCGATTTCATGAACTTAAACCGGGCAGGGGTATTGAAGAACAAATCTGTTACTGTAATGGTGGTACCTTGGGGCAGCCCTTTTTCTGCAACGTCAATCATGTTGCCACCCTCAACACGCAAATAGGTCCCGGTTTCAGAGTCTGCCGTCTTGGTTTCCATCACTATTCTCGAACATGACGCGATCGAGGGCAGGGCTTCACCCCTGAAACCAAGCGTCTCCATATTATCCAGATCGCTTATTGAGCTTATCTTTGATGTGGCAAACCGTTCAAGGGACAAGAGGGCGTCTTCCCGGGTCATTCCACGGCCATTGTCGCTCACCCTGATCAGTTCCATTCCCCCGTCAACTATCTCTATTGAGATCCTGTCGGCTCCGGCATCAATGGCGTTTTCGACCAATTCCTTTACAACTGATGCAGGCCGTTCTACAACTTCTCCTGCAGCTATTTGGCTGGAAAGCAAAGGATCCAATTTCCTGATGGGAGCTTGCATTAGGTATCACCCTGTTCACGGCGCAATTCTTGCGTAACCGTATGTAGTAGTTCCAAGGCTTGCAGAGGCGTCATGCTGTTTACATCAAGGGACTTGAGTTTGGAAATCACTACCCTGTGACTCTCAGGCACATGATCTTCAGGACGTGAACTCCCGGCACCCAGCAACAGATGTTGGCCTTCAGGTACAAACATAGTTCCTGAACTCCTCGAAGCCACTTTGCCCAGAATTCCTTTGGCCGAACCGCCTTTGCGGGCTTCAGTTTCAAGGGCATGAAGGATCTCCCTGGCCCTAGCCGTCACACTGTCAGGCAAGCCCGCCATACGGGCAACGTCTATCCCGAAGCTGCCTTCGGCTACCCCCTTCCGGACTTTCCTTAGGAACACAATATCATCGCCTGATTTCTTGACAGTGACGTGATAATTGGCTACCCCCTCTTTCAAATCAGAAAGCAGGGTTAGTTCACGGTAGTGGGTAGCTACAAGCCCCCTGGCGCCCATGGTCTTCTTATCTGCCAAGAATTCTACAACTGCCCATGCAACGGAAAGCCCGTCGAAAGTACTGGTGCCCCTGCCGATTTCATCAAGAATCACAAGGCTCTTTGAAGTGGCATTGCGCAGGATTCGTGACACTTCGTCCATCTCAACCATGAAGGTAGACTGGCCCAGGACCAAGTCATCATACGCGCCTACCCTGGCAAAAATCCTGTCCACACACGAAATAGTACAAGACCTGCATGGCACAAATGAACCCATTTGAGCCATGAGCACTATTAGGGCAGTTTGACGGCAATAGGTTGACTTGCCGCCCATATTAGGGCCGGTGATAATCAAGACGCTCTGCTTTTCGTCGAGTACCAGGTCATTGGGCACAAAACTGCCAGGCGGAAGCACCCTTTCCAACACAGGATGCCGCCCTTCTTTAATGATAATAGGCCCGTCCCCGGTCACCTCAGGCCTGACGTACCCGTAAAGGCATGCAACTTCAGCTAAGCTGCAGCATACATCCAGCTGGGCTATAGCTGCAGCAGTCTGCTGCAATCTCCTGATATGGGATTCGACAAAATCCCGCAACTCACAGAAGAGCCTGTACTCTTCTTTGAACAGTTTTTCTTCTGCTCCTAGAATGGCGGTTTCTTTCTCTTTTAGCTCAGGGGTGATGAACCTCTCAGCCGATACCAGCGTCTGCTTCCTTATGTAGTCATCAGGCACCAGACTCAGGTTGGGCTTGGTCACTTCCAAGTAATATCCGAAAACCCTGTTATATCCCACCTTGAGGGATCTTATGCCGGTCCTCTCCCGCTCCCTGGCTTCAAGTTCAACCAGCCAGTGTTTGCCCCCGGTAGCCAGATCTCTCAGTCCATCCACCTCAGGACTGTATCCTGGACGTATTATGCCCCCTTCTGTCACAGATACCGGGGGATCATCCACGATAGCTGCCCGTATAGCACTGGCCACTTCAGGCACTTCATCAAGGTTACCTGATATCCGTTGAAGCAGGCGGGATGAAGTAGCTGCTGTTTGCTCCTTAAGACGGGGTACTTGTTCCAGGGAAGCAGCAACCGCAATCAGGTCCCTTGCGCTACATGACCTGTAAGAAATCCTTGCAACCAGCCTTTCCAAATCCCGGATGCCTGAAAGGGATTGCCGCAAGCTGTTCCTCAATGATGCGTTGCTATGGATTTCGTCTACTGCATCCAGCCTCTCCTGTATCGAAACAGGATCCCTCAGCGGACGCTCTATCCATTTTTTCAGCAACCTGGACCCCATGGTGGTACAACACTTGTCCAGAACCCAGGCAAGTGAACCGTAGGTTTCACCTTGAAGGCGCTTAGTCAGTTCAAGGTTTCTCCTGGTAGCTTGATCGAGTTCCACAAAAGCTTCTTCTAGATAAAGACTGGGTCTTTTCAGGTGGCTTGGTTCCATCATCTGAGTGGCATCCAGGTAAGCCATTAGTCCTGCCAGCGCCCTGTATGCAGGTTCCGGTAGATCGTTTAGCCCCCACCCTGTCTCAAACAAGTTCAGGTACTTCTCAGGGCAAAACTCATCATCATCCTGGAAACTCACAGGAACCCCGGGGAGGTTCTTTGACACTGCCCCAACTAAGCTTGTCCCTTCCAAGCTCGCAGGAAACACACATTCCTTTGGCAGCAAGCGGGTGAGTTCATCTAGGACGTTGTTCAAGTGGAGATTTGGTCCACCGTCTGTCTGCTCAGGGTCAAACCAGGCAAGCAGCACTTCTCCAGTAGACAGGTCAGCCGAACACAACCCCACTGAACCGGCAAGCCCCAACCCCTTGTATCCTACATACACTACAGATAAGTAGTTTGAAGCAGCGTCCTCTGCTCCTTCCCAGTACGTACCAGGAGTTATGACTCTTACCACGTCTCTTTTCACGAGCCCTTTTGCCTTTGACGGGTCTTCCACTTGCTCGCAGATGGCAACTTTGTACCCTTTGGACACAAGGGTTCTTATGTACTCATCAACTGAATGGTAAGGCACCCCGCACATTGGGACCCGCTCGCCTTTCACCGAGCCCCGGCTGGTAAGCGCAATGCCCAATTCTTCTGACCCTGTTTTCGCGTCCTCGAAAAACATCTCATAAAAGTCGCCGAGCCTGAAGAAAAGCAGACAATCCCGGTACTTTGCTTTGAGCACCTCATACTGACGCATCATAGGAGTCTTGCCTGACAATAAATCGACCTCCGGTCCTCAAATCTGTTATCCGGCCTCGACTACAGGGCCTTTCAGGTACCATGTGCCTGCTTCCTCTATTCTTACGTTCACCATATCGCCTGGTCGCGGCCATTTAGAGGTACATACTACAAGCTTGTTTGTGCGGGTACGTCCGCGGTAATACTCTGGGTTCTTAGGATCAGGTTCTTCGATAAGCACTTCTTGAACAGTTCCTATTAGTGACTTGTTGATATCTTTCGTAATCTGATTTTGTAGCTTTGCCAGTGCCTGTAGCCTATCAGATTTTTGTTTCCGGGAAAGCTGATTGTCCATCCTGGCAGCGGCTGTACCTGATCTTGGCGAAAATATGAACATAAATGCACCGTCCAGCCTCAGCTGTTCAACCAAGTCAAGGGTGTCTTGAAAATCTTCGCCCGTCTCTCCTGGAAACCCGACTATGATATCGGTGGTGACAGAGGCAGCTGGGATTTGCTCTTTGATATAGTGAACCAGTTCCATGTACTCTTCCCGGGTATACCCCCTGTGCATCAGTTTGAGTATCCGGTTGCTCCCGGATTGGAGAGGCAGGTGGAAGTGCTCGCAAACATGGCTGGATTGCTTTATTGTGTCAACCATATCTTCGGTGAAATCCCTGGGATGGGACGTGAAATAGCGTATCCTCCGGATGCCCGGTATCCGGTCAATCTGTTCCAATAGCCGGGCAAATCCTGTGCCGTTATCCAAGTCATGCCCATAGGCATTTACGTTCTGCCCCAAAAGGGTGATTTCGGCATATCCCTGGCTCACAAGCTCCTCAATCTCCCGGATAATGAACCTGGGTTCACGTGATACCTGGGGGCCTCTCACATAGGGCACGATACAATATGAGCAGAAATTATCGCACCCGTACATAATTGTCACATATGCGCTTACACCAGGCACTTTGATCCTAGGGAGTCGCTCCGGAAGCATCTGGGTAGATTCGGTCCTGTGCGCTTCAGTCCTGTTAGGGGAAACCGCTGTAACCAGTTTCGCAGATGGCTGTTCGCGCGCCTGCCGCACCAGTTCCGGAATCCTGTGGATGTGCCCCGGGCCCACTGCAACTCTCACATACGGGACTCTCCGCTTTATCCTTTCTATTGTCTGGGGCAGCTGGGCCATACACCCTGCCAACACCATTACAGGAACCTTGCCGCTTCTGCCGGATTCATAGGCCAGTTTTCCTAAGTGGCTCCATACCTTTTCCTCGGCAGATTGCCTTACTGCGCATGTATTTACAACTACCACGTCTGCATCGGACGCATTTTGCGCCGGCGAAAACCCCTCCCGCTCCAACAGGCCGGCGATAGACTCAGAGTCCCTCTCGTTCATCTGGCACCCAAATGTCTCTATGAAGTAGGTGAGTTTGTTATCCTTCATTTCTATAATCTTGCACTCCGGATGGTATAGTCTCTACCCTCATATTATAGTTTTGCCGGGGCAACGGCACAAATGCCCCGCAATAGCACGGATCTTGCCGCAACGCCTATCTGCAGTAGCACCTAGCCCAGGTCAAACACTTCAGTGTTCGTGGCACACTCCTCGACAAGTGCGTCAACATCAAGGAACTCTTCTGCCTCTTCAGCCGCGTCCAGCCGCGGCTTGGTTACAGGATGTTTAGGTACAAATACTGAACAGCAATCTTCGTAGGGCAATATTGAGATGTCGTAGGTGCCGATTTGTTGGGCCAGGCGTACAGTCTCCACCTTGTCAAAACACAGAAGCGGCCTTAACACCGGGTATTCTGAAACGCTTCCGATTACCCTCAAACTCTCAAGCGTCTGGCTGGCAACCTGTCCCAGGTTGTCGCCTGTGAAAATGGCCAGCCCACCCACGTCCCGGCAGATGCTAGAAGCTACCCTCATCATCATCCGCCTCATGATTATTACCCGGTACTTCTCAGGACACTTGTCCATGATCTCAGTCTGGATTTTCGTAAACGGGGCTACCAAGAGCCTTAGATCGGGGCTATACTTCCTCAGGACTTTGCATATATCAACCACTTTGTCCCTGGCGCGCACACCGGTTATAGGGTAGCTCCAGAAGTGCAGCGCATCCACGGCTACTCCCCGCTTCATGGCCAGGTAGCCTGCCGCAGGACTGTCAATGCCTCCTGAAAGGAGCAGGATCCCCCTGCCTGACGTACCTACAGGCAATCCGCCTGGGCCTGGCACCTGGCCCCTGTAGATATAAGTGCGTCCTGGACGAATCTCGACAGTCAGATGAATAGAGGGGTTGTGCACGTCCACGCCGATCCCGGGCACATTCCTGAGAATAGCCGCCCCTAATTCCTGATTCACTTCAGGCGAAGTAAGGGGAAAACTCTTGTCCGCCCTCCTGGTGTCAACTTTGAAAGTCACAGGCTGGCTTAAGTCTTCCATAGCTAGTTTTACTGCAGATATGGCGGCCTTTTTGATTGCCTCCAGGTCGCTGTCCACTGCAAACCCAGGGCTTATAGCTACAATGCCCGGAACGCGGGACAGTACGTCTATGGCCTGTGTTTCTAACTGCGCCGTCTGGAGGCCTGCTACATAGAACCTCCCATGGGATCTGGACACCCTGTCGCGTGCATTCTTATCCAGGGCTGAAAGGGCGCTAACAATGTTTTCATGCAGTCTGTTCTCAAACTGTCTTCTGTTTCGCCCTTTGAGACTTATCTCCCCGTAGCGGATTAGTAACACTCTTTCCATGGTCCATGCTCCTTCATGTGCTAGTCGTATCTCCCGAGAGCGGTCTAAGTTAACTTCCTGCGCCAGGGGCCCAGTTCCTTCAATGCGTCTTCAAGAGCTGACACTGTGATGTCTACTTCCTCAGCGGTGGTGAAGGGTGACATGGAAAACCTGATAGCAGACAGCGCTTCAGCTTCGCTCTTGCCTAAGGCAAGGACTACAGGGCTTGGTTTGCTTTTCCGGGAAGAACACGCCGACCCTGTAGACACAAACACATTGCGTTGCTCCAAGGCGTTGAGAAGCGTTTCACCGCGGAACCCGGGGAATGAGAAGTTGACGATATGAGGCGCAACATTCTCAAGTGGAGGACCGTTGAGTACCGCATCAGGGAACACACCGGCAATTCCGCTTATAAGCCGTTTTCTCAAGTTGTACAGATTATCTCTTACCTGGTGAGCTATTTGAGCCCAAATGTCGCACGCCACGCCGAAGCCTACAATCGCAGGAACATTTTCAGTACCTGAACGGAGTCCTTGCTCCTGGCCTCCGCCGAAGATCAAAGGATGCATGGGAACGCCCTTCCGGATATACAACGCACCCATCCCTTTGGGGCCGTGGATTTTGTGGGAACTGATGCTTATAAGGTCTATCCCCCACTTACTTACGTCAATCTCCAGCCGTGCAAACCCCTGGACAGCATCTACGTGAAACCGCGGGCGTCTCGGGCCCATTTCGGATAGGCCTGCTCCTATTTCTGCGCAGGGTTGGACTGCTCCTATTTCATTCTGTACATACATTACCGATACGAGACAGGTGTCTTCCGCCACCAGTGACAAAACCTCTTCAGGGTTCACCCTGCCATACCTGTCCACAGGAGCCACTGAAACCCTGTAACCCAGCTGCTCAAGATACTCCATGGTGGCCAGAATCGACGGGTGCTCCACGGCTGAAGTGACGACGTGCTTATATCTTTCTCCCGCCGACCTTAAACTTCCAAAGATGGCCCAATTGTTAGCTTCAGTGCCACCTGAAGTGAAATAGACCTGATCTTCCCCGGTTCCCAACAATGATGCAACGGACCTCCGGGCTTTGCTCACAAGTTTCTCAGCTTCATAACCCATCCAGTGAAGTGACGACGGATTGCCAAACTGCTCTCTGTATACGTCAGTCATGGCTTCTATCACTTCAGGAAAAGGCCTGGTAGTTGCTGAATTATCCATATAGACAGGCGCAGAGTTTGTACTCAAGTCCATACCTCCAATAGCAGAACGGGATTCCTGCCCTACTTCATATTATCCTCTTTCATCCCCAGCCTCACACCATATATTAAAGCACATTGAAGCTGCCGGCACTTCTACTGTGAAAAAACTACATGTACAATATAGCTGGCGCACAACTTACAGGCGGAGGTTAAATGTGGGCAAGCAACACCACAGGCGTATTTTCAGCAGCATAGGCAAGGCAATAGCAGATTATCGGATGATACAGCATGGTGACCGCATACTGCTTGCAGTTTCAGGCGGTAAAGACAGTCTGCTCATGGCCTGGGCCCTGGCAGATATACGCAAGAGATCTCCTGCCAAGTTTTCCCTGGAAGCTGTGACCATTGATCCCGGAGAGCCATGGCAGTTCAGCGAAGCCCAGCTTTCAGCCATAAGCCGCTTCCTGGCCGGCATTGAAATCCCCCACCACGTGATAAGCTCAAATGTAGCCAGGATAGTGACCAAACAACACGGGAAGAAGACACCTTGCTCTTTGTGCGCCAACCTTAGAAGAGGTAGCCTTCACCAGGCAGCTAACGATCTTGGATTCGACAAATTAGCCTTGGGCCACACCTTGGATGACGCCATAGAGACTCTGTTCCTAAACATGTTTTTCCAAGGAAGCTTACGTTGCTTCAAACCGAAAACTTACCTCTCACGGCGTAACATTGAGGTTATACGGCCCATGGTGTACGTGGAAGAGCCGTGGATAAGGCGTGCCGCAGACAGGCTTGGGCTTCCTGTTGCTCCCCCTTCATGTAGCTACTCAGGCAATACGAACCGGCAGTACATGAAAGATGTCGTGTCGGAACTGAGCGTGAAAATACCTGGACTCAAGCGCAAGATGCAAAATGTGCTCCAATCAGTCTGGCGGCAAGTGCCGGTCACTGATTGAGCAATCTGGACAGTCCTTTGAGCCCCTTCTTCCTGTCTTTCCTGGAAGCGGCCATGACGAGCGCGTACCTTAAGTCCCGGACCTCTGTAATAAGGCGTTCAACCACTTGAACCAGCCTCTGGATTTGCTCCTTTTCAGAGACTGTATTTGTGCAAATCTCTCGCCTTAGATCCAAGATCATATCCTGTACAGATGTCTCGCGCCTTTGCTCCCTCGCCATCTCCTCAAGGCAACCCAGCCACGACCGCCCTGAATCATCAGGCATTTCCACAATCCTAGATGCAAGTTCACTGGTTGCCGTCGACACCGTTTCTTCCCTAATCCTGCCCAGGACTATGTCAGGCCAGCCCTGGCCTTCTTTGGTTTCTATGAGGGCTTCTGTGATTTCATCATCTGAAAACCCTTGTTCCTGCATGATCACAATCATGGAAATCGCACCCAAAGCCCTTCTAGGCACTTTGTTAGACGCGGTGATTCCCAGTATCGCCCCAAATCTGGCGTTTATCTCTTTCATAACGGATTTTGAGAGGCCAAGGCGCTCGCCTACGTCAGACCAATAGACTTCATCCATTGCACTTCCCCCAGCCATGTTTCCATTAGTCTCCATACGTATAATACCACACCATACAAAAAATGGTATAGCTGAGCCAAGGCACATTTGTCAGTTTGCCTCTCTTTGTTTACTGGTAAAGATAAGTTGTGTTAGACTTAGGCTTGGTGGTCTTTCTTTGTGCAATAAATGCTAGAGGAAGGTGCAGTAACAACATGAGTAAGCTTATGTCTCTTATGAGTCCCCAATCTGTAGCCATTATAGGTGCCTCTAACACACCAGGCAAGATTGGCAATGCAGTTGTTGAAAACATGAAGTCCTCAGGATTTCAAGGCGAGATCTATCCTATTAACCCCAAAGACCCGGAAGTTTGCGGGATCAAGGCATATCCCTCAATCGTAGATGTTAAGAAGCCTATCGACGTGGCAGTGCTCTGCGTTCCGGCCAAGGTATCAGTTCCCGTTGCAGAGGAATGCGGTCAGGCCGGAGTAAAGCACATGATCGTGATCACTGCAGGGTTCAAAGAGGTAGGAAAAGAAGGCCGCGAACTTGAGGAAAAACTGGTGGCGGTCGCCCGCAAGTACAACATGACAATCGTCGGGCCGAACTGTCTCGGTGTCATGGACACCCACACACCTTTCAACGCTACCTTTGCCAAGAACATGGCGCTCAAGGGCAACATAGCTTTCATCTCCCAAAGTGGCGCGCTGTGTTTGGCCATTTTGGACTGGAGCCTTAAGACCGGCTTAGGTTTCAGCCAGTTTGTGAGTTTCGGCAACAAATCAGACCTCAATGAAGCTGACTTCATTGAAATCGCAGCTAACGATCCAAACACCAAAGTGATTTGCTTGTACCTCGAAGATATAGTGGACGGGCCCAAGTTTATCGAGGTTGCAAGGGAAGCCACCAAGCGGAAACCAGTCATCATCCTTAAGTCAGGGGTCAGCGCAGCCGGCGCAAAGGCGGCATCATCCCACACCGGCGCGCTTGCAGGTTCTGACACTGCTTATGAAACCGCCTTCAAGCATGCGGGTGTACTCAGGGCGTCAACCATGACTGAGCTTTTCGACCTGGCCAGCGCCTTCACAACACAGCCCATCCCTAAGGGCAAGCGTGTGGCAGTCATCACCAACTCCGGCGGGCCTGGAATTGTTGCCAGCGACTCAATCGAGCTGGGCGGCATGCAAATGGCCGAGTTCAGCGAGAACACCCTGGACTTCCTCAAAGAAACCATGCCGTCAATGGCCAACATCCATAACCCAATCGACGTTATCGGAGACGCACACTACGACAGGTATGAAAACGCTCTCAATGCAGCCTTGGCCGATCCCAATGTCGATGCCGCAACAGTGCTTCTCTCCCCTACCGCTGTCATCGAAGTAAACAAAGTAGCAGAGGTCATAGTTGAAGCCAGAAGCAAGTATCCGGACAAACCTGTGACTGCCGCCTTCACCGGTGGGTTTGCAGTGGAGAAAGCCGTAAATTACCTGAGTGAAAACGGTGTACCCACATACGCTTTCCCTGAGCCAGGCATACATACCCTTATCGGTATGGCTAAATACGCTGAACTAAAGGAAGCTGTCCAAGACCAAGAGGAATGGACTTTCGAAGATGTGGATAAAGAAAAGGTCCAGGCCATTTTCGATAAAGTGCTGGCAGACGGTAGAGATCTGCTGCTCAGCCCGGAAGCTGCTGAGGTAGCCGAAGCATACAAGATTCCTGCAGCTCCTTCCCGCTTGGCTACTTCAGAAGAAGAAGCGGAGAAATTCGCTCAGGAAATGGGCTTCCCTGTAGTCATGAAGATCTCTTCACCTGATATCATGCATAAGACAGATATAGGCGGGGTCAAAGTCGGGCTCAAGTCAGGGGAAGAAGTAAGGGCCGCCTTTAGGTCCATCATGGAGAATTCAAAGAAGGCAGCTCCTGACGCCAAGATCTACGGCGTTGAAGTCCAAAAGATGATGCCCAAGGGCGACGAAATCATCATCGGAATGATCAAGGATCACACCTTCGGGCCAATGGTTGCCTTCGGTTCAGGCGGAATCCTGGTAAACCTGCTTCAGGATGCCTCGTTCAGGTTAGCTTCAGGACTCACCAAGCGTGAAGTCGAAGAAATGATAACCGAGACCAAAGCATATACCATACTAAAGGGCTTTAGAGGCGCCGAAGCCGACGACATCCCTGCTATCTGCGAAGCAATCGCCAGAGTAGCCCAGTTGTGCCGGGATTTCCCGCAGATATCCGAGTTGGATATTAACCCGGTTTTTGCGTATCCTAAGGGACTGAGCGCGCTTGATATAAAAATCAAGCTTTCGTCGTAAGTAGGTAGGCCATTAGTAGGTTTGCAGCGGGTAGCCGGGCCATGTGCCCGGTTACCTGCAATCAGCATCCAAGGAGGTCTGTGCCTAGTCCACATGTCACACGATCCCACTGTGCCAACCGTGCATCGACCGGAATCGCAAACCCAGGAAACGAAAAAGGCCCAAAAGAGCCCTAAACGAAGGAAAAGGAAACGCCGGCCTGCGCTGAGTTTGGAGCCGAAACCATATCATGATGAAATCCATGATCCGGAAACACCCTTTGTGCCGGAGTGATTATTGTGCTGCCGCAAGACGCTTCATGATTTCAAAGTTTTCATAGGTTATGCCGAAGTCACCTATGGTTGCGCCTTCAGACGAAGTTATGCTATGGAAATCCGAGCCGCCGGTAACGGCCAAGCTGTTTTCCCGCGCCATATCCAAGTATTTCTGCTGCTCCTCATCGTCGTGTTCAGGATGATAGACTTCGATCCCTTGGAGGCCAGACTCTATAAGTTCATTGAGAAGCCAGTCGGCGCCTGTTACCCCTGGATGCGCCCACACTGCAATACCTCCTGCCGCACGTATTGCAGCTATTGATTGAGCCGGGGTTAGATGCCGCCTGTCTACATATGCGGGTTTTCCCATGCCGAGATAAAGACTGAAAGCTTCTTTTATACTTGACACATAGCCTTTCTCCACCATCACTTCAGCAATATGGGGGCGGCCGATTGAATCACCCTGGGACAGTTCCAACACCCTGGAGATTTCAAGGGGCATGCCAAGGGAAGCAAGTTTCCCTACCATGGCGTGTACCCTCTGGAGCCGGGAATCCCTGAGGCCCGAAAGTAGCTGTGAGAACCCGCTGCTTAAGGGGTCAACGAAATACCCCAGGATGTGCAATTCTCTTTGCTCCCATTTGCTGTTTATCTCTATGCCTGGAACCACCTCGAGGCCGTTGACATTGATTATCCCCAGCTTGCCTGGTGTGTACATGCCTGCAAGCTCCAGATAGCCTGACATGGTGTCATGATCACATATGGAAATAGCTCTTAGGCCCAAGGCAAGCGAGTGTTGAACCACATTACCGGATGTAAGGTGGCCATCAGATGCAGTAGTATGGATGTGAAGGTCGCAAAAAAAACAATAAAGACCCCTGCGGCTAAAGCATCCTTCAGCCGGAGAAGTCACATAAGATTTTTGATTAAGCTGCGACTGAGACTGATCTGGGTTCAATTAATTCCGTGAGGTTACTATAAGTTTGATAGCTGTTCGTTCCTGTCCGTCTATTGTGATGTCAGTAAACGCCGGGACACAAACGAGATCTACTCCACTTGGCGCTACGAATCCCCGTGCAATCGCCACTGCTTTGATGGCCTGGTTAATGGCACCGGCGCCTATACCTTGAATCTCGGCATAGCCCCTCTCCCTGATGACACCCGCCAGGGCACCGGCGACTGCATTGGGACTTGACTTGGAAGAAACTTTGAGAACTTCAACAGACGTGGTATCTCGCCGATCTATGTTGCTTACTCCCAACATTATCCCTCCATACTGCTAAACTGACAGTCAACAGCCTGCAAACAGCAATGAAACTGCCGGATCTTGGTGTATTTCCATTCTAATGGCAATTCTCTCGTTTGACAAGTAGAATTTTCCGATTCTGGAAGCTATCGCTTGTTCCGGCCTGGGCAGAAAGGTCTTGTCATTCCCTGATCATGATACGCTGTATGCTCTCTGCTCTGCCTGACGGGTTTATGACGCAGTACACTGCGCATAACTGCCTTTTTCCTTTAGCAGGCTCATGCCGGACAGGCAACTGCGCCAAAAAATTCTTTATTATTACTTCTCGCTTGACACCGATAACTCCTTCATAGCTGCCTGTCATACCTACATCAGTTATGTAAGCTGTGCCCTTGGGAAGGATGATCTCATCGGCGGTCTGGACATGGGTATGCGTCCCGAAAAGGGCAGTGACTCTTCCGTCCACATACCAGCCGGCTGATACTTTCTCGGACGACGCTTCCCCATGGAAGTCTACGACCACGACTGGAGTAACCTCTCTTAGCCTTGCGATTTCCTCGTCGAGGATCCTGAAAGGACAGTCGAAACTCTGGGGTGAAAATACCCTGCCGCACACATTTATGATCCCTACTGCCGTACCATCCCTGGCTGTATAAATGCCTGATCCCTTACCTGGGATACCCGGCGGGTAGTTGGCGGGTCGCAAGATCCTATCTTCAGCATCAATGACCTGGTAAATCTCTTTCTTATCCCAGATGTGATTGCCCGAAGTTATCACATCTACACCCATGGAAAACAACTCTTGGGCCACAGGCCCCGTAAGGCCTGCTCCTCCTGCTGCGTTCTCACCATTTACTATGGTTAGATCGATCTGGTACTTCTCAGTAAGTTCCGGGAGCATAGCCTTTAGGAACGAACGGCCTGGAGAACCAAATACGTCTCCGATAAAGAGCAGATTCATCAGTATACCTCACTTATGGAATACGATTACTTTTTCGCCTTCACGTAGGGCAACCAGGGTTCTTGGACATTCCAGTTCACGGATTCGCTCCAGCATCTCCTGCAAGAGCAGTTTTGCAGACCAGGAAAACTCAGCTTCACCGGCAAAGGGTTCATCTGTATCTGAAACCAGCTGGACTTGCCCGGCAATCAAAGTTGCTGTCAGGTTCAATTCAGCAGTAGATAGGGAAGCCACGTCCCTTTCCACATGAAAACAATGAAACTGGTCAATGGTTTCCCAGTAGCACTTGACCGTACTCATGTCTTTGTTTGTGAGCGCCCTGTAGACATCTATTGAGTCAAGGTACAGCGATTGGAGTTGCTTCCGTTTAGCTTGGCTCACTGGGCCTTCACACAAAAACGCCATGCTTAGCATGCGCTTTTCCGGGTCAAAAGTGACTCTTGATATCTGGGGAAAGGCCACGAGCAGTGCGGCAAGTATTTCGATCTCGTTGTGAGATACTCCACTGTGCATTCTTGTGTGCGTTGTTTTGTTCTCCCTGTTCTCTTTCTTCTCAGACATTGCTGTATACTCCGTGTTTGACATCAGGAGCGCCGGGACCGGCGCCCCTGCATTTTCTACTTGGCGTAACCCACAGCCCTTGTTTCCCTGATCACAGTAACCTTAATCTGACCAGGATATTCCAGTTCCTTCTCGATCCTGTTGACTATATCCCGGACAAGGGTAACTGCGCCCAGGTCATCTATTCTCTCAGGTTTGACCATGATCCTGATCTCCCTGCCGGCCTGGATGGCGTATGACTTCTCTACACCTTCAAATGAATTGGCGATCTCCTCAAGTTTCTCAAGCCGTTTGAGATACATCTCGAGGGTTTCCCTTCTTGCACCTGGACGTGCAGCGGATATAGCATCTGCTGCAGCTACCAGGAAAGCTTCGACAGTCTGAGGCTCTACATCGCCGTGGTGAGCTTCGATGGCCTTGATTACACCCTGGGACTCCCTGTACCTCTTGAGCAAATTGACCCCGATGCCTACGTGAGAACCTTCAACTTCGTGGTCCACTGCCTTCCCAATATCATGCAGGAGCCCTGCACGTTTGGCAAGATTCACATCGGCACCGATCTCTGCGGCCATGTTTGCAGCTAGCTGAGCTACCTCGACCGAATGTTTCAGCACGTTCTGGCCGTAACTCGTCCTGAACTTCAACCTGCCCAGCAGTTTTATGAGTTCAGGGTGAAGGCCGTGTACGCTTAGACGGATTGCTGCCTGTTCGCCCTCTTGCTTTATGATTGCCTCTACGTCCTTTTCTGCCTTTTCCACCATTTCCTCTATACGTGCCGGGTGGATCCGTCCGTCAGCAACAAGCCTTTCAAGGGCAAGCCTGGCCACTTCCCGCCTGATAGGATCAAAGCCAGACAGGATAACTGCCTCAGGGGTATCATCAATTATGAGTTCAATACCTGTAAGAGTTTCGAGGGTACGGATATTCCTGCCTTCCCTGCCGATAATCCTGCCTTTCATCTCGTCGTTGGGGAGTTCAACTACTGACACTGTATTCTCTGCTACATGGTCGGCGGCACACCGTTGAATAGCCAGGGCAATTATGCTCCTTGCCTTCCGTTCAGCCTCTGCCTTTGCCTGATCTTCTGCATCCCTGATCAGTCTCGCAGTTTCTGCCTTAAGGGTCTCCCTGACTTCCTGGAGAATCCTCTCACGAGCGCTTTCCCTCGACAGTCCTGAAATACGTTCAAGTTCCTTGATGGACATTTCGTGCAATTCTTCAAGTTCACGCTGTTTATGCGCAAGTGATTTTTCCTGCCGTGACAGGGACTCTTCCTTCCGGCTCAGGGATTCCTGCCTCCGGTCTAGACCTTCTTCCTTGTTAATAAGCCTGCGTTCCAACCGCTGCAGTTCAAGACGTCTTTCTCTGGACTCCTTGTCAAGCTCAGCCCTGAGCTTTTGAGCATTGTCCCTGGCTTCGAGTACAATCTCCCTGTGCTTGGTTTCGGCCGTTTTTATGGCCTGATCCAATATCCTCTGAGCTTCAGTTTCAGCAGATGCTATCTTGGCTTCGCCGATGATCCTGCGAAGCAAGTATCCTATCGAGGCACCCAGAACAAGCATTACAACATACCAGACATACTGCATTTCCTGTCACCTCCTCTGCAAGTGGAAAAAGCCGAGCAGCACGCTCGGCTTACTGGTCAAAACCCCGTCTACCTGGTAAAGATCCTATATATGCAACAGGAAGTTATGGTGTAGATTATTGCAAATATTCACACGATTGCGCAGCCGCAATCTGTTAACGTGTCATAACACAAGTTACCGGATCCTTCCGCAACAAACGTACCCAGGTATCAACATAGGCAGAGCCAGCATTCGTTCGGCTACTCATAGTCTCCTGCCTGGCCAAATGTCCTGATTACAGAGAATATGGTTGAATGAGTAAATCCACGGCCATATAGCCACCGGGCCAGGCGTTCCTTATCTCTGTTGGTCCATTCGGTCTTGTTTCGTGCATACTGCTTAGCTGCAGCATGTGCCAGTTCCCGTTCGTCATACTCAGAATATACTTCTTCTACCACGGTTTTTGCCAGATCCCTGTCGAATTGTCGTTTCTCGAGCTCGTATAAGCAGCGTTTCTTACCGCATGGACTATTACGAATAATCGCTTCTACGATATTCCTGGCAAGCACCACATCGTTAAGATAACCCCATTCCTCAAGTTTCCCGATACACTCCCTTATATCATCAGGTGCAAACCCTTTTTTCGAGAGCATAAACCGCATTTGGCCTGTGCTCACTTGCCGCCTTGACAAAATGTTCAGGGCAGCATACATCGGCGTCTTATTTCTTACCCTGTTTGCCGGACTTGCCATCATCCGCATCTCCTGTATCAGCCTTATCCGGGTTTAGCAGGGCTCTAATCTTGGCTTCAACCTCCTGGCTGACTTCAGGATTGTTCTTAAGAAACTGTCTGGCATTTTCTTTCCCCTGGCCAAGGCGGATGTCCCCGTAAGAATACCAGGTGCCCGTCCTTGTCAAGATACCCTTCTCAACGCCTACATCCAAGAGAGAGCCTTCCTTGGAAATCCCCTCTCCGAAGATAATGTCTACTTCAGCTTCCTTGAAAGGCGGGGCTAACTTGTTCTTCACAACCCTTATCCTGGTTCTGGCACCTATTGTCTCAGTGCCTTGCTTCAGGTTCTCGATTCTCCTTACGTCCAGCCTTACAGAAGAGTAGAATTTCAGGGCTCTTCCGCCGGGGGTAACCTCAGGATTTCCAAACATGATACCTATTTTCTCCCGCACTTGGTTTATGAAAATCGCCGTTGACTTCGACTTAGACACCACGGCAGTAAGTTTCCTCAGAGCTTGGGACATAAGCCGTGCTTGAAGTCCTACGTGGGCATCGCCCATTTCGCCTTCGATTTCAGCGCGGGGAGATAAAGCTGCCACTGAGTCTACAACGATGCAATCTACCGCACCGCTTCTAACTAAAGCCTCTACAATTTCAAGCGCCTGCTCTCCGGTGTCAGGCTGGGAAATAAGCAGATTTTCAATATCAACGCCGAGGTTGCTGGCATATACCGGATCCAAAGCGTGCTCAGCATCAATAAATGCGGCAATTCCCCCGGCCTTCTGTGCTTCTGCAACGATATGTAAAGCTACGGTAGTCTTGCCTGAGCCTTCAGGACCGTAAATCTCTACTATACGCCCGCGGGGAATGCCCCCTACTCCAAGGGCAACATCCAGCGCCAGGGCACCGGTTGGTATAACCTCCACCGCCATCTTCTGAGGAGCATCGCCGTATCTCATTATTGACCCTTTGCCAAACTGCTTTTCAATCTGAGCAACGGCCAACTCCAGAGCTTTTTCTTTTTCCAACATATAGCATTTCACTCCTTAGAGTCGCCTCAAACCCTGGCAGTCTATTCCCAAACAAAGTATAACATTAGGAAGAACAAGGGGCAATCTCGCCTCACCGGCGCCCTGGCAATGCCACCCGGCCCAGTTCACTGTATACAGCACCTGTAGGGGCCAAAGTACTCTCCATTAGAAGCACTTCAGAGACGTGCCAGCACAAGCTTGCATCGCACCATCGGGAAAACGCCTTTTTCCATAGGGCACGTTCATTAGGAGCCCCCGCAGGATGGACCCCTCTCTTCCTTCTGGCCAGGGTAATGTGCGACTGAAATGGCTTATCCGCCTCAAATCCAAGGGGGCGCAAAGCTGACCTTACACTATGGGCAAGTTGCACAAGCCGGTCAGTTCCCTTCCCTGTCCCTACATACAAGACTCTTGGCAGCCCCTTAGGGGGAAACGCCGATGCGTATCCCAAACACAGGTCAAAAGGATCGATGTCTTCAACCGATCCCCCTATAGCTTCAAGAAGCCTGGGAACCGTAGCCCTCGGAACATCATTGCCCAGAAACTCAAGGGTGATGTGAAGGTTGTCGCTTGGCACGAACCGGAAGGCCGGAAACGACTTCCTGGCCTCAGCCATGAAATCTCTTAGAAACACTCTAACCTCTGGCGCAAGAGATACACACACAAAGCCTCTTAGACTATCGGCCGCCATCTGGACTATCCCCTATTCTTGCCGGGCTCTATAAGAAAGTGGTACAGGAGATACAAGGCGCGTTGCGCAGCAAACACCTTAATCCTGTCTCTTGAGCCGGAGAAAATCGCTTTCTCTGTGATTGTGCCGGCTTTCTTATGGCTGAGCCCCATGTATACCGCACCCACAGGTTCATTACAAGTACCTCCGTCAGGACCTGCAAATCCTGTAGTAGCTAGGCCCAGGGTGGCGCCGGCAAGCAGCCGGACACTCTCAGCCATACCGGAGGCCACTTCTTCATTCACGGATCCTTCCCGGTGTACCACGCCAGGCGGGAGCCCCAGGGTTGAGATCTTGACCTCAGGGTGATATGCCACCATACCCATTTTGAAATACTTGGAACTGCCAGGAACCCCCGTTATCCGGTGGCAGATCAAACCACCGGTGACAGACTCAGCCACAGCAAGTGTAAGGCCTCTTCTGGCAAGCAGTCTGCCTATGGCCATCTCAAGAGTTTCTTCGTTCTTACCGTAAACGTGGTGACCCAGTCTCCGGCGCACTTCCTTCTCCACGCCTGAGATCCTAGACAATGCCTCGTTCTTATCGGCGCTCTGGGCAGCTATCCTGAGCCTTACCTGGCCTGAGTCTGCGTATGGGGCTACTGTAGGATTCGAGCCTCCCAGCAGGTCAGCCAATGCCTCAGCCACTTGTGATTCTCCCAGCCCTACGATATTGAGGTTCACGCAATAAATAGGTGTGAGGCTGGAAAATGACTTGGTGATAAGTGGGATAGCGTGGTTTTCAAACATAGGCCGCATTTCGGATGGAGGACCTGGAAGCAACAAGATGAGTTTACCGTCTACCATAATGCCTTGGCCTGGAGCTGTGCCCACAGGGTTTGGAATGAAGAACCCGCCCTCTACTATGAATGCCTGCTTTCTAGCTGAAAGGCTACCCTCATCAAGGGTCCGCCCGCGCCTGAGGTACGATTGGCGCATGCTGTTCCAGGCATCCTCATCGAAGCATAGACCGCGCCCAAGGGCTGAGGCGAGGCATCTGGCTGTGACATCATCATCAGTGGGGCCCAACCCTCCTGTTGCTATCACAATGTCCGACCGCCCTATGGAATCCTGGAAAGCGGACAAAAGCCTCTCAGGGTTGTCCCCCACTGTCACTCTCCTGTATACGTTAACCCCAATATCTCGCAACCTTGACGAGACGTATTGGGCGTTAGTGTCTACGATTTCACCCAGCAAAAGTTCAGTACCTATTGAAAGTATCTCTGCCTGCAAAGCACCACCCCCGGAGTCAGGCACGCGCTCAAATCCTTCTTCTTATTCTACTCTTCCGGGCAGGTGGTTTCCTCCATCTCCACGACACTTTGCCGGGCACATGGAGATAATGCCTGAACTCAGCTGATGAAACAGTCTCTTTTTCGAACAGCTCATGAAATAACCTCTCAAGCACAGCCCTGTGCATGTTGAGAATCCTCATGGCATTTCTCTCTGCATTTTGAATGATGTCATTTGTGACCCTTGCAAGCAAGTCCGGGGACACTGTCTCTTTATCAACAACCCCCAGGGGAGACATGCCGTACAATACGATTCTCTTGGCAAGGTCCAGAGCCCTACGGAAATCATTGGCTGCCCCAGTGCTTTTTGAACCAAACATCAATTGCTCGGCGGCAGCACCAGCAAGCAGGATCTGGATTTCTTCTTCAAGCACTTCCCTAGGGCAAAGATACCTGTCTTCAGCCGGAGAATGCCTCACAAAACCCAGTGCGTTTCCCCTGGGAGAAACGGTAATATGAGCAACCGAGCCTGGCCTTATCGTTTCAGCCACTATGGCATGGCCTGCCTCGTGTGCGCACACACGCTGCATCTCCCCGTCAGACGGACGTCTTTCCAGTTTCTCCCCAAGGATGACCTTGTTGAGCGCTTCTGCAAGGTCCTGGGAGCTTATAGTCACCCCGCCCCTGCGCAAAGTGCTGATGGCAGCTTCATTGCACAAGCTCTCAAGGTGAGCTCCTGACAGGCCAAAGGTTTCCCTGGAAAGGTCTTCAAGGTCAACCTCATCTGCAACAGGTTTGTTGCGGAGGTGGATCTTGAGAATCTCCAGCCTGCCCTTCCTGTCTGGAAGGCCTACAGTCACCGTACGGTCAAACCTGCCAGGCCGCATAATGGCCGGGTCCAGCAGATCCGGGCGGTTTGTAGCCGCTATCACAAGAATCCTTACATCAGAGTCAAACCTGAGCCCGTCCATTTCCACCAGCAGTTGGTTCAAGGTCTGGTCATACTCAAGGTGGCCCACTTGGGCGCCGCGTTTTCCTGCCAGCACTTCAATTTCATCTATGAAAATCACTGCCCCTTGCTTCTTGTATTCCCTGGCAAGCTTCCTGGCTCCTGAAAACAATTCACGTATCCGTTGAGCGCCAAGCCCCGCATAGACTTCAATGAACTCAGAGCCCGAAGCTGAGATAACCACAGAATCGGTATAGCTGGCCGCAGCTTTTGCCAGGAGTGTCTTACCCGTTCCCGGAGGGCCTGACAACAGCACCCCTTTCAAGGGGCGGATTCCCAGTGCGCTCGCCCTTTCATAGTCACGCAGGAATTCAAGGGCTTCGATCAGTTCCCTCTTGGCAACGTCTTGTCCTCCTATGTCTTCAAACCTGACAGTAGAGGTGTAAGCGATCACAGTCCCCACTTTGCTCTTGCCGATTCCCCTGATCTGCCCACCGGAAGTGTACAGCAAATATCCAAGCCCGCATAGGACAAGTACAGGCCAGACATTAACCCTCAACGTTACCAGGAAGCCCAGAATTCCAAGGGCTGTTCCAACCAACAGTTCCTTGTGCTTCAAGACTCTGTGCCCCCTTTAGAATTGACTTCCCTCACCCGGTAAAGATACTTGTCGTCCATGCGCATCTGAACGAAAACTCTTTCCCCGTCTACAGTGAGCAGGAAATCCTCTATGTTTGTATCCTCAAGCGCCGTCTGTGACCTGTGGGCCATTTCACCGAAATTGCCCCGGATTCTGGCTTCTTCAACGTAATAGTGAATCGACGCATACGCTTTTTCCAAGACTTCATCGGAATTGTCTTCGAGTAGTATTTCATAATCGCGTGTACCCAAAGACGCCTTGACTGTGCCTTCAATCCGGGAATAGGCCTGGGCAAGGTTGTCCACATACTTGAGTTTGACAACGACAGTAGTCTTGCCGTTTGCTTTCTCAATCTGTGCCATTAGCACTTCAGCGTCCTCTGCCAGCTTCTTTTCAAGGGGACGCTCCAATGCATATGCTCTATAACAGTAACTGCCAAGGCTTAGTACAGACAGCGCCAACAAAGCCCACAGCAACACATATTTCCAACGGATGTTTCCCATGGCCATATTATCCGGCCTGCCTCCTCAATCGGATATAGTTAACATAACGTATAGTTGACATAAGTATATCAAGCGGATTTGGGGACTCATAAGGTAATAGATGGGCTCTACGCTTGATGGTTACCAAGCGCACCTTGATTTGCCTGAACAGGGTTAACAAACAAACCGGTACCCGCGCGAACCACAGGTACCGGTTTCCCTGCATATCCTGTTTTCAGTGATATTTTGTCTTACCGGTTCAGAAACTCCCTTACTCCCCTGGCGAGACCTCTTGCCACTGCTTCCTGGAACCAGTTCTGCCTTAGCAGGCTTACGTCGTTCCAGTTGGTCATAAAGCCTATTTCCATCAAGGCTGCAGGCATGTACGTGTTGTTGAGCACGTAGTACGGGCCCTGTTGGGTGTCAATGTACCTCAAACCGGTAGAATCTGACACGCAAGCGGCAAGTGTTCTTGCAAGCTGCTGCGACTCCCACGAGCCAGCCCTGTAGAAACCCATTACCCCTGACACGCCGGGGTCTTTCGGGTACGCGTTAATATGTATGCTGAGAAAAAGGTCAACACCTCTGGAGTTAGCTATGGACACCCTGGCAAGCAATTCGTCTGGACGGGGTGACCAATCGCTGCCCGGGGAATAGTCCCCGTACCTGGTCATGACTACAATAGCGCCCTGGTCTTCAAGATAGCGCCTCACCTTGGTGGCAATGCCCAAGGTAAAATCCTTCTCCTTGTCACCCCAGTATGATATTGCGCCAGGTTCCGGCCCACCGTGTCCCGGATCTATTACAATGGTCCTCCCCCTTAACGGGCCTGCGCCCCTAGATACACCTGACAGGCGTTCCAAGGCGCCCCACGTAACAGGGCCTGCAATACCGTCTACAACCAGACCTGCGCTTCTTTGAAAACTCATTGTAGCTGCCTGGGTCCTTGGGCCAAAGATCCCGTCCACAGGCCCTGGATCGAAGCCTGCATTCACGAGCAGCTCTTGCAGTTGTGCTACACTGTCACCATAATCACCCAGGCGGAGGAGAGGGGCTGCATCACCTCGAACAGGAATAAGGAGAATGATGATCACAAGTGCAGCAAGGGCTATAGTTTTGGTTGAGGGAGCGGTCAATGGTCTAGCTTTTCCCATTAATGGTACCCTCCTTCTTCCTTGACATAAGGTGGTCATATGTAGATACTACCGCATACAAAAGCCATATTCATCAGGTAAAACGTGGAACGTATCCCAAAGCAAGGGAGGATCATGATATGAAGGGCAAAGATCTGGAACATGTGTTGGCTGAATTGCGCCAGGATCCCCGGTTTATCGCTTGTGTAACAGCATGGCATCATTTTCCGGCGACTCCCGGTTCGTACCTGGATATTCCTGATGACTTGCATCCCGCCCTGAAGCAGTCATTGGCAAACAAAGGAATAGAGGCTTTGTACTCGCATCAAAGACAGGCCTACGACCTCGTAAGACAAGGGGAAAATATATGCGTTGTGACACCCACTGCGTCAGGCAAGACAATATGCTATAACTTGCCTGTGCTTGACGCCATACTCAAAGATGACGGTGTGCGAGCGCTTTACATATTCCCTACCAAAGCACTCGCCCAGGACCAGTTGGCTGAAATCCAGGACACAGCCAAACAAGGTGGTTTCAAGGTGAAGGGTTTTACCTTTGATGGCGACACACCTGCCAGCAAAAGGCGGCTTGCAAGGGAAACGGGCCAGATCATCATCACCAATCCTGACATGCTGCACCAAGCGATCCTCCCCCATCATCCCAGGTGGGCAAAACTGTTCAACTCCCTGAAGTACGTCATAGTTGATGAAATGCACAACTACAGGGGCGTGTTCGGCAGCCACGTGGCTAACGTACTTAGGCGGCTCAAGCGGATCTGCGCATTTTACGGTACGCAACCCAAGTTTGTGCTGGCATCTGCGACAATCGCAAACCCGGGGGAACTTGCCCTGAATCTCACAGGAGAACGTGTCACAGTGATTGACCGGAGCGGCGCGCCCACATCAGAAAAGGATTTCATTTTTTGCAATCCCTCAGGCCCGGATGGGGATGGTGCAGTACATCATTCGGCGATAAACGCAGCTGCCAGGATCGCTGCACGGTTCGTCAAGAAGAGCATCCAAACCCTTGTATTTGCAAGGTCGCGTATGTCCTGTGAACTTCTCGTGCAATATCTACGGGATTCTTACCCCAATGAGTTCGAAAAACACAGGATCCAAGGGTACCGGGGAGGCTATCTGCCCAGTGAAAGAAGGGCCATCGAAAAAGGGATCCGGGAAGGAGATATCCTGGGGATTGCAGCGACAAACGCACTTGAACTCGGGATCGATATCGGAGGACTCGACGCTGTAATCATGGCAGGATATCCGGGAACGATTGCGAGTACCTGGCAGCAAGCCGGGCGTGCAGGCAGAAAGCAAGGCAAATCAGTGGCCATCCTGATATCAGGTGGTTCCCCCCTTGACCGTTTCATAGTCAACAACCCAGATTATTTCTTCGCCCAGTCTCCTGAATATGCCCTGATCAACCCGGACAACCCCTACATCCTTGGACAGCATGTTAAATGTGCAGCCTACGAACTGCCTTTCAACCACGGTGACGCAGCGCCGCAAAAGCTGGGCCAAACCGGTGTGGAACATATACTGGAGCACCTGGCAGAACAGAAGATCCTGCATAAAGGAGCAACCAAGTGGAATTGGTCATCAGACTCATTCCCCGCCGCCGGCATTAGCCTGCGATCTGCCACAAATGAAAACTTCGTGATAATAGATACCACCCACGGCAGTGACGTCATAGGTGAAGTGGATTGGGCCTCCGCCCCTATGCTCATCCACGATCAAGCTATTTACATGCACGGAGGACAGCAGTACCATGTGATCAAATTGGACTACCATGACAGGAAAGCGTATGTGAAGCAGGTAGATGTAGACTATTACACAGACGCAAACCTGGCCGTGGGAGTCAGGGTGATGGCTGTTGATGATCTATATCACTCTACCAATGTGAAAGTGAATTTCGGCGAGCTCATAGTCACCGCCCTGGCTACAATCTACAAGAAACTCAAGCTTTACACCAACGAGAACATAGGTTCCGGGGAGATTAGTATCCCTGAAATGAATTTGCACACCCAGGGCATGTGGTTCAGCCTTTCTCAGGACGTTACTGAAGGGATGGACCCCCATTCTGTAGGAGGCGTGCTTTCGGGAATCGCAAATGTGTTGCTCAACGTAGCTCCCTTGTTCCTGATGAGCGACAAGAGAGACTTAGGGGTAGCAGTAGAGGTGCGTTCAGTCTATGACGGCAGGCCCACAATATACTTGTACGACTCCTACCCAGGTGGAGTGGGACTGGCAGAAAAGACATTCAAAATGCTGCCTGGAATTTTGCAGGCTTCGCTTGACCTGATCTCGTCTTGCCCGTGCACCAAAGGTTGCCCGGGATGCACCGGCCCGGAACAACAGGTTGGTGAAGGCGTCAAGCGGTTAGCTGTCAAGGTGCTAAGATCCATAACCCAGGAGGCCCGATTTGACCAACCGGGAGATTATCGAGAAACTTAGAAAACGCATTGATGATATCCTGAGGCAACACGAATCTACCGGGTACGCCCGGTCCGGAAAAGAACCCAGGGCATCCGGCGCGGCTGCCTACCTGAGTGACTGCGCTTATCCGGACGTGAAGCTACAAGTGGCGACTAAAGAAGGGTTCAGCGTCTATACAGCGGTTTACAGCGCGGGTTCAAACCAATGGCTCCATCCCACGTCCCTGGAAACAGTCCTACCCCTGGCAGGATTCCAAGAATCCAGGCCCGGTTCAGGCAGCCAAATGCTTTTCCTTGATATTGAAACCACAGGGCTTTCCGGGGCGGGCACTGTAGCTTTCCTCACCGGCCTGGGCAGGTGGACAGACGGCGGATTTGAGCTTACCCAGTTTTTCCTGGAAAACCGTGACTCAGAAGGAGACATGCTTGCGGAAATCGGTGCACAAATCGCTGCTGCACATGTACTGGTGACCTTCAACGGCAAGTGCTTTGATATACCTGTACTACAAACCAGGTTCATCATGAACGGCATGTCACACTTTGTTCCGGATATTGAAGACAAAATCCACCTTGACCTTTATTCCGTGGTAAGGAAACTGGGAAGGCATCCCTTTTACGGGATGAGCCTCAAGGAATGTGCAGAACGGTTTCCCGGGATCAAGCGGCTGGATGACATTCCGGGAAGGATGATACCTGCCCTCTATTTCATGTACGAACGCGACCATGACATTTCTGTCTTAAGCCAGGTATTCAGGCACAACCGTCTTGATATCCTGGACATGGTGGTGCTCTTAAGGTATATAGCGCACCTTTTCACCAAGGGTTATGAATCCTGCAATGATCCGTCTGCGCTTGCAGGGGTAGGAAGACACTACGTAACCCAGGGACAGTTGGAGCTTGCCAGGCACTTCCTGCAGGCCGCCCTGGATAACGCCGGTCCATCCTATTCAGAAACCACGGCGGCTCACAGCAGGATGCTAGCAACTGTATTGAGAAAACAAGGTGATTGGGATAAGGCTGCATCAATCTGGAAAACCTTGATAAGCAGCGGCCAGGCGAGGTATGAAGATTACCTATGGCTGGCAAGGTACTACGAACTGTGCCTTGACGACGTTGAAACGTCCTTTCAGATCGTACTCGACTGCATCGAGCATTGTCACAAATCAGGAGATTCCATTCCCAGGCCGTTAGCTTCAAGAAAGAGGCGCCTCTCCAGAATCATCTCAGCTTTGGATTCATAGTAATTAGCAGTTGAGATATCCCGGTTTTGCCCCTTGCCCGGAGGAAGGAGGGGTCTTCTTGCTCATCCGCATAACACCGCGCCATTTTCAAAGGATAGCACTGTTTGCTGCTTTCGCTTTAGTAGTTCTAGGCGCGAGACTGGGAGTCGCGGTCCGGGAGCCGGCTGCTACTGCTAAGATAACGCCCTTGGTAAGGGTAGCCACCCAAGAACCTGCAATTGGAGTGATGGTTGAAGTTTTCCAGGCTGCCCCTGATGCAGTTGATCAGTGTCTTTCGGTGCTGCTGGAAAATGAGATGGGCGCAACATGGTTCTGTTCTGCAACCTTTGCAGAAAGCCAGGCAGATCTCATCCAGAAGATCATTGAGGCCGGCTACGAGTTTGGGCTGTCAGGTACCGCCGACAGGGCTATGGACCGGTTAAGTTACGAAGAAGTTGAAGTGAACTTGAGCCGCGCAAGGGATGCCCTGATGAAGATATCAGAGCCTATGCCATTTTTCTATCCCCCATCAGGCCGTTTCAACACGGAACTTATTAACGCAGCTTTTGAGCAGGGGTTTTATGCGGTCAAAGGTTCTGTTGACGGCAAGACCCTCAGGGGTAATCCTGAGAAAGCCGCCAGGAAACTGGGCGACTCGCTCAAGCCCGGAGATATACTTATCATCCGTGTAACCAAGAAGGGTATGGTGCCAAAACCTGAATATGTGCACGAACTAGCCCGGTACGTCCAGGACCGCGGGTTTTCCCTGGTAACCTTGTCTTCCCTTATCAGGGGAATGAGGTAGTCCCGACTGTCAAGGTTCACAAGAGTCCCAAACTTAAGAGAATGGCAATGGTCTTCGAGGCCAGGCACGCTACTAGGCGGAGAGGTGTGCTGGGGCTAGTCCAGATACCTGTCGCAAGGTCTGAATAGCCTACAACCTGTTCACCCAAGCGGAGAGTTGCCTGGCCTACTATTGTTCCGGCGGGGCACGGATAAATCCTGTCAGGTAAGTCCAGTTCAATCCTGAGTCCGAAGGCGTTTTTCGGTATGCAGGCATCAAGATCATTCATGCAAACGATAGGTACCTGTCGTGTAGCAGAACGTGATACGGGCAACGTAACAATCATTTCCCCTGCAGGCACAACTTTCACATATTTGAAATCACTAAACCCGTATTCCAGGAGTGTGGAAGTGTCACGCCACCTGTCCATGCTGTCCAACACCACCGAAAGCAGCCGCATACCGTCTCTGGTGGCTGAGGCAACCAGGCACTGTCCGGCAGCTTGCGTTGTGCCTGTTTTTACGCCGTCAGCTCCCGGAACAAACCACAGCAACCTGTTGGTGTTTTCAAGGGACAGGCGTACCCCTGATTCAGCTTCAATCGCATCCTTCTCTTTGGTAGCAACAAGTTGTTTGAAGTACGGATGTCTCATACATGCTTTGGCAATGATGGCAAGATCGAAGGCTGTGGTATAGTGATTAGGGTCGGTAAGGCCGTGGGGGTTCTCAAACCTTGTATTGATCGCCCCCAGCTCCTTTGCCCTCTGGTTCATCAGTTTGAAAAACTCAGAAGCTTTCCCGTTGCAGATGTGTTCTGCTATTGCCCAGGCTGCATCGTTTCCTGAGACCAGCATCAACCCGTACAGCAGATCCTGTAAGGTGAAAACATCTCCCGGTCTCAGGTTCATTGACGAACCAACTTGGGAGGCGGCTTCCTCTGACACATGGACCAAGTCCTCCAACCGTCCCAGTTCAACAGCTAAGAGAGCAGTCATCATCTTGGTCAAACTGGCCGGGTGCATCCGTGTAAACCCACGTTTCTCCAAGAGTACAGTTCCTGTTTGCCACTCAATCAGGATTGCAGCTCTTGCAGATATCTCAGGAGGTGCTGACGCCATGGCCGGTTTGCCGGCGCATAACCAGACTACTATCAGGACCACGGCCAACAGTCTCTTGAAGGAACAACTTTCCATGTCATACCACCACTCTGAGGCTTGAGGGGATCAAGAACATCATATGGGAAACACTGTAGCGGTATGATGTTTAACGTCTACAATTCTTCATCATAACGGAATATCAAGTCTTTCACAGGGCCATAGGGCCCGCCGACACCAAGATCTTGTTCATTCAATGTCAACGTAAGCACCCATGGTGCACCTGCCCTCACCTTGATTTCCTCTTCAGCGGTAACTTCAACTGTCTGGTCAGGGCCCATAGTCTCCTCTACAACCGTTTCCCCGTCAGCCTGCACCTGAATCCAACACCTGGTGCCTTCTTCAGGAAAGGTCTCAAGGATGACCGTCAAAGGGCTTTGGTTGATGGTAAACACGGTGACTTCCTCGCTTGGATCTTTCCTGTCGATAATCACCTCAAGGACAGGCTCTTCCGGCACCTCTTTTCCCTGGCTGGGATCAGGTTCTTCTACAACAGGACCGTTTTCCGGATCAACTATACCACCTGGGTCTTCGCCCCGGGACGAGTATAGGCCGTACAACCTGGTAATCCCGAAAATCGCACCTGCCAGGAGAACCAGGGCCAGCAGGGTCTTTGTTACGGCGCCCATGCCCTTTCTCCGGCGGGGTCTCCGTCTAGGCCTGGGCTGAGAGGCCTTTGGGCCATCTTGAACAGGAGTAACCGGAGGCCTGTACCGGTTATTGCTTTCAGCTATTTCCTTGTACGCCCGGGACAACTCCAGCCCGTCCAAGCCCAGAAATTCAGCATATGACTTGAGGAACACCCGGAAATAAGCTTTACCCGGCGGAATCCTGTCATCTCCTGCTTCGATTGCCCTTAGGTATCTTGACCGGATCTTGGTTTTCTCTTGTACTTCCTCGATTGATAACCCCAGGTTTTCCCTGCGCGCCCTAATCAATTCACCGAGCTCTACCAGTTTTTCATGTCTGCCATTCCTGACCTCCTCAGCCATTGTATTACCTCCTTAGCGTTTACGGCCTTAGCCTGTTAATCATCCTGGGAAACGGGATTGTCTCTCTAACATGCTCAAGACCGCATATCCAGGCAACAACACGCTCTATTCCCATTCCAAAGCCAGAGTGAGGTACAGACCCGTATCTCCTCAAATCAAGGTACCATTCATAATCCTCCAAAGGCAGATTATGCTCCTTGAGCCTTTCAAGCAATAGGTTGTAATCGTGTATCCGTTCGCCGCCGCCGATTATCTCCCCGTATCCCTCAGGAGCGAGAAGATCCGCCCCCAAAACTGTATCGGGATTATCGGGATCCGGTTGCATATAGAAGGCTTTTATCTTCGTCGGGAAATGGGTGACGAAAACAGGCTTAGTGTACTCAGATGCGATCGCCGTTTCGTGGGGCGCTCCGAAATCGTCCCCCCAGCTTATGTCTATTCCCTTCTGTGCCAGGAGGTCAACTGCTTCCGTATACGTAATCCGTGGAAACGGAGGGCTGACTTGCTTCAGCGTCTCCGGATCCCTGCCTATTTCCGTTAGGAGGGCCTCACAGTTATCCAGTACATGCTTCAGGATGTAACATACCATCCTCTCTTCAAGTTCAAGCATCTCACCAAATTCCATGAAAGCGGCTTCAGGTTCAACCATCCAAAATTCAGTAAGGTGGCGCCTGGTTTTCGACTTCTCCGCCCTGAAAGTTGGCCCGAAGCAATACACTTTCCCCAGAGACATGATGGCTGCCTCGTTGTACAGCTGCCCGCTCTGGCTGAGGTAAGCTTGCTCCCCGAAGTACTTGACGGGGAACAGTGTAGTGGTGCCTTCACATGCAGCCGGCGTCATTATGGGGGCGTCCACATTGACAAATCCTTCACTATGGAGGAAGTCCCTGCAGGCTTTAATGATCTCCGACCGTATGAGCAGAATGTTTCTTTGACGGGGGGTCCTCATCCACAAATGCCTGTTGTCAAGCAAGAACTCAACCCCGTGTTCTTTGAGGCTTATGGGATAGTCGTCAAGAGACTCCGACACGATCTCACAAGCAGTGACGCCTAGCTCATATCCGCCTGGCGCTCTGTGGTCTTTCCTGACAAGTCCTTGCATTACCAGGCTGGACTCCTGGTTCAATTTATCAAGCCGGGAAAACAGTTCTTCCCCTACGTCACTCTTTGATACGACACACTGGGCGATTCCAGTGCCATCCCGCAGGATAAGGAACATGATCTTCCCTGAGGAACGCTTGTTGTACAACCAGCCCTTCAACGTAACCTTTTTATCTTCATATGTACCGATATTGCGTACGGTAGTCTCATAGAGGTTTGCATCACTAATATCCATACGATTACACTTCCTTCACACACTTGTCCTAGGTTAAGTGTAGCACTCACGGCGTGAATTGATAAGAGTTATTGCTCCAAGCCAGTGCTGTGTCTCTGCAGTTGTCTCAAGATTTCGCCAAGTTCCTCTATCAGTTCGCCGTAGCCTGCCCAATCCCCGCTTCTCAGCCTGGCCTGGGCTTCAGACCACACTTCATTAGCTCTTGCTATAAGGTCCGGTAGTCCTGTGATTTCCCCCGGCTCTGATTCCCCCGAAGGCGGCTCAGCAACCCAGCCAACTAACCTGTTCAGGGCGTCTTCAACACTGGTTCCCATGGCCACCTGTCCTCCTGCGTACATGATCACACGCTTGAGTTCGGGAATCTTCACCCTTTCAGCCTGGATATACAAGGGCTCAACATACAGGAAAGAACCGTCCATGGGTATGGTCACAAGATTTCCCCTGATCACCTGGGAGCCTGCCTGGCCCCACAGGGTCATAGCTTCTGCAATCTCAGGATTTTGTGAGATAAGGGATTCGACTTGCATAGGGCCTGGGATGTGTTTGTCTTTCGGCAACCTATACAGCAGCATTTGCCCGTATCTCTCAGGTTCACACCGTACTGCCAGCCACGCAACCATGTTTGGTTTGCCCCTTGGTGTAAACGGTATCATATGCACGTATTCAGTAACCGTTTCCCCAGGCAAAGACGCGAGGATATAATACGGTTCAACCGGAATCTCCCGGTCGCCGTAATACTCACTGGGAATCTCCCAGTAGTCTTCTTTGTTGTAAAACACCTTTGGATCGGTCATGTGATATGTCTTGAGCATCCTGGCCTGCACCATAAACAGGTCCTGCGGGAAGCGGATGTGACGCTTCAGCGCAACGGGCATTTCCTCTATGGGCCTTATAAGTCCAGGAAAAATGCTCTCATACATCTTCAGGATCGGATCATCTTGATCTGCCCTGTAGAAGCTTGTAGTTCCGTCATACGCGTCGATTACCGCCTTTACCGCATTCCTCATGTAGTTCACCCTCATTACGCTGTCAGGCTGGCTATATGGGTAACTGGATGATACGGTATACCCATCGATGATCCAGTAAAGCCTTCCATCAGCTACAACCAGATAAGGGTCCTTGTCATAGAGGAAAAACGGTGCTATCCTCTGCACCCGGTCCACGATGTTCCGCCTCATGATCAGTCTTGAATCAGGGGTCAAGGCTCCTGAAACCAAAATCTGATAATCCCTGAACCTGATGGTAAAGGCAAGTTTCTTGATGAGACTGTCTAGTCTTATGCCCGCTTTACCCTGGTAGAACGTTGGCTCCAAGGTTTCAGAGTCCAGAGTCGGATAATCGAACTCGGGTTCTTTGGTGTTGACGATAATGTAGTGGTTCGTCAATTCTCCAAAATATAACTCAGGTCTATCCAGTAAAAGGTCTGTAGTTGTCCTTGGCGGGACGTCTTTGAAGTAGAATGCAGGCATGCCGTCTCCTGTAACTACACGGGAAGGGCTCATTACCACACCGTATCCGTGGGTGTACTTAAGGTGAAGGTTGATCCAAGTTTTTGCCTCGCCAGGCAAGAGATCTACATCCAGTTCCCTGGGAGAGAGCAAGACCTGACGGAGATCACCGTTTACCACATACCTGTCTATATCCACATCGTTGAACCTGTAGTACATCCTGATTTCCTGCACCTGGCTGAACGTGTCCTTGAGCACCCTGTAATCCCACAGCCTCAAATTGGCAACTGTATCAGGGTTATTGAGGATATCTTCCCTGGTGAGCAAGTCTTCGGCCGGATACTCAATAATATCTATATTGTTAAGCGCAAAAGCATCCCTGGTAAACGTTATGTTCTTCTCGATAAACGGCTCTTCATAGGCGATTTCGTTTGGCGATACCGTAAACTGCTGGATGAATGCAGGATATGCATATCCCACTGCAAACGACATGACGACCATACCGAGCACCGCGTATCCTATCCACCTGAAATTCCTGATCACCAGGCCCATTAGTGAGAATCCGACGCCCACCAGGGCCACTGCCATCAGTCCTTTGTATGCCGGCACCTGGGCATGGATATCAGTATATGACGCCCCAAAAGCCGCCCCTCTGGGCGAATACATGAGGTTCCACATGTCTATCCTGTAACTCCAAGCCTTCAGCCCGAACAACACGGCTGACAGGATCGAAATATGTACACGTGCCCTGCGGGATGCAATTACTCTCCTGTCGGTAAGGCGCAAGTCCCCGAAAATGAAGTACATTACCGCCGAAAGGGCCAAGGCCGCGATGAAAGCAACCCACAAGTGCTGCTGGAGTAAGCGTATGAAAGGGAGGTTGAAGATATAAAACCCAACGTCTTTGGCGAAAAAGGGATCGTCTATCCCAAACGAAGTAGCATTGAGGTGTGCCAGCACAACATGCCATTGGCTGTAGCCGGACAGGCCTCCCAATACCCCTACTACAGCGGCCGCAACTAAGATCCATTGCCACAACCTGTCGGGTGATTGGACCGGGACAGGCATGACCAATCCTCCCACCACATCTAGCCTCCGCCGTTTCCACATAACTGCCGCCAAATTGGAAAGGGCAACAACGAAAAATAAGAGACCCCCAGCTAAGGCCACAAGCCATCTGGCTTTAACAATGGTCCAAAACACAGGACTGTAACCCAGATCTTCAAACCACCATATTTCTGTAAAGAAAAAAGCTATCCTGGTTGAAGCCAGAGCAAGAGCTACAGCCACACCAACTAGAATCCAAAACCATCTTTGCGCTGGCATCTGCTATGTAAACCCCCTTCGCCATTAATCACCGTCCTGTGTAAGCCGCTCCCAAGCATCGAGATACTCTTCTTTGGTCATAAGCGGCTCGAAGTTCTCAACGATTTCACGCCCTAGCGACGCGTCATCCCACAAAAGATCTATCGCAGTCAGCGCCAATAGCTTGGCAGGTACTATGTATGCCGTCTCCGGGTCGTCGACCACGAACTCCTCAGAATGGGCCGTTCCCCTTGCACCTCCGCAGGACGGGTGAATAGCCGGAATCAAGTGCATAATATCCCCCATGTCAGATGATCCGGTGCCGTGAGTGCCACTATCTACCATATGTTTTCCTACAAGAGCTTCTGCATTCGCCCTAAACACTTCGTCAAGCATTTCGTTGCTGACCCTGGGTAGGTAACCAGGAATATCTTCGATCTCCACCCGGGCCCCGATAGCTTCTGCGCCTGCCCTGAGCGCCCTTGTGACTTTCCTGTTGGCATCCTGGATTGCTTCAAGGGTTTTGCCTCTTACATACGTTTCTATCCTTACATCGGCCGGGATCACGTTAACCAGGTCCCCGCCTTTTGTTATGATCGGATGAACCCTTATGTGATCGTCATCTTTGAACGTCTCCCTTTGCAGGTGAACCGCCATGAGCCCTAAGAGCGCAGCATTAAGGGCGTTAATACCCATGTGGGGGCTTCCGCCTGCATGAGCCTCTTTACCTCTATACTTAACAAGTTTTCCAATGAACCCATTTGAAGTACCCCCGACCACGACTTTTGTGCCGGGCTTGAGGGAAGCCATGTGAACCATCATTGCCATGTCTATATCATCGAAAAAGCCGTTGGCCAGAAGTTCCTGCTTGCCCCCTAGGAAACTGATTTTCCCTTGTTTCCTGAGGTTCTGCCTGTATTCCACTTCCACATATTCCTCGGCAGGCACCCCCAGGAAGGTAATCTTACCTGAAAGGTGCGCGATAGCTCCTGAATGTACCAGCCCTATTGCTGACCCAATCATTGATGCAACTTGTCCGTTGTGCCCGCAAGCGTGGGCCGCACCGGTGACCGGATCTGCAAAGGGATGTCCTGGACAAACAACAGCATCAAGCTCTCCCATGATACATACATTAGGGCCGGCTTTGCCTGAAGACAGTACCCCGGACACGCCGGTGATTGCCAGCCCGCCGGTTATGTCCTCCAGCCCGAGTTCTGTGAGACTTTCACGCACCAGGGCAGAAGTCTTGAACTCTTTGTATCCGAGTTCAGGATTGGCCATTATCTGCTGCCCCAGCTCTATGATTTTTTCCCGGTGTTTGTCTATTTGTTCCAGCACTGACCTTTTTATCTCTTCTTTGGTCATAATACTTCCCCGCCTGCCTTTCATTATGTTCCGGGCACTTGTATCCGCGCACCGGCGAACTCCTCTACTATGTCACGTACCCCTTCAGAATAAGGCATCTGGGATACGTAAGACACATTCCGTTTGACTATCTCGTGGGCGTTCCCAACAGCAGCCCTCATCCCTGACCACATTAGCATGTCAAGGTCATTGAGCCCGTCTCCTATCGCCAATACATGTTCCCTTTCCACCTTCATAGAGTCAGCCAGAAACTCAACTGCCTTTGCCTTGGACACCCCTGGCGGCTGTATCTCTATCAGGTGCGGCAAACTCTTTATCACAGTTACTTTCGGCAGCCATCTCGCATGCAAACTCCTCAGGATGCTGTCGCATTGTTCATCCGGCACCCTCAGGACTATCTGAGTGGGTTCTCCAGGTATTTCACGGATAGAATCAACTGTCTTTATGTCGTAGCCCAAAGCCCTGGAATACTCTTCTGTTTGCCGTCCTTTCACGTGAGTGTACATATGCTTCTGGACCACAAAGAAAAAGGGGTATCCCAATGCCTTAAGCTGCAATGCGATTCCCTGAGCCAGATCCCTTTCTATTGTTTTTTCATATATAGGTGATTGGCCTAGCCTGGCGATAAGCGCTCCCCCATTAGTTATTATGGGCTCGTCTATGCCTAAATACACAAGGTATCTCTCTGCCGCTGCAAATGCCCTTCCGGTTGCAACGGTAACCCTGATTCCTTTCCGGCGACAGAAATCCAGGGTATGCTTGGCAACCTCCAACCCCCTATCCGCCGGTCCTGTCAAAGTACCGTCAAGGTCGCACACAATCAGTCTTACGTTACACTCATTCATCTTGTCCTCTCCAGCCCAGCCTTGGTTAATTTACTGTCTAGCTATATTGATGACCTTAGGCCCCAGTTTTTCCACGGTCTGCTGCATATCAAGGGCCAGCTGCTCAATATTCTCATGACAACCGGCAATGGCCCGGTAGTAAATGCAATCTTCCCTTATTGCGAAAAACCCTGGCCCGTTCATTGACCCGTTCCTCTCAAGCAGGTAATTCAAGAGCGTCTCACTAGGAGTCCGGTTTTCCCGGAAACGCATAACCGGCAAGTCCAAGGCAGTGCCTTCCCTGACCGTCCGGATATGTATTTCGCAATGCCCTTTCACCACTTTGATGCCATCAGGTTCTTGCCCCACGACACGGAATCCTAGTTGCTGGAAAGCATCAGCATCGAACAGAGTGGTCACAGGTGTCACCTCTTTCCTGTATTGAACCCCACCTGTGTTTACAGATATACTCAAATGCGTGAGGTGGATTATACTTGGACGGGATATCCCTTTATGCTATACGCCATGAAATCGCAGGATACCTTCCGTTGAAGGTGCAAAAAATATACCACCCGTCGGAAAAACAACTGCTATTTGCCCTCTGGAGCTACAAGTGCAAGTTGAATCTGGTGCTGTCTCTAGAGCACGCACGGCCCTTTGTGGGAATCACAGAGGACAAACCTGAAACTCCGCGGGTTCCATCAGGCATATGCCTTGGGTTGCGAAAACGCCTTGAAGGCGGGACGCTCGCGCAAATCCGCCAGGAAAGCCTCGACAGGATACTGTATCTTGACTTCTCAGGCTATGATGAACTGGGAAATACCAGGGATTACACCCTTGTGTTTGATGGCGCAGGCGGAAAGGGCGGCATCGGCCTCCTATCCGGGGGCATAACCGAGCTGAGCGTCACCCCGGCAAGGTACAGGTTAGAAGCAGGAAGCCCATACATACCGCCAGAATCAACAAAACATAACTTGCTGCTAGACCCGGACCTAACCCGTCTTGCCCATCAAATCTGTTCGTCAAACATGCCTGCCCAAATGGCTCTGGTCTCGCACGTGGAGGGGATAGGCAAAGAGCACGCCTCTGGCATACTTTCATGGACAGGCCTGCCCAACCGAAAACGGTTGACGCAGGAAAACGTGGAAGCGGTGGCCGGAATTCTTGAGGAAACCAAGAACCTGCTCATAAAAAGGCAGTTCTCCCCTGCTTTGTACTTGCGCCGGTCGGGAGAGCCTTTGCTCGGCGTATTGCCCTTGCATCATATGGAATCCGCAAGAACCTACCGGTCGGTGCTTGAAGCTACATCCGGATACAGGGAATATTTCTTGCACTTCGTGGCATTTAAGTCAATTGAAGCCCAGGTCAGGTCAATGTACAACAGAATTACCGCCAAATTGACGGCGAAGCTCATAGCCCAGGAGGACGACTTTCAAAAGGCCAAAGAATACGACAAGTACCGGATTTGGGGAGAACTAATCCACGCAAGCGGGCAGCAGCTTCCCAGAGGCCACAATGAAATGAAGGTGCTTGATTATTACCAGGATCCACCCAGGGAAACCTACGTTCCCCTTGATCCCAGGTACAGTTCAGGTGAAAACGCCCGGAGGTACTATGCCAAGTACTCAAAACTCCAGCGGACTGCTAAAGTGCTGCAAGCTTCTTTGAAGGAAGTAAGGTCCCAGGTTGCGTTACTTAAGGACACTGGACTGCGGTTGGACCAGGCAGATGACATCAGCACGCTCTTGTTGATACAAGATGAACTTGTGGATACTGCCAGGGCCGGCAACATCCGTATACCCATACGTAAGCATGGAGCGTCAAGGCAAGGCACCCGGGAGAAGAAGGTTTCCCGGAAACGGGACAAGAACGTGGAAACTCATCAAGGGCCTGATGGCACCGTTGTACATATCGGCATGAGTTCAGCGGGCAACGACTACCTGATACGCCATTTAAGGAGACCTGGCGATGTATGGCTCCACGCCAAAGGGGTAAAAGGCGCCCATGTACTTCTGAGGCCTGCGCCTGGGAGGGAAGTCACCCCAGAAGCCCTGGATTGGGCTGCAAGCTTGGCAGCCAGGCATTCAGAAGCCGCTTCATCAGGCAAAGTCGAAGTAGATTGGGTCGACGCCGGAGCTATCAGAAAACCCGGAGGCAGCCCCCCGGGTTTCGTGACTTACACAGGTGCTAGGACCATCGTTGTCAAGATCCAAGACCAGGATGACTAAGCAAGCCCCGGTCGCCGCGCCGGATTATCGCCAGGCCGCGCCCACTATTTCTTGAAGGCTTTCAATCCCCCTGGATTCGCAATATTCCTTGATCCCTTGGGTCACCTTCCTGGGTAGTTCAGGGTCAATCAAAAGCCCTGTACCAATGGCAACGGCGCTGGCGCCTGCCATTATGAACTCCAGGGCATCTGTGGCAGAACATATTCCGCCCATACCTATCACAGGAACGGACACTGCCTGGGAGACTTCCCAAACGCACCTCAGGGCCACAGGCTTTATGGCAGGCCCTGAAAGCCCACCTGTTATATTTCCCAGCACAGGCCTCATGGAATGGATATCTATTGCCATGCCAACCAGCGTGTTGATCAACGAAAGCGCGTCTGCCCCTCCCTCCACCGCCGCTTTGGCAATGGCTCTCATGTCTGCAACGTTAGGGGTGAGTTTCACTATGAGAGGGCCCTTCCACGCTTTCCTTACAGCCCTTGTGGCCTCATAGCACATATCAGCGCTTGTACCGAAGGCTATGCCACCTGCCTTCACATTGGGACAGGATACATTGACTTCCAGGGCTGATACATGCGGAGACTTTGCAAACATTCCTGCAAGCTCTGAAAACTCTTCGCACGACACGGCGGAAATATTAGCTATGATAGGCACACTGAACCGGGCTAGCCACGGCAGCTTTTGACCGATGACTACCCTGGCACCGGGGTTTTCAAGCCCAATTGAATTGAGAAGCCCAGAAGGGGTTTCGCAAGTCCTGGGCGGAGGGTTCCCGGCCCTTGGTGCGATTGTGGTGCCTTTGATAGATACTGCACCGAACCAGCTGACATCCCCCGCCTTTATGTACTCCTCCCCATATCCGAAAGTGCCTGATGCAGCTATCACCGGGTTCTCTAACGCAAGCCCGCCAATGTGTGTAGAAAGATTCATCCAGTGCACTCCCCTAGCTCAATGTCCTCTGCCCGGAATACCGGGCCGTCGGTACATACACGGTAGTATCCCTGCTTCCCCCCTGCCCTTGGCACAACACAACCCTGGCACACACCGTAACCACATGCCATGCGCGCTTCCAGTGAAACAAGCAGCGGGAGACCGTGCCTGTTACAGATTTGTTTAACATGGTTGAGCATTGGTTTCGGGCCACACGAGACTACCGTGGGTCTACCGTTACCAAGCGCCCCGGCACTAAGGCGGGCTTCCAACAATCCAGTGACCAAACCGCCAAAACCAACACTGCCGTCTTCCGTGGCCAGGTGCACCATGCAAGCTGCTCCCAAATCCCCGGTATCCAGGAGTTCACTTGCTGAACGCGCACCGTAGAATACTTGAAGCTCTGCCTCTTTCTCGAGCGCCTGGGAAGCTAAGGGCGTCAGCGGGGCAATCCCTGTTCCCCCCGCCACAAGCACTAACCCGTGGTCAATACACAGCCTGTCTATACCCAAACCGTTTCCCAGGGGGCCTAGCACCCGGACTGACCGGCCCGCCTGCCAGCCTGCCATGATTTGAGTGCCCCGGCCAACCACTGCCCAGGTTATCCCGATGGTCCCGCGGTCAGGATGTATTCCTGACAGGCTGAAAGGCCGCCTCAACAAAGGATCAGTTGAGTCGCCCAAAGCTATGTTCACAAATTGCATAGGTTTAGCCGTCCGGGCTATCTCTGGGGCTTCAAGGCACATGCTGTACAAATTTCCCCGGATATTGCTAAGCCGGACTATCCTGGCGTCTACATCATGAATCTGCCGTAAATCCATCAAATCAGTCTCCTGTCGTACATAACTGCCTTGCCCCCTACAACAGTGCCATAAGGGGCCCCGATCACCCTCCAACCCACGAACGGGCTATTCTTGCCCTTAGACTCGAAATTGTGGGGGAGTATCGAGTATTCGCAATCAGGGTCAATGATGGTAATATCCCCGGGTGCGCCTGGTTTGAGTGTACCACCAGGTACACCAAGGATCCTGGCAGGGTTATAGCTCATAAGTTCGGCCATTTTCATCCAACTGATGATTCCAGGCAAGACCAGCCTGTCGATAATCAGACTCACGGCTGTTTCAAGGCCGCTTATCCCAAAGTCAGCATAATCGTACTCAACCCATTTCTCGTCTATGTGATGGGGCGCATGATCAGTGGCGATAGCATCAATGGTACCGTCAGCCAGGGCGTCCCTGAGCGCATCTACATCTTCCTGTGTCCTAAGGGGCGGGTTCACCTTTGTACTGGTGTCATAAGCCGTTTCAAGCACCATCTCATCTGTTAGTATCAGGTGATGTGGGGTGACTTCACATGTTACATTAATCCCCCTGGCTTTGGCTTGCCTTATCAAGTCCACTGCGCCTTTGGTGGAAATATGGGCGAAGTGGAGCCGTCCCCCTGTAAGTCTCGCGATGAGCAAATCCCTGGCAACTGCAACTTCCTCTGATTCCCTTGGAATCCCGCGCAACCCAGACACAGTGGAAACCAGTCCGTAGTTGATTTGTCCCCCAGCCGAAAGGGATAAATCTTCAGGGTGTTCGATAAGCACTGCATCAAATGACTTTAGGTATTCCAACGCACAGCGCAGGATTTCAGCGGTTGCTACAGGCGAACCATCGTCTGAAAACGCCACTGCGCCTGCAGCCCTCATCTCACCCATTTCCGCCAGTTCCTTCCCTGCCCGGCCCTTGGTGACAGCGCCGATGGGATATACCCTTACACACGCTCTTTTTCTTGCCTTTTCCAGGATACCCGTGACCACCGTATCACTATCGCAAGCAGGTTCAGTATTGGGCATGCATGCTACAGCCGTGAAACCACCCTTGGCAGCTGCCCTGGTACCTGATTCGATATCCTCTTTGTGCTCAAAACCGGGCTCCCTTAAGTGGACATGCATATCAATGAACCCGGGCATAACAATCTTCCTGGTGGCGTCAAGAACTGTTGTTGCCGCGTTTTCAGGCTCAATGTTTTCAGAAAGATCTGCAATTTTCCCGTCAACGACCAATACATCAAGCACCTGGTCTGTTCGGGAAGAAGGATCAATGACCCTGCCTCCCTTTATGAGCAAGTCTTTTGCCATCAGTCCCAGCCTCCCAGGATAAGATAGAGAATCGCCATCCTTACAGCTACCCCGCTGGTTACCTGATCCAGAATCACTGACCTGGGCGAATCTGCTATATCTGTGGTAATCTCAACACCCCGGTTCATGGGGCCCGGGTGCATTACAATGGCATCGTCTTTGGCGTAACTTAGCCTGTGCCTGTCAATGCCGAAGAAATCGCGGTATTCCCTCTTGGAGGGGAACAAGCTCTTAGCTTGCCTTTCCAGCTGCAACCGGAGTACATATACCACGTCTGCCCCTTCGATGGCTTCTTCAGGCCTGGTGTATGCCTTAACCCCAAGTCTCTCAATATCCGGCGGAAGCAAGGTCGAAGGGCCTGCAACACAAACCTCTGCCCCCATCTTGGTCAGCCCGAAAATGTTTGACCGGGCCACCCTGGAGTGAAGGATGTCGCCGATTATCGCCACTTTCAGGCCCCTGATGCGCGACTTGTAATCGAGTATGGTGAAGATGTCTAACAGTGCCTGAGTGGGATGTTCGTTCATACCGTCGCCTGCGTTCACCACCGGGATATCCAGCACCTTTGCGAGAAAATGGCATGAACCGGAAACGCTGTGCCGCATGATGGCAAGGTCAATGCCCATCATAGTCAGATTGCGTGCAGTATCTGCAAGGGATTCACCTTTTTTCACTGAAGAGCTAGCACTGGAAAATGAAACTGCGTCTGCAGACATGTACCTGGCAGCCAGTTCGAAAGATGTCTTGGTCCGGGTGGAAGGCTCATAGAACAAGGTGCAAACCACTTTCCCCCTGAGGGTGGGGACCTTCTTAATGGGCCTTGAAAGGATCTCTTTGAGGGAACGGGCTGTAGACAGCACCAGTTCCATATCTTCCGGGCTCATCTCCCTTAGGGATAACAGGTCGTTTCCGCGAAGTGACAAATCACTGGCCCTCCCTCTGTCTGAGATAATTGTCCCTAGGCGTGCCCGTTACTCTTGTGCTTCTTCTGAAATCACCACCTGCTCTATGCCGTCGTACTCTTCAAGGCGCACATGTATCACTTCTCTTCTTGAAGTTGGAACGTTCTTCCCGACATAATCTGCCCTGATGGGTATTTCCCTGTGGCCCCTGTCCACGAGCACGGCCAGTTGGATACATGCAGGCCTGCCTAGATCTATAATCGCGTCAAGAGCTGCGCGGACAGTCCTCCCGGTAAACAGCACATCATCAACCAGCACAACTACCTTGCCTTCTACATCAAAAGGCAACATTGTACGGCCCACATGGGGTTGTTCAAACTTCAGCGAGAGGTCATCCCTGTAGAGGGTGATATCAAGTTCTCCCACCGGAACGTCAAAGTTTTCGCTGTCCTTGAGAATGTCTCCGATCCTCCTGGCCAAAGGCACGCCACGCCTCCGTATACCTACCAAGACCACATCGTCGAGCCCCTTGTTTTTCTCCACTATTTCGTGGGCAATGCGCACGAGCGCCCTGCGGATACCGTCCACGTCCATGATTTCAGCTTTGTCAATAAACTGCATTTTCCAAACCTCCCTGTGTGATTTACGGAATAAAATAAACACTCCGGACGGGTTACGTGCTACGGAGTGTTTTCATATGGTTTCGCCTCCTTTTCGCCTCGCTGGGCCAAATTAAAGGACCGGCCTGATTCCTCTATTAACTTGTCCAAATCTTAATTCAAAAACAGATTCCGGGTCAAGTGTTTTCTCAACAGCGTACTGACAGCCAGTGATATTGTCACCGTGTAAGCGTAATGTACCAAATCTAAAGATAGCAAACTAAGTGGCGCAAAATCAGTACAAGGCTTGAGATCTCAGATTGTACAGATTCCGCCAAATTCGTCACTCCAGAATCGCTGCCTTAGGTATCTGAGAAATCCGCTTGGCTGTCGCGAGGAGATCGTCACTTATTTCCTCCATGCTCGCCTTTATTTCGTCTATAGATCCGGAGACACTGATTGCTCCGACGCACCTGTCGAGAGCATCCCTTATGGGTACCGCCATACAACCAAGTCCCAGCACGCTCTCCTGGTCGTCCAGAGCCCATCCCTGTTCTCTTATCTTAGCTAATTCCTCAGCCAGCCTCGCCGGATCTGTAATGGTGTAGGGCGTCATCGCCTCGAGTTCCCTTGCCAAAACACGATCCAACTCGGTCTTGCCCAAATAGGCGAGCAACACCTTACCACTGGCCGTGCTATGGGCCCACGACATGTAACCCAGCCTTGGAAGCACAAGGTGGGGTTTATTGGGCAACTCCGTGTGTAGAAAGGCAACTCTGTTGTTTCCCACATATACACTGATGTTCGAACTATAGTTCCACTTGTAGGTAAGGGTCCGCGCCTCTTCCACCGCGCTATGATCTATGCGCCTCTTCAGAAACTCCATGCCTAGTACATATGCCCGCCATCCAAGCCGATATGACCGTGTATCTTCATGGCGGGCTATGAAACCGAAATTCTCAAGGCTGTTTAGTGTGGCGTACAGAGTGGTGCGGGGCAATCCCAAGTACTCGCTAAGCCCTTTGATTGCGACCGGTGTTGTAGATTCTCCGATTATGCAGAGTATGTTCAATGCTCTATCGACGGACTTCACTGTATTCTTACTCATACGTCTCACCATACCTAACATCGTTTCTCACGCCTAGACAGTATAACAGATAATCCCGACACTTTCAATATCATGCACGTTCTAGACTGGGATATCTCCCACCTTTTCTGTCGGTATTCATCCAGCGCATCTTTAGTCATAAGTACATCGTTAGCGCATCTGTGCATCACCTGAGGCAACGAGTAGACTCGTATCCGGTCAGTTCCACTTGTATGCCTACACTTGTGTGCTGCGCGACCCATGAGATCAAGGAGATGTCCGGCCACGGGTTGCAGGGTCCACCGACGGTGAAGCACCGATGGCAAACCAAATTGACAAAATGCTGGTACCGGTCACTATCCAAAAGAAAGACGCATAAGATCCGGTAGTTGTTTTGATCGCGCCTATAAGCGACGACACCGCAAGGGTGGGGATACATGATATCAAGCTGCTTACCCCTATGTTTGTCTTCAAGTACTTGTAGCCGTACATTGACCGGATGTAGTTGGGTGAAATCGTAATGGAACCACCGTAGCAAATCCCGAACAGGAACAAGCAAACGGCAACAGTCGCAGGGATCTTCATTTGGTATGTGCCTGCCAATACCAGTGAGGCTACCAACATCACCGATGCAAGTGATAGCATTGTTTTCCTTTGTCCCATTTTGTCTGCCAAGACCCCAAACACTACGCGACTGACCGCGTTACCTATGCTCAGCAACCCCACCGCCACGGAAGACACCGACGGACTTGCACCGGCATCGGCAGCGATTCTCGCTGCTTGCCCGATCACCGCGGAACCGCTGCAGAGAAGTACCATCTTCCACAGCATAAAGGCCCAAAAAGACTTTTTCCGGAGCATTTCTGAAGGGCCGACATCTGAACCGGCCTGCTTGACCAGCCGTAGGGAAGAAGTGTCTTTGGTTACATGCGCAAGAAACCCAATGGAAAGCAGTGACATCATTCCCATTAGAAGGCCGAAGACGAGTAAAGTGTGTCTCCATCCCAAGAAACTGCGAATCATCAGATCGGCCGCTTGAGCCGACGCAAAACCTCCAATGCCCATGCCCATGAGCAGCAAGCCCGACGCAAGGCCGGGCCGATCGGGGAGCCTTTCTACGACAGTTGTGAGCCAACCATTGTAGCATATGCCTACGCCAAGCCCGCCGCACACACCGTAAGACAACCACAGCACTAGCAGACGCGCGATGTCCTGCATATCGGGCCCGATGCGACTTGCCGTGCTATAACCCGCCAGTATCAATGACGCCCCCAGTAACATGGAATAACGCGAAGACTTTTTTGAGGCAAGGACCCCATGCAAGGTCATCCCGATGTAGAGGGCAACCATCCCGATGCTGTAAGCCATAGTCACTTGGGAGCGACTCCAACTGAACTCAGTTTCTAGAGGCTCGATGAATATGGACCAACTGTATATAGTTCCGTACAAAAACATACTTAGTGACCCGAGGAGAAGCAGGAGCGACCGTTCATATCCGAGTCCACGGTTCTTCATAGTTGGATGCCCTTTGCCACGCCAGAGTGTACGACGTCCTCTTTACCGAACAAGAACCGCACCAGCACCCTGTAGGTATCTTCCGGAGTGCCGCCGGATGCAGCCAGGTTCTCTATGGGACATCTGCCGTCACCAGATCGGTTCATTATCAAAGGAACGCTCTCTGCAAACTCGTATGGAATCCCCGCTCGGTCCAGTTCCTCTGCTGCTGAGTCGCTCCCCACAACTGCATAAACAGCAGCCAAGCCGAAATAAGCAGTCAGTCGTGCAACAGCCAGACCT
>DUQH01000032.1 GCA_012837895.1 Candidatus Fermentithermobacillaceae bacterium | reverse complement strand
TTCAATTCTCAACGAACATATTCACATTTGTACAACCGTGCAATCATAACCACATGTGCCCCGCTTGTATAACTCGCATCTTTAAAAGAGATGAAAAAGTGGGTAGGAATTATTTACCGACAGGAATTGCTCTTCGGACTTCAATTACTTGTTCCGCGAATCGATACACGGCAAGTATGTAATCGCATCTCATCATCAAACAAGCATCTAAAGGAGCTCTTACTGTTGATCCTGCATACGTCTACGTGCGACACATTCAATGCTAATTATCCAATATTTACTGTCTAAAATTTTTTCTACTCGAAACAGCTCAAATCATCAAAGATGATTAAAATTACACTTGACTTTTATTGTGCATCTGGTTTACATGCAGTGAACGATGCACTTCCACTCTCTACTGCTTTGTTTTTTGTTTAAACAATTGTTTTATCAAGTATATAAAAAATCTGATAAAAGCCATGATCAAATACAAAACAACCGCAATGACGATGACATAGCCGATTTGGGTAAATGCCTCATACCAGGGAGTTTTATAAATAATGATGGCTGCGATGTTCAGTAAAAAAGCAAAAATAAAGCAGCCCAAAAAAACATATGCTTCTCTTTTTACTTTTTGTGATGGTATGATGATGTCTTTCATATCGCTAAAATTTCATGTAGGGAATTTTGTATTCTTCCGGGAAATCGACTTTCGTTTGTTCCTCCATTGCTCGATTCCCCAGTAAGCAAAGCAGTGTTGCGCAATAGGCTTCTTCCACGATGTTTTTTGCCTTTTCACCGGTGATACAGGCTTGACAAAATGCCGAAAGGATGGCATCCGACCCGTCTTTTTCGGCTCCTATCATCGAAAGTCCTTCGTTTACATGCATCTTTCCCTTCAAGATGGCATGTGGCTTATATTCTTTTTTGGTTTCCTGACGCCAACTCGGACCTGCGAGAGGAACAGCGGAAAAGACTTTGTTTTCTATTTGGTTTAGCAACTGTTCTATACCGCTGTAGCTGTTGTCTTCTTCAAGATAATAGAGACCGGTAGCCAAATTCATCGTTCCTTTATGCCCCAGTATCTGGTCTTCCATCCCATTGAATTTGTTGGATATCAACGATTCGTAATTGATTTTCACCCCATTTGAATAGTGATATGCCAAGTTTACGCTGTCGAATACTTCCCTGCCGTCTTTCCAAAAGACGATATCTCCCATCCCTATAACCGACTCGGGAACCAATCCGGTGGCCCAATTGCAAACTTCCAGTTGGTGTGAAGCCAATTCGGTCATCAGCCCTCCGGAGGATTCCCGGTATAAGCGCCAGTTGATCTTTCGTTCCAGTTCGGGTGAAGGTACAGGTCGCCTCCAATCGTGATTGCGAAACCAGCAACACCGGGCGCCCACCACTTCTCCAATCAATCCGGAATGAATCATTTCCATCCCTCTGATGTATTTTTCGTCAAACATGCGTTGCATGCAGAAATAAAGCACCTTGTCGGTCGACCGGTATGCATCGTAAACCGCTTTGCATTCGTCCATCGTGAGCGCCATGGCTTTTTCACAGAAGACGTGTTTCCCGGCGTCCAAGGAATCCAATGTCATTGGTGCGTGCCAATTTAATGGAGTTGAAATCACCACTCCGTCAATTTCTTTGGACTCCAACAGTTTTTTGTAATCCGTGTAGGTTTTTGCAGAAGGACACAGTTCCGATGCGGCTTTCAGATTAGGGGGGTAATTGTCGCATAGAGCCACAATCTCCGCATGCGGAATGCGCAGTAGGTTATGAATATGATATTGTCCTCTCGATCCTGTGCCTATCAAACCTATGCGGGCTTTCTCGTTTTTGATTTCCTTCGCTTTTTCCATTGTGAAGGATTGCAACCAAGGCATACTGCTCAAAATTGCAGTTCCACCGGCTATATAGCCCAATTCTTTTATGAATTGGCGCAAACTTAAATCTACCTGTTTTTCATCTTTTTTCGACATGTGTATTGTCTCTCCTATAAATTATATTCTTTAATCTTATCGGTATTTATATCGAAGTGATTGATTATGGCCTTTTTTTTATCGGGATCAGCAATCATCAGGGTCGTTGTCAGCACTTCGGCTTCTACGGGATTGTGGGAAACGGCACATACCAGCTTTCGTTCTTCGTTATACTCACCCGAAAGAGGATTGATTATATGTTTCGTGTAAGATGATGTATTCCCCGAAGAGGACATGGATTCGTCTCTCAATTCTATTTCATCCATTATCTCGCCTTCAACAAACGGATTTTTTATGCCTACTTTCCATGAAGTGCCATATGGATGATGTCCTAAGGCAAGGATGGAGCTATTGCCGAAATCGGCAAAACATTGACGAATATCTGCTGCAAGGAGTATATTCTTTAGTTTGTTCAATGCGTATCCTTTGGCATAACCACCAAAATCGAGATGCATGTCTTTGAGGGAGAAATAAACCGAGCGATGGTTCTCGTTGAAAATGACTTTTGAGAAATCTTTCAGTGTGATATCAAACAAACCCGATGTTGCCAGGTGATAATATCGACAATCCATCAATATTGCCCACATTTCGTCGCTTACCTCTACCGGATGCCTGCTTGCATTGAGATTAATTTGCGTAACTTCGCTTTCCTTGTCGAAACGATTCAACATTCGTTCCAATCGCCTCAGCTCAGAGCATATTTTCCCCCAAACCTCTTCGGTTTCGCTTTTCCCTTTTCCGATGATCACGATATCGAACCGTGTTCCCATGATGTCCGGTAAAAAACCATGGAACATGGAGGACGAATCATAATAATCTGAAAATGCGGACTGCATCAATTTCCCTCTTTGGCAAGTTCAACGGCTTTTGTCGTAACATAATATTTTGCTAAGGTATTGGAAATTTCCCAATCGGGCATATCCCGATTTGCTAAATATTCAAAAAATTGCTTGGCTACACGTTTAGGGTAAACCCATACATTCAATATTTGAATACTTTTCCGCCGGCAATTACCTGCTTCTTGTCCTTGTCGAAAGTGGCACGATGGCCGGTATGCAGCGCAGCTGTTACCATGATGGTGGCTATGGAGTGACTGTATCCGGCTTCTACGGACGCATTGGTCTTTACATTATTGTTTCTCACGCATTCCATCCAGTTGTGCATATGGGCATTGGTGAGCGGGTCGGAACCGGTATCGGCTCCCGATTCCACTTTTATTTGCGGTAAATCGTATTCTTCGAGTAGAAACGGCTTCATTCCCATCTCTGCAGCATGACGTTCAGTCAAACCGCCTTCGGACGTCACTTTGTTGGTATCCAAATCGAGTTTGCCTCCGTTGGAAAAATACCACT
>DUQH01000141.1 GCA_012837895.1 Candidatus Fermentithermobacillaceae bacterium | reverse complement strand
TGATTCTTCAGCAATACCAAAACTGAGATGTGGCGGCGGACGCCGCCACTTCTTAAACAAAGAGGGTGACATTTTCACTGTCCAAATTAGTATTCTTGGGGGTGACAAAATCACTGTCCGTTGACAGGTAAAGCATCTATTTTGCTGTCCTTTGACAGGTGAAGCAGATTATTTGATCATTCAACGGGCAGCAAGATAAGCGCTAAGGTACCAGGTCCGTTATGTGCACCAATCACCGCACCTATTTCTGTTTCAACTGTTCTGATCACATGCCACTTATCCTTGGCAGCGGCAACCAGCTCAGCTCCCTGGCCAGCGACGTCGGCGTGGCACATACCCAGCTTGATCTTACTGCCAAAGGGCACCCGTTCGCCCGCAAGCTCAATAAGCCTCGGAATTACCCTTGATTTGCCGCGAACCCGGTCAATCCCTGACACGTAACCTTCATCATCCAATACTAATATGCATTTGAGGTTAAGCATGGAACCCCACAAATGCTTTGCCCTGCCTATGCGGCCATTCTTGTAGAGATAATCCAGAGTATCTACCGCGTACATGGTGACGAGCCTGTCCACCATGGACTGGGCGGCATCCCTGACTTCCTCGAAACCGGCCCCTTGCTCAGCTAGATCACGTGCCTCTAGCACAATAAGGCCGTACCCTACTGAAGCTGTCTTCGAGTTTATCACAGCTATTTTCCTACCAGGCAACATTGATGCAGCCATCTGGGCAGCTTGATATGTACCGCTAAGAACTTCAGATAACAGAATTGCAACTACCCCTGAGCCATCCGCAGTGAGTTCATCGAATGCCTTGCAGAAATCTCCGACCGAAGGCGACGATGTTCTCGGGAGCACTTCAGATGTTCTAAGCTTGTCATAGAAGGCTTTTCCCCGCAATTCATAGTTGTCCAGATAAGATTCTTCCCCAAACCGGACTGTAAGCGGCACTACCCTCACGCCCAATTCCTCAAGATTATGGGGGTCTATGTCGCAGGCGCTGTCAGTCACTATCTTTACTGATGGCATATTGTCCATTCCTCCGGGTAGTATCCCAAAAAACCAGAATATCCTATTGGAAAGTATATCTTGGAGGTCATCAACAGTCAAAGAGGCAACAGACGTAGAAACGACTGAGTGCCGGGCTATCCGGCACTCTTATTCCAGAACGAATATCTTCAGCTGCACGCCATGTGCCAACACTGCAAGCATTGATGCTATACACACACTCTAGTGCTTCTGTGCTGCCTGGGCTCTTGCCCTTTGCATCGAATGAAGCGCAAGGCTCACCGCGATAATCGCATAGGCCACAAATACACGGAAATACTCACCCACCTGCGCACTGCCAAGCAGGTTTTGCCCTGCGTAAGGCGACACGATAAAGAGCAGGTGGAACAAGAATGTACCCAACAGGGCTTGCCCAACGGTAGCTCTGGAGACGGTAGCTCCGCCTACCAGTATTGCAGCAATGGCAAAGGTAGCTATTTGCCCGTGACTGTCATACACGTTCAGAGTGCCGATGTTCTGCAAGAAAATAATCTGGCCAAAGGCACCCAGCACAGTTGATATCATCATTGCCACAATCCTGGTCCGGTCAACCTGGATGCCAGCAACCTGGCTCACCCTCATGTCCTGCCCTATCGCCCTAATGTCCTGGCCGAGTTTGGTCCTGTAGAGCCAGGTGATCAACACCTCAAGCACGGCACTGAGTGCCAGGGTGGCAAGGGGAACCCGGACCGGCCCTATCCTCACCATTAGCAGCTCATCAAGCACCCACCTTATCGTCCCAAGTTCCACAGTATTCCTAAGCCCGATGCCGCTCGGCAGTATCATGCTCTTATTGGAAAACGGGATTACCGTACCGATACCGAACAAGAATACCAGCTGGTAAACGCCGTTCATGAAGAACCCCAGGATCATCCCGGCAATCATCTCCCGGCCCCTGGCCATATTCATGATCCTGCCGATCATGTAACCCAATCCAAGGGCGAGGGGCAAAGCTACCAGGCACGCCGTTAATAATCCTAAGACGCCTGGAATCTGCCTTGCCGCCACAAAAATAAGTCCTGCTTGGCCCGCCATGGCGCCTATGACAAGGCCGAAGTTGAGTCCCAATCCCGCCATAACCGGGATAACCAAGGATAACACAAGGAAAGAGTTACGGCTCATCCGGAACACAACCTCTTGCAAAAGGAAAGCCAGGGGCTTACCACTCCATCTCACGGCTACAAGACAGAGGATGACAAACATTATGGGAACTATGTTTTGTACCAGGATACTTTTGAAGTTCTCCTTTGTAATACGCTTGCTGAAAACCCGGAACACCCCGTGTTTATCCATTGGCAGCCTCACCTCCGTGTCCCCTGGTGAGCGCGTAAAGCACCATTCCGTTGGAAACGATTAGCCGCACTATTTCGCTGATATCCCCACCCACTACTGTTTGGGCTACGGGCACTGTAGTAGCAAGGAGTGACTGGAAAAGCAAAGCACCTACCATAGCGTTTGATACTGACGCCTCGGAAGGGGTAGCCCCTCCTATTAACACCGAAGCAACCGCTGGGAATGCCATAAGCAGCGGGGCAGTATACAACTGGATGAACCCGTAACTCTGGGCATACACGATTATCCCGATTGCACCCAGAGCCGTTGAAATCGCGGTCCCCACTACCCTCATCCTGTCGCAGTCAACACCGGCAGCGCGGGCAAACCGCTCATTCTGCCCTGCCAAGTCCATGGCCATCCCCAATTTGGTCATCTCGAACAACTTGTAGGCGGCAGCCAAGATGAACACGACTCCTAACAAGCCAGTAGGGACTACGAAACCGCCTATCTGGAAGTTCCAGAACTTATCAAGGGCATGGCCAAAGGTGTCTTTAAGGCTTATGGTCATCCTGAGTCCTTTTCCACCTAGTACCCAGATAAGCTCAGGATTCTTGAACGGTAACATGAGCCACGAAATGCACATCAGTGATACTGCAGCAAATCCCGCATAAGTTCCTACCATCATTTCCTGACCCTTCACCTTGTTGAGGAACAGCCCGTAACCAATCCCGAGCAATGCGCCAAGCCCGGCACCAATGGCCATGGACAACATAAGCCCCTCAAATCCGATGAAACCCAGTTCCAAGGCTGAAACCATGCCTATCAGCCCTGCAAGCAACCCGATAGGCAGACCGAAGTTGGGGCCTATGCCACACTGAATCCCAGGAACCATGGCCAAAACCATCACTGCATTCATCCCAAACCTGCTGATAGAGTTAGTGAGCAGGTTCGTCAAGGGTAAGCCCATGATCCGTCCCAAAACAAAAAGCACAACTACAAAACCGCCTACTGTAAGCCTTGGGAGCCCAACTGTGTTTAGTATTCTGGACATCATGCCAGGCCCATTTCTTGAAGCCGGTTCTCCTGAATCCACCTCTTTTTGTTTGTCACCGTCCAAGCTCATTGCACCTCTGCCCTCCTTCCGGACATGGCCATACCAAACCTGGCATTTGAATCGTCAGGCGAAAGCATATCTACCAGGCGTCCACCGTATATTACAGCAATCCTGTCGCATACCATTCTAAGTTCCGCCAGCTCACTGCTTGTGAGGATGATTGTCATTCCTTTTTCCCTGTTGAGGCTCACGAGCAAGTCCAAGATCCGCTGCTTAGCCCCGACATCTATCCCCCGTGTAGGCTCAGACACGAGCAGGATCTCTGGATCCAGAGCAAGAGCCCTGGCAATGCAAACCTTCTGTTGATTCCCGCCGCTGAGCCGCCTGACTAATTGACCCGGCCCGGTGCATCTGATGTCCAGCTCTGAAATCATCCCCGCTGCGAACTCACGGGCACTTTTCTTGTCGCGCACCCTGATCCCCACGGGTCCAACCCCAAGAGTCTTCTGGAACATGGATTTCACCAGTGTGGCTACAACAGATATGTTGTACTCAATGGACCGGTCCAGAATAAGCCCTACGTTCTTGCGGTCTTCTGAGAGGAAAGCAAGTTTCTGCTTGTATGCCTGCCCCGGATCGTTAAGGGGTATTTCGATACCGTCTTTTGCCACACGCCCCTGGGCAGGGTATACGCCCATTATGCCGTTGCTGATACCTATTTTGCCTTGGCCGGCCAGCCCGCCTATCCCAAGGATTTCGCCCCGCCTGACACGTAGGGTGACGCCATGCACTTCTTCGCCTGGCATGTCCACCTTGAGGTCCTCAACAGTCAGGACAATGTCGTCATCGCCCGGCTCCTTAGCCCTTTTTGGGTAGTCGGGCCTTTTGACTTCGCGCCCTACCATGAGCTCGGCAATCCTGTCTATAGTGGTATCCTGATCGGAAGTGGACATGGTTGTGACCACTTCCCCGTCTCTCATCACCGTCACGCTGTCGCAAATGCTTAGCACTTCATCGAGCCTGTGTGAAATGAATATGACTGCAACTCCTGAAGCTGCGATTGTCCTCACAGACGACAAAAGCTGCTCGGACTCAGTCTCAGTGAGCAATGCGGTAGGTTCGTCGAATACCAGTAGTTTAACTCCCTGTTTATCGACTTCACGGGCTATCTCCACAAACTGCATATAACCCACGGGCAAGCCCGCCACAGGAAGCATCTCATCAATTCCCAGGCCGACCATGTTGAGGGCAGCCTTGGAATCCGAGACGATCTTGGGCCAGTCCAGTCTCTTCATGCGCCGCCCGGCTAGTTTGGCAAGTAGAGTGTCTCTTAAGGGCTCGCGGTTAAGTTTGATATTCTCTGCAACTGTAAACCCCGGGATCAGCATGAACTCCTGGTGCACCATGCCAATCCCGGATTCCAGAGCTTGCCTGGGAGAATCAAAAACTGTTTCAGCTCCACGGAACCTAATCTTCCCTTGGAAGCCACCGGTATTGTGGATCACGGGCATCCCGAACAGTATGTTCATAAGGGTACTCTTGCCCGCGCCGTTTTCCCCCACAAGCCCGTGGATTTCCCCGGGTTTGACCTTGAGCGTTACATCATTCAGCACCCGATTACCGTAATAGTCCTTTGTAATACCGTGCATTTCCAGGACATAACCAGACATTATCGCCTCAACTCCCAAAGCAAGACCGGGGAGAAGCCCTCGGGGCCGTCAATAAGGCCGTCACAGGGTAGGGCTGTCTCCCCTGGTTGTCTAATTGTCTAAGCCAAAAATCACCGAGCCGACTAAAGCCAGGAACAAGTTGCCGTCTTCGCTGTACCGCTGCAATTCCACAGAAACACCTGTTTCCTGCTCCAGTATCCGCGATATGTCTTCCATGTTTGTGAGTTCAGCTTCACCTTCCAGAGCCAGGATGGCGAGCTCAATCCCGCCTCTTAACAAAGCCATGTTGATAGGCACCGGCCAGGTTGCGAAACGCCCGGCTCCGCCCTTTTCAACAATTTTTTCTTCAATGGCCGCAACGATTTTCGGCATGTCGCCTGCAATGCCGCTCACATCCAAACCTAGGGCTCCCGGATAACCGTGGGTGGGACTTGGACAGCATTGCTCAGGGAAGATTGCGCCGTGTTCCAGCGCCGCGGTGATGAGAGGTTCCTGCATGCCGCAGTTTGTGCTGAATACTGCAATATCCTTGCCATGCTGTTCAACCTGCCTAGGCACGTCCTCCAGGATGAACTTCTGTGCCCCGGGGATACCATCCGGTCCCATTGGGTCAGGGGCAGTCACAAAAATAAACTCCATGCCCAGTCTTTCGCATTCCTCTTCCATCTGTTGACGCCGGGTGGCAAGGAGCTCCATGGACATGTGCCTCGGGAATGAGTAGTGGAGTAGCTTGGTTGCGCCCATGGCATTTGCCAGTCTGACAATTGCAGCTCCCCTGGCCAGGTTGTTCACATCCAGGGCCAGATCTGCCTTCTTGTCAATCATGGCAGGATCTTCGTGGGGGCTTACTACTACGATGATGATGTCATCCCTGGTCTGCCGGATCTGATCTATTGCCGCCGCAGTTCCCGGAACACCCTGGCATATAGCGATAATCTTGACATCCGGATCAGAAGCAAGCCCTGCTATCTGGCCGATAGTAGTTTCCTGCTCAGCCATGAAGTTGTCGGGATAGGTCACATGGATCACCCTGTCGCCATACCGTTCCTTCATCTGCTCGCCTGCGCGGTACTCATCTTCACCCTGAGACACTGTTCCGGTGACAATCCCTATCTTGAAAGGCGCAGGGACTTCGCCACCCGGCTCATCTACAGGCTCAGGTTGTTCTTCCGGAGTACAACTTGCCAACAACGACACGATTAACAACACACACAACAGTAAACAGCATAAGCGGGGGATTTTTTTCATTTTCTTCCTCCTTTCGGTTAGTTTACGATATATTCTTTCCTATTTATATGATCTCCTGCCAATTCTTAGATGATTATTACACAAACTGCCTGGGATCTGCATGGCCCATAGGACCTGAGAGAATTTAAGCAAACCCAAGCCGGGCCCGTTGCGAGTCTGTGAGGTTGACAGTGAATGTTCTGAGGCATATCGTGAATATAGTATTTTGGTTTTTTGGGCATCTACAGTTTGTACTAAGCAGCAAACCACTCACCATATATAGAAACAAAGAAGCAGCAACAATCCCGTTTTCAACCAATACGTCTACTGCACATCTTAGTGGCATCTAGGCTTTTTTCGCATTGGTGGTATTTAGCGTTTTTTCGCAGGGTTTTTGGGCCTTTTGGGATCACAAGAACTGCAAAGGAGGAACTGGGAGGATGGCATTTGAAGTCGCTAAGTCGATGATCGGCGAAGCCGCTCTTAAGCAAGGACTCAGGTACCTCAGGAACAATCCTGAGAAGAACCTTGTCAACCTGGCCAAATGGGGTGAGCGGCTTGCCAGGGAACCTGAACATAAGGCCTACGCCAGGCAGTGGGCGGACATGTTCGGGGACGAAAACAACAATTGGAGACAGTTGGCGGTGAAAATCTTCAACCGGCTTTCACCTAATGTGGTGGAAAAGCTCGGGATCAACATGTTCTTGAACGCAGGCATACTTAGCCCGGAAAGGCGCAGACAAGGTGAAGCAAAATACGGGGTACACATTCCATGGGCAATACTCATCGATCCTACCGGGAGATGCAACCTTAGATGCAAAGGATGCTGGGCAGCAGAATATGACAGGTCGCAGGATATGGACTATGAAACCTTAGACAGGGTCATGACTGAAGCAGAGGAAATGGGAATAAACTTCTTCGTCGTATCAGGGGGCGAACCTACCTTACGCATGGACGACCTCATTTCGCTGGCAAAGAACCACAATGAATCGGTATTCCACATTTTCACCAACGGCACGTTGATCACAAAAGAAGCAGCCCGGCGGTTCTTAGAAGCGGGGAACACGACTTTTGCAATCAGCCTTGAAGGGTTTGAGGAGCAAACTGACGCCCGCAGGGGCAGAGGCACGTTCAAGAAGATAATGGAGGCCATGGACAATCTAAGAGAAGCAGGAGTGCCTTTTGGATTTTCAGGTACGTATACCAGGGAAAACACTGAAATCCTGGGCAGTGACGAATGGATAGACCTTATGATCGACAAAGGTTGCGTGCTGGGATGGCTATTTACTTATGTGCCGGTTGGCGGCGACTCAGAACTTGAATTTATGGCAACTCCTGAACAAAGGATGTACATGCGAGAGCAAGTGCGTAGGTGGCGCGAGGAAAAACCCATATTCGTCGCAGATTTTTGGAACGACGGGGAGTTTACATTAGGCTGTATAGCCGGTGGGCGGAACTACCTCCACATTAACGCCACAGGTGACGTAGAACCCTGTGCTTTTGTACACTACGCCAATGTAAACATAAAAGACTGCAGCCTGGCGGAAGCACTCAAGTCACCGCTTCTTCAGGCATTTCAGAACAATCAACCGTTCAACACTAACCACATGCGCCCCTGCCCTATTATAGATAACCCTGAAATACTCGAGAAAATGGTTCAAGACACAAAAGCATATCCAACTCAAAAGAACGGGATTACAGCAGCTGAACTTTGCAGGCCGCTTCACGGCTATGCTAAAGCATGGGGCGAACTCGCCGATAGAGTTAAATCAGAGGGAAGAATCGCAGTTGACTAGGCCGTTCTACGGAAGTGGTAGTCAAGGGCGGCCCCGGCGTCTAAACCATATTTTCCGAAAACATTGACAACTCGCAAAAAGCAACATATCTTAACAAACAGTAAGCCTTAGGAGGCGGTTGGGTGAAACTGAGCAAGAGGCGGTTTGAATTCCTTGAAACCCTGGCATATCTGGTGAATCAAGAAGGAGCCCCTGTACACTACATAGATGTCTCAAAGGAAATGGCAGTATCTAAGTGGACCGCCTACGACATGATGCGGCAACTTGCCGAAGACGGCCTGGTTGAAGCCTCTTATTCCGTTAACCCTTCCGGTTCGCCAGGCCGTTCACAAGTCTTGTTCAGTCCTACGCAAAAGGGGTTCAACCTGGTTGAGTCTGAACATATGAGAAGCCGGGACCGTCAGCTAACTGCCGGACCGGACGATGAATGGTCGCGTGTTAGGGATGACCTGCTCAACAAGATTCACATGGCATCGGATAGAGAGACTGCTCACCTTCTCGATCTCACTAAGAGTAAGTACAATTCTTCGCCCCTTGCATACTGTGCTGCGCTTCTTTCCTTACTGATCATCGAAGCTAAGCGCAAGGGACTGGATCTAGTTGCTCTTAGGGGAATCCTTGAGATCGGTTCTGAGAAAGGCATGACACTTCCCCTGTTTGCCGGGCTTCTTATGGGAGGCCTCCTGGTAAGGGGTGCCCGCAAAATGCTCCCAGATATAGAAAACCTCATACACTCATTTTCCCATCAAAGCAAACAGCTGGAGCAAGCTAACCAAGACATGCTGCTTGAATTTGCCCAAACCATAGTGAGCAAAGGAGGGTTGGCACAAGGAAGCGATAATACGTCTGCCCTGTAAGGCATATCAGATCGTCGGCACGATCATTAATCCAGCATTGGTTCCTAGGCGTGGTAGCAACCTGCAACATATGTGTAACTGAGGCCGTTCAGTCTGTTTCCCTGGATTTTCAGGAGGGATATGAGTGCTTAGAGCAGAATTGGTCAATCCGTTTGTAGAAGGCGCCATTGTATTTTTCAAACATGAAATGGGGATAGATATTTCCCGCGACAAACCGACTATAGAATCATGTCATTCCACCCCTGGAGACGTGACTGTGCTCACAGGAGTAACCGGCGACACAGAGGGAATCGTTTTGTATTCCATGAACAGCCGGACTGCCAAGAACATTGCATCAGAGCTCATAGGCAGCCCGGTGCCCCTGTATGATCAGATGGCAGAATCAGCCCTGGCCGAAATGGGGAACATCATTACTGGCCAGGCAGCGGCCAGGCTTGAACAAATGGGGTACACCTGCAAACTGTCGCCTCCAGCATTGATCACAGGTGAAGGCGCTCTCATATCGGCAGTTAACTTAAACATGCTGGTGATCCCACTGGTGTTGGGCAACTTGGGGAGTCTTTCTATATATGTTGCGCTACGGGATAAACTGAAAGAGGAAGCGCGTCACTAGATGAAGCGGACAGCAAAGCGCCTCCTCTTTGCATTGACTATTCCGGAAGCCGTTCAAACCGGCCGGTGAAGAACCTCAACACCGGTGGTTCGTAAACCCATTTTAGCCCGCGGATGCTGCTGCGCTTTTCATACAAGCCGGCAACCGAGTGTGCAACATAGTCCAGGTGGGCGTTGGTATAGACACGCCTTGGGATTGTGAGCCGTACCAGTTCGAGTTCAGGGTAGTAATCATTACCGTCCTTGTCCCTGCCCGCCGAGATGATGCCACGCTCCATAGTCCTTACGCCTGAATCTTCATAAATTGCTGCAGCCAGGGCCTGCGCAGGGAATTTATCCTGGCTTATGTGAGGCAAGAAAGCTTTGGCATCCAGGAAAACTGCATGGCCGCCTATGGGCTTGACAACAGGCACCCCGGCTTCCATGAGTTTCTCGCCCAGGTAGCTGACTTGCCCGACCCTGTGCCTGATGTAATCGAAATCAAGTGCTTCCCTGAGCCCTATTGCGAAAGCCTCCATATCCCTGCCGGTCATCCCTCCGTAACTGGGCATTCCTTCATACACTACAACAAGGGCCGTTGCCTTGCGGTAAAGCTCTTCATCATTCATGGCCAGGAATCCGCCCATGTTCACTATGCCGTCTTTCTTCCCGCTCATGGTACAGCCGTCAGAATATGAGAACATCTCCTTGACGATTTCTGCAATGGATTTGTCTTCATATCCAGGCTCACGTATCTTGATGAAATATGCATTTTCCACACAGCGGGTAGCATCAAAGATTACTCTTATCCCGTACTTCTTTGACAGGGCATAGACTTCTCTGAGGTTTGCCATGCTCACCGGCTGGCCCCCTGCCATATTCACCGTGACACCGATGGTAATGTAGGGGATGTTCTCAGCACCTACTTTCTTTATAAGGTCTTCATATTTCTGAAGGTCTACATCACCCTTGAAGTCAATATCGCCACGGGTGGGATCGTGGGCTTCGTCACGGATCACGTCCACAAAGGTGCCCCCGGCCAGTTCCTGGTGAGCTCTTGTAGTTGTAAAGTACATATTTCCGGGTATATAAGTATTGGGTCTTACTAATATTTGTGAAATGAGGTTTTCAGCTCCACGGCCTTGATGGGTGGGCACCACGTATTTGTAACCGAATATCTCCTTGACGGTTTCTTCAAGGCGCAGCCAGTTCTCACTGCCTGCATATGCCTCATCACCAAGCATTAGTCCTGCCCACTGGTAATGACTCATTGCATTGGTCCCGCTGTCTGTAAGAAGGTCAATGTAAACGTCCCTGGACTTGAGCAAAAACGTATTGTAACCTGCCTCTTTTATCTTGACCTCCCTTTCCTCCCTTGAAAGGAGTTTGATGGGTTCAACCATCTTGATCTTGTACGGTTCCGGCAAGTACTTAGCCATTTCACTCCCTCCTTTTGTATGTATGGGGCTACCACACACTTCTCGATCTTCACTCACACGCAAAATCCGTACCTTCAAGATTTGCTTGGGCAGCCTGGACCAGCTCTATCTGAACCGGGACAAAGTGAGAACATCAAATAACAACCCCAGGCTGCGCAGGAATGCATTTTGGGAGCAATCCGGCCGGTTTCCTGGATTTCATTATTGGAAGGAGTTGGAGGCCGGGGCGTCGTAAAGATTATTTACATTGTAATGTTGTGTTACAAAACCGGGTGCCTTTTGTAAAAGAAATTGCCACTGGTGAGACGGGCATGAAAGGAGGAAGCCGCAAGTGCCGCCGGATCCCCCACCGGATTCCCCCTGAGAAGTAACGGGCCAAGCGGCACCTGCTAAGCGCCTTTGTATGACAGCTTCAGAAAACATAAAAAGAATCAGATTCAACGGGGCGGAAAACCGTGTGGGCATGATCTATGACATCCTCCGGGCATTGGGAGAACACAGCATCAACGTACTTAATGTCGAAGTCAACCCGCCTGACATCTTTTTCAAAGTTGAATGGCCCCTCGGCATTACATGGCCCCACTTCGTCGGCTGTCTTAGGTCAGAAATCAATGACCTGGGGCAAATCACGGAAGTTGACATAATGGAATACGAGAAAAAGCAGAAAGCCCTGAATATTATCGGAGACAACATAAGCGAAGGCATTCTTGTTATTGACCAGGGGCACAATATCACCTACTTGAGCAAAAAGGCAAGGAGGCTGCTCGGCCTGGCCCAGTCGCAACAGCCGCCTAACCTGATAAGCCTGATGCAGAGCCGCAAGTTGGAACCACTCCTCCCCCTTGACGAAGACCGTGATAATGTGGAAGTCACCATCACGTGGCAAGGCAAGAGTACCAGGGTGGTGACAAGCATCAGGACTATAACCAATCAGGAAGGAATCCCTGCAGGAGCGCTTGTCATCCTGAGGGAGTTAGAGGACGTCCGGCAGCTCATACAATCAGTAAGCGGGCCTGCCTTGGTAGACTTCCATCATATCATCGGGAAAAGCCAGGCTTTTGGCAATGCAGTCAACCTGGCCAAAGCGGTAGCGCCAACTAACATGAGCGTCATGCTCAGGGGTGAAAGCGGCACGGGAAAAGAGCTTTTCGCCAGGGCCATTCACAAGAATTCAGCCAGGAAAGCAGGACCTTTCATAGCAGTTAACTGTGCGGCCATACCTGACTCCCTCCTGGAGAGCGAATTCTTCGGTTACGACAGGGGGGCATTCACAGGCGCCTCGGCCGGGGGTAAACAAGGGCTGCTGGAACTGGCAACCCATGGGACCTTGTTCCTTGACGAAGTAGGAGACCTGTCCCCGCCGCTGCAAGCTAAGATTCTAAGAGCTATCCAGGAACAGAGGATACGCAGGATCGGCGGACGCCATGAAGTCAAGATCGATATCCGGATCATCTCTGCGACCAATAAAGACCTTGAAAGCATGATCGCAGAAGGCACGTTCAGGGAAGACTTGTTCTACAGGCTAAACGTTATTCCCATTTGGATTCCTCCCCTGCGCCATAGGAAAGAGGATATCCCGCTCCTGGCCGATCATTTCGTGCGCTCCCTTGCCCGGGAATTGGGAAAACCGGGCCTGTGTCTCACGAAAGGCGCCATGGAAAAACTGGCGTTCCACGATTGGCCAGGTAATGTACGGGAACTCCAAAACGTGATTCAAAGGGCAGCAGTGCTTGCATATGACAGGATTGAGCCGGCCCATCTGCTAATCGAAGAGCCGGCATCCAAAGCTGGTTTTGTACCTCCTGATTTCATGAACCAGGCAGCCGTGTCACCTCACGGCGCCTCCCCCATGCAGGAAGCACAGGCTCCGGGCGAGAACTTCCCCATACAGCTTCCTGCTGAAATCCCGGTAGACTTACCCGGATTGGTTGAAGAGATTGAAACATATTACCTTACCCAGGCGGCAAGAAAGCTCCCGTCTTCGCGGAAAATCGCAAAAGCCCTGGGCGTTTCACACACTACAGTAATCAACAGAATGAAGCAGTTAGGAATTCCCTAGGCTTAAGCCCTGTCAGTAACCGGCTCACCTATTAACAGGCGGATGAGCTCATACAGGGCAGAAACGCCGACCAGAGTGTACACGGCTCTGGACAGCATGCTCTTGGCACCGAACAGAGCTGCTACCAGGTCCATGTCAAACAAACCTACAAGGCCCCAGTTGAGCCCGCCAATGATCAACAAGATCATTGCAATCCAATCAATGGTACCCATTCTCCTCAATAACAGCACCTCCAACTCGTGGAACTCTTGCCGCAACCGGGGTTAGTTTCTCCGAAGATCTGCTTTATGATGCAAGAAATTTACCTCGATTTGACATTTTTGGGTAACCCGCTGTATACTTTGATCATGCGTGAGAATTCATCAGGTTTGGCGCTGAATCTCTGGAAACAGAGAGCGGGGGACCCAACTTTTTGGGGCTAATCACGATTTCGTGTAGGGTCACTGCCCTTTCGACCCGAGCCCGTCAGCTAACCTCGTAAGCGTGGAAAAGGGAGGCACTCACAAACCGGGGCACTCGCGTGCCGCATGTTTTGAACACAATCAATCAGTTCAGCCTCCACAAAAATCTCTGTCTCACGTTCAAATGCAGGTGGGAACTCATATAGTTTGGCTGTTGGCCTGACAGCCTTAGCTGTGATGGAACAGCTTATGCCGTAATTTTGCTCTCACACCTAAGGGAAAGCCTGATCTTTCCCCCTTGGGTATGTATTGCCATGCACAAAACGAGCTTACACGCGGTCCCCACCTGAAGCGCCAAATAATCCTTTCGGGGAGGTTGATGCTATGAATATCGCTGTTGTTACCAGCTCAAGTAATGGCTACAAAGATCCTAGTTCAAGAAGCCAGGCCCAAGTGACTTGTGAAGCTGTGGCGCAAGCCCTGTCTGACCTTGATTACCATGTTCAGATCCTTGAAGCAGGGCCGCAACTGTTGCTAGAGCTTGAAGAGGCAAGACCGGATGCAGTCTTCAACATTGCCACAAGCTACCGTACCAGAAAAGACCAAGCTAACATAGCTGCGATGCTTGAACTTAGCGGGATTCCGTTTACCGGGTCTGGTTCCGCTGCTCATTTCACCGGGCTACACAAACATATATCCAAGATGGCTTTCATGGCCAACAACATTCCGACACCCAGGTTTACAGTGATCTACGACAGCCGGGACATCAGAAGGCAATCAGGGCTAGAAGCACTTGGCGACGAACTATCCACACCGGTCATAGTGAAGCCCGCGGCCGAGGGTTCAAGCGTGGGTATATATCCTGAAAGTGTTACTGAGGACCCGATTCACGCCAGGATCATGGCGCAAAGACTTCTGGACTCACTTGAACCGCCCGTGCTTGTTGAAGAATACATATCTGGCCGGGAATTCACAGTAGCGGTTGTGGGCTATCCTGAGCCAATTGCACTTCCGGTAGAAGAAATAGTGTTCAATGGTAGTGGCATGTACACATACGATGTAAAGGCCCGTGACCACGTCACCCCTATCTGTCCAGCACCAATACCTGAAGACCTCAGCCGCAAGCTTCAAGACATAGCTATACGGGCATTCGAAGCAATTGGCTGCAGGGACATCGCGCGGGTAGACATAAGGCTGTCTCAGGACGAGGAACATCCCTTTGCCCTGGAAATCAATACACTCCCGGGCCTGATGCCAGGCTACAGCGAAGTCCCCAGGATTGCCGAAGCGGCCGGGATCAGCTATCCCGAACTTATTGAGCTGATTCTTCAGGGTGCGCTACAGCGAAAGAATAGCGGCTACGCGAGGCCAGACTAAGACAAAACATCCAGGCTGGGTGTACAGGGGAGATATTAAAGGGGGGTGAAGCATGGCTGAGCGGATTCTATTTCAAGAGTTACTTCCTGATTCAACGATTGCAGTGATAGGTGCCGGAAACGGCGGTCAAGCTATGGCAGGCTTCCTGGCACTTAAGGGTTTTGGCGTAAATCTGTGGAACAGATCAGGAAGCAAGGTAAATCTTCTTAACAAAATCGGAGGAATTGTCCTCGAAGGCCAGGTCACCGGTTTTGCAACGCCAAATCTGATGACATCAGACATTGGCGAGGCGGTGCACGGAGCTAGGTTGATCATGGTTACCGTCCCTGCATCAGGTCATAGGGATGTAGCAGCACAAATGGCTCCATATCTTTCAGACGGGCAGATCATAGTGTTAAACCCTGGCCGGACAGGCGGTGCCCTGGAATTCAGGCAAGTATTATTGAAAAACAACTGCAATTGTGATGTGACTATCGTTGAAACGAGCACCTTTATATATGCAAGCCGGACCACAGCGGAAGGAGTATCTCACATTTACGGCATCAAGCAAAGGGTCCCTGTGGCTGCACTCCCGGCAACAAGGACCATAGAGGTGCTCCGGGTGCTGAGAAAAGCGTATCCCCAATTTATTCCGGCCGAAAATGTGCTTTTCACTGGATTTGATAACATCGGCGCAGTATTCCATCCTTTGCCTGTGCTCCTCAATGCCGGCAGGATCGAAAGCAAGGTCGCCTATGAACATTACAGAGACGGGGTTACGCCATCGGTTGCAAGGGTGTTGGAGGCGCTGGACAGGGAAAGACTCGCCATAGCCAGGGCTTTTGGCGTACGGACACGTTCAACTTTGCAGTGGATGTACCACACCTATGGAATCAAAGCAAAGACATTGTATGAGGCTGTCCAGAAAAATCCAGGCTACGTGGGAATTACCGCTCCTGGCAGCCTGGATCACAGGTATATCTTTGAAGACGTTCCCTTTGGCTTGGTCCCGCTTGCATCCTTTGCAAAGATTGCGGGGGTAAGAGTGCCTGTGATTGAGTCAACCATTTCTTTGGCAAATGCGCTCCACGGTGTTGATTACAGGGCTGAAGGCAGGTGCGCCGTAACCATGGGGATCGAAGGAATGGATGTGGATGCCATAGTCGAACTGGTACTAGGAGGAGATTCCCAATGACCAAGACCAACACAGGTGGGTCGGTGGCTGAGTTGATTGCCGGGGTATCTATCGGAGACTGTGTACACGTAGCGGGCATACTCAATTTCCTGAAGCTTGCTGAATCTACAGGGTACCGCACAGAGTTCATCGGGGCCGCCAAGTCGCCTGAAGAGGTCGCTGCTTGGGCGAAAGCAAACCGGCCTGACATCCTAGCCATAGGCTACCGCCTTGATCCAGACGCTGCCGGACGGTTATTTCAACGCCTCAAGCAAGCACTCGTAAAAGCCGGGCTCCATCCGCACCAGAGGCTTGTATTTGGCGGCACCCCGCCTGTAGCCGAAGTAGCTAGATCGTCAGGCCTTTTTGAAAGAGCATTCTCAGGCGTTGAGGACATAAGCGAGATAGTGGGTTACCTTAAAGGCGAAACACGCTCATCCGTTGAGGCCAACTTCCCAAACAATTTGGTAGACAGGGTTTTGTGGAAAGCCCCCTACCCGCTCCTGAGGCATCACTTTGGGTTGCCTTCGGTTGAAGCAACCAGGTCAGGCATTGAGAAGATAGCAGATGCCCAGGTGCTTGATGTGATTTCCATCGGGCCGGACCAGAACGCTCAGGAGAATTTCTTCCACCCGGAGGATATGGATCATGACCAGGAAGGCTCAGGAGGAGTGCCTGTCAGGAGCCCCGGGGACTTTGAGTTGCTGTACCAAGCATCCCGCCGGGGTAATTATCCATTGATGAGATGCTACAGCGGCACCAGGGATGTAATCCGGTTTGGAGAGATGCTGCGGAATACCATAAACAATGCGTGGACCGCTATCCCGCTTTGCTGGTACAACGTGCTAGATAGACGGGGCCCCCGCGGGGTAGATCAATCCATAACTGAAGCCCAGGAAGCAATCGCCTGGCATGCCGCTGAAGGTGTTCCGGTGGAAGTCAACGAGGCCCATCATTGGAGTCTCCGCGATGCACCTGATGTTGTGGCAGTGGCAGCAGCCTACCTGGGTGCTCTCAATGCCAAATACCTGGGCGTTAGGGATTATGTCGCCCAGTATATGTTCAATACCCCGCCGGGAACCACGCCAGCCATGGATCTGGGAAAGATGCTGGCCAAACTAGAGTTAATCGAGTCCTTGGCTGACGATGGTTTCAGGATATGGCGCCAGGTGAGGGCAGGTCTTGCCAGTTTCCCGGCAGATCTGGACATGGCAAAGGGGCACTTGGCTGCTTCAACCTTGGTAAGCATGAACCTTAAGCCCCACATAGTACACGTTGTAGGCTTTTGCGAAGGTGACCATGCTGCTACTCCCGGGGACATCATAGAGAGCTGCAAGATTGTCCAAGGTGTAATCGGGAATTGTATGGACGGTATGCCTGATATGACGTTGTCCGGCGAGGTTCAGGCAAGAAAAAACCAGCTGATAGAAGAAGCTATGGTCCTTCTAAGGGCAATTGCGGAGCTGCCTGAGATAATCCCTGAGCTGCTCGGCCCAGCCGAACAAATCAAACAAGACGGTCCGATCCCAGGGGCGGCGTCCGAGGGGCCGGAGCCGGTCAGGCCAGTTGGGCAGGTGTCGAGGCTAAACGGTGGAGATCAGGTGCTTACAAGTCCAACGCTCACAAATCCGGCGCTCACAAATCCGAGGGTGCTGTCCTATGCCATCAAAGTAGGGCTTCTCGATGCACCCCACCTTATTGGAAATCCTGCTGCATGCGGCCAGATCCGGACTGCCATGATCGGGGGGGCCTGTGTAACCATTGACCCTGAATCAGGAGGAGTCTTGCCCGAAGCTCAACGGGTGGAAAGGATTTTGGATAGCCTGAGGAGATCACGAGGAAACATATAAGGAATAAAGGCACAAAAGAACGAACGTATAATGTATAAGAGGAAGGATCATGCGATGTAGAAGGACTTAAGGCCTAATGTGGCGAATTAGATCAAACCCAACCAATGACGGAAAACTGGTGAAAGGAATAAATTGGTTTTGAGTATGAGTTGGCGATTCCGTTCCCAGCGGGGCTTAGGATATCCTTAGATAGGTGATTCGCGGGTTTCATAGTAAGGCCAAAGCCTGTGTTGTAAACCAGGCACAAAACCAACCCCTGTGCTTGGCTGAATGGTACAACACCCCGTGTGCCATTCAGCCTTGATTTTGCAGACTGCTAAGGCTTCACTGCTGCTGAGGAGGATTCTTGCCATTAGCCCTTTCGCGCTGGGCATTCTCAATCCGCAGCCCTACAGATCCCAGCATTGCCACTATAAGTTTGAGTACGAAATAAGGCATGCGATGGTATGTCTTTCTCTTATAGGCCTTGACCAACTCGGTAAGGGGTACCACAGCCCTGTGAGTTTGTTTGCCGGCACATTCTACCCGGCCTGCCAAAATCGCTTCTTTGACTAAGCTATGGCTATCCCTTAGGCAAACATCACCTTCTGAAACTCCGCCCAAGTCTATCCGGGTATAAGCCCTCCCTATCTCCCACGACAAGTGAGCATCGCTGCCTCCAAGCGCAGGGATGCCATACTCAGAGAAACACCTTGAAGCTAGCGAATTGGCGTTTGGATAGGCACGTGTGCCTGCTCTGGAGTTGAATCCCTCAATGGCGTCGACCTTAACAGCACCGTTAAATACATGTGCCGGCAGCCACTCCCTAGACTGAAAGGGGTGTGCGAGCACTGCAATCCCGCCCTGGGCATGTATAGCATTAACAACGTCCTCAAAAGGGAGGGTCGGGCTGAGTGTGTGACCCTGTGGCTTACGGCCTTTTACATCGATCTCCTCAGAAAGGAATAGCCCGACTACGTGGCCGTATTCTGTTGAATACTCAGCACCGGGTATGACGATAAAGTCAGGGTCCGGGTTGAGGTCTAGTCCAGTTATTCCGCCACGGACGGTATTGTGGTCAGCGATTGCCACACCGTCCAGTCCCCTTGTCTTAGCTATCCTGATGATCTCACCGGGGCTTACGAGAGAGTCTGGCGAAAAACTTGAGTGAATGTGGAGATCCAGATCTATCTTCAATAGACCACCTCATTACTGACGGCGTATGGTAATCCCTGTATGACTGTCACCGTTCATCCCTCATGATGAGGATACTTCAGCCCTGCTCTTACTTCAAGGGCAGTTCCCGATACAGATGAAAATTCTGTCCACAACTTATCCACAGCCCCCCGTTACGATACTCACATACTGTTCACATAGTGTCCACAGCGGGCCCTGCACGATCGGCCCCAAGGAAATCCAACGAATAGCCCCATATGCTGGGATTTTGTCATCCTCGCTGGTCACTGGTGATTTAAGTCACATTTCCTTCTCCACCAGTGCGTAACTGGATTCATACACTCATGCAAAATTATCCACAGAATATACACAGGCGTTCGCGACGCTGCGAAATCGCTGAAAAGAGCCTATACATCACCGGGTAATCCTTGAGCTCAAGGCGTCTAGGATAGGAGCAGATGTAAGACTAGATGTAGGACTGGATAGCCCTCGTGACTACACAAGCGGCTAAGATGTTTCCAAACACGTACCCCAGAAGAAGGAATGTGGGTTTGAGCAAAGAATATAGTCTACAGGAAAGGAGGTGGTGCCGGGTGAGTAGTAGACACGAGCTGCTCGGCGCCTCTAATCCCAGCGGGAGGTCCGCCGGGTAGCGCCAACTTCCCCGGGGAGCAATCCCCGGGGTTCAGTCATTTGGAGCCCTGTAACCTGTTAGGCGCACCCACGCTACCCCACACGATTTTGAGTCGTGCATGACGCCGCCAGGATTACCCCAAGAGTACTTTTGGCATCATCAAAAATGGGCTTTCCGCTGCTGATCATTTCATGAACGTCGCAAAACGGCAGCCTCAAGAGCTCTATGCGTTCTTCGTCACCCTCGAGAGGAGCGTGTTTGAGCCCCCGGGCCAGAAATATAGTCATCCTCTCAGTGGAATAGCCGATAGCAGGCCAGTAGGTATGTAGGGGAATGAGGACGTCGCAGTCATATCCCGTCTCCTCCCTAAGTTCCCGCCTCGCTGCTTGTTCAGGGGTTTCCCCCGGGTCAATCACCCCGGCAGGGATCTCTACAGTGTGCTTACCCGTCGCATATCTGTACTGCTTCACAAGTAGGATGTTGTGTCTTTCATCGATAGCTACAATCGCCACAGTATCTGGCCTATCAATGATTTCCCTTGTAGTCTCCTTACCGGCCCCGGTCAAAACAGTATCTACCCTGACTGAGAGTATGCGCCCTGTGAAAACGGTTTTCTTGGATATAGGTGTCTCCAACGGGGTTGACCTCCTCCCTGCCTTTTTGACTGAACAGGCAACACTCGGGCTGAATTCACAATACCATGGGGCAACTCCTTACGCAAAGACAAGTTGGTTTGGAGGTAACTGAATCCACGGCGTAGAAGAATCCCTAACAGCTCTCTATGAAGTTCTGGAAGTCCTGCGCTGATGCACAGTATCTATTGCCTTGGTCAGACCACGTTATGAGTGTTTGAGGAGGGATATGTTTGTACAGGTTAAACCTTCATGACTATGTGAAACTCTTTTCAAGCTACACTGAACTAAGGGCACAAGAAAACAGAGTAGTTCGTATTGCTTTCGTGAAAGGAAACAACACAGCAAACTCCCGATCCGCGACCAGCGGGATATCCGCAAGGGTCTACAAGAACGGTTCTTGGGGATTTGCATCTAACCCTGAGATCAGCGAAGCTGCTGCAAAAGCAGTGATACAGGCGGCAACAGAGAACGCGGTATTCCTCGACTCAAAAGAACAAAAGGGAAGAGGTCCGCTCCCCAAATCACCTGTTACAAGTGAGAACGATTTCTCAACTAAGAAACCCCGCCTGGGGCAAAGGGAACTGGTTGACTTTGCGAGGGAACTCGATGACCACATAGCCCGCAAGTACCCGGACTTGGCGAGCAGAACTGTGTCCCTTGACTGCCTGGACATGGAAAAAACCCTTGTCACGTCAGACGGATCCTACTCTCATTCTCTGGTACCCAGGACCACCATAGGTATAGCCCTGTCGTTCATCAAGGACGGCCAACCTGTGGAATTCGCAAGGCCCTATGGCGGATTAGGTCACTTTGAGGACTTGTTCACCGCGCCCGGGGAGCTATACGGGAAAATCGAAGAGCAATATCATCACCTTATGAAGAAGAGTGAAGGGGTTTTCGCCGACGCCGGCCTCAAGACATGTGTGCTCGATGCCGAACTTGCAGGCATCCTGGCACACGAAGCAATAGGTCATACCACAGAAGCTGACATGGTGATAAGCGGCTCAGTAGCCCAGGGCAAGATCGGCCAGCAAGTGGCCAGCCCCCTTGTGACCCTGGTAGACTTCGCCCACTCTTACAACGGGCAGACGTGCCCGGTACCTGTGTATGTTGATGATGAAGGCACCAAAGCCGTAGATGCAGTGATCATTGAAAACGGTATCTTGAAGGGATACATGCACAACAAAGAAAGCGCCCGGTATTTCAACGTAGGGCCAACCGGCAATGCCCGTGCTTACGAGTTTTCAGATGAGCCCCTCATACGCATGAGAAACACGGCAATTCTACCTGGAGCTGACAAACTCGAAGACATGATCGCGTCAATCGACGACGGCTACTACTTGATCCAGCCAAGCAACGGCCAAGCTGACTCCACCAGCGAATTTATGTTCGGAATAACCCTTGGATACGAGATCAAGAACGGCAAGCTTGGCAAAGCAATCAAAGACACCACTATTTCAGGTGTAGCTTTCGACATGCTCAAGACAGTCACTATGGTGTCTCCTGACATGAAGTGGACCAACTCGGGGATGTGTGGCAAGAAACAAGCTATACCCGTAGGAATGGGTGGGCCGGCCATCAAGTGCAAGATCAACATAGGAGGTAGATAAGTATGGCCAATCTGAGACAAGTCGCACAGTATGGACTTAATGCGCTGCTTAAGGCCGGTGCAGGCAAGGCCCAATGTGTTGTCACGTTTACTGATAAGCACGAAATGAACGTGGAACTGGGCGAATTCTCCTTGTTGAGGACCACTTTCGACACAAATATACGGCTAACTGCCATAAAAGACAACCGGAGAGGCTCAACCAGCATCAATAAGTCTGATAATGAATCAATAGACAAAGCAGCCAGTGATGTGCTCGCTATCGCAGCTGCATCTGCCCCCGACGAGGCGTTTGACATTGCCGAAACCCAGCCGCCTGCTGAATTCACATCCGGAAGCGATTCGCCTGACCTGGATACTATGTACTCCAGTATGAAAAAGCTGATCCACCAAGTGGAAGACAAGTACCCCAAGTTAGTACTTATGCAGGCGATCATTGATTTTACACGCTCCAGAAGCTGCTTTGTTAACTCAAACAATGTGGATTTCGTTACAAACAAGGGTGTGTACAACTGTACCTTTATCTTCTCATCCAAGGATGAGGACAAAGTGTCGTCTTTCAACTATACGGGGTTCTCACTCAGGGATCTTGAAAAGGATTTGCTAGAATGCGGCTCCCTGGATATCCTCTTGAAGCAATCCACAGAGCAAATAGTGACAAGGCCCTTGGAAGGCAAATTTGTGGGAGACGTTATCATAACCCCCGACTGCATGAACGACATGCTATATTTCATCTCAAGAGCGCTGAGCGACGGGCCCATGATATCAGGCACCAGTATCTATAAGGACAAACTCGGAGAGCAGATCGCCAGCCCCATGTTCACCTTGCATTCCCGGCCCGTATCAGACGAGATATGCAACGGCTACTTCGTGACTTCAGACGGGTACGCTGTACAAAACAGCACTATAATCGAATCCGGCGTGCTCAAGACTTACCTGCTCAGCTTGTACGGCTCCAGAAAAACAGGCTTGGACAGGGCAGTCAATATGGGTGGGGCATTTGTGATTGACCCGGGTGACACCCGGTTTGATGACATGATCAAGTCGGTCAAAAAAGGGATCCTGCTTGCCAGGTTCTCAGGCGGCTATCCCAGCGACAACGGTGACTTCTCGGGAGTAGCAAAGAACAGTTACCTGATTGAAGACGGCCAGATCAAGTATCCTATAAGCGAATCTATGGTTTCAGGCAACTTTGTGGAGATGCTGAAAAACATCAAAGGGATATCAAGGGAAAGGATAGACTATGGGTTTTCTATACTGCCGTGGGTGCAAGTGTCCGGAATTACTGTGTCGGGCAAGTAGTTTCGCAAGGCAGTTTCCGGTAGGATTCTAGCGAATGAGCCAGCCGGCCGCTATGCTGAAACACATGGGATTATGCCGTGTGCTGACAGGATCCGGCGGCTGGCTTTTGTTTGTCGGGACAGCCTGCGTAGGACAGGTATGTATAGTATACTGAACTTGAATGTCATAAAATCCGTAACACGGAATACATAATCACCGGAGGTGGACCATTGTGAAAATATTGCTGCACGGATGTAACGGGCGAATGGGGCGTGTCGTAACCAGGCTGGTTGAAGAGTCCGGCACCCCTGAAATGAAGATCGTGTGCGGGGTTGACCTAAATCCCGGCAAGTTCGACAACGATTATCCTGTGTTTGCTTCTCTTAGCGAAGTTCCACTGGACATCAAACCCGACGTAGTGATTGACTTCTCTCATCCTGGTTCCGTTGAGAGCCTCTTGGATTTCGGGTTGACCAGAAACACTCCGTTGGTGATATGTACTTCCGGTATTTCAGGCGAACAGCAGCAGAAGATTTCAGCTGCAGCACAAGAAATACCGGTGCTGATGTCAGCAAACATGTCCGTGGGCATAAACCTAGTGCTCTCACTGGTGGCCCAGGCAGCACAGGTGCTTGGAAGCACATTTGACATCGAAATCGTTGAAAAACACCATAACCAGAAGGTTGACGCCCCAAGCGGAACCGCTATGATGATTGCCAATGCGATGAACGCGGCTCTGGGCAACGATATGGAATATATATACGGAAGACACGGTGAAGACGAAAGCACCAAGAGGAAGCCAAACCAGATAGGCATCCATGCAGTACGCGGTGGAACCATTGTGGGAGAACACGATACTATCTTCGCGGGACAAGGCGAAATAGTTGAGATAAAGCACACCGCTCTGTCAAGGGACATATTTGGATACGGCGCACTTGAGGCTGCTAAGTTCTTGCTGGACAAGACCCCGGGGCTTTACAGCATGAAAGATGTGATAGAAAGCAAGAATTCTTAGGCCTTCCCCCGGGAAACTCCGGTGGCCGCCAAGGTTTGAATTGCCAAGTTGAAGATGGCGGCGCCATGGCTAAGAGTACAAAGTAACAGGGACGCTCCTGGGTGTTTTGTCCAGGGCCACCGTTGAATATACCCAGCCCTGCAACCAACATCTGGGAGCATCCCTGCATCCCATCTGGATTTCATCCCCTTTTACGGGATGAAACATTTGGCCTGGCGTTTTACCCCGTGGTTATTACAACGTCGTCTAAAGCTACATAAGGATAGCTAGCGCCACGGGTAGATTTGGTCTCTTTGCTGAAGCCAATCAAGTGATCCTTGAAGTGCTTGAATGAATTCATGGAAAACATGCAGTTCTTTACCCTGCCTGCGATTTCGCCGTTCACAATTTTCAGGCCAAGGGCAATGGTGCCGGATACGTTGCCGCTAAACGGGTTGCCTGTCCAGGCACCCATTGTGCTGAAGATGATTACCCCAAGGTCAATGCCGGCGATCAATCCCTCCAAGGACCGGTCTCCTGGCAGCAGGATCACCCTGTGAGGCTCTGGTCCTCGGCCACTGCCGTTACCGGTTGATTTGGTGCCCAACTGTTTTGCCGTCTCAAGATCAGCCAATATGGTCGTTGGCACTCCCTGATCTATAAGAACGTTTCTCTGAGTGGGAACCCCTTCGCGATCGAAGGGAGCGCTCGACACTTCCCTGGGTAATGTCCCGTCATCAATCAAAGTAACCCTGGGATCAAGGAGTTGCTGGCCTATCTTCTCCTCAAGGGGAGATATGCCCCGGGTAACAGCTTTGCCGTTGAGAGAAGCGATAAACGGGCGGGTGAGATGCCCGACTTCACCAGGGGCAAAGATCACAGGGTAACTTCCGGTTGTCATGCCCACGGTCTGCTTAGACCACTCAAACAGGCGGATCACTTCTCGCTTGAGGTCCTCGTAGTCAATATCATTTGCCCATGAAGACCTGTATTCCCCAAACCAGAGGAAATCATCGCCCTGGATATACTGGGCTCCAAGGCCAGCACTGACTACCGTCTTCATATATTTCCCGGAAAAACCATTGCTGTTATCCAAACTCACTTCCACTACCTGTGCCCTTACAGATGACGATGCACGTATTTTGGGTTCAACCTTCAGGATGGACTGCATGAGATCATCGCCAATTTCTATCATTTCCGGGAAATCCATCTCTGGAACCTCAGGATTCGCTAGCTCTATATCCTCATACCCGGCCAGGCCAGGAAACCCGTAGTCAACACCGGTTCCGTACTCGGAGAGTTCAAGGGCGTTCTCAAGCAAGTCTGCTTCGGAACCAGGCTTGGTGCCTGTAGCTGTACTAAGCTTTCCAGACTTGATTACCCTTACAGTCTTTAGGTCGAGACTGCTCTCGCTGGTACCTTCGAACATACTGTTCTGGAACGTAGCACCCCAGGAGCGGGTTACCCTACGGTGGAGTTCTGCTTGAGAGTTGTCAGGAAGGTTCTTGAAGATTCGGGCCATCACTTAGCACCTCCCGCAATCACGTTTTGAATCCTTATCGACGGGCACAAGCCGCTTGTAGGAAGGGGCATTTGTCCTCCCTTGCCACAACCGCCTGCACCATCCCGTGCCGCGAGATCGTTGCCAATCATGTCTATGTTCATGAGCGTTGTGAACACGTTGCCCATGAGTTTGACATCTTTCACCAGCTCAGCCAGTTTGCCGTCGCGGATCATGAAACCGTGGCCGGCCATGAAGTTGAACATCTCGCCGTTGGTCTGCCCGCCTCCGGACCCGACTGCGTAGAGGCCAAGTTTGATGTCTTTGATCATATCTTCAAGGGTGGCGTCCCCTGGGGCAATGCAAGTATTCCTCATGCGCACAAGAGGCGGGAACGTGTAGTTGAGGGCGCGGGCATTGCCTGTGAGCTCCTCACCCATAATCCCGGCAGTCTCCCGTGAATGCAGTCGCCCAACCAGGACACCATCTTTCACAAGATAAGCACGTCTCGTGGGAACGCCTTCGTCGTCATACTTGAGGTACCCGCGGTTCTTCGGATACTCGCCTGTATCGTAAATGGCCAGGATGTCCCTGCCTAAGACCCTGCCCAAGGTCATAGTTTTGGCCAATTGCGGGTTCTTATACGCATTATCAGCTTCGCTGAGATGGCCGAAAGCTTCATGTACAAACAGCCCGGCCAACGCAGGATCGCACACAACAGGATATACACCTGCCTTAACCTGAGGAGCATCGAGCAGCTGAATAGCTAAGCTGCACGCTTCCCCGAGTTCATCATAGGCGTCAAGCATACAGTCGAACCCTATGGAACTGCCCCGCCCGATCCGCTTGACGACTGTGGTCATTCCCCTCCGTGCTGTAGCTGCCAGGTTAGAACCTATGTCCAGCTTTTCCTGTTTGATGTATGTACCTTCGCTGTTGGCGAAATAGACAGTGCTAATCCTTTCATTGTAGATAATCTGAGCTGCGGTTATTGCTTTATCGTATCCGAGAATGAAATCAAGGTAACTGCCAATGATCCTTAGTTTTTCGCTAAGGCTGACGCCCCGCGGGTCCAAAGTGTACTCAGGAACATACTCGTCTTCTATTACAGGCGCAGGGGCAAGTTTGCTTTCCAATCCCAACCTGCCGCCGGCAAGTTTGGCCTGTTTAACAGCAGACTTTACTGCACTCTCAAGCTCATCCAGGTTGTTGAAACATGCGAACCCCCAACCGCCTTTGTGCAAAGCCCTGACATTTCCGCCATAGGGGGTGTCCCTGGTAATCGTGTCCAGGCTTTTACCCTGATAACTGATGGAAAGGAGTTCGCTTTCTTCAAACCGGATTTCGCAGTAGTCAACATCTGCAAGTTTGAGAGCATTTCTTAGCAGGTCCTTCATACAGAAAAGTCACCTCTTTCCCGGTTTTCCCTGTTTTCATGTTTTTCCAACATTGCCCTATTTGTCCCTTCTGCAAGCTCTCTCGCAGCTCCTTCCTTCGTGACACGAAAAACCTTGTGATAAAGGGATAGCACCTGACGCTGGCGAAAAGTGGTCCAAACCAAGATAATGAGGAGCGGTTCTTACATGAATCCATATGATTACGAGAGACTAGGTGTATTCTACCTTGGCCGGCCTTACGATTTGGCCGCGAGGAAGCCCCTGGACGGGCTCGTGTTGTACGATTCCAGGGATCTGGTTACCCACGGGGTGTGCGTGGGGATGACAGGAAGCGGCAAGACCGGGTTATGCATTGCCCTTCTGGAAGAAGCTGCAATAGACGGCATCCCGGCAATAATCATCGATCCGAAAGGAGACATGCCGAACCTGCTGCTTACTTTCCCCAACCTTGAGCCTCAGGATTTCCGGCCGTGGATAAACGAAGATGACGCGCGGAAGAATAACCTTTCGCCTGACGAGTACGCAGCGGCCCAAGCAACCCTCTGGAGGGAAGGCCTGGCCGCCTGGGGTCAGGACGGTGAACGCATCAGGCGCCTGAAGCACTCTGCCGGATTCACCATATACACTCCTGGGAGCACTGCCGGGGTCCCGGTCTCCATCCTAAGATCCTTTTCGGCTCCTCCAAGGGAAATAATACAAGACACAGAACTGCTCTCTGAAAGGGTCACTGGGACTACAAGCAGCTTGCTGGGGCTGATCGGGCTTACAGCCGACCCTGTCCAGAGCCGGGAACACATACTGGTATCAAATATACTGTTCACTGCGTGGCAACATGGCATTGACCTGGATCTACCTACTCTTATACATCAGATCAGCGAACCGCCGTTTGACCAGATAGGCGTGATGAGCCTTGAGTCCTTCTTCCCCGCAGGCGAGCGTTTCAAACTGGCAATGCGGTTTAACAGCCTCCTTGCTGCGCCCGGATTTGCCCCTTGGATGCAGGGGGAGTCGTTGGACATAGATAACATCTTGTACACCTCTGCCGGGAAGCCCAGGATTTCCATATTCTCAATAGCTCACCTGAGCGACGCAGAAAGGATGTTCTTTGTATCGCTACTGCTCAACGAAGTGCTAAGCTGGACCAGGGTTCAGCCTGGCACAACCAGTCTAAGGGCAATACTGTACATGGACGAAATCGCCGGGTACTTCCCGCCTGTTGCCAATCCCCCGTCTAAAGCGCCACTCCTCGCCCTGCTCAAACAGGCACGGGCATTTGGTTTGGGCGTACTGCTTACCACCCAGAACCCGGTGGACCTTGACTACAAGGGACTGTCAAACGCAGGAACCTGGTTTATTGGCAGGCTTCAAACAGAGCGTGACAAAATGCGTGTGCTGGATGGGCTGGAAGGAGCGGCCGTCACCCAGGGAATGGAGTTTAACAGGCGTGACATGGACAAAATCCTCTCTGGTTTGGGCAAAAGAGTGTTCCTGATGAACAACGTTCACGATGACAGGCCGGTAATTTTCGAAACCAGATGGGTAATGTCGTACCTCAGGGGACCCCTCACCGGAGACCAGATATCCCGCCTGGCAGACACCCATGCGAAACATATCCCTGAACGTATTCCTGTAACAGACACTGTGCCTCACAGCGTCACCGCCCCCGGCGCAGGAACTGTGTTCCGCAACGTCGCCATGCCAGGCGCAACAACTGTACCTAGCAGCGTCGCCATACCCCTAACAGGCACTGCGCCTAGCACTGGCCCTCTTGCCTCTACAAGCTGTGACATCCCGGTTCTACCCCCTGACATAAAGCAGTGTTTTCTTCCTATAGGGGGAAGTGCAAGAGATAACCGGTTTGTGTACATGCCCATGATCCTGGGCAGCGCACAAGTGGCCTTCAGGGATACAAAAAGCAAGACAGACATGGCCAAGACTTACCTTTTAGCCGCGCCTTTTTCAGCCGACCCCCATGGCGTCGAATGGGATGAGGCAATGGAGCTTGATGTTGCCATCTCAGACCTTGAAAGCTCGCCGGTACCAGGAATACCCTTCGCTTCAGTTCCCGCGCAGGCAGGGGTTGCTAAGAACTACACCTCATGGAGAAGGGAGTTTGCCGACTGGTTGTACCGGACACAGCGGCTGGAACTTCTGGTGAGCCCTACACTAAAGGAATACTCCCTGCCGGGTGAATCAGAACGCGATTTCCGCCTCCGTCTTGACAAGCAGTTCCGGGAGAAAAGGGACAAAGCCCTGGATGCACTCCGCAAGAAATACGCTGCTAAAATTGAGGCGGCTGAGGCAAGACTCAGGAGTGCAGAAGACGCGGTAGAAAGACAGAAAGTCCAAGCCAAGCAGCAGCAAATGCAAACAGCTATCTCCATGGGTGCTACCCTGTTGACCGCCCTCCTGGGTAACAAAAAAATAAGCCAGTCAACTATAGGCAGGGCTACCACCACTGCAAGGAGTGCAAGCAGGTATTCCCGGCACCAGCAGGAGGTAGAGCGCCGGGAGCAAACAGCAGAAAGATACAGAGAACAGCTCCTGGCGCTGGAAGATGAATTGCATCAGGAAACTGCTGGGTTGATTGAAAAGCTCAACCCGTCGAACGAATCGTTTGAACCGTATGTTATCCGGCCTTACAAGAAGGACATTTCAGTGAACCAGCTGATGCTGGTATGGGTTCCTGTGCGCCAGTTTATTGCAACAGCTGTCCCCGGGTTGACATAAGTGAGATAATGGAGGTTAGTGTTGCACCGGAAGTTTTGGGGTTCGGAGCAATATGGAACACAGACACTTTGAGAGGGAAGTGATTCCAGCATGGTTTCCAGAGCAAAAACAATGGCAATAATGGTAGCATTGAGCCTTGTAGTAGTCGTATCCATGGGGGCGGTTGAAGCACGGCTGCTTCAGGACCATTTCCTCAATTCTGCAATTGAACAGGTCAAGAACAGCGCCGAGCAGCTGGCCGGTGCAGTGGTTGAACTGGATGCACCCGCCGGGGACAGTGAAACTTGCCGTGAAGTGGCAGCCTGGATTTACTACAATACAGGAATGCGTGTGCTCATAACAGATTCTGACAGCACTGTAGTTGTAGATTCATCATTGGAACACTCACTTGCAGGAGAGAGCCTTGAATCAGAGGTGCTCAAGTCAACAATTACAACCGGCGAGACCAACTCGTTTGATTTGCCACAGGCTGGGCAAGACCAGGTGGCAATATCGGTGCCGTGGCGGTCAGGCGGTGACATTTCAGGTTCCTTGAGCATGGTAGGCCCGCTGAAATCTCTAGCCCGTGACGCAACGGATCAGATCAAGCCGTTCATCTTGAAATCAGCTTTGGGCGGGGTGCTGATTGCCCTAGTAGGTTCTCTGGTGCTTTCACCTGCTTTAACAAGAGGGTCTTCGTCGAAAGACCAGCGTATGGCTGCAAGTGACGAAGCGGGCGATCAAACAGAAGAAGCCGGAGATATATGCACTGAAACATGCGACGCTATGGGAGAGGTCAACGAAGATACCGGTTCGCCCGGCAATGGTTCACCCTGCAGCGAAGAAAAAGATGGAGCCGGGGAACCGGCGGACACAGAAGGCCAATAATAGGCGAGTACTACACGCTAACAAGAACTGGTAAGAACCATTTGAAACAATGATAGATTACTGGAGAAACCGGCAGGGCTGGGGTAGAACAGCATGGCGATTCAGAATAGCGGATCAAAAGGCACGGACCCTGGTCAACCCAGCCTGCCGGGCAATGTCCAGGGCATGGTGGTATTCAGTGCCTGAAACCCTCCTGCCAATCACAGGGTGTCCCACAGCTTTATAGTACGGCCGGTACTGCGCCATTATGTTTACGTAAGTATCCTTGGAGATGTGAGTGGCAATAAACTCCATAACCTTTTCGGTTCCTGCCATCCCGCCTGGCAAGACCAGGTGCCTTACCAGTAGGCCACGGACGGCTACTCCGTTCTTATCCGTTACCAGGTCCCCTACCTGCCTGTGCATCTCCTTCACAGCCTCGAAGTTCACCTCAGGATAGTCAGGCGCCATGGAGAACTCCTCAGCCGGACCAGATTCCCCGTATTTCATGTCAGGCATGTATATGTCCACTATCCCGTCGAGGACTTCCAGGGTTTCCAGGGAATCATACCCTCCCGTGTTGTAGACTATGGGAGTGTTCAGCCCTTTGCCGGCAGCCAATCTCACGGCAGCAACGATATTGGGAACTACATGGGTGGGAGATACCAGGTTCACATTGTGGCAGCCCATCTCCTGCACCCTCAACATGATGCGGCTTAGTTCCTCATCTGTTATTTCCCATCCCCGGTCGAGATGTGCAATGTCGTAATTCTGACAGTAGCTGCATTTTAGGTTACATCCTGCAAAGAAGATGGTGCCTGAGCCGCGCCTGCCAACCAGGGGACGCTCCTCACAAAAATGAGGGCCGAAGCTTGCCACCCTGGCCATATCTCCGGTATTGCAAACACCTATGGGGCAATCACGGGAGTGCCTGGTACGTTCACGCCGAGCCTCTGAACCGGATGAGTGGGACTCTGAAGGCTTCCGCTCCGCCTTGCAGCGCCTTGCGCACAAGACGCACGGCGACATGAGTTTCCTGCTCTTTTCAACCTTTTCTTCCCACTCGCTATCCGCCAGGGACAAGTATGCCGGAGGCCTTGGTTCAACGACAAATGACTTCATGACAATCCCCCATCATCTAATACTAGATCTCCTTCCCAATACCCTCTATTATCAAACCAAGGCTGGCTTGTCCTGGCCAAAATCCAACATGAACGGAGGCAATCCTATGTGGAAAGAATTTAGGGAATTTGCGATGAAAGGCAACGTTGTCGATCTGGCAATCGGGGTTGTGATCGGCGGAGCATTCAGCAAGATTGTCACTTCTTTGGTCAATGACCTGATTATGCCTCTGGTCTCACTGTTAACGGGAAAAGTGGATTTCTCCAATCTGTTCTTCGCCCTGGACGGAAACATCTATCAAACCCTCGAGGAAGCTAAAGCCGCCGGCGCTGCAACTTTGAATTACGGCAGTTTTATTACCACGATAGTAGACTTTGTGATTATCGCCTTTGCGCTTTTCATCACGGTAAAGCAAGTGAACAAGCTAAGGTCAATTGCAGTCCCTGCCCCTGCAACTGAGGAACCGGCTCCTCCTACGACCAAGACCTGTCCGTTCTGTCAAAGCGAGATCTCCATCAAGGCAGTCAAATGTCCCCATTGCACATCAGATCTGGAATAACTTTGAAGGGTTTGACCGTTCGCTCCTGGAAATATTCACCGGGTTGCTCTGCAATAAGACAGAGGCCTAATACCGGTTGACAGGAGGGGTAAAATGGTCCGACTGCCTAAACGGTCCGAGGTGCCCGAGGAACAAACGTGGAAGCTGGCCGATATTTTCCCGACCAAGGAAGCGTGGGAATCAGAGTTCAATGAAGTAGCATCAATGGCCGGCCAGGTCACCAAGTTCAAAGGTAAACTCGGCGAAAGTGCAAAGACACTGTTGGCATGTTGTGAAGCCCTGGAAGCTCTGATGAAGAGGCTTGTAAAGGTGGTTTCTTATGCATCGCTACATCTGGCGAGCGATGGCACCAATCCTGAGTACCAGGAAATGGCCGCGCGGGCAATGTCCCTGGCCGCACGTATCCGTGCTGAAACTTCCTTCGTTACATCGGAACCGTTAACCTTGCCTGATGGAACCCTGGAAAAATATCTAGCTGAAGAACCAGGACTTGAACCTTTCCGCATCACCATAGAAAAAATGATAGAACAGAAACCTTACCAGCTCCATCCGGATACAGAAGCAGCTTTGGCAGCCCTCGGAGAAGTTTTGAACGCACCAGGCATGATATACGAAAGATCAAGGACTGCAGACCTGTCTTGCAACCCTGTACCTGACAGCAAAGGCAAACTGCATCCCATGACCTTCGGCGATCACGAAGATCACCTCGATATGGTGCTGAGGCGCAATGCATACGCAGAAACCACCAGGGTAATGAAAGCTTACCAGAACACTTACGCAGGGACCTGGGGCACTGAAGTCAAGAAAAGCGTAACCTTGGCCCAACTCAGGGGATACGAATCAGCTATACACATGATCCTGCACCAGCAGGAAGTTACTGTTGACATATACAATAGCCTGCACGATATCATCCTCACGGAACTGGCACCACACATGCGCAAGTACGCCAGGTTGAGGAAAGAAGTGCTTGGCCTTGATAAGATGCTCTATTGCGACATAGAAGCCCCCTTGGATCCTGAGTTCGAACCTGAAACCACCTGGGAAGAAGCATCAGACATCATAATCAACGCCCTATCAGTGCTTGGCCCCGAGTACACTGAGATAATGAAGAACGCCTTAGAGAATCGCTGGGTCGATAGGGCTGACAACCTGGGCAAAAGGACCGGAGCGTTTTGTTCTTCGGTTTATGGAGTCCATCCATATATCTGCCTCAAATGGGATAACAGCCTCAGGACAGCCCTTACCCTTGCCCATGAGCTAGGCCACGCCGGACAAGGAGTTTTGGCCCAGAGATACCAGAGTTTCAGCAACACCAGGCCCACCATGTTCTTCATTGAAGCACCGTCAACAATCAACGAAATACTGGTAGGCAACTACATCCTTTCACAAGATTCTGACGTGCGGCGTCGCCGCTGGTTGATTATGCAGCTTCTCAAAACCTATCACCACAACTTTGTACGTCACCTGATTGAAGGCGAATTGCAGCGCCGCCTCTATGCCCTGGCGGAGCAAGGCCGGCCCATAACAGCTAGCCTGCTAAACAAGGTCCAAGGTGAAATCCTGGATGAATTCTGGGGCGGCGAAGTGGAAATTGATGACGGTGCCAGGCTCGTTTGGATGCGTCAATCCCACTACTACCGCGGTCTGTACCCGTACACCTACTCGGCAGGTCTTACCATCGGTACCGCTGTGGCCAAGGCTATCCGCGAACAAGGGACTCCTGCAGCTGAAAGATGGATAGAAGTACTCAAGTTAGGTGGAACCAAGAAGCCCCTGGAACTGTCTATGATGGCAGGAGTGGATATGACTAAGCCTGATCCTATCCGGGAAGCGGTAGCTTTTGTAGGTGAATTGGTGGGCGAAGCGGTGAATAGCTTCTAAAGATGAAACAGCATCCTAGCCCGGGTGGTTCTGCTACTTAGCCAGGCTACAAAATCTGAGTCAGGGAGAGACTTCCATGAAGAACGAGTTAAGGGATCTAGTCCAGCGGATGGTGGCCTCTGCAGGCCCTACTTTAAGGCGGTTCTGGGCGTCTGTTGGATTAACAATAATTCTTACTGCAACGCTAATCAGGACTACATCAGAACAGTATCTTGGTTCCCCGGACGAGTTAGGCAGGCAATCCCTGGCCCTCGTGGCAGGAATTCTAGCGTCATGGTGCGCCATATTGCTGTGGGAGTCAGGGAAAAAAGCCCCGGAGTCAAACCCTGCACTCGCAGGCAATCTCATTGCCCTGGTCTCGGCATCAGGGATCACCTGGGCTACCTTTACCATGCTACAAGGACTCACTTTCGTTGCTGTGAGCAGGCATATAGGTATATGCGTCTTCCTCTTCTTGCTGTTTTTCATAATACCCAACTTGGGAAAGGGCCGCGGCCTGGAGATGTATGTAGTTAAGCTGTTCACCCAGGCAGTAATAGCAGTATTGTTTTCAGCAGTGCTGTTTATGGGACTCGCGGCCATAACGGCAACGGTGAACTACTTGTTTTCCCTGGATCTATCTTACCGGATATACCTGCACACATGGTTTGTCATGGCCGGTGTGGTAGCGCCGTTCTTGTTCATGGCGGGAATTCCTGAGCCCGGTACAGAGATTCCAACTGCTGACTACCCAAAGACACTCAGTAACCTCATAGTTTACGTCGTCACACCTATCCTGGCAGTATATACGTTCATCCTTTACCTGTACTTCGCTAAGATACTGGTCACCTGGGAATGGCCTGTGGGGCTCGTGTCCCACCTGGTGCTGTGGTATGCAGTATTCACCACTGCAATATTGCTGTTTACCTGGCCGCTGGCAGAGTCAAACAAATGGGCAGGCACCTTCTCCCGTTACTTCCCTAAAGCTGTAATCCCGCTTCTGGCCATGATGTTCGCGTCTCTTGGGATCAGAATCAAACATTACGGGATCACTGAAAACCGGTACTATGTACTGGTCCTGGGTTTGTGGCTATTCGGCATGATGCTTTACCTTAACCTGTCTAAGGCCAGAAGGCGCATTGTAATACCTGTTACACTGGCATTAATTGCCCTGTTGTCGGTGATAGGCCCGTGGAGCAGTTTTTCTGTGTCCAAATGGAGCCAAAACCGCAGGCTTGAAGGTATTTGCGCCCAGTACGGCATGATAAGAGACGGTTCCATTCAACCATCTGCCCAGATTGAACCTTCAGATCGCCGGGAGATAGCAGCCATCTTACAGTATTTCGACATATATCATGACCTGTCAGACATAGCGTTGGTGCCGGCAGGTTTTACATTTGATCAGTTTGAAGAGGTTTTCGGGTTCCCGTACATAGAGGCCGGCGTTCCAATTCCCGTGCACTGGTTTTACTACGAAGCGCAAAACTGGAGCGCGGACATAAGCGAATATGATTACCTGTTCGATTTCACTAGGTCATACTATGAGGAAACGGCATCCTTGTCCCAAGATGACATCCTTGCAACCTATGACGAAAGAAGCCATCGCATATCCATAGGCTTGGACGGCAAGATCGAATGGGAAGGCTCTTTTGCGGACTTCATCAGATCCATCCAACACAAATACGTGGTGTCAGGCGATGAGGGCTTAGAAGCTGACGGAACCTCCAAACCGGGAGATAGGGTAGCTAACGGAACCTTCAAACCTGAAGATATGGTGTTTGAAGGCCTCAGCGCTAACTTGCGAATCAAGGTTATTATAACCAACATGCGATGCGAGCTGTACCCGGACGGCAGGGAACCCATGGTCAATTATGTAGGGTTCTACTTGTTAGTACAAAGACTAGGCAGCTAGTGAACTCCGGGTAAGGGACCGGGGCTCTTGTGGCAATGAGTCACGGGAGAAGTCCGAGTGACTCCCCCGTGACGTAATAATTACCCTAAACTACTAACACTTACCCTACGCTTGGAGCGGGATTTCCAGGCCCATCAGAGGCGGATACTGTTGACAACCAAAGACATCTCCATCCCCAGGGCTGCCGCTAGGTATGGACCTGTATAGGGTGAATTTTATTGCGCATGCAGGATCGTACTCGACAAAATCACTGAGCTTGTCCTTACTAACGCCAAACAGCTTTGTAACCGTTTCAGGAGTCAGTGCTTTGCTAGCCTTGACAGCTTCGTAGTCGTCCCGGCTCTTGAAGATGATATCAAAGGTCACCTTGTCGGGCCCTGCGTTCTTGCTTCTTATGACTTTGGCGAGCTCTTCCAGTCTGACAGTCTTCATTTTCACAGCCTCCTTAAACTCCTGCTTCCACAATGTGAACCTGGAAGAATTCCGTTGGGTCATCAACTGGGATGACATGGTTCAGGGTCCACTTGTATGCAGGCGAAGCGGGGAACACTTCGTCTAAGATGAACGCAGCAGTGCCTGCAGTGCCCTTGACTTCTGGCAAGCGCGCATAGAACAGCTGCCTTGATCCTATCATAGCGACTTCCTCTGCCTCTTCCTTGGTCGGAGCAATACCTTCAACTACAATACACATCTCATGGGGCTGTACGTTCTTTACAGGCTCAAGTGCTCGAGCGGCAAAAATGGCACAGTCACTTGAACGGCCTCCGATGATGACGTCTGCCCCCATATCGAGCAACTTCATGAACGGATGGATGCCTGCTACCGCTACAATCCTGTCTGTGGCCTCTGCCTCTTCAACGGTCAGGTTCGGCCTTCCATCCAGCCCTTCAATCTCCACGCCTTCTTTTAGTTTCTTGACTATATGCTCAACAGGCACTTCAGAGTAGAAGTAACCTAGCTTGAACTTGGGCATGTTGTGCTTCTCTGCCAGCTTCTTTATGATGTCCACATACATGTCAACCCGGCTGTTGCTCCCTGTATCTCCGGAGGAGCCAATGAGCATGGGTACTCCCTGTTTCCTGGATGCTACAAGCAACATCTCCAGGTCGTGTACCTGCCACTCGCAAGGACTGACAGACAAGTCGGCTCCAAGGGGCGTTGGCCCTATGTCATTGCTTCCCGAATCGCAACAGTAGTAGTCAGGCTTCTGCTCTACTCCAATCCAATGGAAGGAGCAAACCCCAGGTGCCCGTTGGGACATAGAATTGTTAGCTTTTCTTTGTTTGACACCGTTCGTGCCCTCCTCAAGACCTATTAGTTTATAGGCGGTCATAATAGGTTATTACCACAAGGGCACTCAGGAATCCTTCTTTGAAATGATCAAATTTCGCGGAATTTGACTTAACTGGACGAATTATTACGTCCCGATCTTACGGGCGATGGAGAATCTGTAGCGATCCGCTCTGTAATAGGCGATTTTGTATTCCACTGGCACGCCCGTTTTCGATTCTGCTACCGACTCTACAACGAATACCACCGCAGGGTTGCCTAGCCTGAGGTGTCGTGCCACCATACTCGATGCCAAACCTGCCTCAAATGTCTGTCGTGCCACAACCGGCCGCAATTCATGGCTCATACCCTCATAGAGATCAAATGAAGAAAAAGCCCTTCCCTGGGCTGCCCACTCTAAGGCATAATCAGCCATCTGTTCACCAATGTCAGGTCTGAAGTAGGATGTGTATATTGCCAGCGGTTGTGAATTGGCGGTTCCCAAGAGTACAAGCTTTACCAATGGCGTGTTCTTGCTGACTTGCAGAATATCATACACCTTGGCCGGTGCATATGCATTTTGTGCTTCAAGAACTGATGTCTTGGCAAGCAAACCCTGTCCGGTCATGGTTGTCCCGAAGGAGGTAATGCGTTCGAGAGGCTGATGAATCTTTCTGGCAGACACATAAGTCCCTTTCCCAGGCCTTCTTACCAAGAGGCCCTCTGAAACGGCCCGCTCAATCGCTTGCCTTACGGTGATTCTACTTACTTCGTACATGTTGCAGAGTTCCCGTTCAGACGGGATAGCCGTTCCCTCAGCATAGACTCCGGATTCGATCTTCTCCTGTATCAGGTCTTTCAATTGTATGTAAAGCGGAACGTGCCCCTCCTTGTTGAGCATCAGCTACCCCCCTTTCCTATGGATTTCGCAGTCTACACACAATGTGATGGCACTATTGCCCATCAAATACAACATTTCTCTGTACTGCCATATTAGGCTACAGCGATTCGACATTTCATTATAACTAAAGCTCAAGAATAAATCTACCTGGCGGCCCCTTTGGGCCAACCTGGCATGAACACCCACCAGGTTGACCCTTAAACGGCACTAACAGCAACCAGATTTAGTAAAAGAACATCTTTGGAAAAGCAGGCTATGATTCTCCCCTTTTCAGAACCCTGCCTGGCAGTCTTCCTGTATGTTCTCCTTTTTCAATCACAAGCTGGCCACCCACGATCACATACTCAATCCCGGTTGGATACTGGTGGGGGTCCTCGAAAGTAGCTACGTCGATGACCTTGTGCTTGTCAAAGACTGTTATGTCTGCCCAATACCCCTCTGCCAGCTGCCCCCTGTTCCTAAGGCCGGCTTTCTTGGCAGGCAGATAAGTCATCTTCCTAATGGCTTCTTCCAGGGTGAAAACCTTCTTCTCCCTAACATACCTGCCAAGTATGCGCGGATAGGTACCGTAATACCTAGGGTGTACCGAGCCCTGCCCCAGGGGTCCGTAAGGAGCTACCGCCCTGCCGTCTGTTGCAAAGATCGAATCAGGGTGCTTCACTATAGTCTCCAGGTCCTCTTCAGACATGGCAAAATAGATAGCCTTAATAGCTGCTTCTTCCTCTATCATAAGCTTAACGGTGGCCTCTGCCGGGGTAAGTCCCATGTCTTCAGCTACCTGGCTGACAGTCATGCCCTCGTACTTCCGGTTTGCGTCGGTTTTCAGCATAGCGATCCTAATGTTGTCCCATCCGCAGCCGTGAGCAGGGTTCTCCCACTCTTCCGTTGGATGTTCCATCTCGCTCAACACCCGGTCCCTGACCGGGCTGTGCTTTAGCATTTCAACCATCTTGCCTGCACCTTGCTCACGGATCCAAGGAGACATAAGGTCGATAAGGCCACTGCCGTATGCTATGTATGGATACACGTCAAAGCCGACATTAGTGCCGGCTTGCTTGGCGTCGTCAATCATTTGGAGCACATTATTCACCATTCCCCAATTGGGACGAAAAGCAGCTTTTAGGTGAGAAATCTGAAGTGAAACGCCTGACTTTTCAGCTACTTCAAGGGCCTGTGAGACACATCGCACAAGGTCCTTGCTTTCGCTCTCCAGGTGGAAAGAGAATATCCCGCCGTACTCCCGGACCATTTTGGCCAATTCACTTTCTTCCATGAATCTTCACGCTGGTTCGATAGCCTCCTGGTATGCACCATCATGAGGTTGACGGTGCTGACTACAATTGCGAAGGCAGCGACTATGATGCCCCAGTCCTGTAAATGCGTTGCAGCTGTCTTGGAAGGACCTATGTTGAAGAAGTGAGCTATCAGGATTATGAACCCACTTATGCATGCTATCGCCACAGGCAACTCTGTACGCATGATGTTTTCTCACCCCACACTACTTGCTTATGATTGAGCCTATAATGTCTTGTCCGAGAGTAGCTGATATAGCACCTACAGCGATAAGGAGACAAGCGATTACCTTTGATATGTCTCCTCCCCTGACCATGCCAAGTTGGGTGGGGTCCTGGGTAAGATAAGCGGAAATCACGAAAATCTCTTCAGCGATGAGAGTATAGTCACAAGCTGCGACGAAGAAGTGGAGCTGAGTAGCCCTGGCGGTACCGGCAATTGAAATGCAATCCAAGGCGGCTGCCGACTCAGCCAGGTACATCTGAGTAAAACCATGGATTACCTGAGCCGTCTACAACTTTGCCTCCAGTAATCAGGATTTTTTCTCCGGTCTGGTGCCCAAATCACCACTCCTCCTCTTCCGGCTGCCGGTAGGCGGTAGCTTGACTGGTTGTTATTACCGGTATCAGCCTGTAATGATCTCTTTCGATGCAGATATCCAAAATTCCTACCGGTTTTCCAAAAAACTCTTAAAGAAACGAAATGATGTTGAAATCAAAAAGCCCATGAGGTTGCCGGATATCCGGATTTGTGATGATATTATGGGTGAAGCTACTCCCGCACCATCCATAGGCAATTAGCTGTATAGGAGAGTAGAGAATGATAGTAACCCGCAACCTCAGCAAGGTATATTCCAACGGAAAAGGCATATTCAATGTGAATTTCCGTGCGAAAAAGGGCGAAGTGTTTGGTTTTCTCGGCCCTAACGGTGCCGGCAAGACTACGACCATCCGGGTCCTGCTTGGGTTCACCAACCCCACAACAGGTTTCTGCAAGATAAACGGTATGGATTGCAGGACTCATGCTGCCGAAATCCAGAAGTCGCTAGGTTATGTTCCAGGCGAGATTGCATTCTTTGAAGATATGAACGGGCACCAATTCCTTGAGTTCATGGCAACATGCGGGGCGCCAAGAACAACAGTTTGAGAGATAATCTCATTGAACGCTTTGAACTGGAAGCAGACTGGCCTATTCGCAAAATGTCCAAAGGGATGAAACAGAAGCTTGCGCTGGTCGCTGCATTCATGCATGACCCTGAGGTGCTCATCCTTGACGAGCCTACCAGCGGGCTGGACCCCCTGATGCAAAGGCGGTTTATCGGGCTCATTCTCGAAGAAAAACAACGGGGTAAGACGATACTTATGTCTTCCCATAGGTTTGACGAAATAGAGCGCACTTGCAGCAGCGCTGCGATTATCAGGGAAGGAAAGATTGTGGCAATAGAAGATGTAGCTACCCTGAAGACATCCCAGAGAAAGAGCTATCTGGTCTCAGTGGCCGGCAGCCAAGACTTAGACATCATCAGGACGAGCGGGCTGGAATACGCGGTAGTTGGCAACAACCAGGTTGAGATATTCGTGGGAGATGATTACAGTAAGATTTTGTCAACCCTGGCCCGGTGCCATGTAACCGGCCTAGACACTGTCAACCAAACCCTTGAGGAGATATTCATCGGCTATTACGGAAAGGAAGACGACCGGCATGTCATGGACATTGTTTAAGGCCAACATAAGAGGCATACGTACCATTTGGATACTGATGACTGCAGTTTACATCGGATACTTCGCCGTGGTACTGTCCATGTATGATCCCCAAAGCACCCAGGCTATCGAACAGATGCTTGAAATGCTGCCTGAGGGCCTTCTAAAGGCTTTCGGCATGGAACGTGTCGGGGATACGCTCTTGTCCTTCCTTACCATTTATATGTATGGAATCCTGCTTTTCTTGTTCCCCATGGTGATTTCAACGGTGGTCAATCACAGACTTATTGCTGCCCACGTTGACAGAGGTAGCAGGGCATACCTGCTTTCCACACCTAACTCGCGTAAGAAAATTGTCGCCACTCAAGCTTTATTCAGCCTGGCATCTATAACCATGTTTTTCGCCGTGATAACCATCTGTGCTCTAGGGCTTTCTGAAATCATGCTCCCAGGCGAAATGGAAACCGGTGATTTTATCCTGGTCAACGTATATTCACTGCTGATGTACTATGCCATTGGCGGCATCGGGTTCCTTGCATCATGCATAGCCAACGAAAGCAAGGTTAGTCTGGGGCTGGGTATCGGTGTCCCCCTTACCTTCCTGGAGCTGCAAATGATAGGTGATGTAGGCGACAAGTTCAGCTGGCTAGGCAAGTTGTCCCTTTACTACCTGTTTCAACCCGAACAGCTTATTGAAGGCGCAAGCTTCGCATACGTTAGCATGGCTGTATTTGTCGCGCTGGCAGCTGTATTGTATGCAGCAGGCATAGCGATGTTCAACAAGCGGGACCTGTATCTCTAAGGACATCTTGATACTTGATAAGTGCCAAAGCAGAAGGTATGCCACATTTACAGAAGTTCACCGAAATCCCTGATATAGACTTCCGCTAGCGCCCTGATTTCCTCCTGATGGTGCTCTGATGACCTATCATACACTCCATAGGGATGCATTCCAGCCGCTCTCACCGCCTTTATTCCAGGCAGGATATCTTCAAACACAATGCAGTTACCAGGCTGAACACCAAGTTTGCTCGCAGCCAGCAGGTAGATATCTGGATACTCCTTGCTGCGGCCAACCTCATCTGTTGTGGTGAAAGCATCGAACAAATGATAGACGCCATTTTTCTTCAGTGCTGGGTCAGCAAGTACCCTGGGCAAGGAGCTTGCAGTTCCAAGCTTGATGCCGCGCCCTTTCAAGAACAGCAAGTATTCCTTTGCGTTAGGCTTGAGACGCACTTGGTGACTGTACTTGTCGATAGCCATTTTGAACCATTCGTCCATTAGCTCCTCAGGCGTAACATCGAAGCCAAAATACTCAATGGTGTATTCAGCAGTTTCCCTGAAACTCTTTGAGTTAATCGCTGAAATGTACTCATCCGGCACGTCAAGACCGCGCCGTCCGAGAAACTCAATGTCTATCTCATGCCATATCGCCATGGAATCGAGCAATGTTCCATCCAAGTCGAAAATGGCGGCTTCAAAATCAAGCACTGACATTTCTCCTCTTTCTTCTTTCCTCTGTCGCTCGTTCCCCTACCACGTCAAGCAGGACAAGGACTAGCCCATCACACAAGCCGTCCGTTATCTTATCTGCTCAAACAGACCTTTCAATTCACGTGCAGCTGCTGCAATACCGACGGCTGATATTATCGCCGAAACCACTGCAATCCCGTCAATCCCTGTACCGGCAAAGCGAGGAAGCGTTTTCTTGTTAATGCCCCCGATCACAACGATTGGCACAGACACGGCCTGCCTTATGCGCTTGAGTTCTTCTATGGTTGTGAGATCCGCGTCTGTTTTGGTGCCCGTAGCGAACATAGCGCCTACGCCGAGATAATCTGCGCCGTCTTCTTCGGCACGGACAGCTTCTTCAAGGGATGAGGCAGATACCCCGACAATCTTGTCTGGACCGACCAGCTCCCGGACACAGGCCGCCGGTAAGTCATTTTGCCCAACATGCACACCACTCGCATCTACTGCAAGGGCAATGTCAACCCGGTCGTTGATTATCAGCGGGACATTGTACGAATCTGTTATCTTTTTCACTCTAACTGCAGTCTCGTAAAACTCAAGGGAAGATGCGTGCTTCTCCCTTAATTGGACCAGGGTTACACCACCTCTAATCGCCTGTTCAACAGCTTCCTCAAGAGTGGGTGTGCTCATCAGGTCTCTATCGGTTACGAGGTACAAGCTGTAATCTACATGATGTTCCATGTCTGGCGTTCCCCTTCCAGCGACTCAAGATATCCCGAACCCGGCCTCATATATTCTCGCCTTTGCGGCCAGGGTCTCGCCGTCAAGTTTGCTTACGGCATCGATAATTGTAGTCCTGAAACTGCCGTACCCCAGGTGCTTTGACGCTTCATAGGCAAGTTCGCCTGACAGCCCCATCACGAGTACACCGCTTGCAGCCGCAATCAGAGGCCCGCCGCTGGTGTCATCCATAGCTCCGCAGAAAGACCCAACCAGGGAACTGCACATACAACCTGTTCCGGTCACATTGGACATATGCCTGGTTCCGTTTTCTATGTAGATGGTGCGGTCCCCGTCTGTGATGATGTCCGTTGGCCCGGTAATGGCCACAACACAACCTAGTCTACGGGCAACATCTTGCGCCACTTTACTGCCCTCACCAGCGCCAATCCTCTGGTCTGCCTCTGATACCTCTACCCCCTTAGTGTCGGCTTTCAAGCCTGCGGTAAACCGGATCTCAGACATGTTCCCGCGCAACACGGTGACCTTCACTTCACTGAGGATCCTCTCTGTGGTCTGGTTCCTGAGGGAGGAAGCGCCTGCCCCCACAGGGTCAAGAACCACGGGAATGCCCAGTTCATTTGCTTTCTTGCCTGCTGCAATCATTGACTCAATGGTCCTGCGGCTTAAGGTTCCGATGTTTATCACCAGGGCCGACGAAATGGAGGTGATGGTTTCAACTTCATCGATATCATCCGCCATGATCGGCGATGCGCCTATAGCAAGCACTATGTTGGCACAGTCGTTGACCGTCACGTAATTCGTAATGTGATGGATAAGCGGCTTTTTTGAGCGGACCTTTTCCATCATGCCTATGATTTGCTCTATGAGTTCACGTGTCATCTTGACAGGCTCCCTCCTATTTGTGTCATGTTGGAACACAGCTCATAAGTTCCTGGAACCAAATCTCATCCACGATCTTTCCTCACCAATCCCCTCCGGTACAGGTCATAGAAGTGGTGGGTGGGCCCGTGGCCTTTTCCAATACTTAGAGAATGCTTGATTGCAGTGGTAACGTAGTTTTTAGCTTCCCTGACTGCCTCGTGCAAATCCAAGCCTAGTGCAAGGTTTGCAGCTATAGCAGAAGAAAAGGTACACCCCGTGCCGTGGGTGTTCTTGGTGTCAATGCGTTCTGAGCTGAAATGCCACATCCGGTTCCCATCGTACAAGACATCCAGAGCATCTCCTATGGCATGGCCACCCTTGACCAAAGGGTACTTTACTCCCAGCTCATGGATGCGCTTGGCCGCAGTTTCCATATCTTCTACAGAATTTATCTCCATTCCCGTGATCTTCTCAGCCTCGGGTATGTTGGGCGTAAGCACATCTGCCAGGGGCAGAATCTCGCGAATCAGCGTGTCAGCTGAATCAGGGTCCATAAGCGGGTGGCCGTTCTTTGCAACCATGACAGGATCGATTACCACATTCCCAGGCTTGTATTCCCTGAGTTTGCGCGCCACAGCCAGCATACACTCAGCTCGTGAAAGCATACCCACCTTGACTGCATCAGTCCCCATGTCTTCAAATATCGCATCAATCTGCTTCTCAATCATCGAAGGGCTGACATCCTCAATGTCAATCACGCGGAAGGTGTTCTCCGCCACCACCGAGGCGATTACGCTCATTCCAAATACCCCGTGAGCCGAAAAGGTTTTCAAGTCTGCCTGGATACCCGCACCTCCGCTGCAGTCTGAACCGGCTATAGTGAGAGCTTTTTTCACCATTGTTGCATCGTCCTTTCCACCTGGGTACAGCTCAACCAGGTTCTGCTGTCTAGGTTCACCTATCAGTTTGCTTGTTGGGGGATGTTGAAATACCAGCGGAAAGAGACCCTGGAAGGAGACCCGGCCATGCAACCAAATGCCCTAGAAGTTCAACGGGTGCCCCGCCGCGGGAGGCACCCAGTCAAACATCGTGTTTGTACCTGGTTTGCTTCCCTACGATGGTATTAACCAACAGGTTCAAGGGGTCAGGTCTTACCTTTCTCAACTCGGAGGAGTTCCCCCGCAAACCGTTTCCATGTTCAGGGTATAGCGTTTAGGAGTAATTGTCAACGTTACACTCAGAGTTTTGCTTCACGAATCACGCGCAGCTATGGAAACGCCTCCTATCAGGCAGTAAGGCAATAACAACCCGCCCAGGTCCTTAACGTCGCGGCTCAGGGCTAACAGGTTCGACTTGAGGTGAGTGAACACGTTCAGGGAGAACATGCAGTCTTTCACCCTGCCCACCTTCTCGCCGTCTTCCACGAGATATCCAAGGGCGATGTTGCCTGTGACAGTACCTGTATACGGGTTGCCTGCCCACGCTCCCATGGTCCGGTCAATGACTATTCCCTGTTTCATCTCTCTTAGCAGTTCCTCCCACGGTGCTTCGCCGGGAACCACCAGAAGGTTGTTGGGACTTGCTCCTGCCGGCGAACCGGTTCCGGTAGGCTGCCTTCCGAGCCTGTGGGCAGACTCAAGGTCCAACAGGTACTCCGTGAGCACACCGTTCTCGATAAGGGGAGTCCTCCGGCACACAACCCCCTGGTTATCATAAAGCTGGGTTCCGAGTCCCTCGTCCAAGGTGCCGTCTTCCACTAGTGAAAAAGCAGGTGCGAAAATCTCCTCTCCAATCCTGTCCTTGAAAGGACTAATTCCCCTCATTACAGCCCGCCCGTTGAGGCAAGCCAAAATCGGCGCTATCAGGTCTCGGAAACCGCCAGGGGTAAACAGCACATCGTATACACCCGGCCTGACCTCAACATTCTTCCGCCCGATATCGAAGTCTTCCTTGAGTGTTGCTTTCATAGCCTCCAAGTTGTGATCCAACTTGGTTGACGCATTCCAATCCCATGAGTGCAGCAGATTTTGGCCTTCAACAAACTGAAATCCGGCAGACACTGCGAACACGGTTTTGTCCAGGTGAGCATCAAGCCCGCGGGTGTTTCGTATACTCTTCCGGCTTACGCTCTTGCTTACGCTTGCCGAACCCTGGATTGCCGGATCGAGGGTCTTGATGAATTCGATAAGCTCTTCTCCTATTGAGATCATCCGGTTGATATCGATATCAGCGACTTCTTGGCTGTACACTTCCGGGTCCGCAGGAGGCTCAGGCTCCGGGAACCTGTAATTCACCTCTGAACCAAACTCAGCCACATCGAGAGCGCTCTCAAGCAGTTCCATCTCTGTGCCTGGCTTTGTTGAACTGGCAACACCTAGCTTACCTGCTCTAATCACCTGCATATCTAAGTTTAGCGATTCAGTACTCCCGACTGTCTTCAGCCGGTTCGCATCAAAAGACACTGAGGTGTTCTTTGACTCGGTGGTTACCAGAGTAGCTTCGGCTCCCCGGGCCATCGCTTCATCTAACAATCTCTTCATTTCTTCTCACCTCCGACGACCACATTCTGAATGCGAATGTGAGGCGAACCTTGAGCTACCGGAAGAGGGCCCTGGTATCCCTTGCCACAACCGCCCGGGCTGTTCTTGTACACAAAGTCGTTGCCTATCATGTCAATGTTTCTAAGGGTATCGAACACGTTTCCGGTCAGATTCACGTCCCGGACCATCTCTGCTATGCTTCCATTGCGTATCATGTAAGCCCTGGAAGGTGCGAAGGTGAACATCTCGCCGTTCGTTTGGCCCCCATAACCGCCTTGGACGTAAATTCCCAGGGAAACCCCTTCGAGCATTTCCTCAAATGTGTGTTTTCCCGGGGCTATGCACGTCGTGCGCATCCTTACAATAGGTGGGAACCTGTAGTTCAAAGCACGGGCGTTGCCTGTAACCGCTTCACCCATCTTTGCCGCGCTCTCCCTTGAATGCAAGTGTCCGGCTATCGCGCCGTTCTTAATGAGGTAGGTCCTCTGCATCCGAACTCCTTCATCGTCATACTTGCACTCGCCGCGGTTGGGCCCTTCAATGCCGCTGTCATAAATGTGGAGTTCGTCTGAACCATAGCTGGTCCCGATCTTGAGGAGTTCTTTCATCCTCTCGTCTTCATCAAGGTCATCAGCTTCGCTCAAGTGTCCGAAAGCTTCATGCACGAAAAGGCCTGACATGTCTGGATCGAGAATAACCGTGTATTGTCCTGCCTCGACCACAGGCGCGTACAGCATTTGCCTGGCAGCTTCAGCTGCTTCCCGTATTTCATCTTCAAGGCCAAGGGCAACATTGTAATCGCTGTTTGACCCGAATCTTGCAGAATCCTGGGTGGTGAGATTGCCTTTGGTGGCCATGGCAGTAAGCCCGCCGCCAAGGTCCATCTTCTCCTGGTAAATGTATGTACCTTCGGAATTTGCAAAATGCCAATGGGTATACCGGTCCATATAGTAGATTGAAGATGATGTGATCTCGGGACAACTCAGGATCAACTTGTTGTAACCTTCCAGGAGCTCCATCTTCTCTTTCAGAGGCACTGCAAAAGCTTCTCTTCCGAAATCACCTGGCACATAGTCCTCTACCGGTTCTACAGGATATAACTTGATATCTTTGTTGAGCCTTTCACCCAGAATTCTCGCCTGGGCACAAGCTTCTTCTACTTTCTTGTCCAGGTTGTCCAGGCGGTTGAAGGAAATGAACCCCCAGCCTCCCCGGTACAGCGCCCTTACGTTTCCGCCGGCAGAAACATTCTGCGCTACGAGTTCAATATCTTTGCCTCTAATGCTGACCACAGTTTCTTTAGTTTCTTCAATCCGGATCTCGCAGTACTCTTCAGTTGAACGTTTGAGAGCTTTGGTCAAGAGATCCTTCATGTGTATCTGCACTACGGAATCTCCTCCTCTCTATCCTTAAGTGACATTTCCATGACATCCATTTCTACCCAGAATTGTCATGCCATTTGCCTCAAATGTCAATCTACTGCAGTGGGTGAAACTTGTCAATACAGATTTTGAATTCTCTAACTGGATGATTTAATATTTTAATGTCTGTTTTGATTTTTCATCGGGCTTCGGGATTCCTCAGTCGGGAGAATCGATCCATGAGCTAAGCTGGAAGTGGATGCTGTCGCTGGAAACAACTGCTGATCTGAAGGACTTAGCATAACGATGGTAGAATATTTATGTAATACCCAATTGTTGGCAGTCATAACACGGACACGATTAAACATTACAGGCAGATTCTCTTGCGAGGAGGTGAAGCCAGCCCCTAATACCGCACCTAACTCACTGAGCCCGGGCGTTCAGACCAAGCAGCCCGCTCAGCGACACTTACACGATCACTCTGAGTTACAAAAGGCCACATGTTCCGGATGTTCAACCCGCACATCCTTTCAAGGGCTAACTTATGGGGCCAGACAAGGAACAAGACAGAAGTCAACATATTGATTCCTGATGCTGACAAACCGGTAAGCCAACGACTAAGTTCTTACAGGAGGTCAACGGAATGAACCCCGGATTCAGATTGCGGTTTCTAGCTACCCTGTTAGTGATTTGCATGCTCCTCCCACTCTCACCGGTGATGGCGGCTTCTCCTTCTGACATAGCAGACCACTGGGCCGAACAGGCCATAGAGCGTTGGATCGACTTGGGCATCCTCAAAGGATATCCCGACGAAACCATACAGCCTGACGGCCTAATCAAACGCGCAGAGTTTGCTTCCCTGGTTAACAGGACTTTTGGATTTGCCAAGGCCGAACCGGCAGGTTTCCTCGATGTAGAGGAAGATGATTGGTTCAAAGAAGATCTGGACAAGGCCAAGACAGCCAGATATCTAATGGGCTATCCCGACAACACAGTCAAACCCGAAGATTTCATCACCAGGCAAGAGGCCGCCGTCATTTTCGCCAGGCTGTTGGATCTGAGGTACAGCGACGGCGGAGACCTGTTCACTGACGACCCGGAGATTCCTGAATGGAGCCGGCCGGGCATCATGGCGTGCGCCCAGCGCGAGTTGCTCAAAGGGTACCTCGACGGTTCGTTCAAACCCGAGGCAAATATGACAAGGGCTGAAGTGGTCACTGTGCTTGACAGGTTGTTTGCCGAAGTTTGCAATCAACCCGGAGTTTACGGAACTGCAACGGTGACCGAACTCAACGCAAGTGTAGTTGTGACTTCAGCAGATGTCACCCTTGAGAACCTACTGATCAAAGGGGATCTGCTGATCGCCGAATCAGTAGGAGAAGGTAGTGTATCCCTTACAAATGTTGTGGTTGAAGGCAAGACACTGGTGAGTTCCCCGGTACACCTCACCATAGACGCTGATTCGTACATCGATGAAATGACCCTGGATGCCGCTGCTAATATAGCAGGCGCCAGTGTTATCGGAACCCTGAACATAACCGTTAGCGGATCCGTCCTCGATGCTATGCCCGGAGCTTTGAACCTGGGCGACTGGATCACCGCTACTATCGCCGGCGAACTGGTAGAGGGCAAACCTGAATTCATTCAAGCATTTGGAAACCAGTTTGAGATTGACTCGCCAAAGCAATGGGAACTGGGCGATCTCGATGACGACAAAATCGTAGTAAGCGACAAGATAGGCGACGGATCAATAATGCTCAGGCAAGGTGTGACAGAAGCTATCTACACTTCTCCGGAGATCCATATTGAGCCTTTTGAATACCTGGTCATGTCTTGGAACGCTGACACACCTGAAGGAAGCTCGGTAGAGGTTACCGCCAGCGTGTGGCTGGACAATCACGATGAATGGAGCCATTATCTCACTTGGGGCGAGTGGAGCCCGTTCATCAAGCGATCTTCCCAGGCTTCGCTTTCTTCCAGCGACTCACCGTACGTCAACATCAGCCAGGACGAGTTCTATGTCCGCGGAAACCCTGACCAAGGCGATACTGCTTCCAAGATCAGGCTCAAAGTGATTTTACGCAGGGATAATCCAGGAGTAGAATCGCCGGTGCTTTGGTACCTCCACGGAACGGTCAGGACCGCCGGGGCTGAGCCAACCAAGGTGTTCAGAGATGACTTAGGCGACAACCCTGACTACACGTGCGAAGTGGAAGTACCCCAGTTTTCACAATCTGTCCGTTCACCTAACATTGCAGGCGTCATATGTAACCCCACCACAACAGCGATGCTCCTAAACGGCGTATCTGCCAGGGAAGGAATGCCCCTGAACTTGCTGCCTGAAGAAGTGGCTATGGGATGCTACGACTTCAGGGCCGGCAATTTCGGCAGCTGGTCTTTTGCCATGGCAGCAGCCGGTTCTTACGGTTACAGATCATATGTAGAGTATTCTACAATCGAAGGCATCAAGAGACATCTCAAGAGCGGCGCCGCAGTAGGTGCCAGTGTGGCATATTCCAATGATCCGGAAGATCCGCTGTACCTCGAAAACGCTACAGGGTCTACTGGTGGACACTTGATAGTGCTGCGGGGCTATTTCGTGGACGATGACGGCGTGGAATGGTTCATTTCAAACGACGCCTTCAGTCCCACTAACGAGCAGGTCCGCAGGTATTACAGGGTCGACCAGTTCGAGAACTGCTGGAGCAGAAACGCCATATATGTCGTAGAACCAGGCAGGGTGCCAGGGGTCGGAAAACATCTGGTCCAGAGGATCCGGGCCGATCTCAAGGAAGTTGAACCCGACAAGTATTCTCTTGTGTACAAATCCAACCCGGTAACTACACCCAACAGTTCCATCAACAGCCGTCTTGGCTTCATCGGCTACATCGCCGGACTTGAGGTGTTTGGCGGTGCCAATACGTCAGTTTACGAGTACATCAACATCGCTGATCACAGGGGCAACCTGATACCGCTGTCTCAGGAACTGCTCACGGACAAGGATTTCAAAATGTGCGTAGCTAATAACGATGCTCATCCAGGAAAACTGTTCATTGTAAACAGAAGCAGCAAAATTGATTACCTGGTGCTTGCAACGGTAAGCTCCACAGATTATCTTGTCCGCGAAGAGGAGATAAGCCCCAATGAGAAGGCCATCGAGTTCGGCGTAACCGGAGTACAGGAGTTCCTTTCCGGGCTGACGCCGGCCAAGTTCGCAAAGATGAAACTCTTCGCATCAGGAACAGTCGTGGAAAACGCCAAGGACTTCAACAGCAAGACTGCCAAGAATGAAGGTGTGCTTGAGGAAGGCGATTTCATTGCAGTCCTGGCCTGGGATAATGAGACGCTCCACAAGTACTCTATCAAGGAAGGCCCTGCCCTGTTACCCTTGTCCCTGAGTTTTGCAGAGGAAGAAATCACGCTGGACTTCCACGATTTCCCGTACAGCGCCACACTCCAGGGATTACCCGACGACTGCCAGGGGGCAATCACTTGGACCAGTTCTAATCCGGACCTGATCCCTGTGGATGAAAACGGTGTAGTTGCCCTGCCATGGAACAGGGGTACTGTCACTATAACTGTGTCTGTTGATTCTGACGGCGTATACCAAGCCGCAAGTGCCTCTTACACAATATCTGTGGGAAGGCCGGACATTGAGGAGTTCCGCTGGGGCAGCATAGCTCATCCTAAGGTAGGCGAAGAACCCGTAAGCGAATACGTGGCCAGCGAACAAGATGAATGGCCGCTTTTCTGGGTGGATGGAGGATATCCCAAGTTTACCTGGGAAGGAGAACTCGAAGATGGCAAGTTCAAAGCAGGGGTGGCATATTCAGTCTCAATCCAGTTCCAGACCAACGAATTCCCTGGCGGAAACAGCGCCTACTTCTTCGCAAACCCGTTCACTGCCGACATGATCATAGGCCTGCCTCAGGTTGGCGACGACACCGGAACCGGCTGTCAAATCACAGGCGTGACGGTGACCAGGAACAATAACTACCGCACAACGGTGAAAATCGAATACTCCCCGTTGGAAGAGCTAGAGTAAGCTCTCTTGGCTGAATAACAGCGAGCCCCCGGTTCATCATCCGGGGGCTCGGATCATACAGTACACCAGGCGGCAGCCGTTGCCGCCGGGGTAAGCTAGGGGTTGCATATAACGTCCGGCACATCCGTCCTGTTCCTACAAGCTACCTTAGGGCTGCCTTAAAGCTACCCTTCTTCTCCCACCACAACAGGCTCATGCTTGATAAGCGATTTCTCGCGCCAGTTTCCACGCCGGTACCACAAATAGTTAAACCCAGCACCCATAACCCAGGCTATCAGTAGCGAGAAGAATATCGCATCGGGCGAACCTGCAGGATAGGCCTCGCTACGTGTAAACCATGCCAAGGCATAAGCCAGGGGTACCCGCAGGCCCACTGTGGTGAGTATGGAAATCCACATAGAGGGCATTGTGTCACCTGCACCGCGCATTATTCCCCCAAAGATCTGAGACAATGCCACGCCTATATATCCAACGGAGAGTATCCGGATCTGCCGCACCCCAAGAATGATAATCTCTTCGGTGGTTGTGAACATACGTATGAGGTTCTCGCTAAACGCCAGCAAACAGATGACTATTACAATAGCTGTGGTAAGGCTTATCTTCAGGATATCCTTGCTTCCCTGGGCTACCCTGTCCATCTTGTTGGCCCCTATATTTTGCCCGACAAACGTAGAGATTGCCATCCCGAAGGTGAAGTTGGGCAACATTGCGAAACCGTCTATACGCATTACAGCCGTGGTACACGTGACAATCCTGTATCCCATACTGTTGGTAAGCGCCTGTACAAACACTGCAGACATGGAAAAAATGGCGCTGGTAACACCTGCAGGCAGGCCTAGGCTGAGCAGTTGGGCCACGAGCTTCTTATCCGGTATCAGGTTGGCCCGGTTGATGTCCACAACACCTGTCATCCTCAATAGTTTCCCGATGCACAGCACTGCAGAAACTGCCTGGGAGACAATCGTTGCTAGCGCCGCACCTCCGACTCCCATATTGAGGCCTGCGACAAACCAGATGTCCAAGACCACATTGAGAAGGGATGCGAGCAGAAGCACCATCAACGGATAAACCGAATTACCAAGCCCCCGTAACACACCTGATGTAATGTTGTAAAACCCCATGAACAGGGTGCCCCACAGCATTATAACCAGGTAGGAACGGGCGAGATCAAAGGTTTCAACAGGAGTATTGGTCAGCCGCAGCAGTGAATCAGTCAAGGGTATTCCAATCGCCATGACCATAAGTGACGACGCAAAAACCAAGGTCACCGCATTGCCAATTGAGCGTGACAGTGTTGTCCTGTCTTTGGCTCCGAAATACTGCGCTACCATTACACCTGTTCCTGTTGCGACGGCCATGAACAGAACCAAGAGCAGCCTGAGAACCGGCAGCGTAGTTCCGATGGCCGACAGCGCTCTGTCGCCTACATAGCGTCCTACAATTATTGAGTCTACGGTGCTGTACATCTGTTGTGCGAAATTGCCGATAAGCAGAGGAATAGAAAAGCTCAATAGGTTCGACATTGGCTTTCCGACTGTCATGTCCTGTGTCCCGAACATTTGGTTTATCTTTTCCAGCACTTGAATCCACCTTTTCCCTAAACATTTGTTGTGTTCCAATGGCAGGTCACGTGGAATCCGGCTCCCCTGGAAGACGAGCTCATCCGGTACTCCTTATTTCACGCTGAACTTCTATTACTTCATCACTGCGCTTCATGACTTCAAATATCGTCTGTAGAGTTCCCTCAGTCTGTTATCATCTTCTTTCCTGACCAGCACTTCGTTTTGTTTACGCCAGTACCGCCTAAACTGCCATCCACCTTTGAAAGAGCCCTCACCAACAAGTTCCAGGGCGTGTTGGATATACTCTGTATTAATGGCTTGAGCGTGATGGCAGAGTTCCTCCCCTTCTGCATCCTTTGCCAACTCAAACAGCTTGCTTTGGTATTCCCTGAGTACAGGTCGGAGCTGCGCCACTTTGTTATCATAATCCTTAAGCACAGCCCTGAACAACAGATTGTTGTACTTCCAACGATTTATACCCTCATTTTCGTCTGACATGGTGCAAGATCGCTGGTCGTCGTTAGGCCCGGCGTGAGGTTCGAGTTGAAGTGCGGATTGAGGTGCGGCGGCGCCGTCAGACTCAGTGCCTTCACCCTGGCTGTACAGGGCACCACAGCAGTCAAACTTGAGCGGCTTAAAAAGCTGGATCTCCGGACAAGGCCCTTCGGTGTACCATATTATCCCTGTCTCGTAATCGCATATCAGCGAAGCAGTTGCCTGGGAACTCACCAAACCTCCTGCTACCATCCCGATGTTTCTCATGGATGCGACACAGCCGGTTTGCTTGTCCCGCAGCACATCTATTGCGCCAGCCAGGTCAAAGTGACTGCGTTCCATAAGCTCCCGGCCGCGGCTTTCCCTGTGATACGCCCCTGCAAAATACGACACTATGGGGTTTATGAAGTGCCGCTCGAAGTTTGTGACCTTGCCCTGAGATTCCGGCGAGATCCCGTCGAAATCACCTTTGAGTGATATTTTGTTGCTGATGTTGTAGTTGCTATTTAGCTTCTTGTATGCATAGTAGCGATCAACAGTTTCCAATACATACCCTTCACCTGGATCCGCGATGAGGTAGCTGTTGTGATAATAAAGGGGATTCTCAAATCCTCCATTGCCACCTTGCCCAAACCGTAGGATATTCTCTATGATGATTTCCAGCGCTTCCCTGGCTGTTGAGGCAAGCTCCAGGGCTGCCCTTAGGTGGTCCATGCCTAGAACGCCTGTCTTGTCCACGCCAACCTTGTTAAACGTCGCCTCGTTGCCAATTGAGACCCCCCGGCTGTTGACACCCATTTCAGCTCCCCACATCCATGAAGGCTTGGAGAGCCAAACATCATGTTTTACCTCATAAGAAGTCATTTCTACGTATGTCTTGGGAGCGCTCATAGAACCGGCGCGCACAAACAACATGTACTGGGGTTCATTTGGATCCCGGTCACTGTTCTTCGCAAAAAACGAAGTGGTGCCGTCAGGCCTCCTCATGTAGAAAGTGTCACACATGATTCTCCCCCCTTTGCAGACCATAAAAGACATAAAGGCCCCATACTCGTACCGCCCTGCTGATACGTTGAGGACACGGAGCTCGCATCCGGCGTGCATCAGGTGTCATCAAACGCCACACAAGATTCCTTTATACCACAAATCTCTCAGAACTCCTCTTCCAGTGAGTTCACGAGAGACGCATTGGAATAGGATGCGCTCACCGGAGCGCAGAGCTTGTGTTCAATTGGCTCCGCCCGGCTCAAAAGAACACTTCCACCAAGCTTAGAAGGGCTCCGAACGCACGCAGTAAGCATCCAGGCCTGTTAGTCCGACCTCAGGAGCCGGCCTGCTTGCTTTGAGCCAACGCGATTGCCTAGAGAGATCATGAGAATTGCCAATGCTACAATGGCTACGTGGAGAGCAGCGTCCAGCCGGGCCAGCGAAGATTGAGGGTAGGTGCCCTTGGTTACCAGTATGGCAGGAATCATCAGCAGCACAGAAAGGGCTAATGCCACGGCCATGCTGGCAAACATCACCGTCAGTAGTTTCCCGGTTCCCCTCCCGCTCTTGGATGACCCAATTTCTACCCTAATGGTGAAATCCGGAAAATAGACATCGAGCAGAATCTGACATAGAGCAACTATGGTCGAAATGGACACACCCACCAAGAGCTTGCGCCATAGAGGATAATGCGGCAAACCACCAAATTCGAAGGCACCGAAGAAGGGCAGCATCAATAGGATGCTCGGAAGCACAGCGTAAGCAAGTTTGGCCCGGAATAGGTCCCAGCCGTCAACTGGATTAGCTTGCAGCAACCAAAAAGAAGAACCTTCGCGGCTCAGGGAAACGCCTCCGGTCTGGGATCCGACTATTGACCCCATGATGCACGCCATCATAACAAGGGTGCTAGATAACATGCTTCGATCGGTTAGAGAATACTCGATTCCTCCTACACTAGCTCCACGCATTGTGTTGTAGGCGAAACACCCCAGCGCAATAGCGCTTGTCCCCAGGCTGTACCACAGCACAGGATCCCGGAGCAGCAGTTTCACATCTTTTCGTAGGATAGTCCAAAACGCACCTTGCATCTGGGAAGCATACGTTCTTGAGAAATGTATTCTGGCGGAAGCTGCTCCCGAGACTCTTGAAACGCCTGACGTCTTGCGTCTCCGCGCAGCCTTTCTCTTGCCAAGGCTCGTGGATGAGCTTTCCTCGAGACCCGACCAGCCTGCAAAATACAACCCGTTAGACATTTTCACTGCAAGCCAGGCCAGGGCAAGGGCACAGCAGGCCAGGGGCACGGCATAATGAGAAGTTCTTACATCAAACCTCTCCAACGTACCGAGTACCAAGTTCACTGACCACGTAGTGGGGAGGTACCATGTCTTTTTGAGGTTAACGGATTCAATCTGCCTGAGCAGTTCCATAGGATCTCCTGTAGAGAGTCTGGAACTCATCACCTGAGACGAAAGCACCATAAACATTCCCAGCAGCGCTGTAACAGCCACAAAAAGGCGCTTTAACCTGGCGCCGGGCAAGTACCTCATTGCAGCAAGCAGCATCAATGTGACCGCTGAATGCACCAGAAGCAGCAAGAGGGAGTATGACAACATAACCATCACATAAAACCCAAGCCCTACCCGGTTAACAGAGCCCCATGCAAACCAGACAGGAGCCCCAAACACCAATACCATGGGCAAGAGGGATGTATACGCGGTGATGAACTTGGCTGCAAAGACCGCTCGAGAAGGAACAGGCTGGGAGAGCAGGAACCCGATATCATCAGATTCATATACTATCCGGAAGATGAGCTGAAACCCGCTTAGAAATACCAGGACTATAACGTAGAGAGCGAGTCCGTTAAGTAAGTTGAGAGCTACGGCATCAGCCATTCCCGGGACGGCGGCAAGATAGGAATCAAGGTAACTGAAGAGTAAGTGTGCTCCGTAATATACGCCTCCACTCAGCCCAATCCAAAAGACAGGCAGCAGCGCCAGCTGCAGCTTACCCTTCTTGCCGGCCTTCCTTCTGTTTAGCACCGACATCAAGTCGGTTCTAAGTATCATCCATATGTACTCCACACCAACACCTTCTTCTTTTCAAACAGACTATCCGTGGCGCTACCGGGACGGACCTCCAAGGCCCGCAGACACCCTATTCAGCCTGCAGGTTATCAGCATCCGGCGCCAAGTGCTTGATGAGCTCTTTGTACTCCTCGCCTCCGGTGAGTTTGAGGAAAAGGTCCTCGAGGGAAACCGCTTCACCTGTTCCAGGAAGAACCCGCCGCCTGAGATCATCGACACTGCCTTCAGCAATCAGATGTCCCTGGTGAATAATACCCACCCGGTCACACATCCTCTCGGCAATCTCCAAGATGTGGGTTGACATGAAAACTGCCCGTCCGGTCTGGGCAAACTGCCTGAGCACCTCTTTGACTAACCTGGCGCTTTTTGGATCCAAACCTACGGTAGGCTCGTCTAAGAAAAGCACTCTAGGCTCATCCAGGAGTGCCGCAGCTATGCAAACCTTCTGCCTCATTCCATGGGAATAAGTTGAGAGGAGTTCATCTTGCCTATCGCTGAGTTCAAACATGTAAAGAAGCTCTTCCATGCGATCAGCAGCTTCTTTGGGGTCCATCTTCCTTAGATCAGCCACAAACTGCAAGAGTTCCCTGGCGGTCAACTTCTCATAGACGTTTGGAGTGTCAGGAACGTAGCCTATCATTGCCTTGGCTTCCACCGGTTTTTCATGGACATCAATGCCGCATATCTTTGCCCGTCCTGCAGTCGGTGACAAGAGCCCGCACAGCATCTTGATCGTAGTGGTCTTGCCTGAACCGTTCGGTCCGAGAAAGCCGAATATCTCTCCTGGGCCCACTGATAATGTAAGCTCATTTACGGCGGTCAACGCCCCGTACACCTTGGTAAGTCCCTCAGCCCTGATCAAAAGTTGTTCCTCTCCTCTCAAGTTACGGTTGCAGAGTGCAGACTCTGTCGCTTATTACTGCTACGGGGCTGCCCTGTCCCGCGCAAGTCCCTTTCTATTCTATACGTTCTTCTGCATACAAAGCATCTCGGTGCAGGTTAGTCCTACTTCGATACCCTGGACAGACCGGTTTCTCCATTGACCGGTTTCTCAATTGATCGTTTCGTTAACGCACTGCTTGCTTCCTGCAGCCCGTTCCTGCTGGTGGAACGCGGAGGGGTACATTCCCAAGCGGGCAAAACGGTGCACTGCGTATGCCATTATGCGCCGTCAGTTCATAAGGAGGCGCCAGATTGGTGCATCACGTGCACCATTTAGGGCTGCCATCCCGCCAAAAGGAGCCAAAACGGTGCACCACGTGCGCCATTTAGCACTGCCATCATGCGAAAAAGAGCGAAAACGGTGCACCACGTGTACCATTTAGCGTTGCGATCCCGCCAGAAAGAGTCAAATCGGTGCACCACATGCACCATTAGGAGCCGTCATGCTGTGAAAAAGAGCCAAAATGGTGCATCACGTGAGCCATTTGGCGCCGCCATCCCACGAAAAAAAGCCAAAATGGTGCATCACGTGCACCATTTAGGGCTGCCGTCCCGCCAAAAAGAGTCAAAACGGTGTACCACGTGCACCATTTAACGTTGCGATCCCACAAGAAAGAGCCAAATCGGTGCATCACATGCACCATTACGAGCCGTCATCCCGCGATAAAAGGCCAAAACGGTACACCACGTACACCATTTAGGGCTGCCGTCCCGCCAAAAAGGGCCAAAATGGTACACCACATGAGCCATTAGGAGCCGTCATCCCGCGAAAAAAAAGCCAAAATGGTGCGCCACGTGCACCATTCAGCGCCGTCAACTCGCAAGAACGAGCCAAGTCGGTGCATCACATGCACCAATAGGCGCCACCACAATCATTCCCCCAGATAAGCCTCGCGGACTTTATCGTTGTTCAGCAATTCACGCGACTCACCATGGAGTACCACCTTACCGGTCTCAAGCACATAGGCACGCGAAGCAGTGTTGAGCGCCAAGTGGGCGTTTTGCTCCACAAGCAGCACGGTAGTGCCGCCACGGTTGATTTCCCTTATGATGCGGAAAACATCCTTCACGATCATAGGTGCAAGCCCCATGGAAGGCTCATCTAAGAGCAGCACCTTCGGCCTGGACATAAGCGCCCGCCCCATGGCAAGCATCTGCTGCTCCCCTCCGCTCAAGGTCCCTGCGAGCTGCTTTTCCCTCCCCTTTAGCTGGGGGAACAGCGAAAACACCTGGGCCAGATCATCCCTAATCTGCTGCCTACCAAGTCCTCTCCCTGACCTGGAATACGCACCCAGCTCCAGGTTCTCAATGACAGTCATCTGTGAAAACACCCGTCTTCCTTCGGGTACGTGGGAGATGCCTATTTTCACAATGTCTTCAGGGTTGCTCCGGGTTATGTCCACATCGTCAAACTTAATTGCCCCTTCAGCAGGCTTCAAAAGGCCGGAGATAGTCTTGAGCGTAGTTGTCTTCCCAGCCCCGTTAGCCCCGATCAGGGCCACAATCTCACCCTGGGCAACTTCCATGGAGACCCCTTTCAGCGCCCTTATCGACCCATAGCAAGTCACAACATTCTTAAGCGACAACATTTGCTTCATCTCCCAAGTACGCCTTAATGACAGCCGGGTCCCGCTGGACTTCCTTCGGACTTCCTTCTGCAATCTTCGTCCCGTGGTCCAGAACAGCCACTCTATCTGCCGTGCCCATGACCATCCGCATATCGTGCTCTATGAGGAGGATGGTCTTGCCTGCATCCCTGATGCGCTTGATCAGCGAGGTAATCTCTTTTGTCTCCTGGAGGTTCATACCCGCAGCCGGCTCATCAAGCAACAGGAGTTCCGGATCAGTGGCAAGTGCCCTGGCGATCTCCAGCTGCCTCTGCTGCCCATATGAAAGGTTCGATGCCTTTTCATCCGGGTCGACGTCCAATCCAACGAAGTCCAGAAGTTCGAGACATCGTTCCCTGGTCTCCTTCTCTTCCTTTTTCACTCCTGGCATGCCTAGGATGGCTCCTAAGATCCCTGACCTCGTGCGACAGTGCCTGCCTATCATCACATTCTCCAGTACGCTCATCTGGCCAAAAATCCTGATGTTCTGAAAAGTACGGGCGAGACCCGAATTGGTTATCTGGTGAGGCTGCAACGCAGCCAGATTGCGTCCGTCGAGAAGGATCTCCCCGGAACTCGGGCTGTATATGCCGGTTACCAGGTTGAACAAGGTAGTCTTGCCTGCCCCGTTAGGGCCTATCAAACCTAGGATGTCACCAGGATTAACCGACAGGCTGACCTCACGCACGGCTGTAATACCTCCGAATGATTTGCTCACTTCTCTCAATTCAAGAACCGGCATTTTCTTCCCCTCCTCCGCGCCCTACCCCGGTACCTGTTGAACCGGTGCCAGGACCAATAGCCAATCCGGACACATGCTCGTTAACAACACAGCTATCGTCGCTGCCCGTTGAACCTTTCCAGTGCACTTTTTCCATAGCTGCAGCAATCCACTGTCCTAGCTTGCTGGACTGAAGCCTTCCAAACCCCTGAAACTTGCTCAACCTCGCGGCACGGAGGCCCTTCACCCCGGCCCCTACCAGCCCCTGGGGACGCACCAGCATCATGATTACCAGCAGCGCACCGTAGAACAGCATGCGGTGCCGGGATACAAAGTCAGACACACCCCGGAGCAATTCAGGCGCGTACGTCAACACCACAGCGCCGATAACCGGGCCTTCCAGACTGCCCATGCCTCCCAGGACCACCATGCTGAGGATTTCCACTGAGGCGGCAAAAGCAAAGGAGGACGGGTGCAAATACCTGAACCAGTGGGCGAAAAGCCCTCCTGCAACCCCTGCCCACGCTGCACTTATTACAAAAGCGAGTACCTTGCAACGTGTAACGTCAATGCCCATCGCCACGGCTGCGACTTCGTCCTCGCGGATGGCAGTAAGCGCCCGGCCGAAGCGTGAGTTCATGAGACGGGTCATCGTCCAGTACACCAAGACGGCAGCAGTCGCCGCCAGGGCAAGGTTGGTGTGCTTGGATATACCCCTTAAGCCAAACGGACCGCCGGTGATTCCCATATTGAGGATAGCTACTCGGATAATCTCTCCAAAACCCAGGGTAGCAATGGCAAGGTAGTCTCCTTTGAGCCGTAGCGTCGGAAGTCCCACGATCAAGCCAGCCAATGCCGCCACTGCCCCTCCTGCAATCAGCGACACAGCAAAGGGCACATCATAAACCGACGTCAGAATTCCTGCAGTGTATGCCCCGATTCCCATGAACGCCGCGTGCCCAAGAGAAAGCTGCCCTGCGCATCCTGTGACCAGATTGAGGCTCAGCGCCATGATTGCATTGATGCTGGCAATCACCAGCAGCTGGTAATAATACGGACTAATCATCATTTACACCTTCTCCTGCAGATTTCGGCCAAGTATCCCGGAGGGTTTCACAAGCAGCACCAAAGCCAGTATCCCGAAGGCAATCGCGTCTCTCCATTCTGACTTGAGAAGGGCAACCCCCATGACTTCGGCCATGCCAAGCAGAATGCCGCCTAACATAGCTCCCGGGATGCTCCCGACGCCTCCCAAAACAGCGGCCGTAAAACCTTTGAGCCCCGGCATCATGCCCATAGACGGATCAACTGCGTTGAAATTCATTCCTATCAGGACCCCTGCTGATGCTGCCAAAGCGGAACCGATGGCAAAAGTGAAGGCGATGACACGGTTAACACTTATCCCCATTAAACTGGCAGTTTCTTTGTCCTCGGCCGTGGCCCTCATAGCTTTTCCGATCTTTGTTTTGTGGACTAGGAAATGAAGCCCAAGCATGAGTCCGACGCTTGTAAGCAGAATGAGTACATCGAACGAACTTATCCGTAACCTGCCGGTGGTGAACTGTTTCACTTCAAAGGGAATAGGAAATGCCCTGGTCTGAGGCCCCATCACAGCAAGGGCAAGGTTACGCAGGAATATCGACATGCCTATTGCGCTGATGAGCGCTGCAAGGCGGGGAGCTTTTCTGAGCGGCCTGTACGCGATCCTTTCAACTACAACACCCACGACCGCCGCCCCCGCCATTGCAATCACCATCGCAGCGGCAAACGGAAGCCCTGCTATCTGAGAAGCAGTAAGCCCTATGAAAGCACCCACCATGTAGATTTCGCCATGGGCAAAATTGATGAGGCGCAACACGCCGTAAACCATGGTATATCCCAGGGCAATAAGTGCGTAAGAACTGCCTAGGGTGAGTCCGTTGACAACTTGCTGCAGCAAAACACACACCTCCGCCTAAGTCCAAGCAGGCCTGGGGAGGAGCAGACAGCACCTAAATCTCAAGTCATGGAAACAAGACCTGCTCCTACCCCGCTTTTGCCTGGTACTCAACTACATCCAATCAGTAGCTGCTTTAAGACACAGTTACCCGTGTTACCTGATTTGGCTATCATCTGGCACGGCTGTTACCTAGCCCGGCTGAACTTCCCGTTCTCAACCTTGAGAATTATGACTTCCTTCACCGCTTCTCCCCTGTCGTCGAAGGAGGTTGTACCGGTAACCCCTGGGAAGTCCTTGACATTAGCCATTTCAGCCTTAAGCGCCGCCCTGTCGTTACCCGCCTTCTCCAAGGCTTGCGCCACTATCTTCATAGTGTCGTAGGCGTTGGCAGCAAACATATCAGGCTCTTCCGAGTACTTCTGCTTGTAGGTTGAGACGAAGGCTTGAACATTTTCTGACGAGTCGCCTGAGTAGAACCCGGCGGTGAACAAGGCACCTTCGACAGCATCGCCACCGAGTTCAACGAGTTTACCTGAATAGAAGCCATCTGCGCCAAGGAGCCTGGCCTCTATACCCTGTCGCCTGGCCTGCTGTGCGATCTTGGCAGCTTCTGTGTAATACCCTGCGATGTACAGGGCATCAACTTCATTGCCGATCTTTGTGAGCTGGGCCCTGAAATCCTCATCGCCGTCGAGGTACGACTCAACACCTACAACTGAAGCGCCTAGTTCTTCAACTTTGGCGGTGAAATTGTCCTTCAGGGCGACGCCGTAGTCGTTGTTGGCGTAAAGCACTGCAAATTTCTTGAGGCCTAACTCAGATACGACATATTCGGCCAACTGCCTGGCCTGGACATCGTCAGTAATCACGTTGCGGAATATGTAGTCGCCGGTGTCTGTCAATCCGGGAGCGGTAGATGATGGAGTAACCATCAGGACTCCTGAATCCTGAGCAATCGGAGCTACAGTTGCGGTTTCGCCGCTCAGCACAGCTCCTACGATTGCGGTTACTTTGTCTTGGTCAATGAGTTTCTGGACTGCATTGGCAGCTTCAGTGGATTCACCTTTGCTGTCCTCGGCAATAAGCTGGAGAGTGAACCCGTTAACGCCGCCCTCTGCGTTAATCTCGTCGATGGCTGTCTGGACACCATTTCTCACGCTCTGCCCGTAAGTGGCATAGTCACCGGTGAGAGGCCCGACCATGCCGATCTTGATTATCTTGTCGCCATCAGACCCGCCTGAGGCAGGAGGGCTGTCTGCCCCTGAACCGGTGCAACCGGCTAGAAATATGACAGCAGCCAGAAATGCTGCAATGCTAACTGTGCGGAAACTGCTAATGATGAACCTCTTTCCTCTGTTGTGGATGTGATCCTTACCCTCGGAACAACCGTCAAACTTAGCCCTAGCGTAGTTCTTCTTGCCTTTGAACACATGATTCATGGATTTCATTTATGATGCTCCCTCCCTGTTTGTCTTGCACGTATACAATGCGTCTAGGATGAAAGCGGCTGGACCAGTCACACATGTGGTACACATGCCCCGGCGGGCGCCGGATATCACTATTACAGTGCGGTACCCTTGAGGGTTTCCACACAAGGCTACCTGATGCTGCCAAGTAACATGTGAACACAGTGTCATCTGGAACCCGGTAATCTTCATCTCAGTTTGGGCGTTTGCCGCTTTCGGCCGGACCGAATCACACTTACACAGGTGTCATTCAAAAAGCCCTGATAAAGTGAGTTACAAGACGAAGATGGAAGAAGGAACCCTGGACGTAATCTGCCAAGGCTTGAGAAGGGAGGTATCAAACATCGAACCTATCACCTGGAATACACGGAGTACCCGAAATGAGCAGACCAGGTTTCCCTGCTTCTTCCCTCTTTCGCCATGAGTCCGACGCCCGCAAGAACCACAGGGCGTACGCGTACTGACGTCCTGGTAATCCCCACTGTTATCACCCCCGTTTCACGCGCCCGGAAAAACAAAAACCCGGGCGACAAGCAGAATTACTGCAAGGAACTTGCCGCTCGGGTATTTTCCACCCACGGTGTGCTTTGCCTTTGCAAAGCTGGTACCGCTCGGTCCAGACTTTCAGAGCGAAACCCCGAAACGGAACCCTAAGGTACCCTTCCTTATACAATATATCCGATTATGGATATTGAAAGGAATTTTACCAAATGAACCTGAGGTATGCAATGGGTGGAATAAGATTTAGTGTATAAATCCCGGTGTTTTTGAAAAAAGCGGAAGCTACTGGAGGCCGTGGGAATCGTCCTCTACCAGTTTACCTCTTACTATCAGCCGCACAGACGGTTCCTGGCTGTAGTCGCATGTAACCAAAGTGATCAGTTTATCTTCGCCTGATGGCTGTAAAACCCACGTGTCTCCCGGCTTGACTATCAAGACCTCGAACACTCTATACACGTAAATCACGCCTTCCGGGTCAGTGAACTCAATCTCATCCCCTTCTGCAAGCTCATGCAAGCGGTTGAAGTGCCTGCCATAAGCACGCATACGGTGGCCGGCAATTACGTAGTTCCCCACTTCGCCTGGGCCTGAAGTACCTTCAATATGAGCTACCGATATGTTCAGGTTTTCCTCAGAGTCTTCTTTAAGCACGGGTATTTTGAGATTGATCTTCTCGATGGTAAGGACACCTTGTATGTTTTCAAGAATGTGTTTTGACAACTCAGGGTCGGGGCTGTCAGAAGACACGACTTTCCCAGTCTCCATATCTAGAGAACGCGAAAGAGTACGGGTTCCGTCGTTTTTCCCGGAAATGCCCCCCTGAGAAGCTGTGGGTACCTGTGGTTGGGTTGCTTGGAATTCGTCCCACAACGCCAGGAGTTGTCGCTGGCGGTAGTCAAAATACATACGACGTGCTGTAGGATAAGCCAGCAAACAAAGGCCTAGCATTATAAGGGAGAAAGCAGTAATCCGTCTCACAAACGCGCATTCCTTTATGTGACTATCCATAAGAGAGTTCGCCAACGACCTCCCTGTCTCGCTTCCGTGTCCAGAGGATGCATCCCCAAGCACTGGCTTGGCAAACGCACAGCATTCCTAGCCCTTCTTCAATGACTACAAGCCGCCCGGGATGATCCATGGCAGCCTGTAGTCAGACACTGCTGCTTTTGAGGTTACCTGCGTTTGCGAGGGCCGGCAAGACTTACTCCCGCCAGGATTGCTAATCCTCCTAACAAGTAGTACGGATACGGCGCTTCTTCACCTGTCTTAGGCATTTCCAGCTCATCGAGAGGCGATAAAGGCACCTCTTCTACGGGAGGCGGTTCTATCTCCTCAGGAGTCTCCCCGACAGGGGGCTCTTCTTCAGGAGGTTCAACCGGTGGCTCCTCCACAGGATGCTCTTCTGCCGGCGGCTCCTCCGGCGGTTCTTCAGGTGGTTCCCAGGGCGGACCACTGGCCGTCTGGGCTGTAAATACCCACTTTACACTTGCGTTCACACCCTGAAAGTCGTTACCTGTCTTGGATCCGGGAAGCTCTACTGTAGCTATAAGCTCACCGTCCTCACCTGGCCACACTCGTCCTAGGTATACACTCTTTTTGGCGAAGCCGGCTGCAGGCCCGTCATATATCTCTTTACCTTTGTAGGTGACTGTAAGTTGCAACTGCTTGAGCAAATCAGGTTTACCAGCTGTGTGGTCAGTGGCTTTAAGCCAAAGGTGATACGACCTGGAGTAATGGTTGTGGATCATAATGGTTGCTGTCACCCTATCACCCGGAGCCATATTGTCCAGGTCGAACAGTTTCTTGCCCGGAGGCACAAGAGATAAACCGTCTACGTCGCCGATTAGCTCCAGACATGTCGATCCAGCCCAAGCTGGCATAGCAACCAACGCCACCAGTATCAAGACGTACGCTAGTATAGTGATCGTGTTTTTCATCCGGCCCCCTCCATTCTACCGGGTAGAAGAGTGCCTCTCGACACATGCCGGGCCGGGCAACCATTGAACCCGGCCCGGCATGTGTGCCTTAACCCTCGCTTACCAGCACCAACGGCGATGACTGTTGTCTAACCTCTACTGACTCATGACTAGAGCCGGGCATTAGTGGTTCATCAACTCCGACAAGTCCATTTTCAACTCTTCCGACAAGAAATCCACATCTATGTTCCAGGCGTCAATCGCCGCGGATATATCTCCAGCCTGTAGTGCATCAGCTTTGACTTCAATTCTTAGCTTCTTGCCTTGATATTGATTGTCTGTCTTAAACGCGTCCAGCCCTACAGCTTTGATCAAGGGCTCAGTTACGTCACCGGGTTGCAGTGCGTCCCAACCACCAAAACGAAGCTTGTAGAAATAGACGTGGCCGGGGACAGACCGGTCTTTTCTCCAGTCTCTCTCATTGATTCGTAGGATAACGTTATCAACGGGCAAATCGGTTTCCGCCCATCGCTGATTTACATCATCCCATTCCAACCACGTCAGGACCAACTCCGCCTTAATGACTGCGGGCAGGCTTCCGGTATTCTTCACCCGAATTTCCTTATCCCTCCACTCACCAGGGGCCCAGTTGTCGAGTTCTTCGTCAACTTCTTCCATTACCTGAATCTTCACCGTACCCGTCTTGAACTCATTGGTTTCGCTTGCCTGTGCGGTAAACCACGCCATGGTGCCACCGACCACAAACAGGGCCACCAGCGCAACTACCAACACACCAATCGGAATGCTTCTCTTCACTTTCCTTTTTCCTCCTCTTGTTAGTGTTCAGACTAAATCACCAAACTAATCCGTCTGATTGATACCGACAATCCACTACGTTGCCTCAATCCCCCCATTACGACTGGCTCTCAGGAGGCGAAATGACATTCGTCTCCTCTGCCGCTTGGTCACGGTGTTTCTTGCCAGCCATGTAGTTGTATAGGAGCTCCCCGCCAACAACCAACGCCGCAAGGCCAAACAAAACTCCTGCACCTTGCGGGGTGCGGGCGTAAGCAAACATATAGCCTAGATGAGGTACAGTCAGAACCACTTTGCCCACGAGATTACGCGGGTCTACTGGACTCGGGTCTTCAATGTCATTTGCATCACCCTTGGTGTAGAAAAGAAGGCCGTTTTCAGTGTCGACACGACTCACCCGGTGGGTGGCTACGGTTGAACCGCGTTCGCTCCGGAAGGTGATAATGTCGCCCGGCTGGACTTCCTCAGGCTCAAGCGGTCTTACCGCCACCATGCTGCCTACCTTTATAGCAGGCTCCATACTACCGCTCATGACAATGTAAATCTTGCAGCCGGCTATTGCAGGTTCTCTACCGGCAAGCTTGCTTTGCACCAAGGAGAACATAAGGAGCAGGGCGACGACGGTTAGTGTTATAGTGACTGACTTGGCTATGTACGCCCCCACTTGTCTTACCCGGGCTACGTTCATCTTGTTCTCGCCTTCCTCTCGATGTAGTGGTGACTAAACATGTAACTGTAACTGCGCATCTCACTCGTCATGAGTTTCACTCTCGTTCCGGGCCTCATCGCCAGGTTCGGGTTCAAGTACCAACCCAGGCACTTCCGGCAGTACAGCTTCCGGCATTAAATTGGGGTGGCCTTTCGTGTCATGAGTGAAGGTGTCTTCGGGGAATCTAACAACAAAGGTATTGACTGCTTCCGCCGAATACCGGAACCAAGAATTGTTGACTTTGCGATTGGTAATGGTAACTTCGTGTTCAAGGTAGCTATCGGAAATGGTCACTGTCACACAGGTACCATCCGAAGTGGTCCCGTGAGACGTACGGATACCCACTACCCTATAATCCATAGGCGCTACTTCGCAGATGGTATATGTGCGGTTATCGGCCCTCAGCCCGGAAATGGTCGCAGACTCTCCGGCTGCTAACGTCTTGCACCAGAGTTTGCCATCTTTGGGGTCTTCCACATAGATGGTGAACTTTTTCGATTGTTCTTCTTCTGATAGGTTTTCTACAATCTTCTTTATGGTAATAGAGCCCGTCTTGACATTAACCTTTACACTGGTACTGGCGATACATCCCCACTCATCCTTGGCCGTCACCGTATATGTTGTATCCCTGTCAGGACATACCGTTACCTCGGCAGTATCTTGTGACCACTTTGGGCTTGTGTCGCATTGCCACAGGTAATAGTAGGCTGGAACACCCCCACTTGCAGCTGCCTCAAGCTGTATCTCAACGCCAAAAGGAATGCTGTTCTGACTGGCTGTTGCGGTCACCGTTAGCGGTGGCGGCACTTCAAAGCAAGGAGGGTCGAAACCAAACTCACCGGTGACTTTCTTATCATTTTCCGCGTCCGGATAGTATTCAATCTGCGCCCAACCATCGGTATAGACTTCACCGCCTGGATAATCATCTTGGGCCTTGATCACGTAGCTTAAGGCAACCGTAGATCCGTTAGCGATGTCTCCTAGTTTCCATATGATAGTTCCTTCGCCTTCCACTTCCGCCGAGGCTGGGAGAAAACCCTCATCTGGCTCGACAAATCCGGCAAACTCGAAGTTAGGAGGGATCTTGGCGGTAACCACAACATCTCTTGCCGAATACATGAGTTCATAGAAGATCTCCTCATATATCCCAATCAGGTCTTCAGCCGAAGAAAGCTCGTAGTATCCCCCGTTCCCGGCAGCCTGCATCGTATCCCGGGCTACTCTTAGGCAAGGTGCAGGAACATCACCTAGAAGGGCGACTGTGAACACCTCGTAACCCAAGAGATGGCAAAACTGGGCCGCAGAGATAGCTGCAAGAGTATGGACGTTGTGGAAAGCGGGGTAGCTTGGACCGTAAGGAAAACCTATGCTGACTGTTGGGACACCGTCAGTCAGAAGAACTATGACTCTCTTAGAGTTCCTGCGCGCGGTTGTCATAAGTTGCAGGGCCTTAAGGAAGCCCGCTTGCGTGTTGGTGCCACCGTGTGTATATAGGCTCTCGATTGCTGATTGCACCTTCTCCAGATCGCTGGAAAACCCAATATCAACGTTTGTGTCAGCATTGAGGTCGCCTACCCGTAGCGGGAATAAAGGATGCTTGGCACCTTCAAGTCCAAAACTCACCACGGCCACTTGGTTCTCTGGATTCGCTCTTAGCACTTCTCCGGCAAACCAGCTTGCAGCTTCTTTGGCATATTCCATAGGAGAACCCGGGCCAGACCCCATGCTACCTGACCGATCGACGACTAGGACTGCATCAAACGGCAGCGGGGGACCTTTACCGTGTGCCTCAAGAGTAACCTCCCAATATCTGCATCCCCAATCCTTAAGCCTTGTTACGTAGCCCGCAGTCTCCACAGTGTCAGTGCGATCTGGCATTCCCTTTGGGCCGGATAGATCCACACCGGCGACGTATTGGTCAAACTCCCCGAGCTGTTCATCCTGCAGCTTCGCCAAGGTCTCTTCATCCAGAGCCGGGATTACATCCAGAGGTATTACTGACTGCCAATCCGCGAACCAATGCTGCAATCTGTACTCTTTGAAGTCAGAATCAACGGGCTCATCTACCACAAGCAGGACTGCATCCTGACTCGTCACAGAAACATCCTCGTACTGGCATTCAGCGTAAGCGCCCACGCCGATATAACCTATATAGAAGTCAGATGGGATGCTAAGATCTGCCGGGATTACAGCTTCCTCTTCTGGGGCAATTGACGGAATTGGAAACTTCAAACCTGCCAAAGGCACCCTGAGCGTGACATCAGACAAGTGGGCTGTACCTGTGTTTCTCACGAACACGGTCAGGCGAACCACATCTCCGGCTTCATACTCGAACCTGTCTGTAATGATAGTTACGTCCAAAGCCGGTTCTGACGTCTGTGCTTCCTCTGTGTCCCCACCTGGATTTTCCGGGCCTTCTCCGTCCTCTGTCTCCTCTTGGTCGTCTAATTCACCTTCTCCAGTTTCATCCGGCTCGCCCTCTCCCGGCTCTTCCGGCTGTTCAGGCTCAGGCTCCTCAAGTTCTTCCGGCTGTTCCTGCTGTTCGGGCTCTTCAGTTTCCTCTGGTTCGCCCTCACCCGGGTCTTCCGGTTCCTCAGCCTCCTTCGATCCTTCTGATTCCTCCGGTTCCACAGGCTCCTCCGTTTCAGTGGGTTCCTCCGGCTGCTCCGGCTCTACGGGCTCTTCCGGTTCCCCAGCGTCTACCTGTTCTTCACGGGCATTCCCTTGGTCAACTGGCTGTTCCGGCTCTACCTGATCTCCACCCCGATCCTCCAGGCCTGCAGGTACATCCGGCCGTGCTGCTTCGCCTGGGTCTGCATCTTGTTCGTTCACTGGGTCTTCCCCTTGCTGCGGTGCTTCAGAACCCCCTGGAATGACAGGATCTCCAGACTCAACAAGCCCTCCGTTTCCATCATCTGGCAATCCTTCATCCTCGGATGGAGTCTTGGGACTGCCAGTATCCAACATTCTGTCAGGCTGTGCATCATCCGCCTCATCTAACTCATCTAAAAGACCCGATGCCCACACTTGGCCTGGATGACCCTTTGCCACAATCGACGCAATACCCTGGATTCCGCTGCTGACGAGCAACACCATAGCCAAACTGGCAGCAAGCAAGATGCGCATTCCATTCTTCATGCTTTTCATCTCCATGTGCTCTGTAGTCTGCGGCTTCGCGCCAACTTCACCGTTGGTACTGCAGGGCTTGCGCGGGACACCCCGGCGTTTTCCATAAACGCTTCCTCCCCTGTTGTTTGCTCTAGCCAGATGCCGCCTCTTCGCTAGACAAATCCGCATCATCGACCAAACCAAGTAAAACAAAGGGCAGTTGCATTGCGTGGACAGATGGGTTTCTTGGAAAGCACATAAGCGTGAAATTTGTGAACGTTTCAGTTACATATCGATTACATGAGTAGAGGGGAATGTAAGGGGGACCTAATCACCCGGTGCCTGCTAATGAACGATACCGATGGCAAACCAGTGGCTGGCAGTAGATAGGCCTGCTAGTAGACTAGCAACGAGATTTCCGGAGTCAGAGGTTGGAATTCTAATCTCGCACGCACGTTCTCTTTGTCTGCAATCTCCTGCAACCTGGCATGGAGCCTCTGGCCTACCTTGTTGACATTTTTCCGATCCTGCAAGGTAATTAAGAGCAGCACCTGGTTCTGATTCCACCAGGCAAACACATCTCCTTTGCGCAAAGAGGAACTCAGCATATGGGTAATCCGGTCTGCAACAGTTTGAGCCTGTTTGCCGTTACGGGACCCATCTAACCCAGAGACAGTGATCATGCCCAGAAAAACCGGTTTTCCTGTGCGCAGACTTCTCCTGATTTCCACCTGGCACAAGGATCGGAAATGGTCTACATCACAGCGATAAGCCCCTGCCCTCTCATCATCAATCAAGCTCTTCTTAATGAGCACGAGGTCTGTTTCGTGGCTCTCGTCAATCCTTTGCTGCAACTTGCGGTAGAACGCTCTGAGGGCAGCCGATGGCTTTACTCCAAGCTCCCTCTCCAAGAAGGAAGTGAGATAAGAATAGTGGCTGAGTGCGCTTTTCGTGTCTCCCATATCAGTTAGTGCTTGGAGAAAGCACAGGTGGAGTGCTTCGTCGTGCGGCTCGATCCAGAAAGCTTTTCCGCAGGTCTCGATAATCTCATGATAGGCGTTTGCATTGCGGAGGAGTTCTAGCAGCCTAAACAAGGCGCGCATGTAAACGCGGTGGTAATGGTTCTGAATAGGAGTCAACCAGTCACCCCGGACATGGCCGGCCATATACGCCCCTTGGTAAAGAGCTAGCGCTTTTTTGTACAAACTGATTGCCGCTGAAACATCCTCTTGCTCGGTTGCCTCGGCATACGCTATAGTTTCCTCAAAGATGTCGGCGTCCACGCGGCACCTGCTGCCGACCTCCAGTATGTAGAAGCCATTTGTGGAGTTCAGTTCCATCCAAGGGGTATCCTGACAGCCAGTTTCGGCAACAATGTCTTTAATCAAGCAGCGCAGTCTGAACACTTGTGTCCTGAGAACGCTCTTGGGATCCACAAAATCGCAGCTAGGCCACATCTCATCAATAATGACCTCAGGTAATAAGCGCCTATTGCGGAAGGCTATCAGGTACTTAAGAAGTTCCAATACCCTCCGCAATCCACTGCGTGACTCGATCAGGGATTTTCCGCGAAACCTGATATCCAGTCCGCCTAAGGTGATGATCTCTACAACACAAGCGTTATGTAACGAGGTATCTGTTTCGCAGATAGCATCACCAGGTTGGGTACGTTCCTCCATCACTTCTCAATCCTTATGGACCCAGGACACACAAGCACATTGATACCCTAGAAAGCGTCATCTACGATGTTATCGCTAACCCCTTAACCAACTGACCACAACTGATAATGGCATAGATAGTCATCCCAGGCAATACTTGTAAATATTCACCGTTAGTATTCGCCCCCACAGGGCGCAAATCCTTTCAAACCCCTTATTTTTCCTTGATTACCATCTATCGTATTATTTGCCCGCAAGTATAATGTCCATTCATAATAATCTCATGGATAGACAATTGTTCCCATAATCCGAAACGGGCAGATGCTTAAGGCACATCTTGCCTGAAAGCGACGAAGTTGAGAGAGGGTTAAGAAACAGCTTATGCTAAGCCCAGCCCATTCAGCCTAATAGCATCCAATTCTTCGGCGGTTAGCACTCCATGCCTGTAGAGCCTCAAATACTCCTTTGACACATCACTGTCAAATACCAGCACATCGTCAGAATTTATGGTTACATCTACGCCATGCCGGAAAAGCACTTTAACCGGGTGATTCTCCAGGGAGTGTACTCTGCCCACCTTCACATTACTGGTGGGACAGATATTGAGGCGGAGCCTGTTTTCTACAAGGAAATCCATTGCTGCCCGGGAACCTGCAGCAGCTATTCCATGCTGGACCTCGTCCAATTCAAGCAGCTCCACTGCCCGCACAACATCGTCAGCCGTACCCCATTCGCCTATGTGGGCTTTTAGCTTGAGCCCGTAGCTCTTGGCTTTACGGTAAATGGACACGAAGTTTTCGATAGGCTGTGCCAGTTCATCACCAGACAAATCTATCGAATAGAACTCTTGCCTCCCCCAAAAGGGCTCCAGCCACCCTTCAAGAGCGCCAACCGGGCAGTGGCGTGAAAGACCGATCTGAAGCCTGAGTTCAATGCTAGGAGCGATCTTGTCCCGTGCTTCGTAGAAGGTCTCCACCAAGAGCGATACATCGCCGCCATAGAACTTGCCGTTAGCCCATACATCTTCCCCGATTTCAAGCAGGGTAACACCGTCTTGTTTGGCTTGATAAAACGCCGCTTCAATCAGTACCTTGCGCAACTCGATGCTGTCAAAGCGTCCCAGGGCAATATGCTCTTCGCGCCATTTGTGCATGTCGTGGATAGAATGCAAGGTCTTGTCCAGAAGCGGCATCTTGATGCCCGTCTGCTGGAAGATGTAGTCCCTACTTCCGCCAAGCACGAAGTGATTATGCAGGTCAGACTTGGGAACCCGGCGGACTGCAGTCAGGTCATGGTCCGCCAATGCTTTCACAAATTCCTTTGAATGTCCGACCATAGCTCTCCCCAATTTCCTTTAGTTCTTTCTAACCCTCGGACTCTATCTGATTTCACGGGGTTCCTTCAACCCTTCACCATTACGTACCGGGCCAAGTACAGTGCCAACAAATGTGCGGGATAAAATACGTAGAAAATATATTTTAGGTTGAGACCCCGTTTTCCGTTGTAGAACAATATTGGAATGAAGGCAAGAGTGGCCGTAAGCTGGCCGAATGACGGCAACACGAGTACAGACAGCATCCCGGCAAGCGCCGTCATTGCCATACTACCCCTCGTCAGGTAAAGCACCGTTATCAGCAGCACCCCTGACGCGCCGTAGTCAGTTCCGAGAACTTCAGCCAACGCGGCAAAGCCCGCCACAGCCAGCCCCCGCACAACCAAGTTCCAGTCCGCCTCGATTGCTTCAAGGGCGACAAAACCCAGGAGCAATGTGAAAATCACATTGGAGGTACCAAAACGGTATGTATCCATGAGTGCGAGGTTGAAAGGTATCTCGGATAAGAGAGCGAAAACAAACAGCCTCCACTTGTACTTGCGCTTGTCAGATGTATGAGTGAAACCCTGCACGAGCAAGAAGCAAAAGATCGGAAATGCCATTCTGCCTATGACGCCCCGCATAAACGTTCCAAGGCCGCAGATCCAGTGATTGTAATTGAGCATACCGTCGGGGGTGAAAAGCCCCGGCATGTAAAGTTTCCCGCTTATATATCCCTGTTCGAAGACTGCAACAAATGTATGGTCTACCAGCATTGATATGGCAGCCATGATTTTCAGCGTGCTTCCGCTGAGTCCCCTGCTTCCGGTCACTTCAGATGCTTTCATATCACTCATCTCTCGTTGCGTCCATCAAGCCTAACACCGGGACACCCATCCGGTTTGACCAAACTTTTTATCTGCTCCACCATAAACTCGAATAACTTCCAGTTAGCTGTCTGCCCGTTCTCAGCTTCCAGCCTTTCCATGGCTTCGCGCATTAGAGCTGCAAGCTGAAGCACTCCATGGGGAATCGCGTCGCCGCAAGATGACCTCACTGCAGCCCTTAGCTTGTCACGGATATCAGCAGGCAACACAGTCTCCAGCCGCTTGGTGCCCAGCTGTCCGTTTGCAGGATCATAAAGACAGCGCAAGACTATGCCCAAGTCTCCAGCCAAGTGACTTGCCAGCCTGGCAGACCAGACTTGATCCCCCCGTCCCCACGCTACGTAAAACTCCAACATGCTGAAACTGAAACTGTGAAAGCACCTGACAACTTGTTCCCAGGGCATACTGTGGTCGGTGATCCCCGCCCTGAACCGGTCAAGGAGGCAGTCAGGATCGTAGAGCACGCGGAACTGTCCTGCCGGCGGGAATGAATCAAGGGTAACGGTGTAAAGGTCAATGTGCAGTCCATTGTCGAAAACAGCTACAAGCTGAGGGCCTACGAAATTGGATTCACTGTGGTAGATAACCGGGCGGTATGTCTCCAGGATTTCCAACCTTTTCTCTAAGAACTGCCCAAGGTAGGCGCTGTCCACGAGACAATACAAATCTACATCTGAGTACTCATCATCCGTACCCTTTGCCAGAGACCCCTTTAGAAAGGCAGCCTTGACTTCGGGGCACTCCTTGACCGCTTTGAGGATAGTCTCGACTGCTTCCAACTGCATGGCGTACGGACTCTCCCTTCCGGTTTTCGTGTGGTACGGCACAATTCCCAATGGCTCTCACCGGCTCTATATGCCCCGCTTAGTATGAACAGGCCGGGCATGCCCTACCAACTCCTTCCGGGCAAACCCGGCCAGACCGGTCACCAACACTCGGTACGTTCAGTCACCCTTAATATCTGCGACTGTGTCTGCATCGAGCCTCTTGATGAGCTCAACCATGAGGGCAACTGCGTTGTCGAAGTCATCCTGGTGGATGATCCCTGCATGACTGTGGATATACCGTGTCGGGACACCCACAACGATACTCGGCACGCCTGACTTATACAGGTGCATACGTCCGGCATCGGTGCCTCCTCCCGGCATGGAGGCAAACTGAAGCGGGATGTTAGCCTCCTTGGCCGTCTGCACCACAAAATCCCTGAGCTTCCTGTGAGGTATCATGGAACTGTCATACAGGAGGATGCTGGGCCCTTGGCCCAACTTGGCTATGGCCTCAAACTCCTTTACGCCAGGCATGTCCCCTGCAATATCAACTTCCAATGCAAGTCCGATGTCAGGCTCTACAACAGAAACGCTTGTCATTGCGCCCCTGAGCCCCACTTCTTCCTGGACTGTCCCCACACCGTAAACAGTGTTTGGATGATCAACACCGGCCAGCTGCTTTATTGCCTCCATAAAGATGGCACATCCAATACGGTTGTCCCACGCTTTGGCCATCAAATACTTAGGGTTCTTCATCTGCTGAAACGGCGATACAGGAATTATAGGATCGCCCGGCAGTACGCCCATATTCTCAGCATCTTCCCTGCTGCTCGCGCCGATGTCGATAAACATCTCGTCTTTCTCAACCACTTTCTTACGTTCTTCGTCTCCAAGTATGTGCGGAGGTTTAGACCCGATAATCCCCGGAACATCGCCTGAAGAGGTCTTAATCACTACGCGTTGGGCCAGCATGACCTGTTCCCACCAGCCACCCAAGGTTTGAAACTTCAAGAACCCTTCCTTGGTGATGTATGTGACCATCATGCCGACTTCATCCATGTGTCCCGCCATCATGATCCTTGGTGTGTCTGAGGACCCAGTCTTCTTGCAAATCGCGCTGCCAAGATTGTCTCTGCTGATCTCAGCAAACCCGGTCATATGGTCCCTGATATATCCCCTGACCTCGTCTTCGTAGCCTGAGACTCCTGGGAGCTCGGTTATTTCTTTGAGAAGTTTGATTCGTTCATCCATGAATGAACCCCCCTATCCCAACTGTAGCTAACGACAGTATTCTAATAGACAAGCCCGCTCTTGACGAGCTAAAAAACCTCTACCCAAGCGAAGTTCCTCTCACAAAACCTCCGTTAGTCCTGGAAGTATTCAGCATACGCGAAGAGAGAAGGATATCCGCCTGTGTGGAAAAACAATACTGCCTCTGCATCATCAAGGAGCCCTTTCCGGAGCATGTCTATCATGCCCGACATGGCTTTGCCGGTGTAAACAGGATCCAAGAGGATAGCTTCAGTTTGAGCTACCAACCGTATAGCTTCGTTTCCGGCCTCGGTCGGGACCGCATATTTCTCACCGTAATACTCATCATGTACAATCACATCTTCAGGGCCCACGGTCTTGTCAATGTCAAGCAGGGCGTAAACCTTGTTAGTCATCTCAGCTACTAATTTTTTCTGAGACTCTGCGCCACGGCTTACAGACACTCCGTGGATTCTCATTGACGGGCACTTTTCCCGGGACTCTACTTCCGCACCGGCCTGGGTACCTGCAGAACCTAAGGCGATAAAGGCATGGCCGAAAGTTACACCCATCTGCTTCCCTTGCTCTATTACCTCTTTGGTGCTCTCCACATAGCCCAGAGCGCCTAGAGGCGTCGAACCTCCAACAGGAATCAGGTATGGTTTGCGGCCCTTTTTCTCCAACTCTGCAACAAGATCGTCGGCTGCTGCGTACAAATCGCCTTCTTCAGGCACAAAGTGCATATTCGCCTTGAGGAGGGTGTTGTACAGCTGATTGCCTTGCTTCACGGCAGGTTCTTCGCCCCCAAAAATAAGGTGACACTCGAGCCCTAATTTGGTAGCTACCGCAAGGGTTTGACGGCAATGGTTTGATTGTACCCCGCCCAAAGTTATTATTACATCTGAACCCTGGGCAACCGCATCTGCCATTATGAAATCCAGTTTCCGGTTCTTGTTGCCGCCGAGCCCTGATTGGGTTAGGTCGTCGCGCTTTATGAAAATCCGGGGTTTACATCCAAGAGCTTTCTGTAACCTGGGCAACTCCTCCAGAGGCGTAGGCCGCGGAAACAAGTTCAACCTCTTAAACCTGGTAAGATCCACTATTCATTCTCCTTTCTTAGTGAGTTCCACTGTCCTGTGTTCCGGCCAAGATCCCTGAGTTGCATTTGCAGCGCACTAGCGCTGTTTACGCAAGTCCGCAAGTGAGATCATATCACTTCCTAAAGCTACTAACTTCTGCACCGGTGACACAGTTCCTTCTGAAGGCAGCTGGCAAAGTAATCCCACCCGGGAAAACGTGACTGCTTCCATCTATTCTTGCTCATTGAATGGATATCCTTGCAGTAATTGGATGTATGATATCCAGCAGAAATCACAACCTAATAGAGGCTAGGATGTGTAAGCAGTACGTCACATCCTAGCCCCCTGTATTTTTCCCCGCTTTTCACGGACCGCTCTTGGTGAAGCCGCTGCTCTGGGTCTGCCGGATTCTTATACTTGCCATATGCTTCTCTTGTCTGTCATGCTTCCAAGCGGACTGACACCTCATACCCAACTGGCGGCAACCGTCCACATAGTGCCGAGCGCAAGAAACACGCCCAGGGGGATGCTGTCTGTGGTCTTGAGGCGCCCAACGAAAAGCATGGGAATAATGCAAAGCGCCGACAGTGTAAAACCGACTGCAAGCCCCGACACAATGGAGGGAAATCCAAGATAGAACCCGATCACCCCTGCCATTTTCACGTCCCCGGCGCCAATAGCGCCTGGTCTAATGACGGATGCCGCGAATAGGAACCCAAAACCAAGACAAGCGCCCCAAAAACCGTCAATCAAGCTACTCCGAATCTGGCTTTGCCACGTTTGGAACTGCCACACGGGAGTTTGCCCAACACAGCACAACCGCAGAAGAACTGCGAAAACTGACGCAGACAGCAAGATCCTGTTTGGAAGCAGCCTGTACATAATGTCAGTTGCTGCAAGAATGCACAGGTGCACAGCTATGATCATATGCACGACGCCCGGTAGGCTTAAGCCGAAACGTCTATAGAGAATCAGGAAAGCAATGGCTGTTCCAAGTTCCGCGGCCAGGCGCCCAAACAGAAACTTGCCGCAGTGAAGCTTACGCCTGTGCTTACCCACAATTAGACTGATAGCAAGACCAGTGAGGGGCAGGAATTCCCAAGTGCCGGGCAATTGCTCCGATAAGGAACAGTGCGTTTCGTCACCGGACGGCGCCCCTGCAGCGAGCTTTGTAGCTGCAACGCCCCCGAAACTACCTATTACGAGCCCTATCAGCAATACCGTCACGTTGACGAACCATTCCTGTGCCATCTGTGCCCATTCCTACCCCATTTGTGCCCCTTCCAACTCAGTTTTTACTCATCTACATCCCATGTGTGCCTATCCCATGAGGTCTAGGTACCGGTCACTGCGTCTAGATTCAAGACGGGTGCATCCAGTTCCCGCCAACTCTACTCTTTAATCGCATACCCTGCTGGAGGAGTTGCTCCCAACAAGTGCTTCACAAAATAGTCCCACCGCTTGCGGGTAATATATGGATGGAACCCGTCAGCGTGGATACCGTTGGGCAGGATCAGGAAATCAAAATCCTTGTTCGCCTTTATAAGCGCATCAACCAGCTGCAAAGATGCGGCAGGAGGCACGTTCTCATCCATGTCCCCGTGGATGATAAGCAGTTTGCCTTTGAGGTTCCCAGCAAGGGTGGGATTGGCCTGCTCTTCATAATGGGGGCCTACAGGCAACCCCATGTAGCGTTCGATCCAGCTGGCCTTGTCAGTCCTGTGGTCGTGGTTTCCGGCCCAGACAACTGCAACTTTGAAAAAGTCAGGGTGTTCCAGTATAGCCCGGCATGAAGCGTACCCTCCGGCTGAGCCGCCGTAAATGCCCACCTTGCTCAAATCCATATACTTATACTTATCAGCAAGCTGCCGGAAGGCGGCAATATGATCAGGCATGCCGGCATCGCCCAAGTTTTTGTACGAATAGTCCTGGAATGCCTTGGACCTGAAAGCCATACCTAGCCCGTCCACAGTGACAACGATAAACCCAAGTTCAGCTATGGCCTGGTCGTGCCAGAACTGGCGGCTTCCGTCACTTGCCCCAAACGATTTGGGGGTCCTGATAGTCTGGGGCCCTGAGTAGTTAGCTTCAATAACCGGGTATTTCTTCTCCGGGTCAAAATTGGACGGCCTTATGATCATGCCGTAAATGTCAGTCTGCCCGTCCCTGGCCTTTACAGTGAACCTCTCCGGGAAACGCCACCCTGTTTGAAGCAAGAGTTCTATGTCAGCTCGCTCGAGTTCCATGACAAGTGTACCGTCGTTTGCGCGCAACACTGTCACAGGCGCCAGGTCAATCCTGGAATACCTGTCGATGAAATACTTGCCGCTGGGCGTAAAAGTGATCTCGTGCTCAGCGTCTTCCGGGGTGAGAAGCTTCAAGCCGCTTCCGTCGAAATTCACCCTGTAAAGGTGGCGGAGGTAAGGGTCCCTTCCATCCTCCATCCCGCTGGCAGAGAAGTAAATGATCCTCTCAAGTTCGTCTACATGCTCTATCCCGCGCACAACCCACGGGCCTGATGTGATCTGGTGCTTGAGTTCGCCTGTAATCCCGTCATACAGGTAGAGATGAGCCCAGCCGTCCTCTTCGGAATGCCAGATAACCAGTTTGCCGTCATCCACTGCCCTTGGGGCGAAGTGTTCAACTGCTGTAGGGCTTTTCTCCTCAATGAGTACCCGGGTGTCCCCTGTTTCCGGATTGATCACGTACAGCCTTTTCACGGTGTATCCCCGCTCACGCCGCATGAAATAGATCCGCCCGTTTTCACCTGCTGACCAATGAGTCCAGCAATGAGGGCCGCCGTAATACAACATCTGCACAGGATCGATCTTGACCTTGACCTGTTCAGGTTGGGTACATATCGTCCCGCCTGACCTTACATTGATTATCACAGGTTCTGCTTTTGGCACGTTAGTATCGCCTGGCAAGGGGTAGACGTAGCGGTGCAATCTTGGGCGCTTGCTCCCATCAAGGGGGCACGATTGAACCAGGTAACACTCGCCTGCATCCCTGTAGTCAATCTTGTACGTGAGAATCTTGCTGGAATCAGGCGCCCAAACCACTGCTGGCCTTAACCAGTAGAGCGCATGCTCCGGTTTCAGGAGCCCCGCACTGAGCAGGGGACTTGTCAACGGTGCTGCATAATGATATCCCTCTTCACCGTCGGTAGTGAGCTGGGTTTCCTCACCTGTTGACGTGCGTCTAACATAGAGGTTGAAGTCTCTCACAAAAGCAACCAGCTCTCCGTCAGGCGAGATCACCTCACTGTATCCGGCCGGATACTCATAGGGTGGCTCATCCTGGTGCTCAGACTGCTTGCCCAGGTGCTTAGAATCCTTGACCGCAAGTTCACCGATCTCAAGGTTAAACTGCCAGACACGGCCCTCTGCTTGGAACACAATGGCAGAAAGGCTGGAATCGGTATACCTGAACGCATCAAAAGGAAGCCGCGCATGGACATAAGCACGCCCGGTAGCCCTGGACAGTTCAGCTGCGAGTTTTTCATGGTCGAAAGCTTGCCTTAGAACGCCGGCGTCAGGGTCTACGAACATAAAGCACTTGCCTTCACGGGTACGTACCTTGTGCCAAAAGCAATCGTTCCTGCCTGCCCAGTTAGGGGTAATGCTGAGCCTGAAAGCCAGCTTGTCTATGTTTCTAGGCAAGAACCTTTCCGCGCGGGCATAATCCTCCCATGTAGCCTGGAGTTTGTTTTCAGAGCTAGCTGTGGTATTGCCTTTGACGTGTTCCGCCATATCTTCTCTCCCCTTTTCTCTGATTGCCTGGTTTTACATCCCCTAATGTACTCCATGCTAAAGCTCGGACCGTCGCTATAGGTGCCTAGCTCCCTTAATTCACATGACGCAATGAATCCCTGTTCCCAATCACAAAAAGAGAGCAGCGCCCACCGGGCATAACCGGTGGGAGCTGCACACTGACTCAAAGCCAACCTTAAGAAACTCCAAGGTTTAGGAAATCTTGGATGATAAACTGCAACCTTCCAAGCAAGACCGACACCCTTGACATGACAGTATTGGCAAAGGCTGCGCCAAAGGTCACAAGCAGGAATATCTTCCCAAGTTCGCTTACGGATTTAATGGGGCCCTTGCTGGTTTCAACTGTGAAGTAAAAGTACACAAGCACTGTCACTGCGCCAATCACAAACAGTATGTTGTTTATGGTATTGAGCGACAGGAAAGTGGCTTGGATTTGGGACATAAGCAACCCCGGTTGCCTGGTAAGAATATATGCCGAGCCGACACCCAGCCAGAAACCCATGGGAATACGAGACAGCCAGCCAATGGAACCGAAAAACCTCGTGTACATCAAAGCCCCGGCGATAAGCGGGATAATGTACCAGAACTTGCCGTCCTGGCCAATGTCCGATACCACTGTCGGCTTAATATAGTTATTGAACGTCAAAACTATCGCGTTAGCCGCCGTGATTCCCACGAGAACAGTCTCTGCTATACGGAACAGCTTATTGTCTTTGTAAAGGACCAATGAAAATATGCTTATAGTGAAGAAGAACTCAAGCCATCTGCTTAAAGTAGTGCTCATCTACAGCTCACCTTCCTTTCCTGGTCAGGAAAAAGCCAATGTTACCTATTGCGATGAGCGCAATTACGAGGAAGTGGGCAGCAGATTGGGCATCCATACCCAAGATGGCGCTACCCGGATAATCTGTAAGCAGTTCATACTCTGCGGCGCCACGCAGGCCTGCTAACAGCCCTTTGTACTGGCCTGATGCGTAGTACGGCATTTCGCCTGGCACACTAACAGAACCTGTTCCCATTACAATGGGGAGTCCTGTAGGAATGGAGATCATACGGATCATGCGCTCTCCCGGGCTCGGGGTTACGTTGCTCAAGCATACTATTAGTTCAGCTTGTTTGATTGAGTGGAAGTTCTTGGTGATCTCAAAGGAGTCCAGACTCCCGCCGCCTATCTCGGAATAGGCCATCGCTTGATGAAAGTCGTCGATCATCTTCTGCAGTAGCGCATCTGATATTGGCTTGAACCCTAAGTTGATCCAGTCCTTGCCGTAAACTGCACCTCTCTCTTCTGCTATAGTCCCCAGCACCGTTTGTGCTACCATAGCGCCTTCGTCTACGGCTGCCCAGGCTATGACCTTCAGACCCTTATCCAGAGCTTGCTTGAAAAACGTGCCCAGCTGGGGATCCATCTCAACAACCGAGTCGGTGCGGTATCCAACACAAAGAAAGATTGTACTGCCTTGCGGAAGTGCTTCCACTGTCTCGTAAAATGACCGCGCCTCAGGGCCCACTTTGATGGGAAGCCCCCACGGTTTGATAATCGGCAATGCTACTACTAACACCAACAGGTAGTAATACCATCTTGGGTCTATGTTCTGCAGTTTCTCCCACATGTTCATAGTAACACCTCCTACTCCCCACCTGCGGCATACGGACGGTCAAAGCCAAGCAAAATCCGTATTGCCGAAATCAAGCCGCCCAAGGTGGCACCGAAAACCACAGACCTCATAGCGGCTACGGCCGGGATGTCCATGATCCAACTTGTCCACTGCCCCATGACGGGAAGCAAGTATTCGCCTAGGGGAGCCTTGCCGAGCAGCACAATAATGCCGGCTGCTAAGAGAATCGCAGCGTCCCGGGTTTTTGCCCTGAAGGCACGGTATGCTGCTGAGGTAATGTAAAACGCCAGCAGTGCATAAAAGGTTGCACCTAATGGAACAGCGGTGGCATTAAAAATCCAGCTGTAAAGTTGATCTGTGGGCCCTTTGGCCAAACCCAGGATCAGGTACCCATAGGTTATGACCAGGAGCAGAATAGACAAATCCCACTCGCCTTCTTTGCGCTGGATGCGCCTAAAGTGGACAGACGTCAAGTTAACAAGGCCAAAAGCGCACACCATTGCGTTGCTGACAACATACCATTGGTCCAGCTCTTGTTGCACATTCGGTGCGACTCCAAAGAACACACAAATCATTATTACTACGGCTGCTACAACCGTGAGGCTATAGGGTAATGAACGTTTCACAGTGTATCACTCCCCCTAACTTCCCAGGAGCTGGTTTAGCCAATCAACAGAGTTTGCTGTGGCTAAGACTGCACCTAGGATAATTAACCCTGTTACGACGAACTTGCCCCAGTCTTCAACAACAAGCGTGGCAATTCTGCTGGGGTCTTGAGTAAGATAGGCTGCAGCAGCGAAAATCTCCTCACCTATCAAGGCGTAGTCGCAAGCCGCGACAAAGAACGGGATCTGGCCGGTGTTGGCAGTCCCGCCTATTTGGATAGCCCCAACCTGTGACCCGGATTCAGCGTACATAAGAGAGTCGAAAGCGAAGTTACCCATCATGATCATTGAGGCAGGACGTTCCCTGTAGATCATACCTATAACTGCGACGGCGTAACCGTAGTAGTGATCTGAGAACCAGCGTATCTGCTGGGGTCTGAAACTATCAGCCATGCCTGCTGCCAAATAGCTGGTCCGCACCACTTCTTCAAATACAGGAACCAAGTTGGCGTACTCAACTGCCACTGTTAAGTTGCAGTCGTACCTTGCTGTAGACTTGGCAACTTCCGACAACACGCCCAAGGATGCCAGGGTCTGGGGATCAGCAAGGTCTCCGTATCCTGGCAAGTAAAGCACCATCCGATCTGTTTCGGTTGCCCGGCCGATAGCTTCTTCAATTGCATCAAGGCCTGGTATCTTGCGGATTTTCCAGGTTCTCGTTGTACTACTTCTGACTGTGTAGAATACTGCTAGGATCATGGAGATCGCGATCAGGAAATCAACAATCATTCCTTCTGCAAACAAGTTTGTTCACCTCCAAGGAGTACGGTGCACAATCTAAGTAGAAAAGCGGAATCACCAATGAGGGTCAAGTAACTAGGTCGTATGAGGCGCGTAACTACAATGTTGACCTGCCCGGTTGTGTATTGCTGCAAGTAGCGGTGTATGCTAATAAGTGGTGCAAGCTCACGTGATATTTGGCTGATCCACGGTTCTTTTTTCAATATCACCCCCCGAATACCTATTTGTTTGGTGACACTAGAGGAGTGAGACTTCCTTTCCCACGTGGAAGCTCACAAATCACGGTCTAAACCAAAAAACCGCCTGCGTCACCTGGTGAGTTCAGTTCTCGTGTCATGTGCCGGAGCATCGCAGCCCCTTGCCCGGTCAATGAATCTGTGCGTGGTAGTACTTATCCAGTTACCGGAATATTCGCCACAACGGTCAATTCTCCTGCCACGCTTACCGGAATATTCGCCACAACAGTCAGTTCTCCTGCCACGCTTATCAGAATCGCAACACTAATAAGAAAAGCGCTTCTTGGCTGATCGGAAGGCAATCAAGACAAGAGCAGAGGTATACGTCCTGCAAGAAGATACATCGGGACTGGATCCGCGAATCCGGCCGAAGACACATTGGTCTTTTGGGGCGCATAGCATATTACTAATCCACCGATTCCGCACTCTGGGGGAGGGATACCTGCTTGAACGATGTCCTGGCTTTATTATTCATGATCGTCCTGGTCCTGGGACTGAGTACCAAGTCAGCGCAGGTAACAACCAAACCTGCCGAAGATGCTGACCCGGAAGACTTGTGTTGCTGCATACCCAAATCTGAAGACTATCACGATCAATAGGGGGGCATAAAGGGTGCCCCGGGGCACCTACCCCACCTGGTTCTGACCTCAAGCTTGCCAAACTTCGGCCATGCCCCTACCTGCCAAAAAAGCGATAGAAGCAAAGGGGTCGAATCTTGAAAACTCAGCCCCAACATCCCTGGAAGCAGATAACTCTGACTTTGACTTTCTTTGTCCTTTATGCTGCAGTATCATCAGACCCAATATTGGGAACTATCTCATCCGGAAGCAAATTCGTTTATGTCTGGAAAGGAGTGTGGCTATGATTAGACGTTGGCGTCCTCTAAATGAACTGTCACGCCGGGAAAGGAAAATGGATTCGCTTCTCAATGAACTGTGGAGAGGATTCAGCCCAAGGGGCCTGGCCGAAGCTCAGTTTGGCAGTTTCCCCGTTGACGTTCTGGACCAAGGCGATGAAATCATAGTCAGGGCCGAACTCCCCGGAGTTGAGAAAGACAAAATCGACTTGCGGTGTACGGAAGATTCGATAAGCATTGCCACTGAAAAAAGCGAGCAGAGGCAAGTCAAAGGTGGCACATGGGTTGTCCAGGAGTCGTCCTTCGGAAAGATGGTGCGCACTATCAACCTGGAGGCGCCGGTGGACCCTGACAACGCCCAAGCTTCCTTTGAAAATGGAGTGCTTACTATAACGCTGCCTAAGACCGGTCCGTCGAAGCGCGGATGCAGCATTCAGATTACTTAAGGGCCCTGGCGCGGACGGGAGGTATTACGCTTGGCAGACTGAAAGGGATCTTGGAAAGCAACCGTAAGTATAGATCCCTTTGTTTCCCGTTTCCCTTCGTCATCAGCCAACTAGCCGCTACGCTACTTAGCCTTCTAGTTCTTAGGTCGAGAGCCTTTCTATCTCCGGTTCTGACATAACAGCTTGTTGAGCCAAAATGGTTGGCACGGCTCAATCTTAAGAAGCTCCAAAACAGCGACGGTACCAGACTGTAGGACCAAAGACTCATTTTCTACTAGAATTCTGCAATTCATGCCACCCGTTTACGATTAACGCATTGAGAGTGCACATGAGGCCCGGAGTGCGCTCGCTTCCACAAGTCGCCGGGCAAAATTCCGCAAGGATGCGAACTAAATTCTACAAGGAGGTAGAAACTGTGAGAATCAACACCAACATTTCTGCGCTAAACGCGTGGAAGAACCTGTCGATTACAGACGGGCTCATGGCCAAGTCGCTGGAAAAACTGTCTTCAGGCTACAGGATCAACAGGGCCGCAGACGATGCCGCAGGCCTGGCCATCTCAGAAAAGATGAAAGCCCAGACCCGCGGACTCAGGCAAGCGGTCAGGAACGCTCAGGACGGCATCTCATTGATCCAGACTGCGGAAGGCGCACTCAATGAGGTCCATGCTATCTTGCAGCGTATGCGTGAACTAGCAGTGCAAGCAGGCAACGGGATTTATGAAGAAGAAGACCTCAACATGATTCAGGACGAAATCAATCAGCTCATTGCGGAGATTGATGATATCTCCGCAAGGACCGAGTTTAACAAGACGACGCTGTTAGATGGATCTTTCTCGACCTCACTGCAGATTGGCGCCAACGCCAGCCAAACCATGGACATAGCAATCGAAGAAATAACTGCTGGCGCTTTGAGCATTGACGGAGTAGATGTCACAACTGATGCTACCGGGGCGATCACCGCACTGGATGCGGCAATCGGGCTAGTCTCATCGGAGCGTTCTATGCTCGGTGCATGCCAGAACCGGCTCGAGCACACAATCAACAACCTCAACACTGCTGCCGAGAACCTTGAAGCTGCCGGCTCGCGTATTAGGGACGTAGACATGGCGCTTGAGATGGCCAACTTTACAAGGCACCAGATCTTGCAGGCCGCAGGAACTGCGATGCTTGCTCAGGCAAATCTTACGCCTCAGTCGATCCTGAAGCTACTGGGCTAACACAGTCATCGGAAACCCACAGGGCCTGGAAAAATCCAGGCCCTTTTCATTTGGCTGCCCCCCAACTTTTCGACAAATCCCCCGTCCGGTCTTTCCATCGGTTCCTTTACAATCATCATTTCGCAGCAACCTATCCCTCTGCAGCAGTTTCTATATCTTCGGCGATTCCTCCCTCCTTCAGTAATCCATCCCACCGCCTTTGGAAAACCTAATCCGGGGTGGTAGCGGTTTGAACGAAGTACTGGTTGTCTCGGTACGCGCTATAATAAGTTTCTTCTCACTTCTCATATTCACCAGGATTCTGGGGAAGCAGCAGCTCAGCCAGATGACATTCTTTGAGTACGCGGTAGGCATCACAATAGGCTCGATAGCCGCTTCAATGACCATAGACCTGGGAATAAGGGCGTGGCCTCAGTTCTTCGGAATGGCTATATGGGTAGCCCTGGCGTTTCTGCTTCAAGTAGTGGTAATGAAGTGGCGCTGGGCGTCCAGATACATAGACGGCGAACCAACTGTAGTTATCATGAACGGCAAGATAATGGAGGACGCCCTACGCAAGACCAGGTACAGACTTTCAGACCTAATGGAGGAATTGAGACTCATGGGCGTGTTCGACCTTTCTCAGGTTGAATTCGCCGTGCTTGAAACGAGAGGCCGCGTCTCAGTTCTGCTCAAGACTCAACATCAACCTGTTACTCCAAAGGATATGAACATTTCCACAGACTACCAAGGCCTCTCAAAAGAGCTCATATACGACGGCATCATATTGGATGCCAACCTAAAACAGGTTCACCTGGACCGCAAGTGGCTCTTGAACGAACTAAGGACACAAGGAATAAGGGACCCTTCAGAAGTGTTCGTTGCCTCGTTGGACACTTCCGGAAACTTATACATAGACAAGTATGATGACCATATAGCACACCCCAGTGACATATCTGAACCTATCAAGAGCAAGTAAGATAACCGGGCAAAGACAGCCAAATAAAGGTAGACAAGTGTGACCAGGCAAAAGATAACCAGCAAAGACAGGTGACAAGTACCGGTGGCAAGGGTAAATCCCAAGCAGAATCGCAAACAGCACAAGGATACCAAACATCCTAAACATCACCACGGAAACCAAACCTGGGACAACATCCAGGTTATCGTAGGCAGGCTACTGCTTTATGGCGTTCCTGTGATAGTACTCGTGACTTTCGTGGCTATCCTCAACCTGCCCAGATCGGGAAAGCAGCCCAAAGGCCGCGATGATGACGTGAAACTACATCTCCGTCTGGCCCAAGAGAGCGTAGTCGCCGAAAACTGGACACAAGCGCTGACCCATATTGAAGATGCGGAAAATGCATGGGCCGTGGTGATCCCACGCATCCAAATCGGCGTACAAAAAGGTGATATCATGGAGTTCACACTAAGCCTGGCAAGACTCAAGGCATCTGCCCAATGTATGGATAAGCCTGGGTGTCTGCGGGAACTTGCAGAATTATTCGTCTACTGGGAAGAGCTTGGGAAATAGCTCCGCGCTCCGGGATTCAATGTCCGATGATTCAAATGTTCTACGATTCGGACCGTCACCCCTAAGTACGTTCTGGTTCCCTCTACCCTCCCGGAACTCCTAATAGGTTACTGAGTGTACGCTGATCCCCACTGTGCCTGGGCCTGTATGGACACCTATTACCGGACCCACATCAAACAGTACCGGCTCCTCAACAACGTTCAACCGTGACACTGCCTGCTCAAGAATCATCTTGGCGAAATCGATAGCTTGTCCGTGTCCAACGCCCACGCGCACCTTGTCTGCTCCGAACTTATTAGCCAGGAAGTCTACCATCCCTGTAACCGCTTGCTTCATGCTTCGCACTTTACCAATAGGTACATAAACCCCGTCCTGGACATGGACTATAGGTTTGATGTTAAGCAGATTCCCCACGAGAGACGACACTTTCCCTATCCTGCCGCCCTTGTGCAGGTAATCCAAGGCGTTCAGACTGAACAGGACATCTGAGCGATTCTTAAGACGATCTATACGTTCGAGGATTGCGGGCACAGCTCGTCCTTCCATGGCGAGACGTGCCGCCTCTATCGCCTGTACAGCTATCCCGTAGCTTATGGAGCATGTGTCTACAACGTGGATTCGGTCTGGCGCCAGCTGTTGAGCAGCAAGCCTGGCGGAATCAACGGTACTGCTCAATGCCCTGGAAAGGTGGAACGACAAAACCTGCTTGCCAGACTCTATTAACGGCTTAAATACATCCATGAACTGGCTGGGCGAAGGCTGGGAACTGGTGGGTAAGCTGTCCGCCTTCTCTAACATAGGGTAAAACTGCTCAGGAGTAATGTCGATTCCATCCCGGTACACAACACCCTCATGGATCACAGAAAGGGGGACTACGCTTATTCCGTACTGCTTAGCCAGGCCTTTAGGGATATCACTGGTGCTGTCAGTGACAACTGCAATACCGCTCAAAGTTCCACGCTCCTTGCTACGTTGATTTGCTGCACAAGGGGATCAGGTTTTTCGACAGCAATTACGCCTTACATAAACATAATAACAGATAAATGTCAACTGACACACATTTCTCAATCTGCCCAATCAGTTGCTGGAGCTTAAAGGATCTTAATTGAAGGACGGATGAGGCAATCACAGATGAGGGCCGGGCTCATTTACGTATGACTACTTTGGTTTTTTCAGGTATATTGTCATATATCCACTTGGCATCTTCTATGGCAAGACGCACGCATCCATGAGACGCTGGCTGGCCGAGTTTCTCCGCTTCTTCCTGTATCACATTCCCGTCTTTGTCCATGGCTACCGAATGGAATAAGTAAAGCCCCCAGTCCCTAAATGAAACCCAGTACTTAGCCCCCTGTTGATATTTCTCGTTGAAAAACCAGGTGCCCCGGTTCTGGATCTCGAAAGTGCCAAGGGGCGTTTCGTGCCCTTCCTTGCCTGTGGATGCAATCATCTCTTTGATGACCTTGTCTCCGTCCATGATCCTGACTAGCTGCTCTGTGACACTTACCTCAATCCAGATATCATCAAGAGCGCCTGTTTCCAGTTCTGTCGTTTCATCATCTTCCAAATCCCCAGGTTTAGTACCCACGTTGACTTCAGAGGTTGCCCCGGGGCCCGGGAATTGATCAAATGTGCCCGGCCGGAGGACTTCCAGCTTGTTTCCAAGGCTTACATCACTACTTCCCTTTCGCGAAGCTCCTGTAAACCACCTGGACGGGTTGAAGTTTGCACAAGTAAGGCTCAAACCGGTGCATGAAGTGCCCGGAGGTTCAAACTCGTAATCCAAAATACGCAGGATGATGCGGGGGAGTACCATCCTGCCGAATAAGTATCCTGCAATTACCACTCCAACAAAGATCAATATCAAAGTGAGATAATGACGGCGGGACATTGGAACCTCCTTGTATCCGGCCCTTGGTTGACCGGAGTTGAGCCCTGAGTTAACCGGCTGTTGCAACCAGCATGAAAGACCGCCGGTTTCCCTAGCCATTGCTTGACTGCCCCGTGCTTCTAGAATCGTTATATGACGTCTTGCACCAACTAACAATCACAGTAAATCATGATGCCCAGTCAAGGAAGGATATGTCACTCAGCCAGATGGCACGCGATAAAATGGCCTTCTTCGATTTCCCTCCACTCCGGCCTCACTTCCCGGCATATGTCTTGGCAATATGAGCATCTTGTATGGAAACTGCATCCAGACGGCGGCTCAAGAGAGCTGGGAACATCGCCCTCCAGTACTATCCGTTTTTTCTTATGGTCCGGATCGGGTACCGGGATTGCTGAAAGCAAGGCCTGGGTATACGGATGCTTTGGCGACGAGTACAGGGTCTCGCTGTCTGTAAGTTCCACAAGCCTGCCCAGGTACATGACTCCTACACGGTCAGAAATATGCTGCACCACGCTCAAATCATGCGCTATGAAGATATATGTGAGCTGGAAGTCATCCTGGAGCTCATTGAGCAAGTTGAGAATCTGGGATTGGATTGACACGTCCAGGGCTGAAACAGGCTCGTCGCAAATGATTAGCTTGGGCCTTAAGGCCAGTGCCCTCGCGATTCCTATCCGCTGCCGCTGTCCCCCGGAGAACTCATGAGGATACCGTCTGGCATGGTACGGGCTCAGTCCTACTACCTTCAGGAGTTCTTCCACTCTCCGGGCTCTTTCATGTCCTGAAGCAGTGCCGTGAATAACGAACGCTTCCCCGACTATATCGCCTACCGTCATCCTCGGATTCAGGGAGCCGTACGGGTCCTGGAAGATAATCTGCATTTCCCTGCGCAGTGTCCTAAGTTCTTCTGAAGTCATACTGAGGACGTCCTTGCCTTCAAAGAGCACAGAGCCTGAAGTAGGTTGCTCCAGCCTCAATATGCACTTGCCTGTAGTGGTCTTACCACAGCCACTTTCTCCCACAAGGCCAAGGGTTTCGCCGCGGTATACATCAAATGAAACGTCGTCTACTGCTTTGATCCATCCTTGGACCCTGGAAAATACGCCTCCCCTCAAGGGGAAGTACTTCTTGAGATTCCTGACTTCCAGCAAGACATCGTCGTTGCCGGTATCAAGCCCGTTGTTAGTTGAAGCATGATTCAAAGAGTTGTTCCAAGTCTTATCCAACGTTATTCACCTCTTCCACTTGACCGGGACTACCATCAACCAGGGGGTAGAAGCACCGCACCTTGTGCCCTGGCTCAGCCTCTTTGATGTCCGGTTCCTCTTTGCGGCACTTGTCTGTAGCAAAACTACAACGGGCATGGAACCTGCACCCTTCAGGCATGAACATGGGGTTAGGAACTACCCCGGGTATAACATGGAGCCTGCGTGTCTTTTGGCCTAACCTCGGTATTGACCTTAGCAAGGCATGGGTGTATGGATGCATAGGATTGTAGAAGATCTCACGCACCGGAGCTTCCTCCACAACCCGCCCTAGGTACATCACAACAACCCTCTCGGCCATTTCTGCAACCACACCGAGGTCGTGGGTAATGAGCATAATGGCAGTGCCGAACCTGTCGCGTACATCCCGCATCACTTCAAGGATCTGAGCTTGGATGGTAACATCAAGTGCCGTGGTGGGCTCGTCGGCAATCAACAGTTGCGGATCACATGCAAGCGCCATGGCAATCATAGCCCTCTGGCGCATCCCGCCTGAAAGCTCATGGGGATACTGCTTCGTTCTTTTTTCCGGTTCCGGAATCCCCACAGAAGTTAAGAGAGAGATCGTCCTTTCCAAAGCTTGTTCTTTGGTGTAGTTCCTGTGGAATTCGAGCACTTCCCCGATCTGGTCGCCTATAGTGTACACAGGGTTCAAACTGGTCATAGGTTCCTGAAATATCATGGAGATTTTGTTACCCCTGATACTCCGGATCTCTTCATTGGACATGGCTAGCAGATCCTCTCCTTCAAACAGGATCTGCCCGGCCTCAATCTTTCCAGGTGGGTCAGGGATCAAGCCCATTACCGAAAGTGCGGTTACGCTCTTTCCACATCCTGACTCACCAACGACCCCGACTGTCTCCCCGGGTCTTATCCCAAAGGATACACCGTCTACTGCCGGGACCACTCCGTCTGATGTATAGAACGTGGTCTTTAGACCCCTGATATCAAGGAGATACCGGCTGTCTTGATTTACATTTTGCTCCATATCCATATGCGTGCCCCCTTACCGGTCTCTCTTTTGTGTAACACGGTTCTGAAACACACCTAGCAAGACGATACAGACCAAGAACAAAACCTTTACTGCAGATGAGAACCGGCTGTGTAATTCTACTTCAGATTCAAATGGTATTCCTTTTCTGGCAATAGCTATAAAGGCCGCAGTCAAGATTAGGCCCGTCAGTGCAAACGCAAACACGGACCATCGGGAACCGGGCCTTCTCAAACCAAGCCCACTCCTTTCACTACAGTGCAAAACAGGTTGTCAAAAAATATATACAATGCCCCTGACAGGACAGAGGACAAGATATCCTTTTTGTGAGATACAGAATGGATATCCAGGCATATCACAGCAAGTGAAGCAAGCCAGAAGGACAGCCAGCTCAATCCATGGGGAAGCACTGGAGCGTAAGAGTAATACCATGCACCCGGCTTCTTCATAAGGAACACCACGCCAAAAAGAAACAGGGATCTTAAGTTGGCTCCAGCAGTTGTTGCAGAGAATATGTTGAGTTTGTCTGAAACCAATGTAAGCCCTACTCCCACAGCCAAGCTCGGGAGTGCCAGCAGAGTAAACAGCAAGGATGCACTCAAGGCTGTAACAAGTTTGAACAGCCCGTCCTGCAATGGCCGCTCAAAGTCCAAGCCAAGGTAGTACGCCCATCCCGGCTCTACAGGATTAAGGCTTGAAACCCCTTGTACCAGCATATCCCCTTCAGCAAGGTATACCTCATACAATACCGCCCTGGTACCGTCATCAAACACGAGCATCTCCGGGAAAAAGCATTCCTTGGTTGAAAGAGTGGCCGCCCCGTAAGACAGGAGCGTCACTTGCGGGTCTTGCACTGTTGCATCAGCAAGCTTGGCTAGAGCATGATGTATCTGGAACTTGCCACTGCGGTTGTCAGACCATGCTATGGCAATACTGCCGTTAGCCAGAACAGCAGAAGGCGCTGATGCTTCCCCTTCCCCCTGTGTGATGTTTACAGGTTCCATCAGCCAGTTACCATCGCTGTCAAGGACGCCATATACTACAGTCGGACGCCTTACGGTTCCCTGGTGTATCCTGCCCCTGGTGAAAACCGAATGGCAAAGGCCGTCACCTGTGATGAGAGGCCTTATGCCCTGAAGACCAGTGGCGCCGGTCTGCATAAGCTGAATAGCGGGTTTGAGTTGCCCATCTAAGTACGGACTGAGCATTATCCTGTTCAAAATCTGGCCGGATTGGACCCATGCAGCCCACACCCCGTCGGGAGCAGGAGCAAGACTAATTGAGGTCACCGAGGTATCCGGGTCAGATATCCTGACCTTTGGCAAGTTTGACAGCGCGCTGTTAGCAAGGCTTTCTGGATCAGCCGGCTCTCCTCCCAAATCCCCTGTGAAAACGCCCTCCTCCACATGTGTGATAAACGCGCCTGGCCTCCCTTCCTCTTGGTCAACCCATCCGAAGAAAACCTGGCCGCCTGAGACAGTCACGGCAACATCCTGGACCGAACTGGCGACCGCCGAAAATGTCCATGTACCGGACAAAGCGGGCGATTCCGGCTGCTGAGGTTGGAACCGGATCTGCTTCAGCAGGATGCAATAATCATCGCCACGTTTCTCCGCCCAGAAAAGGAGTGCGCAATCATCCAGGACAGCTACATCGAAGCTTACTACATCTCCTTGCACTGGTTGGATCTCCATGGCAGCCAGCACAGTCATGTCTTTGTCAATACGGGTAAGCACAAAGGCTCCGTGGCTTTTGCCAGGCAAGTCCGGCGTACTAAGGGTAATGCACCAGATGGTTGAATCAGGCCCTATAACTCCTTTGTACCCTGGCCACCGGGCTGCCCTGGTAATAGTCTGTGGCTCGCCAAACTCTTCCGGCCATGGCGGGAGGTTGGAGTGGAGGACGAGACTCTGGCTCGCTGCATAAGCAGTGCCTGAACCGCAGGCTGAAGCAGATAAAATGCCGTAAACGAGGCACAGGGTAACAAGCGTGATCCGGAAACAAGCAACCCTGTATCCCCCGGGCCTCTGCAAGCATTTCTTGGAAGCCTTCAGCCGGTTAGCTAACATTTTAGTCTTTGAGCCTCGGATCAAGGGCGTCTCTCAAACCGTCACCCACGTAGTTAAATGAAAGCACAGTGAGAAATATGAATATCCCGGGGAAAGCAGTGATCCATGGAGCTTGACGCAAGAATGTACGGCCTGTGTTGATAATGTTGCCCCAGCTTGGGAACGGTTCTTGTACACCAAGCCCCAAGAAACTCAGGCCCGATTCTGTGAGGATAGCTCCACCGATTCGTAACGTGGCTGACACTATGACAGGCGCCATAGCATTTGGAAGGATGTGCCTGAAGATTATCCTGGCGTTGCTTGCGCCGAGCGCCCGCGCCGCCAGCACGAATTCCTGCTCACGCAAGGACAGAAACTGGCCTCTGACCATCCTTGCAAGCCCGGGCCACGAGGTCAGTCCGATTACCAGCATTATGTTGAAAATACTTCTCTCTACGATAGACACTATTGTTATCAGCAAGAAGAAAGTCGGGAACGACATGACGATCTCAGTGAACCGCATGAGGATATTGTCAATTGCTCCTCCGAAATACCCTGCCAACGCCCCGATCACTGTACCTAGCAACACTGCTACACCTGCTGCCACAAATCCAACCGATAAGCTTATCCGGCTTCCCCATATCACCCGGCTGAAAAGGTCTCTTCCGATGTTATCCGTTCCCATCCAATGTTCTTGGGAAGGTGCCTGCAGCCTGTTGGGGGGATCAGTATGCCTGTAAGACTGGGTAGCTATGTACGGTGCGAACACAGCTACCAGATACATTAAGAGCAAAAAGCACAAACCTGCCATTGCAAGTTTATGGCGTCTGAACCGTCGCCAGACCATGCTCATATAGCTTTCAGGTTTGAGCGTCAGTGCATCTCCCCCGAAGTTCTGGTCCAATTGCCCAGGAGCTTGATTACTTACAGCTGCCATGAATAATCACCGCTTCTACGAATACTTGATTCTGGGATCAACAAGCACATAAAGGATATCTGAAAGGAAATTGCCTGCAACCATAAGGAGCGCTCCTATCATATTGAGCGCCATCACTATCTGGTAATCCCTTTGAAACACAGCCCGTATGGAAAGAAGCCCCAATCCCGGCCAGGAGAAAATCGTTTCAATGATTACAGAACCGCTGAATAGGATAGGCAGCTCCATCCCAACAAGGGTGACTATAGGCAACAGGGCGTTTCTTAGAGCGTGTTTGCGGATAACCACCTTTTCAGGCAGGCCCTTTGCCCTGGCAGTACGGATATAATCTTGTCTGATGACTTCCAACATGCTCGACCTCATGTACCGGGTAATCCCCGCCATACTTCCTAAAGAGACCACAGTAACCGGCAGAATCAGGTGCTTTGCCCTGTCCACGAGAACCGTCCACAGACCATGTCTTTTCAAACTCACACCTATAGTTGCCACACCTGTAATCGGCAACCAGTCAGACTTTATTCCCACAGCATATATAAGCAGCAGGGCAAACCAGAAGCTGGGCAACGCCTGCCCAAGAAAAGCGAAAAACGTTACCACGTGGTCGAACAAAGAATACTGCCTGAGGGCTGAAATGTTACCTATAGGTATAGCTAACGCATAGATAATTATCATAACAACGAAGTTCAAGTACAAAGTGTAAGGCAGCCTGTCCATGATATGATCCACGACAGGCCTACCGTCAACGAACGAACGGCCAAAGTCCCCCTTGAGTATCTGTTTTAGCCAACGGAAGTACTGCACGTAAATGGGGTCGTCAAGCCCGTACAAAGCCCTGATCCTTGCAACTTCTTCCGGCGGCGCATTGCGTTCTGTCAAGAGAAGCACAGGATCGCCCGGAGCAAGATGCATAATCGTGAAGTTGATTATGGAAATTCCGATCAGTAGCGGAATTATCTGTAGCAGCCTGCGAATGACATAGTTGAGCACTTGCTACCTCTCCTCTGGCACGGTTGGGTGGGGAAATCCCCACCCAACCCGTTGCTTTCAGCCTCAGACGGTTAGTTCTCTTCGATGTACCACAGCTCGGGGAACACTGGGCCCAGGGTAGACCAAATGACACCCTTGACCTTCTTATCCATAGCCGCAACGTTGTTCCTTGTGTAGAGGAATACATACGGAAGCTGGTCGTTGACTATCTTCTGGGCTTCCCAGTATATCTTTCTCCTCTCTTCCTGGTCCATCTCCCTGCGTCCTCTTTCAAGCAACTCATCGAGTTCAGGGTTAGAAAACTCAACGTCGTTGAATCCGACCAGGTTGCCTTCCTCATCTACTCCAGAATCGGAATGGAAGAAGATGTAGAAGTCGGGATCGAGGCCGAGGCTCCAACCAAGCATGTAAGCCTCAAACTGCGCTACATCCAGGTATTGAGAGCACAGCACTGACCATTCCAGGAACTCGGGCTTCATTTCGACTCCGATGTTCTCCCAGTCTTCCTGGGCGATCATGATAATTGATTCGTACATCTTGGAGCCTGAGTCGGTTAGCAATGTGAAGCTCAGCCGCTGGCCGTCCTTGACGCGGATTCCGTCGGGACCTTCTACCCAGCCGGCCTCTTCAAGAAGCTGCTTGGCCTTTTCAGGGTTATAACCGTATGTCTCCAGCTCGCCTTCGGCGTATGCCCAGGATACCGGAGCAATGTTTGAATTCATCACAGTACCGTATCCCTGAAGGATGTCATCAACAATTCCCTGCCTGTTCAACCCATACATAAGGGCCTTTCTCACATTCACATCCGAGAGGATCGGGTGGGTCTGCTTGAGGCCTATGTAGGTGTAACCATTGGTCGGGAATTCCACAAACTCCAGCCGGTCTGAGTGTTCGCTCTTCACCCTGTCGATGTCATCGGGCGGGATTGAACCCATGTAGTCGATGTCACCCTTCTCCAGGGCTGCGAGCATTACCTGCTCATCCTGGTAGAACTTGATTATTACCTGTTCAATGTACGGGCCTTCGCCATAGTAATCTTCGTTAGCCTCAAGAATGAGGTGCTGGCCTCTTTGCCACTCTACAAACTTGTATGGACCGGTGCCTATCGGCTCCATGTTGGCCGGGTTTTCCTTCATATCTTTGATAGAGGTCTGCTCAAAGATATGCTTGGGAAGGATCCCGTAACTCAGGTAGGTGAGCATAGGAGCAAACGGTTCTTTCAGGTAAAACACAACAGTATAGGGATCCGGAGCCTCTATATGATCAACAGCCTTGAAGTTTGTGGCCCTGATACCGGTGTAGTCAGGGTGCAGTATTGCCTCATAGGTGTACTTCACGTCTTCAGAAGTGAGAGGCTCGCCATCGTGGAACCTTACGTCATCCCTGAGATGGAAGGTCCAAACCAGTCCATCCTCTGAGAATTCCCACGATTTCGCAATGTCTCCGACCATCTCCAGGTTCTCGTTAGCTCTTACCAACCCGCTGTATACCCTGCTAATCACGAATGATGAGGGACTATCGGTATACAGAATCGGGTTGAAAATCACCGGGTCTCCGGTCATGCCGTAGGTGATGGTGCCACTAACCTGGCGTTCATCACCGGGCTCCGGACCCGCTTCGGGTTCGGGCGTGCAACCGCCGACAAACAGGGCGATTACAAGCACCAGTAATAAGACAATCCCAACCTTTCTCCGCATTTTGTCTAGCCTTCCCCCTCTTTCCTTTCTGTCTTATGATTTTGCCTTTTCCAGCCTGCCGCTTGAACACGGCTGAAACCTGAAACACGTTGAAACAGTTTCCCGACTAGCGTCTTGGGCCACTCTTGGCCGTTCTTGGTTAGGCCCGCATGGTATTTGAGGCAAGTGAACAATTTCGCAAGCTTTGTGCCGGAAAGGCTCTAACTAACGATATTGTCGCCTAACCCAAGTGGACCTTTAGTTGCTGGAGCGGTAGGATTCCACAGGCAAACCAAGACCCCGGTAGAATCCTGCAAGATACGTTCATAGCTAGGTAAGTCAGACCTGTTAAGTACTGCGATGTGTGCTGCTTATACCGTATTCGATTGATAGCTCAAAACCCCGTAAGGTTTGGATACACCGCCGCCCTGCGTTCTGTTTGGACATTTGCTTCCAGCTGGGAGGCTTGGAAAATTACTGCCCAAAAGAGATGCGGATGTAGCATCTAATTGATATTCGATGCTTAAGATGCTGAATCCTTCTTGTTTATGAATGAATGTATGACCTGGACATCAAAACCGACGGTGACGAGCCACGGGCGGTTATTAGAGCATGGGCGCCGTGTGACAAATCAGGACGGGCTGTGGTGAATTCTACCATGGAGGCCAGATGAATTCTATGTCAACGGACAGTGATTTTGTCACCCCCAAGCATACTCATTTGGACAGTGAAAATGTCACCCTCTTTGTTTAAGATGTGACGGCGTCCTCCGCCACTTCTCAGTTTTGGTACTGCTGAAGAATCAAGCCAAGTCTTTTGTTTCTCTTCTGGAAGTACTGTTCTAC
>DUQH01000112.1 GCA_012837895.1 Candidatus Fermentithermobacillaceae bacterium | reverse complement strand
TCTTTTGAGCAGATATGCTTATTACATACATAACTATACATAAAACAGATAGAATATATTTTTTCATTTTTTTCGTGTTTTTATCCTTATGATTTATTCAATTACATTAGACTTATTCTACAGAAATAGTACGTATACGTTTGTTCTCGCGGTCTGCCACATAAAAAATTTCTTCTTCCTCGTCATAACAAATACCACAAGGTTCTCTGAAACGAGCTGTTTCACGAGCCTCCCCATCAATCCAACCCCACACTTTTCCATCGGTTCCTACGCTCCCACGTCCGGCAAATGTGCTAACTTCACCATCAGGTGTAACCTTTCGAATAGCATTGTTATTATGATCACACAGATAGAAATCATATACGTCAATTTTCCCTTGTGCTACATACTCAGGATTTTTCACAAAAACCCCTTGACGTGGACGGTTAAACCGAGCAGAACTTCCAGGAGCATCGACATATCCCGATCCTCCACCTATATCTCCCACATGGAGTACAGACGAAACCAGTTCTTTCGTTCTTTTATCGTAAGCACATTTATACACTCCGTTGAATCCGGTCATATACACATAAAGATCATCCGGATGCCTGAACATAAAGATATGATCGCTAGCATTGGCTCTTACACTAAACAACGCTTTCCCATCCCACATTTGGCTGGCTTCGTCAAAAATTACGCGGGCTTTATACACTTGTGAAGATTCCCATGTGTTGTAGAAAAGTGTACCGTCGCTCATGGATACAGCAGAATAAGAGCATTGTCCGTACAAATAAGGATACACTTTTCGGAACCCTTCTTTACGAAGGGCGTAATGCATATTTGGCATTTGATGCCTGTCGTTCCAGTTTCCACGTCCATTATCATCTACAAAAAAGAGGGTATCTCTCGTTGGTGTGTCGAACAGCATCGATTTTACATTTTGAACACCGGCTTGCCCCTTCGTAAATACAGTTGAGACCTCTCTCGTTGTTAGATTAATTTTCCGAAGTGCAACCATACCCTCTTCATCTATACAATAGATAATCTTATTTCCTTCTTCGTCTTTGTCGAATTCCAACCACCAGGGATGTTGAAATTCAGCTTCTTCAAATGAACCGTCAATGATGCTGGAAGTATTGGTTTGCGGGTCCACTTTGCCTGTTAATGTATTAACTAGCAAAGCCTCCTGAAGTGTAAACAGATCTTCAAAATGGTGATCTTTTACAACTTTACCATTCTCATCCATAATCGTAACAACTACATCTCCCCTACTACAGCGTCGGGGTGCCATTACACAGATTTTCGTACCCGAGGAGCCAATAACAGGAGCCGGTATTCCTCCAATGGATACTTCAATTTTCGAAACATCTGTACCAAAATTATCCCCTTCAATGAATACCAAAGTACGTACAGCTCCCTCTTTTGGAAAGAAATCAGTGAAAGTAATCGGCTTTGAAGGATCGGTGGGTACAGCAGGCTTTGGTCCCTCATATCCTCCATCTTGGCTACAACTTGTAGCAACCCAAGCTACTACAATTAAAATTGCAATAAAACTTGCTGAAAGCTTTTTTTGAAATTTTTTAAGCATTTCTGATTTTTTTATTAGTTTATTGAAATTGGTCATAAAAGTGAAATAAAAATATTCAATTTATATTCCTATTTCCTACATACATATATCCTTTAATATAATT
>DUQH01000144.1 GCA_012837895.1 Candidatus Fermentithermobacillaceae bacterium | reverse complement strand
GATGGCGGAGAGGGAGGGATTCGAACCCTCGAAGGGGTGTGCCCCCTTAACGGTTTAGCAAACCGTCGCCCTCGGCCTCTAGGCGACCTCTCCGCAATTTACCGCATTGCACTTACGGCATTTGCCGCACAGATATATTAACATGTCTTGATGTTTCATGCTAGTGGCGGAGGGGGTGGGATTCGAACCCACGGAGGGCGTGAACCCTCAACGGTTTTCAAGACCGCCGCATTCAACCGCTCTGCCACCCCTCCACCGGATACAAAAAGCCGGGCACCTCATATCCGGCTTCCGGATGCAAATATTATCACATCTGACACCCAAAATCAACGAGGTCGCGCCACTGTAACTGTATGATAACGCAAGGTTAACGCAAGAGATGCTATTCCTTGGCCAGTATCGAATCTGCTGCGATCACGCCTGAAACAGATGCCTGGGCCAAGCTCCTGGTTATCCCTGCACCGTCGCCTATAGCGTATAAACCTTCTATTTCCGTACTCATATCCTCTGACACTTTTACCCTGGCAGAGTAGAATTTCACTTCTACCCCGTAGAGCAAGGTGTGTTTCGCCCATATGCCCGGCATAAGGTTGTTGAGCGCCTCAAGCATCTCAAGGATATTCTGGATGTACCTGTACGGCAGTACCAGGGTGAGGTCGCCGGGAGTTGCGTCTTTGAGGGTTGGTTCAACCATACTCTTGGCCAGGCGCTTCTCAGTTGACCTCCGCCCTTCCCACAGGTCTCCAAGCCTCTGGACGATAGCCCCTCCACCGAGCATATTGGCAAGGCTGGCGATATACTTGCCGTAACTTATGGGTTTTCTGAAAGGCTGGGTAAACGTCTTGGAAACCAAGAGCGCGAAGTTGGTGTTTTCTGTAGTGTAACCACTCCACGAGTGCCCGTTGACAGTGGTGACCCCTCCTGTGTTCTCAACCACTACCTCGCCCCTTGGGCAGACGCAAAACGTCCTGATCAGGTCATCAAATGCCCGGGAGTAGTAATGGATCTTAGGTTCCCACACTTTTTCGGTTATGTCATCAGCTACCACAGCAGGTATCTCAACCCTTACGCCGATATCCACCGGGTTTATCTCCTGGGTAAGCCCCAGCCGCATGGCTTCCTGGGAAAACCACGATGAGCCCTCGCGCCCGGGAGCTGCTATCAGGTAGCGGCAACTTTCCTCGCTGCCGTCTGCCATAAGCACCCCTTGCACCTTGTTGTCGCGAACAATGATCTCTTTCACTTCAGACAGCATCCTGATCTCAACCCGCGGCTTGAGGTACGCGTACATGTTCTTGAGAATCCTCGGGCTGTTATCGCTGCCCAAATGCCTGATAGGCGCAGGTATCAGTTCCAGGCCGGCAGTAGCTGCCCTGCGTACGAGTTCTTGTATCGCAGGTTTCTCAGTGCCGAATATCCTGTCTGTGGCCCCGAATTCCAGCCAGATGCCATCCATGTACTGTATGAGGTCCATGAGCTGGCCCTGTGAGAGGTATTGGTGCAAAAATCCGCCGAACCGGTTGGTCAGTGTGAGTTTACCGTCACTGAAAGCCCCTGCTCCGCCCCATCCTGAGGTGATTGAACACAGGTCGCAGTTGAGGCAACCGCCGATTATGCCGCGCCCAGGGCATTTACGCTTTTCCAGGTCATGCCCTTTGTCCAGGATTAACACTGACAGCCCAGGGGCTTTCCTGGACAGCTCCAAAGCCGCAAAAATCCCTGCAGGCCCTGCACCTATGATGATCACATCCCATACGGTCAAAGGCCAACCTCCTATACATTTGGAACACCTTATACATATGGCATACCCGTGAGTCAGGTGCCGGCAACCTGAGTCTATTATGCTCCTGTTGCCCCGGGAGTGTGTATCACGTCAAGATCGCCGAACCGGCAAACCTCGCGCGAGAAGAACAGCTTGATCGACGCTGTAGGGCCGTTGCGCTGTTTGGCGATGATGAGTTCGATGGCGTTGTTCTGTTCAAGTTCCGGATCTGTGTACAAAAACATCACTACGTCTGCATCCTGCTCGATAGCCCCTGATTCCCTGAGGTCAGACAACATGGGCCTCCTGTCCTGCCGCTGTTCCACAGCCCTTGACAGCTGGGACATGGCGATAACAGGTACATCAAGTTCCCGCGCAAGACCTTTCAGCGATCTGGATATCTCTGAGATCTCTTGCTGCCTGTTTTCAAGCTTCCTGCCTCTCATGAGTTGCAGGTAGTCGATAACGATCAAGCCAAGCCCGTGTTCAGCTTTGACGCGCCGGGCCTTAGCCCTTAGCTCCATGACTGAAATCCCAGGGGTATCATCGATAAAAATCTTGGCTTCACCGAGCCTGCCCAGGGCAATCGACAGCCTGCGCCACTCATCGTCGCTGCTTATGAAGCCGCTGCGGAGCTTCTGGCTGTTGATGGCCGACTCTGAGCACAAAAGCCTCTGAGCTACCTGCTCCCTAGACATCTCCAGGCTGAAAACCACCACGGTACACCCGCCCTTTATCGCTGCATTCCTTGCAATATTGAGCCCCAGGGAGGTCTTCCCTACTGAAGGGCGGGCTGCAAGGATTATCAGGTCAGACGGCTGGAAACCTAGAGTGAGCGAATCAAGGTCGCTAAGGCCGCTTGCGAGACCGATCACATCGCCCCTGTTGGAAGCAAGGTACTCCAGCTTCTCCATTGTTTCAACCAACACGTCTTTGAGTTGTACGTATCCTTGCTGGCCCCGCCCCCGGGAAACTTTGAAGATGCTCTCCTCGGCCATGTCAAGGATCTCATCAACATCATGCTGGGAGTTGTATGCCGTGGCTGCAATCTGGGTGGCAGCCCCAATCAGCCGCCTTAAGGTCGCTTTTTCTGCAACGATTCTCGCATAATGCTCAACGTTGGCTGCCGTAGGCACGAAATTGGCCAGCCTTGCCAGCTCTGCAGCCCCGCCAATTCTGTCCAAATCACCTTGAGCCCTTAAAGTATCTGATACAGTGACCAGATCAACAGGGTCCAGCCTGTTGGCGATTTCAGCCATAGCCCTGAAAATGATCCTGTGGTCTTCTTTGTAGAAATCGTCGGGCGTGAGCATCTCAAGGGCCAGGATTACAGCGCTTTGCTCTATCAGCATGGAACCTATGACAGCTTCTTCCGCCTCTATGTTCTGAGGCGGTACCCTTTGTGGCGCCTGAGACAAGCTAATTCCTCCCCGTATTTAGGCGCAAGAATACGACTCTCTCCAGCCTGGGCATATGTGGTCAAGGGCATCTTTGAGGTCTCTTGCATACACGACCTCTATCCCCCGGACCTGCTTTATCCCCCGGGAGTTATCGTAAGGTACAACAATCGATTTCATCCCTGCTTGCTTTGCGCCGTAAATCTTTTCGTACACCCCGCCAATAGGCTTTATCTGTCCCGTAAGGGACACCTCGCCGGTAACTGCCACATCCTGGCGGATGGGCAAGCCCGTTATTGCTGAAAATACCGCCAGGGTTATGGCTAATCCTGCTGAAGGTCCGTCTATCCTTGCACCCCCGATTATATTTACGTGAATATCCCAATTGTAGAGGTCTATGTCAAAACACTTCCGCAACGCAGATGCGGCATTAAACAGTGAATCTTTAACCATGGAGCCTGCCGTCTCATTCATTCTCATCGTACCTTTGCCCTGTTGCCTGGCAGGGAAGGTCACAGTCTCAATCTCGATAACTGAGCCAAGATAGCCGAGCACCCCAAGGCCGAAAACCTTGCCTGTCTCAAGGGTGCCGCTTGCCTTTGCGGTTATGCTTGGCTGAACCCTGCCTGACTCGATCACAGACTCTACATCTGTGGCTGAAATGGAAAGGAAGCCCCGCTCAGGGAATCCGCCTGCCTTGTGAAGCGCCACTGCATAAGCATCAGCCAGCAGCCCCACAGCCCTCCTGGCTTCAATGGTATGGTCTGCAATGAGCTGAGAAGCTTCACGGCTAGTTTTGGCCCTGAGCCTTCTTGCAGCACCTTTCACTATGTCTACTATATGATCGGGAGTAAGCGCGTCAAAAAACACTTCGGCACACCTTGACCTGAGGGCAGGGCTGATTTCCTCAGGATCCCTGGTAGTTGCGGCAACCAGCACAAAGTCTGCCGGTGCCCCGTGGCTGAACAAACGCCTCACGTACTCAGGCACCCTTGGGTCATCAGGATCGTAGTACGACGAGTCGAAAAACACCCTCTTGTCCTCAAGCACTTTGAGCAACTTGTTTTGAAGGATTGGGTCCATTTCGCCTATCTCGTCTATGAAAAGGATCCCGCCGGTTGCCGCAGTGACTAGCCCCAGCTTGGGTTCAGGCACGCCTCCGTCGGCAAAGTCCTGCTTGGCGCCTTGGTAAATTGGATCGTGCACAGACCCTAGAAGCGGGTTTGTTATTTCCCTCGGATCCCAGCGCAAGGTAGCACCATCAGTCTCTATGAAAGGAGCATTCTTGGCAAAGGGCGAAAACGGCATTCTCTTAGCCTCTTGAAGCACAAGCCTTGCGGCAGAAGTCTTGCCCACCCCTGGCGGCCCGTACAAGATAACGTGCTGGGGATACGGGCTGGCTATCTTTGCAAGCAGCGCTTCTATTGCCCTGTCCTGCCCTATTATCTGCTTAAGCGACCTTGGCCTTAGAATCGTCAAGGCTGACTTGGAAAGGGAACGTTGTTCCAGTTTCAAGAGGTTCTTGAGTTTCTCTTGTGTCTGCTCTGTTTCAGGGCTGCTGTTGTCCAGGAGAATCTCCTTCTTAATCTCTCTCAGGTATTCTTCATGCTTCTCCTGCATTTTCCTGGTGACCAGATCTTCGATTTCCTGCTCAATTGAATGGCGTGCAATGTGTTCCGCAATCTCTTCCTGGCATTCATCAAGAATGCCCGGAATCTCGTCTAGCGAAGGATAAGCCCCGATTGTAGGATCCTCGTAAACAACCTTTTGGAGCGCAACCACTTGTTGGAGGAGGTCCTGGGATTTCATCCCCTTGAGAGCCCCGAGCTTGCCGGCTTTGAGCACAAGCCCTTCAGGCCCGTACACAGACGCAAGAAAATTGAACATAGCGCCGACGCGCTTTTTCAGCGAATCTTCACTGTTTACTCCCATGAGACTCTCAGCTTTCCGGGCCACCCTATTTGCCTCCTTCCGGTCGTATCTCAACGGTAACTTCAACCCTCACTTCAGGATGGAGTTGGATCTGTACCATGTGGGCACCCAGTTCTTTTAGGTTTTCAGAGAGCAACACTTTTCTTTTGTCTACTTGAATTTTGAAGGCAGACCCTATCTTTTTGGCGATATCCTGTGAAGTTATAGAGCCGAAAATCCTGCCGTTCCCTGTTTTCGCATGAAATACCAGTGTTTTTCCCCTAAGTTTTTCAGCGTTCCTTTCGGCTTCAGCCTTAAGCCTTTCTTCCTTCTTTAGTTGGGCATCTTTCAAGGTCCGCCTCTGCTTTAGCGCGCCATCAGTGGCGGGTACCGCTAGTCCCCTTGGGATGAGGTAGTTGCGGGCATAGCCGTCTTTAACCCTCACCAAATCCCCGGCTTCCCCCAGGCCGGCCACGTCTTGTTTGAGAACGACGTCCATCTTTGTTCCTCCTTCCCCACAGCGCCGCCGCGAAGCGGCTGCCCTGTTTCTCAGCCTTTGGCTGCAATTCCAAGGCAATATTTTGCGGTCAAGTACCGTTGCGGTCACATATCATTCAGGTAACCATATCTCAAACGGCGGAAATCGAAAAGTATATCTATCATACCAAAAAACACCGCCAACACGTTAAGAACAGGATTGGCAACAATGTAGAAGACTGTAAGCACCGAGAAGACCTTCGGCAATCCCTGCCGTGATATGTAGTATGAAACCACTGAAGCTGTTTCGATCAACAACAAGAATGACACGCCGGCGAATATGTTCTGGCCAACCTGCTCAACAACAGGCAGCTTGTAGCGTATCCCTAATACAGCTGCCGTGTAGCTGATGATAGCTCCATGGGCAATATATTCAGGGAAAATCCGCCTGGAAAACGGTGGGAGCGGGTCAAGGTGATGGCCAAACCTGTCCAAGACCCGCCTTAATACTTCAAAGTTTATGTAAGATTGTAGCATCGCCGAAAAAACCAAGGTAAACGGCAACACCTTAAGTATTTGATCTTTCAATAGGTCAAAATCTTTGAACATATCTGTAAACGGGCTCGGGCCTAAGGCCTTCTCTGTAAGCCCGGCTGAAGCTTGCATTGCCCTGAGCATTTCATCAAGGTATCTCACGGGTGACCCTGTCAAGAGATAAGCTAACAAGAATTCGCTGAGAATTCCCATAAGAAAAGCGGCGCTTGTGACTACTATGATCTTGGCAGGGGAAAACTGCTTGAGCACTGCATAACCAAAGGTGAGCCCTGTAAGGCCGAACAAAACCCAAAGGCTCAAAGCGGTTATCCAATTCATGAACAACGATAGGCACAGCGCTGTGATGATAGACGCCATTACTCCCCAGCGCATGCCGTGGCGGAGGACTACAAGAGCTGACGGCAAAGGCCACAGAAACAAGGCGGCGATGCCCAGGAACGGTACGTACTGCCCGAGCAACACCAGCACCATTCCGATAACGGCCAGAAGTGCGCTTTCCACCAGAGCTCTCGTATTGTACCGGGTCAACTGATGCCCCCCAAATAAGATGTTCAAACGTCAGGCCAGGCAATGTGGAATCACCCGGCCTGACGCTTCTCTTTACTCGATAGTGTATGGCATGAGTGCCATTACCCTTGCTCTCTTAATCGCCTTTGTAAGCATGCGCTGGTGCCTGGCACAGTTACCGGTGATTCTCCTGGGCAAAATCTTGCCCCGCTCTGTAATGTACCTGCGCATCCTATTTGTATCTTTGTAGTCAATATATGCGATACCGTCTGCGCAGAAATTGCAAACGCGCCTGCGCGATCTACGCCCGTCTCTTCGCACCCATAAACCCCCTTCAACAACAAAAGCTTGGGATCTTTATCACTCTGTGAATGTCGGTATGTCCTCGTCATCAGGCCCGGACCCGCTGACAACATCAGAAGGCACCTGTTCCTGATTCCTGGGTCTGTCAAGGAACTGGATTAGGTCGGCAACAACTTCCCAGACCCTGCGCCGCTGGCCGTCTTTTGTTTCATAGCTGCGGCTCTGGAGCCTTCCTTCAACTGCTACCAACCGCCCCTTGTCCATGTACCTGCAAGTGACCTCGGCTAGTTTCCCAAACAGTACCACATCGATGAAATCTGTCTCTTTCTGGCCGGTTTGGGTTGGCCTGCGGTCGACTGCCAGGGTTATGGTGGTAACAGACACCCCGCTGGGGGTTATCCTGAGTTCCGGTTGCCTGGTTAGTCTTCCTATTAACACTATCCGGTTGAGCACTATCTCCCCTCCAAAACACTTTCTTGACCCAACCTAATTCCCGTTTGAACCTTCGTTGCCGGTATCGTCGCTCACGACGGCAGATTCAGGGGCTGCCTGGCCTTTTGCATCCGGCTCACGCCTGCGTTCCTGGCCACGCGTCCTTTTCTGCCTGAACTTCTGCTCCACTTCTTCAATGTGATCGATCCTGCAAATCATGTGCCTCATAACTTCTTGGTCGATCTTCAGCAGGCGGTCCAATTCGTCTGCCAACTGTGCAGTGCCCTTGAAGACAATAATGAGGTAGATTCCTTCCCTTACACGGTCGATCTCGTAAGCGAGCCTGCGTTTGGCCCATTTTTCAGCGGTGGTGACTGAACCTTGCAAATTGGTTATGACGTCCGTGTACCTGGCAATGACAGAAGTAATCTTCTCATCGTCGTAATCGGGACGCACAAGGATCAGCAGTTCATAAGTACGCATCACTCTATACCTCCTCCCATGGACTTTTGCGGCCCCTTCCGGGGCGGGAGTAACCGGAGACTTGGCTCCGCGTCGCTCAACCGGCGCCTCACCGGCGCAAGGAATATTATAGCCTTCTGTATCTCCAAGCTCAAGGGCCGCCGCGGTTAGTTTCCATCTTCTGCTATCTCAATCCGTTTCTTGAACCTCGATGCAAACTTACCCCTGTCAATGAAGATTACCCGGCCGCATAGCTCGCATTTGAGCCTCACATCTGCGCCTGCAAACAGCACTTTCCACAGGTCATTGCCGCATGCATGGCGCTTTTTGAGCTGTACCACATCCCCCGCCCTGAGTGGAGGGTTTAAGAGCATGCTACCGGACCTCCTTACCCATCACCATTACGGACTAATCTTTAACAGCACAGCTGGAATCAACGCTTGATATATGCCTAAGAGTATCTCAACAAGGTGCGACGACGCTACTACGTCCCTTACTGGCCCTAGAATCTCCAGCCCCACCAGAGGATAGAGTGCCCCTATAACCAGGGACAACCATACGAGGGAGAGGCCTGTTTGAAGCAGCCCCCCAAGTATCCTTTGGGTGAGCGACAATGCAGTGGCAAACGCAATGGTCCTGGAAAACAGGGACCAGGCGAACCTGAGCACAGTCAGGAGAATGAAAAACACCACACCTGACACTAGAATCTGCGCCATTAAGGAAGACAGGATGGACCCCCAGCTTGCGCCGGGCCCTGCAGTGGCCTCGATTTCCAGGAAACGATCTTTGATAAGGGCTGAAATCGGCCTGAGCCATGGAGTTGAGTCAATGCCCGCGAAAAAGTCAGCTACGGCATTGGGATCGTAGGCTTTCGAATAGTTTGGGATGAGTAGGAAAATGTCGTCCCACCATGCTGTAACACGGGTAACCCAACCGCTTGCTCTCTCCAGGTAGTTTACAGCTGGTGCTGTGAGGAAGTAGGCGCCTATGAAGCTTGCGAATGTGCCTGCAAGGTTCAGTACCGATGCCCAAAAACCGGCCAGAAAACCTCTGATGAAGCCAAGGGCAAGCATGACTCCTATGGCAAGGTCTGCGTAGTTCAAGTTCAAGTCCAAGAACATCCCTCCTCCGGCAGGACTAATGCGCTTCTGTGGTTAGCCTGTCTACCAATGCAAATATAACTGCTGGGATCCCAGGGCTGCCGTGTTTCCCTGTGTACATTGAAATCTGCCCGTCTGCGTACCAAGCCAGTAATCCAAGACCGATGCACACCGCCAGCTTGAAAAGCGCATCCTCGAAGTACGCCGTAAGTTGTACGTTATTGCTTCGAAAGCAGAACACCGCAATTATGTAAACTCCCAGGAATACTCCAACGAACCAAAACGGGCCCTTGAGAGGTTCCAACGCCTTTTCTAAGACGAAAGCGGATACCAGGGTCACTATCACACCCCGACTGGTATTGGACACCACGCCGCATCACCTTACGGACTAGAAATTCCAGGGTCAACAAGGGCAAAGCCGTCGTCTTTGTATACAAGGATAACATCTTTTGCACATGTTATGGGATATCCATCCACCTTGGCCCAAAAAAATACATCTCCTGTATCCGGTTGTACACACAGCACCTTCCCTGCTTCGAGCACGATCAGGCGGCCTGCCGATACAAACAGCCTGGGGAGCGCTTCCGTGGTTTTCATTTCCCACAGTACCTCCCCATCTTTGCTAAGTGCCATCACCTGGGCATTTCCAAACAGCCCGGTTCTTGCCCCGCTTGGCTCGTTGGATACCGATACAGCAAGGATACCTGAGTGTTCCGCGGCAGACGCTATCATTCCTGCAGGACGGTATGCCCATGCCACCTGGCCGTCAGCCGTGAGGCAGTACGCACACGAATCAAGCACAGCCCTGACATTTCCGTCAGGACTGATTGCCAGGTAGCGCCATGCGCCGGGCCCAAGGGGTTGCTGCCACATGAGTTCTCCTGTATTGATTGACACACACAGCGCCCAGGGTGTTCCCCCGCCTGAAATATCCACAGCTGCCATAACCAGGTGGCGCCCGTCTGATGTCCCGAAGAGAGGAGCGTATGGAAGCTGCCTGTCCCACATTACCGCACCTTCACCTGAAACCGCCCGCAGGTACCAGGGCTCGCCAAACTTGATATCCTGTTGCGGCCGGTAGGTTATCACCGCATCTCCTTGTAACACTGGCACAGGCCTCTCGCCTGGCGCCAACCGTACGGTGAGCACCTGGGAGCCGGGAAGGTCCGGGCGGATTAGGTGCATAAAAGGAGGCTCCAGTCCGACTAGCCAAGCGCCTGAATTGATAACCGTCTCATAGTCTCCGGGTAGAGGGCCTGTAATGCCGTCTGTATCCAGAAAGATCAAACTGCCGTCCCTGGCTATCACAAAACCTGAGTCGCAGCTTGCCCTTAGTTCGCCGCCTGGTACTGACGCAATGACCTTTGGGCGTGTTGTGCCTGTTTGGATCATGTGTAGCAGGGACAGCGCTATTCCCACGATCATGGCGCAGGCTGCAAACATCACATGTTTCCGGGAAATGCGTTTCCGCTGTTGACGCTCAGGCTCCCATTCTGGAAGCGTCCCGTCATGCTTTGCTTTTCTCACAGTGGGAAAACTTAGACTCATACCCAAGCCCCTACATCGGCTAAAGCAAGGCGCGGAGAAGCGCTGTAACAGCTGCCATCAGGGCTGCGAATGCCAGCGCCTTGCCCAGGAGACTTATTCGCTTAGTCAGAACAAACTCGTGATATGAATAGAGGGAGTTCTCGATTTCCCCTAGCCGGCGGTAAGCCAAGAACATGTTGAACTTTGGTTCTGGCGCCCAGGGGCTTAGCCTCGCTGCTTCTTTGTACAATTTGACTGCAGTCCGGGCATCATCTTCAAGGAGTGCCACGTTTCCCAGGTTGTTAAGCACCCTGGGGTTCCCGGGACGCTCAAGCTCCAGCTGCAGCAAGATTAGCTTCGCGTCACTTAGCCGGCCCATTCTGGCCTTACACACGGCCAGCAGATTTTGCCTGGCAACAGACCCCTTGCCGGCAGAGCCTATGCTGGCGGTAAGCATCGTTGCCGCTTGGGCATACTGGCCGCGTTTGACCATCCGCGCAACCCTCGTTTCCAGGCTTAAGCCCACTGAACTCACTCCCCATTCCTGTTGCCAAAAGATTCTAGGAGACCTACCGTGGTTCCTTCCAAGCTTTCAGGTACTCCCGGGTCTAATGTGTGTATAGGGCTCAGGGCCCATGTGAAGAGTATGTGATAAGGAGGTGTTGCGGTTGACCAAGATTGCAGTGGAAGAAGGCCTCAGGCCTTTCCAACAAGCGCTCAAAACCGCAGGATTTCTTGTGGTGGAAGTCAAGGAACCAGACGAAGTGCACCGGTCCGGAGCCCAGGCAGTAGTAGTTTCAGGGATGGATCGCGATTTCCTCGGAATACATGACTCAAGGCGTTCGCCTGTTATCACCGCTGCCGGCCGGACACCGGAAGAAGTTGTAGCGGAAGTCCGGCGGTCGTTAGGGCCGGTCGAATAGCGCCGTTTTCTGGATGCAGTGGCCCAGGATTTGTGCCAGGGCATGGATCCTCTAGACACTTTGCAGCAAGGATAATGCCCCATGCTATTGCCTGGGCCATCTTGACTACCAGGTTCAGCCTGGTGCTCTGCAACACCAGGTGCTCCATAAACCCGCCTATGTTGACCACTCCTGCAATATGCAGGTGACCCACTGGGGGCAGTTCCTTATTTACGCCAAGTCCAGGCCTGAGGGGGCCCTTGCTGACTATAATCGTGCCCACTTCTTTCTTGGTCCCCAGGCATGCGTCGACGCCCAGGATTGTGGTGCAGCGGCCGTCCAGGAGCATGAGGGTTTGTTCCAAGTTGGCTGCGTGCACAGGTTGCTCCAAGGTGCCAAACACCATGCCTGAAAAGCCGTTCCAACTGAGCATGCTTCCAACCAGTGGGCCTAAGCTGTCCCCTGTTGCCCTGTCGCTGCCCACGCAAAGCACTGTAGGCGCTGAGGTCGGACCTGGTTTCAAGCTGGACAAAACCGACTGCAGCGCCACAGCTACCCGCCTGCCCGGGTCTGGCTTTGATATTGGAATGGAAAAGCACACCTGTGACATATGTACCCCTGTTAGGAAAATATGCACAGGAAGGCGTCAAATAATACCTGGAGGGACTTTAGCGGGATCGGGCTGTGGCAAGGATGTGGCGCACAGTCTCGTCTGTAACCTGATCAAATACGGCATACCATTGCCCTACTGCGTAGAAGGGGAAAGGGGTAAGTGGACATACCACTTGGTCAACATACTCACCAAGGGTATGCAGGGTTTCTTGCGGGGAAACCGGCACTGCAAGCACCAAGGTTTCAGGGTTAAGGCGGCGTACATACTTGACGGCGGCAAGGGCCGTAAGACCTGTGGCCAAGCCGTCATCTACCACCACAACGTCCCTGCCCTTGATCTTCATGGCTTTACGGCCTTGGCGGAAATCAGCGAGCTGCTCAGCTATTTTCTCACTTACCTCTACTGCGCGGCTCTGTATGTAGTCATGGGAGGCGTACATGCTGCCTCCGGGTGGGAGGGTTACGTGGCCGTCCTGATCTACTGCTGCTACTGCAAATTCCTGGTTGAAGGGGGCTCCTATCTTCTTGGCAATCACGATATCCAAATCTGCCTTCAATTCAAAGGCCACCTGCTGCCCGACCACCACACCTCCTCTTGGGATGGCGAGTACAAGTGGCCTTTTGAGTTCTAGGGGTTTCAAGAGTCTGGCAAGTTCCTGTCCGGCATGTTGCCTGTCTTTGAACATCAATTCTCCCTCTGCTTGTCAGGGGCCACCTTTCCCTTGATTTCCATAGGCTTGGTCATCTCTGCCACCCCTGAAAACACAGCGCCTTCTGATATGACCAGGCTGCCGACAGTAATGTCACCCCTCAGCTTGCCTGAAGACAAGAGTTCCAGCCGGCCGGTACACTTTACGTTGCCGACAACGTCTCCGGCGATAGTCACGTTAGCCGCGTCTATATCAGCTTTTACAACCGCGCCATGTCCAATCATAATATCGCAATCAGAGTAGAGTTTACCCTGAAGCTTCCCGTCTACTCTCAGACTGCCTTTTGATGCCAGGGTGCCTTGGATCTCAATGCCTTTGCCGAGCAGGCTCTCAAAGGCGCCGCCCCGGCTAACAGGTTCTTTAGACCTAAACATGGATGTATGCCTCCCAGGTTCACTTAGGAAGATAGTCCATAGGATTTTGTTTTTTTCCGTCTTTCAAAACTTCGTAGTGCAGGTGGGGCCCTGTGGATGTGCCTGAGGAACCGACGTAGGCTATAACATCCCCGCGCTCGACTTTTTGTCCTGCGGTAACGCTCACGGAACTGCAATGGCAATACACGGTTTCAAACCCGTATCCATGGCTTATCCTCACAGACCAGCCATAGCCCGCTTGATACCCAGCAAACTTTACTGTTCCGTCGGCGGTAGCCCGTATAGGTGTACGGTACGAGGCACCAATATCGAGCCCCTCATGGAATTGCTGCCTGCCTGTGATTGGATGCCTCCTCCATCCGTAGATAGAGGTAATATTGCCGTATACAGGCCATATGCTAGGCCGCGCCCTGGAAAATGCCACAGCCTTTTCAGCCTTTCCACGGAGGTCTGCCAGGCGTTGCTCCAGTGAGGCAATCTCACCGTCCAAGTCAAAAGCTGCTTGTCCCAAAGACTCTAGGACCAAAGCAATATCGCGGGGTGGGATTCTGTTGATGCTCCTGCCGGATCGGGACGTAGTCTCTGCCATGACCTGCCTGGCTGCAACCGTAACTGCCATCTCTGAAGCGCCTTCTTGAATCAGGCCCTCTTCAAGAAGCATGGTCCTGGTCTCACTCTCAACCAGTTCGGCCTGGCGCAGCCTTTCTGCCATGTCCCTGATACGTTCTTGAAGATGCTGGATTTGCATCTCCTGGATGCCGGCTACGTCATAGAGATAGTTGAGTTCTTCATTTTCCCTGGAGGTTTGAATATATGAGTTCACAAATGCTCCAAGCGCAACCAGAGAAATGCAAGCCAAAGTGAGCACAGACATGAGCGTAGTCAGACTCAGGCTCATCCTATGTGTCTTGCCGTGTGAGTAGACCACCAAGAAGGTAAACCTGCGCTCACGGCTGCTGATAGCTGGTTTCCTACCAGGTCTTGATTCCCCGCCAAAAATGTTCGCTAACAAACGTGAAACTCCTCCGAGACTTCTCCAAGATATGTACCCTTTGATCTGTTCCGCCAAGATCGCGGTGCCAAAGGGATAAAGCGACACCATCGGTATAACATTCGACGTTTCTCACGGTAATCCTGCCAGGATCTTTCCAGGTGAGAGTTTTGTGTCCCGCCTAAGTGCGACAGCACAAGTCAGATCCTATCATTCAATGTAAATGCGGGGCACCCTTGAACTCATCCCTGTGAGGATTTCGTGTGAAATGGTGCCTGCGAGCTCCGCTATCTCGTCCAGGGTTATGGTTTCATCTCCGTCAGTGCCGATAAGAGTAACCACTTCGCCTGGGGTTATTCCCGGTTCTCCTGTAATATCGATCATTGACTGGTCCATGCATATCCTGCCCGCTATGGGATATCTCCTGCCCCTTATCAGGACCGAAGCTTTGTTCGATAGCGACCTGGGATACCCGTCTGCATAACCAATGGGGATTGTGGCTATTTCCGCCGGCTGTGAGATTGTGTAGGTCCTGCCGTAGCCGATGGAGGCCCCCGGCCCGACACGCTTCACATGGGATATCCGTGCCTTGAGCGAAACCACCGGATACAGTTGTGCCTTGTCTGCCAGGGAAGGATGCGGGTAGCATCCGTAAATCATGATTCCCGGGCGCACCAAATCGAAATGTGCCTCAGGCAAGTCCAGGATTGCCGCTGAATTTGACAGGTGGACGAAGCGCGGCTTGATACCCGCCGCTTCTACCTGCTTACGTGCGTTCTCAAAGTTCCTAAGCTGCAAACCGGTGTATTCCGGGTCAGTATCGGCAGCTGAGAAGTGAGAAAACACTCCTTCTACTTCAATGTGGCTGGATCTTGATATAAGTTCAAGAACTTGTCCCAAGTCTTCACCGGGAAGGAACCCTACTCTTCCCATTCCGGTTTCAACTTTAATGTGGATCTTGCTCTTCTTACCTGCGGCTTGGCCTGCCAGCTCTGCGTCAAGCACTCCTGCAACGGAAGTCACAGTGATTGAAATCCCGAGTTGCGCCAGCACCCGGGCGGCATCACTTGTGACAGGGCCGAGCACCAGGATCATATCGCTCAAGCCTGCTTCCCTGAGTTCTACCGCTTCTTCCGGCGTAGCTACAGCCAGGCCTACTACGCCTGGCACCTCCATGGCAGCTTTGGAGGCAGGCACCGCTCCGATACCATAGGCGTTGGCTTTGACCACAGCCAGGACTTGTGCCTGTGGCGATACAAGTTCCCTCACTGCATGCAAATTCTTCTTGAAGTTGCCAAGGTTTACTTCAGCCCATACCGGCCTTAGGGGTTCTGCCATTATTACGGTTCCTCCTATGTTACCCAATGTTTCACGTGAAACATCATGGCTGGGATCTTGGATTGTTCCCGCTTATGACCTCAATCAACCGTTCTAGATCTTCAGGCCCAAAAAAACTAATGCTAATCGTGCCTTTTGTACCCTGCCTTTTCACCACAACCGGGCTGCCAAGGGCAGCTGCAAGGAGCTCTTCAGCTTCTCTGATGCGCATGGCTTGTGACTTCTTCTGTCTGGGTTTCTTGTTGGCCACCTTGGATGCAACAGTCTCCTCAGTGCTTCTCACAGAAAGCCCTCTTTCGACTATGCTCCTGGCAATTGATAGCTGCTGCTCTCTTGGAAGGCCAACGAGCGCACGGCCATGTCCGCCTGATATCTTCCCTTCGTTAATCAGTTGTTTGACTTCAGGCTCCAGCCTCAGCAACCGTAGAGTGTTAGCAATGTCAGACCTGCTCTTTCCTACCCGTTGGGCTATCTGCTCCTGGGTTAGCCCGAACTCTTCAGACAATCTCCTATAAGCTTCAGCTTCCTCAAGGGGCCCTAAGTCTTCTCTCTGCAAGTTTTCAACCAGGGAAAGCTCCATGGCTTCCCGGTCGCTCAAGCTCTTGACCACCACAGGTACCTTGTCCAGCCCTGCCCGCATCGCAGCCCTCAGCCGCCGTTCGCCTGCAACCAACTGGTACCCGGCGTCATACCGTCTCACTATTAAGGGTTGGATTATTCCGTGTTCCACCATGGAGGCAGCTAATTCTTCAATAGCTGCGTCGTCAAAAACCTGCCTGGGTTGATACGGGTTAGCTCTAATGTCCTTTGGATCCACCTGCAAAATCTCTTCGCCCTGGTCTTCAAGCACTGCCGGGATCAACGAGTCAATGCCCCTTCCAAGACCTCTCCTGGCCACGGCGCAACACCTCCTCTGCAAGTTCCCGGTACACTTCTGCTCCCCTTGATCTCTTATCGTAAATCGTAATGGGTTTACCGTGGGACGGTGCTTCAGACAACCTGACGTTCCTGGGGATTATGGTTGAAAACACCTGATCGCGGAAATACCGCTTAACTTCTTCAGCTACCTGTAGAGCCAGGTTTGTGCGGCCGTCGAACATGGTGAGCAGCACGCCTTCCAGCTCCAAGCTTGAGTTAAGCCTGTTCCTTATCAGCTTGATAGTACTTAGGAGCTGGGTCAGTCCTTCCAGGGCGTAGTATTCGCATTGGATAGGAATCAACACCGAATCGGCAGCTGCCAACGCGTTGACTGTGAGCAAACCAAGGGACGGCGGGCAGTCGATGAACACATAGTCATAATTGTCCCTTATCTTACCGACCACTCTCTTCAACCTATGTTCCCTCTGCTCCATCCCGACCAGTTCGATTTCAGCCCCGGCCAGGTCCAGCGAAGAAGGCAACAGCCACAATCCAGGGTATTCTGTAGCCCTGAGAGCTTCTATGGGTTCCACATCCCGGACAAGGCAATCGTACAAAGAATAGTCAAGCTTGCTCCTGTCAATGCCAAGGCCGCTTGTGGCATTCCCCTGCGGATCCGCGTCTACGATCAATATGGTCCGGCCAAGTTCACCCAGACAAGCTCCAAGGTTAATAGCTGTGGTGGTTTTACCTACTCCGCCTTTTTGGTTAGCAATAGCTACGACTTTCGACACAACACCCTAAACTCCCACGATTTTTCCTTCACTTCTTCTCTGTATACAACATCAAGTCCTGCCTTTTTCATTTCAGCTACGATTCTCCGCAGAGTGTTCTGAAATATCCTGGGATCTTTGAAAACCAACTTGTGTTTCCGCGGGGGCAACATCCCCCTCAAAGTTGCTTTACCCGAAGACAGCTTGCATAGTTCTTCCATTTGCCCTGCGGTCAGTTTCATTCTAACACACCTGCGAAACAGTTCTAGCTGTTTGCTCTCTCCGGGAACAGTCAATAAAGCTCTGGCTTGCCTTTCGCCGATCTGGCCGGATTTAAGGGCGTCGAGGATCTTATCTGGTAGTCTGAGCAACCTTAGCTTGTTGGAAATAGTGCACTGCCTCCTGCCGCACCTGATGGCGATTTCCTGATGGCTCATCCCGTAGTCGTGGACAAGTCGAGATATGAGTTTGGCTTCTTCCACAGGGTTAATGTCTTTCCGCCTGGCACCTTCAGCTATCCGGGTTAGCAGCGCGGTGACGTCGTCCATTTCTTGGACCCAGCAGGTGATGACCTCCTCACCCCTAGCCCTGGCAACCCAGTATTCCAGATCGCCTGCCACCAGTTCGTACCTGTTTCCTAACGGCCTTACCAACACAGGTTGGCCGGTTCCTTTTATAAGAGAAACCAGCACAGCACGGGATACTGCCTCTTCGCCCCCTGGTAGGAACGACCCTTCCCTCAAATCTATAGCGCTGATAGGTACTTCTATGCTCTCGAACTTGCCGGCAGCCACCGTAGACATAAAAAACCACCTCCACGGTGACTGTTCGACTGATTCCCAGTTATTCCCTGCCTATTTTTGTCATACCAGGGGCTTTTTTCTTATTGCGGCATACCTCCTGGGATAGCCGTCCCCCAAACCCTTGACTTTCTTGTACACTGCCAGGACCCTGTCTCCCATGCCCCAAGGCAAGGTGTATCCTATCTCAGTTTCCAGTTCCATGCCTGTGAGGGCTAAACCAGGCCCTGCTTGGGGTATTTCTTGCCCGGGCCCGATCCAGAGCGCAGCTTTTCCGCCAACTGAGACCAAACCTGAACACAGTTCCAGTACAATCCCGGGCATGGCCATTGCCCTGGACACAGCAAGGGAGTATTTTTCCCTGAATAGCTTATCACGGCCGGCTTCTTCAGCCCTGACCTGCACCACATCAACCCCAGGAATTCCGCTGCTGCGCACAAAACCCCTGAGGAAGTCGCACGCACCTTCCCTTGAGTCAAGCAAGCTTACCTGCGGGCACCTTCTCATGGCGCTCAACACAAGCCCGGGCCAGCCGTTGCCGCTGCCGAGATCAACCGCAGTACCCCCACGGCACACGTCCTCGACCAGGCCAATCGCAAACGAATCGGCAAGGAGTTTCACAGCCAACTCGCAAGGGTCATCAAACCCTGCAACTCGCCTTCCTTTCCAGGTGACGAAAAACTCTAGCCATCCCTCAACCAGGAGGCGGCCAGCTTCAGGCACTTGTATCCCCATGGCACGGATGGCTTTGTCAAATGTACCAAGCGCTTCGGCGACATATGCCTCTGGGTGAAACTTGTTCTGACCCACTGTTAACCTCCTCACGCCTTCCTGCCTGCAGGTCCCCGCCCTAGTTTGCCTCCCCTGAGCATGGCCAGTATCACCAGGGCATCAGAAGGGGAAACCCCCACAGACAGGGCTTTACCTATGGTCCGGGGGCGGTATCTTACCAGTTTGTCAATGGTCTCACGGGACAAACTCCTGACCCGGCGCCAGTCCACTCCTTCAGGCAGTTTCTTGTCAAGGTGGCGCCTGAGCCGCCTGGCCTCCCTGTCCTGCCTTTCTATAAATCCTGCATACTTAGCTTCAATCTCGATCTCAGACAGGACTTCATCAGGTAAGATGCCTAGTTCTGGAACTGCATCAAAGAAATCCTCTATACGTTTGTCAGGGCTCCTTAGCAAATCCTTTACCGCCTTGCCTGATACTGTATGTTCCAGCAAAGTCCTGCCTTTGTCCATGAGTTCAGCCTTGCGGCAAAATGCCTGCCACCTCTCATCTGAAACCAGTCCAACCCTTCTGCCTGCAGGAGTCAGCCTCATATCTGCGTTTGAATGCCTCAAGAACAGCCTGTGCTCTGCCCTTGACGTGAGCATCCTGTAAGGCTCTTCAATCACGGTGCTCACCAGGTCGTCCAGCAGCACGCCGATATATGCTTCTTTCCTGCCCAGGATCAGGGGCTCCTCTTCTTTCAGCTTCATGACCGCGTTAACTCCTGCTAGTAGCCCTTGGGCAGCCGCTTCCTCATAGCCTGACGTGCCGTTGATCTGGCCTGCAGTAAAGAGCCCTTCAAGCCCTTGTACTTCAAAAGTGGTGCTGATCTGAGACGGAACCATGTAATCATATTCAATGGCATATCCGGGCCTGGTGATCTTCGCCCTGGAAAGCCCCGGGATAGTGTAAAGCATCTGGTACTGGACGTCTTCAGGCAGGCTGGTTGAAAGCCCCAGGATGTACACATCGTCGCTTTCTTCAGACTCAATTTCAAAGTATAGCTGGTGACGCTTCCTGTCAGGGAACCTCATCACTTTATCTTCAATCGAAGGGCAGTATCTGGGACCCACGCCTTTTATGGTGCCGTCAAAAAGCGGCGCCCGGTCAATATTCTCCCTTATGACTTCATGGGTACGTTCGTTGGTGTAAGTCGAATAGCACACGTCCTTATCCCACAGTTTGGGAACGGACATGAACGAGAGCGCAACCGGCTTGTCGACTCCCTTTTCTCGTACAAGCCTGTCCCAGTCGATGCTGCTTTTCAGGATCCGCGGGGACGTGCCTGTCTTAAACCTCCCCAGTTGAAACCCGAGATCCGCCAGGCATGCCGAAAGGCCCTTGGCGCTGGGTTCTCCTATAGGCCCTGATTCGATTACCTCAGACCCTATGAAAATCCTACTCTCAAGGTAAACCCCGGTGCAAAGCACCACCGTCCTGGAGCGGATCACGCTGCCGTCTCCGAGGGCCACACCATAAGCCCGCCCGTGGCGCACCATCACTTCTGTAACCATGCCTTCTACCAGCGTAATCCCTAGCTCGTTGATCTTGTTGCGCATGTAAGCTGAATAGGCGTGTTTGTCCACCTGTGCTCTCAACGATTGCACCGCAGGCCCCTTTGATGCGTTAAGAAGCCTCATCTCAATTGCCGTCTTGTCAGTGGCAAGCGCGATCTCGCCGCCCAGGGCATCGATTTCAGCCACTATCTGCGCTTTCCCAGGCCCGCCTATAGAAGGGTTGCAGGGCATGCCTGCGATATTGCGCGCATCCATTGTGACCATGGCCGTTTTCATGCCCAACCTTGCAGCGGCAAACGCAGCTTCACATCCTGCATGCCCGCTGCCTACAACCAGCACATCGAAATCAAAGGCGTTTCCTGCCAAACTGGAGTTAGCCCCCTTCAAAGACAAGAATCCATGTTGACCGGCATACTTACTTGCCTACACAGAAACGCGAAAATATCCTGTCCAGGGTTTCGCCGCTCACTTGCTTGCCGGTAAGCTCCATCAGCGCCCCTGCTGCAGCCTCAAGAGCTAATGCTATCACATCGTCTGTCCATCCCTGGTTCAGGTACTCGATAGCTGCCTCGATTTCATCAAGTGCCCGCTCAAGGCAATCAACCTGCCTGGCTGAGCCAGGCGCCAGGGCTTCAGGGTCGCCCACGCCAGCAAACATAGACTGGACCTTCTTTTTCAGGTCCTCTACCCCAAACCGGGTAGCTCCTGACACGTATACCCAGCTGTCGCCGCAAATCTGCTCTAACTGCTCTATGTCTACCTGGCTCTTATTTAAGTCTGTCTTGGTAACCACCGCCAGGCAATTTCTCCCTTGCCACTTGTCCAGCCATTTCACGTCTTCGGCGCAAATCCCCTGGGTGTCATCGAGCACGTAAAGTATCACATTTGACTCTGTTGCAGCAGTTTGGGCCCGCTCAACCCCAAGTGCCTCCACCACTTCGCCGGTTTCCCTAAGGCCAGCAGTGTCAAGCAACACCACAGGCAGCCCGTACCATTCTGTGGTTTCCCTGAGTACGTCCCGTGTGGTGCCGGGGACATCTGTCACTATTGCCCTGTCCCTGGATAATAGCGCGTTAAACAGGGATGATTTGCCCACATTGGGCCTGCCCACAAGACACACTTCCACCCCTTGTGAAAGCGCAAGCCCTAACGGCGCCCTTTCGAGTACGGCAGTTATATCGTTCTTCAAGCCCTCAAGCATGCCCTGGATCTCAGACCTCTCCGCTTCTATTGTTTCCGGGAAATCAATGGCGCCTTGAAGCAGAGCCAGCAAGTCAACTATCTGCCCTTCCCACCGGCTTACCATGGCTCCAAGCTCGCCTTTAAGCCGCCTGCCCGCCTGGAACAGGGCAGCTTCCGACGAAGATGTCACAATGTCCAGCACCGCTTCTGCTTCATCAAGGGTTATCCTGCCGTTGATGAAAGCTCGCTTGGTGAACTCCCCGGGCCCGGCCGGCCTTGCACCAAGCTTAAACGCCAGGCTCAGCACCTTCTCAGCAACCACCGTGCCCCCGTGGCACTGGATCTCCACCACGTGTTCTCCTGTGTACGACCTACATGCCTTCATGACCAGCACTATGCATTCGTCGATTAGCCGGCCGCTTGCTTGTTCCAGCACATCACCTAAAGCCATGGACCAACTCTTCATCTCTTCAAGGGCAGTGCCTTTCCTGAGCTTTATCATCCTGCCTGCAATGGCGAACGCATCTGGGCCGCTGAGCCTGACAATTGCAATACCACCTGTGCCAACAGGGGTAGCAATGGCAGCTATGGTGTCCATCAACCCATGGTTTACGTCCACGGCTTTTCACCCCCGGAGTATCAACGCCTCAACCGGCTCTTTACGCCTAAATTATACCCCACACAGCAAGGCCAAACAGATAAGGGGCCCTGCAATACAGAGCCCCAAGATATCCTGCTTTGCCGCCTATAACTACCTCTGCCTTGAAACCGCCCCTGCGTTTTTGCGCGGGGAAATAACCACCCTCCTGAACGGTTCATCACCTTCGCTGTGGGTAGTCACTCTTCCGTTTTTCTGCAAGGCCAGGTGGACAATACGGCGGTCCCTTGCTTCCATAGGCCGCAAGGTAGTGCTTCTCCCGGTTCTCTCAACCCGCCGGGCGGCATTTCTCGCCAGGTCTTCGAGGATTTTCTCTTTTCTTTTCCTGTACCCGGCTACATCCACAAAAATCCTTTTGATGTTTCCAATGCCTCTCGAGGATACTACGTTCGTAAGAAACTCCAGGTGCTTCAGGGTTTGGCCGTGGCGGCCGATTAGAACGCCCAGATCCTCACCGTCTACAGTAAGCAAGCGGGTATCCCCCTGGCCACGGCTTTCAACAACCCCGTGAAGGTCCATGCGGTGGAGTAACCCTGTGAGAAATTCGTATGCAAGTTCTGCCTTGTCCTTTTTCAGGGTAACTCTGATCCTCGCGTCTTTGCTTCCGATGATGCCCAGGAATCCACGGCTGGGCTCCTCAATTACCTCAACAATCACATCATCTTCTGATACCCCAAGCTCTCTGAGGGCACTTTCCAAAGCCTCTTCTACACTACGTCCTGTTGTTTCAATACTCGTCACTTGGACCGAGCTCCCTCCCCGGTAGTTTCACCTCGCGGTATCGCAAGCCGTTCCACCAAACCGAATAAGTTGGCAGTTATGATGTACACAGAAACTGCTGTAGCGAACCTAATTGAAAAGTAAGCCATAAATGCAAGCATTCCAAGGAGCATTGCATTCTGGCCCTCTTGCTGCTGGCCTGTAGCCATGGCAGGTGACAGCCGCATAGCAAGGTATGTAGTTAATACTGTAAAGCCGACCACAACCACGCCGTATCCGGTACCCTGTTTCATAGCTGGTTCTCCCAGGATAAGGCCGAAAAATGACGCGCCCTTCATCTGTTCATGAGCTTCCAGTGCGCGGATCATTGCCCATAGTATAGGTAGCTGTATAAAGGGCAAAAGGCAGCTTGAAGCGGGGTTGACTTTGTGGCGGCGGTACAAATCCATGATCTCCAGATTCAGCCTTTCAGGATCGTCCGCGTACTTTTTCTGTAACTTGTCAAGTTCCGGTTGTATTAACGCCATCCGGCTGGCCGAACGCCCTTGCAGAATCGTCAAAGGCAAAACAACGAGACGCACAAGGATTGTCAAACCCATTATTGTTACGCCCCAGTTTCCAACCACACCGTAAATAAAATCCATCACGGCCAGCATTAAGTTGACTATGTGTGACATTGCTTAAACCTCCCTGGCTCCGTAAACCGTCCTTTGGGCACCGGATCATAACCACCGCGGGAAAACGGGTTGCAGCGCAGAAGCCGCCACACAGCTAAGACCACACCTTTAAGGGGCCCATGAGCTATGATAGCTTGCCGGGCATATTCTGAACACGTGGGGTAATACTTACAGACCCGGCCTTTCGCTGGAGAAATGTATTTCTGATAGATTTTTATCAAGAACAGCAAACCCTTCGATATCATTCCAACAAATCCATCCTCTTAAGCAAGTGTTTGACTGAGCCCAACAGCTCTTGATAGGAGCACAGGGCTGCCCGCCGCCGGGCAATAAAAACAAATTCACCTCTCGCTTTTATGAGAGGCAAAACATGCCGGAAGCATTCCCTGATCCGGCGTTTTACCCGGTTACGGACACATGCTTTGCCCAACCGCTTGGATGTTACAATCCCCAGCCTGACAGGAAGCGGATCCTCCCGGTAATACATCACCAAGTACTTGTTAGCTACCGAACGGCCTTCCTCGTATACTCTACCATAGGATGGTCTAGGTATCCTTCCTGATACCACAAAAAAGCCTCACTTTCGTCCTCGCGGGACTTAAACACTCAGGCGTTTCCTTCCTCTGGCCCGGCGTCTGGCGATTATCCTACGCCCGCCTTTGCTCCTCATCCTTACCAGAAAACCGTGGGTCTTCTTTCTTTTTCTGCGCTTCGGCTGGTATGTGCGTTTCATCTTAGTTTGTTCCCCCTACGGATATTATTGGAACTAATATCCTCCTTGAATCCAACGAATTATATCCTAGCATGGCTTAAAGTGTCAATAAACGCATCTCTTGCTGGTAGTTTGCTGAACCGGGCTTTGCACCGGCCGTGCTTCCCCGCAGCAGCGCACCAGGTTTTTCATTGCCACGTCCCCCATGCCTTGATATATTCATTAGAGAGGCATGATGTGGTTATTCTAGGCTAACATTATCCACACCTGTGGATAACCTTGTGCATAACCTGTGAGCTTATTATACGCACATTGTGAGCATAGGCTTTTCTCTATTCTCAGGATTTTCATCAACAGGAAACACCATCTTGCTAGGGTGGAACTCATTCACTACTGAATAAGGCCTGTTGAGATAAGTTGTTTGCCTCCGCCGGGCAGGATGTTCTAAGATGTAGCGCAGCTCGTACTTTTATAGGGTTTCATAATTCTTAGGAATGGTGGTCTTCGATATGCTCAGAAAGCTTGAAGATCTCTGGAACGATACATTATCCAGAGCATCAATGAGAATCTCAAACCCTGGAATCATACAAAACTGGCTCAAAGATACAAAGCCGGTCAGCCTTGATGATGACGTCCTCACTATTGCAGTGCCCAGCGAATTTGCCAAGACGTGGATTGAAACAAGATACAAAAATGAGTTGGCCGAAGCATGGAAAGAAGCTTACGGCGCCCGGTGCGAGCTTGTGTTCTCAGTTTCCAGGCCTGAAAAACCCGTATCTGAGGCGCCTGCTTTGTTTCCCCAGGATGGGCAGGCGGCAAGCCCGAGGAGAAAGCGCCCGTCCAACGACAGGTACCAGCAGTTAAGGAATCTGAACCCGCGCTACGTGTTTGATAATTTTATCGTCGGCGCTTCCAACAGGTTTGCCCATGCTGCTTGCCTTGCAGTAGCTGAGAGCCCATCGAAAGCGTACAACCCCCTTTTCCTGTACGGGGGTGTAGGCCTGGGGAAGACCCATCTGATGCAAGCTATTGCCCATCATGTATTTGCCAACCACCAACGCCTTAAGGTGTCTTATGTATCTTCTGAGACATTTACCAACGAGCTCATCCTGGCGATCCAGGAAGGCAACACCCAGGAATTCAGGAACCGTTACCGGAGCGCAGACGTGTTGCTTGTAGACGACATCCAGTTTGTCGCAGGTAAAGATGCAACCCAGGAAGAGTTTTTCCACACTTTTGACGCCCTGCACCAGGCCTCAAAACAGATTGTGATTTCATCGGACAGGCCTCCCAAGGAGATTTCCACCCTTGAAGAAAGGCTGAGGACAAGGTTTGAATGGGGGCTCATAGCTGATATCCAGCCGCCTGACATAGAGACACGGATTGCGATTTTGCGGAAGAAAGCCGAACTTGAGGGCAGGATGGTTCCTCTTTCAGTGTGTCAATACATCGCCGAAAGGATTCCAAGCAACATCAGGGAACTTGAGGGCGCGTTAATCAGGGTGCTTGCGTATACGGCGCTGCACAAGTACGATGTCACCCTTGACGTCACCCAAGAGGTGCTCAAAGACCTGCTACCCGAACGAAGAGTGGTTCCCGTTACCACTGAATCCATCCAGAAGACGGTTGCCGACTATTATAACATTCCCGTTGCCGCCCTGTCTGCTAAGCGGCGTACGCGAAACATCGCGTTCCCTAGGCAGGTAGCAATGTACCTGTGCCGGACTTTGACAGACGCTTCCTTGCCCCAGATAGGCCAGAGTTTTGGTGGCAGGGACCATACCACAGTGCTTCACGCATGTTCCAAAATTGAGGAGGAGAGGAAGACTAATTCCGATCTGAATCACGCCATCGAGGAACTGATTGAGCGCGTCAAAAAGGGTTAGCTTGCGGTTGTGAAGAATTCTGTGGATGAGGTTTGGATTGCTTGTTGAGGAATTGTGGATAACCATGACGGTTTAGCCGTATGCACAAGTTATGCACAATCATCCACTTTTTCTCCACAGCAGTTTCCACACGAAAAAATGGCGTTTGCTGTGGAATAGGAGGGTGTTTTACACAAATTCACACAAACTACTACTCCTACTGCTTTTAGAATATACACAACCGATATAGATAAGGAATGAACGTGATCTCACAGATCAATACAGGGAGGCGTATCATATGTACCTGTCAATACCAACACACGATCTTGCCTGGCTAGTACAAACAGCATCCCGTCCTATACCTGCACGGAGCACTTTACCGGCTATCCAGGGGTGTCTCATAGAAGCGCTTTCAGACAGGGTTGTTCTTTCAGGTACCAATCTGGATTGGGGCGTAAGAGCATCTTTGCCTGCAAAGGTCTCTTCGTCAGGGTCGCTGGTTGTGTCGGCCAAGATCCTATCAGACGTAGTCAGGACGTTGCCTCCAGGGGAAGTCACCCTTTCCCTTGATGAATCAGCTTGGGCCCTCATAGTCAAGGCCGGGAGCTCGCAAATGGTACTCAACGCTGTACCCGCAGATGATTTCCCCAAGTGGCCAGAACCTGCAGGCGGACACAAGATATCTTTGGCAGCCAGCACTTTCCGGGAGCTGGTCAGGATAGGTGCAACCTGTGCCGTTTCGAACCCAGCACGGCCTTTGTGGGGGGCATGCCTGATCGATCTGCTTGGAGGCGAATTGGTCATGGTAAGTACTGACCAGTTTGCGCTTTCCAGGGCCAAGGCCTCCATGGAAACCGCGGAAGCCAGGGCGATTGTGCCTGCCAATGTGTTGCAGGACCTGGCGCGGCTGAACCTCAAGGATAAGGATACTGAGGACGATGAGGAACAAGTGAGCTTGGAGTTGTGTGACGGGTACCTTTACTTCACATCGAACAACATATCGTGCTTCACCCGCCTGATTGAGGGGCAATATTATGCATACGAACAGGTGATCCCAAAGACATTCTCTTCCACGGCAAAGGTTTCGACGGAAGCTATGGCCGGCGCGGCTTCCAGGGCGTCTATTGTGGCCAGTGAAGAAGACAGGGCTATGAGGATTATTCTTGACAACAAGAGCCAGACGCTCACCATAAGGGCCGGTTCTGCTGAGAAAGGCAAAATGGAAGAGGCCCTGCCTGCACAGGTGGAAGGGGAAGACATTGAAATCTGGGTGCAGCACCGTTATGTGCTTCAGGCTCTGAGCAAGATAGATTCAGAAGACACCATGTTTGGGATGACAGGCCAGGTGAGCCAGATGGTTATCGAGCCTGTCCATGATGAACCAGCTGGCGGTGCTGTGAAATCTACCTTTGTGATAATGCCCATGAGCCCTAAGGGAGCATTCTAATACGTGCGATTTGCTTTTGTGGTTCTAAGGGATTTCCGCAATTATCCTTACCTGGAGCTTGAGATCCCTCCAGGTGCGTCATTGTTCATGGGGCCAAACGCACAGGGAAAGACAAACCTGCTCGAAGCCTGCTATTACATTTCTTCTCTGAGTTCACCCAGGGCTGAAAGAGAGTCTGATTTGGCCCGGTGGGGCACAGACTCGTTTTCACTGGCGGCCAGGCTTGAAGACACTGACAAGGTCACAACTGTGAAGATAGATACTGTAGTGGCGCCTTCTGTGAGACGGAAGCTCCAGGTCAACGACAGGCGTGTGACAAGGCAAGAACTTCTGGCCTTGTTCCCCTGTGTCTATTTTTCCCCTGACGACTTATACATTGTGAAAGGGAGTTCAAGCCTCAGGAGGAAGTTAATCGACTCGATCTTGTCCAGGCAGGATCCGGTTTACGCCAAGACCCTGCAGAGGTACAATGATACGGTCGCCAGGCGCAATAATGCTCTCAAGAAAGCCGGTTTGGATAATTCATGGAAAAGCACTCTTGAAACACTGGATGAACTACTGGTAAACCTTGGATCCCGCCTGCTTTACAAGCGCCTGGGGCTTGTGGAGGAGCTGTCAGGGTACACACAATCTACATACAAGTTCATAGCAAACGGCAGTTGCACCGTGGCATACACGTCCACAGTAGGGGAGATCGTGCCTGACTTAGATGAGATCAGGTCTCGGTTCACGAATAGGCTCCGCGAAGTAAGGCGCGAAGAACTTGCGAGGGGTGTAACCCTTGCCGGTCCTCACAGGGATGACTTAGCGATCTCACTGAACGGCAAGAGTTTCAGGTATTTTGGTTCCCAGGGGCAGCAAAGAAGCGTGATGTTGGCGCTGAAAATGGCCGAGGCGCGCTGCCTCCAGCAGAGTTTCGGGACCAAGCCTGTGCTGCTCTTGGACGATGTGTTTTCTGAACTTGATGCGGAGAAAAAGTCGAAAGTGCTGTCATTGTGCGATTTCGGGTACCAGGTGCTGATGACGTCAACAGAGTTGCCGAAACACACAGGACCGAGGTTTTCGCTGTTTCGTGTCGAGAACAACGAGGTACAGCCCTGGGGAAACGGGAGTCAGTGATAGGCGGGCAAATGTATTAACCGGATTCATGACAGGAGGATACGATGGCGCGTCCTGAACTTGTGGGCAACCTAATACAGCAATCCCTTGACAAAATGGGCCTACTGCCGAAAGCTAAGCGGTTTCTGGTGTTTTGGTCGTGGGCCAGGATCGTAGGGGACATTGCCAGGAACGCCAGGCCCAGGCGGATAGACGGTGACGTATTGTACGTAGCTGCCACCTCATCTGCATGGGCCCAGGAACTCACCCTTATGCGGAAGAGCATTATCTCGCGGATAAACGCGCACTTGGGCGGGAATTACATTAACGATATACGTTTTTCCGAGCACCTATGGGGTACCACCCAGGACTTTGGTGATCCTGATAAACACGGCCGGGTTGATAAGGAATATAAGCGATTCATGTCTCAGGATGTATTGACGCCAGATGAAAAGCAGCGGATTAGTTCCCTGGCAATCACAGCTGATGATTCACCCCTTGGTTCCGTTTTCCAGAGGTTTGCTGCTACCATGGAAAAGCGGAAGAAATATTTGCTCAAACAAGGATTCAATAAGTGTGACACGTGCGGGTACCTCTACCAACCGGAACGGATGTGTCCTTACTGCAAAGCAAAGAAAGAACGTAATGATTACTATCGTGTGCTTACCGTGCTTGAGCAACACCCTGAAACGTCTGACCTCACTTTGGCTGTGATGACAGGCATAAAGCAAAAAGAGATATTTGCAAAGGCCAGGCAAACCCTTGATTCAAGGTGGCACCGGGAGCTCCGGCGCGCTCATTTCACTGCATCTACCAGAAAACTGGCCAAAGATGAACGGGCCCGGCTGGGCGAAGTAATCAAGAAACTGGCGAGCTTGCGCACTGGACAACCTGGCCACGAGTTAACGCAAGAAGATCTTGACAGGGTGATTGGGAAAAGGTTTTCGGGCCTGGTAAAAGTGCGGGCGGGCAGAAGGTAACGGCCTTGCCGGCAGCCGAACATCGATTCGATATAGAAATTGTGCTAGAATCTATTGCGAGGTGGGCTTAGTTTGAAAGAATTCGGAGAAGAAAAACAAGTTTATACTGCTAAAGATATACAAGTGCTCGAAGGGCTTGAGGCGGTGCGCAGAAGGCCCGGCATGTATATCGGTTCAACATCTGAAAGAGGGCTTCATCATATCCTGTTTGAAGTTGTTGATAACAGTGTGGATGAATCGCTTAACGGTTTTTGCGACCGGATAGACGTTGTCCTGCTGAAAGATGGTTCTGTATCGTGTGCAGATAACGGCCGGGGCATACCTGTTGGGATTCAGCCTGAAGTAGGGCTTCCTGCAGTGGAAGTAGTGCTTACAAGGCTGCATGCCGGGTCAAAGTTCGGCAGGGGCGGCTACAAGGTATCAGGAGGACTCCATGGCGTAGGCGTTTCAGTGGTGAACGCGCTGTCCGAGTGGCTTGAGGTTAAGGTAAAACAAGGCGGCGGCCTGTATTACATGAAGTTTGAACGGGGAAAGACCGTAGTGCCTCTAAAACGCCTGGGAGACTCTGACGACACCGGCACATACGTGAGGTTCAAGCCTGATCCTAAGATTTTCGAGAAGGTCGAGTTTGATTTCAACACAGTTGCCCGTAGATTGAGAGAACTTGCATACCTTAACAGCGGGCTTGAGATGAACCTTTACGATGAACGCACCGGCCAAAAGGTTCAGTATAGGTTTGACGGCGGGCTGATTGAGTTCGTGAAAGCGCTGAACAGGAACAAAGACATCCTGCATCCTGAGCCTGTTTACGGCAAAGCTTCAAGGGATGACCTGGACGTTGAATTTGCCTTCCAGTTCAACGACTCATACATCGAGAATGTGCAATCATTTGCCAATACCATAAGAACCCAGGAAGGCGGAACCCATGAATCAGGCTTCAAAACAGCGCTCACCCGGGTTATCAACGAACAGGCCAGGCAATCAGGTGTCTTGAAAGAAAATGACTCCAACCTTGCAGGCGAAGATATCCGTGAAGGCATAGTAGCCGTGCTCCACGCAAAACTGCGGGATCCCCAGTTTGAAGGGCAGACCAAGACCAAGCTCGGGAACTCTGAAGTTGCAGGAGCAGTCCAGGCAGTTGTGACCGAAATCCTCAATGAGTACTTTGAGGAACACTCAGACGTTGCCAAGACCATCGCCCAAAAGGCAATTGTGTCGGCAAGGGCGCGGGAAGCTGCCCGCCAGGCAAGGGAGCTCACCAAGAGGAAAAGCGCGCTTGAGGTGACGTCACTGCCAGGTAGACTAACCGATTGCATATCCCGTGATGCCAGTGAGTGTGAGCTGTTCCTGGTAGAGGGCATTTCAGCAGGCGGGTCAGCTAAACAGGCCAGGGACAGGCAGTTCCAGGCAGTGCTGCCGCTGCAGGGGAAAATCCTCAACGTTGAAAAAGCACGGCCTGACAGGGCACTGGCCCATGAAGACATCAGGGCGCTTATCACTGCCATTGGCACAGGGTTCAGCGATGACTTCGACATAACCAAGGCAAGATACCACAAGATCATAATCATGACTGACGCTGACGTAGACGGAAGCCATATCAGGACGCTGCTGCTTACCTTCTTCTTCAGATATATGCCCGGACTTATCGACGAAGGCTACCTGTATATTGCAGAACCTCCTTTGTACCTTGTGAGGAGCGGCAGGTCAGAGAAGTATTTCTATTCAGATGAGGAACTTGCGGCACACCTGGAGGAAATCAAGGGATCCAATTACTCAGTACAGCGGTACAAAGGTTTGGGTGAGATGAACCCTGAACAGTTGTGGAGTACCACTATGGATCCTGAAACCCGGACGCTGAGGAGGGTAGCGGTGGTGGACGCTATGGCGGCCGATGAGATATTTACAATCCTTATGGGCAGCAAGGTTGAGCCAAGGCGTGAGTTTATCCAGGAGAACGCCCACCTGGTTAAGAACCTTGACACCATCGGATAACAAGAGGAGGGTTTGCGCATGACAGACATTGCCCAGAGACTCGTACCCGCGCCTATAGAAGACGAGATGAAACGATCGTACATCGACTACTCAATGAGCGTCATAGTGTCCCGCGCCCTTCCAGATGTGCGTGACGGGCTCAAACCGGCCCAGAGAAGGATAATCTACTCCATGGATGAGCTGGGCACGCGCCATGACAAGCCTCACAAAAAGTGCGCGCGCTTGGTGGGCGAGACCATGGGTAAGTATCATCCCCACGGCGACCAAGCCATATACGATGCCCTTGCCAGAATGGCCCAGCCGTTTAACATGCGTTATCCTCTTGTTGATGGCCACGGTAACTTCGGCTCAATAGACGGCGACCCGCCGGCGGCTATGAGGTACACTGAAGCCAGGTTAACTAAGATTGCCGGCGAACTTCTCAGGGACCTTGATAAGGAAACAGTTGATTTTGCGCCTAACTTTGACGACTCACTCAAAGAACCGGTTGTGCTGCCGTCGAGGGTCCCGAATCTCATGATTAACGGATCTTCAGGGATTGCAGTCGGAATGGCCACCAATATCCCTCCCCATAACCTTGGGGAAACAGTGGATGCGCTGATAGCTCTGATTGACAACCCTGATCTCAGTTCCCTTGACCTCATGGAATACATCAAGGGGCCTGACTTTCCCACAGGCGGTATCATTGTCGGCCTGGAGCCCATTAAATCCATGTACACCACAGGCAGGGGCGTAATGAAAGTCAGGGCAAAGACCAAGATAGAAACGCAAAAGAACGGAAGGCAGCGCATTGTAATAGATGAGCTGCCCTACCAGGTGAACAAGTCTAAGCTTATCAAGACCATTGCTGATCTGGTGAGGGACAGGAAGATCCAGGGAATAACAGACCTGAGGGATGAAAGCGACAAGAGCGGTCTCAGAGTAGTTATCGAGGTAAGAAAAGATGTAGAGGCAGAAGTGGTGCTTAACCAACTTTTCAAGTACACGACCCTGGAGACAAGTTTCGGAGGCATAATGCTCGCTTTGGTTGACGGGCGTCCTAGAGTGCTCGACCTCAAGGGCATGCTTTCCCACTACATCATGCACCGGGAAGAGGTCATTGCAAGGCGGACCAGGTACGAACTGAGAAAAGCTGAAGAACGGGAACATATCCTTGCAGGCTTGGAAATCGCCCTGGCCAACCTCGATGAAGTGATCGCCATTATCAGGAGTTCACAGAACGGGGCGGAAGCCCGCACCAGGCTGATGGAAAGATTCCTGCTGGACGAGATCCAGGCTAAGGCGATCTTGGATATGAGGCTCGAGCGGCTTACAAGCTTGGAAAGGGAAAAAATCCTGGAAGAGCGCCAGGCGCTGCTTAAGGAAATCGAGTACTTAAGGGCTGTCTTAAGCTCTGAGAAAATGATATTAGGCATAATCAAGAAAGACCTGGAAGATGTCAAAGCGGCTTATGCAGACCCAAGACGCACCAAGATCGTGGCCAAGGCAGTTGAGATTTCAGATGAGGAACTCATAATTGAACAGGAAGTTTCCGTGATTCTCACAGGCATGGGATACATCAAGAGAATGCCTCTTAACGCGTACAGGAGCCAGCGGAGAGGCGGATTAGGCGCCACAGCCATGCAGACGCGGGACGAAGACTGGGTTGAAAAGGTTGTGTCCGTTACCACCCGGGATTCCTTGGTCTTGTTCACCACACACGGCAAAGCATATTGGCTAAGGGTATTTGATATACCTGAAGCAAGCAAGCAGGCCAAAGGCCATCTCGTGTCCAAACTGGTTTCCCTCGAGAAAGACGAGCGGGTTACAGCACTCATTCCTGCCCCTGAAAACGTGGAAGAGGCAGGGGATCTTTTCTTCGTCACAAAGAAGGGAATGTGCAAGCGGACCCCGTTTTCTGAATACTTAAGCCGGAGGAAAACCGGGCTGAGAGCTATTAGCCTCCGCCAAGGGGATGCTTTGATCCTTGCAAGGCTTGCCCAGGACGGGGATGAAATCCTCATAGGTACCCATTTCGGAAAGGCCATAAGAATGAAGGTCGATGATGTAAGGCCTATGGGCAGGACAGCTACAGGGGTAATAGCTATCAGGCTTGATAAAGGTGACTTCGTCATCGGTGCCGACCCTGTTGCACCTGATTCCAGGGTGCTGCTCGTGACTGAACAGGGTTACGGGAAACTAAGTGAAGTAAGCGATTTCCCTCTCCAGGGAAGGGGCGGGAAAGGCGTCCTGGCTATCAAGAAGTCTGCAAAAGGCGGGAACCTGGCAATCATGCGTGTTGTCAACCCGGAAGATGAAGAAGCGCTGCTCATAACGGCTGAAGGCATAGCCATACGGATAAAGCTGTCAGAGGTCAAGGTTGCCCGGAGGAATACCCTGGGCGTAAGGCTAATGAAAATAGAGGAGAATGACCGGCTGTCAGCATGCAGCATTATTGAGGGTGATTGAGTGTGTCCCGGGGATTCCTGGTTGCCGATCATGTTGCAGACGTAAGGGTAAAGGCGTGGGGCTCAGGCTTCGAAGATGTGTTTTCAGAAATGTCCAAGGCAATGTGGTTTCTGATGTTTGGCGAAGCCCAAATCCCTGCTTTACATAAATGGCACATCGAAGTAACAGGCATGGATATGGAAGACCTTCTGGTAGCTTTCCTCAACGAACAACTGGTCCTGTTTGACACAGATGGCCTGGTGATGGCGGGAATAGAGCAGATTAGGGTTGAACCAGGCCAGGATGGGGAAGAGGTGCGCCTCGATTCGGTGCTATGCGGGGCGCACGTATCCCACGTGCAGGCAAGGGTGAACCTCCAGATAAAGGCTGCTACGTTTCACGGATTGCATCTCACTCCCGCAGAAGCCTGGGTTACTTTCGATGTTTGAGAATGTATTACAGGGCCAAGCTGTCAAAGGGGCGTGATTTGAATGGCAACAAACCTCAAGATGGTTCAAGGGCGGGAATGCCAGTGGATTATGCCCAAGTCAGGGGGCATGAAGGTAGACGGCGCTATTTTTGCCACTGAAGAGATACTTAAGGATTTAGAAGGGACAAAGGCCATAGATCAGGTGAGGAACGTAGCTCATCTCCCAGGTATCTTGCAGGCATCATTGGCAATGCCTGATATCCATGAAGGATATGGCTTTCCCATAGGCGGGGTTGCGGCAACTGACATGAGCAGCGGGGTTGTGAGCCCAGGCGGGATAGGTTACGACATCAACTGCGGCGTAAGGATAATGGTGTCAAACCTGACCCGGGACGATGTGATGAAGCGCCAGGAAGAGCTGGTGAACAAGCTGTTTGCCAATATCCCCACAGGTGTAGGCAAGACAGGATCGATCCGCCTTTCCCGGAAACAACTTGCCCAAGTGCTGACAGAAGGGGCGGGCTGGGCGGTAAGAAACGGCTACGGCTGGGATTCGGACCTGGAGCACTGCGAGGAAAACGGGTGTATGGACGGTGCAGACCCCGGCCATGTGTCCGACAGGGCGCTTAAGCGCGGAAGCGATGGTTTGGGCACTTTGGGCTCGGGAAACCACTTCATAGAAGTGAGCTATGTAGAGGAGATTTTTGACGAAGAAGCGGCCCGTACCTTTGGGCTTTTCAAGGACCAGGCGGTGTTCTGGGTTCACTCAGGCTCAAGGGGCCTTGGGCACCAGGTGTGCAGCGACTACCTGCGTGTGATGCGCCGGGCAATCTCCAAATACGGTATTTCCCTCCCTGACCGCCAGCTTGATTGCGCTCCCATCGCATCTGACGAAGGCAAGCAGTACTTCGCCGCCATGGCAAGCGCAGCTAACTACGCCTGGGCCAACAGGCAGATCCTCGCCCACTATGTGAGGGAGTCGGTGAGTCAGACCTTTGGAAAGACGCCTGAAAGCCTGGGGATGTACATGCTCTACGATGTGGCCCACAACATCGGCAAGATCGAGGAACACGTGGTCGATGGGAACAGCCGGAAAGTGTTGGTCCACAGGAAGGGCGCTACCAGGGCGTTTGGGCCAGGGCACCAACATGTGCCTGGGAAATACCGGCAAGTGGGGCAGCCTGTGTTGATCCCCGGAGATATGGGCCGGGCTTCTTACATTCTCAGGGGCACCGAGACTGCCATGAAGCTTTCCTTCGGGTCTGCGTGCCATGGAGCCGGCCGGGCGCTTTCAAGGACACAGGCGAGAAAGGCGATTACTGCCGGTGAACTCAGGGAAGAGCTGGCAAGCAGGGGTGTTTTCGTGAGATCCGCCACCATGAAGGGGCTGGTTGAAGAAGCTCCTGACGCATACAAAGATGTAAGCACCGTAGTTGAAGCCACCCATCGTGCCGGATTGGCGGCCAAAGTGGCAAGGGTAAGGCCTTTAGGGGTCATCAAGGGTTAAACCAGAAAGGGGAAGCGGGTATGGCTTGCACAGACAAAAGGGCTGAGATAGCTGTAATAGGCGGCACAGGGTTTTATGAGTTCCTTGATAACGCAACTGAAATAACGGTGAACACTCCTTACGGGCATCCATCTGATGCGATTTCCCTTGGATCAATCGCAGGGAGGAAAATCGCGTTCCTGCCCAGGCACGGCAAGAAGCACCAGTATCCACCCCACATGGTAAACTACAGGGCTAACTTGTGGGCACTGAAGCAGCTAGGGGTATCGCGGGTGCTGGGCCCGTGTGCAGTGGGCAGCCTCCAGCCTGACGTGCATCCAGGCGACTTTGTGTTCTGCGACCAGTTTGTCGACAGGACTACAGGCAGAAAAGACACGTACTATGACGGACCTAAGACGGTTCACCTGAGCTCGGCAGACCCCTACTGCGATGAATTGCGGAAGCTAGGTATCGCTGCAGCCGGGGAGTTAGGTTTACGCTACCATCAGGACGGAACCATGGTGGTAATCCAAGGCCCCAGGTTCTCAACCAGGGCTGAGTCCAAATGGTTTTCGTCATTGGGGTGGAAAGTTATCAACATGACCGGGTACCCTGAAGTGATGCTTGCCCGGGAGCTTGGAATGTGCTACCTGAACGTGTCGCTGGTGACCGATTACGATGTGGGGCTTGAAGGTAGGCCTGACATAAAGCCGGTAACGGCTGAAGAAGTCACAAAGGTGTTCATGGAGCACAATGAGAAACTCAAAGATCTCATGCGGAAGATTATAGAGAACATCCCCGCCAAGGCTCAATGCTCTTGCCATGAAGAACTGGAAAGAGTGTTGTCTTGAAAGGTGGCATGGATATGTTACAGGCCGTAAAGTGGGATGAAGGTGTATTGTCCCTCTTGGACCAGCGGCTTTTGCCCGGGGACGCGAAGTACGTAACGTGTACCGATCACAGGCAGACTGCCCAAGCTATCACTGACATGGTGGTGCGCGGGGCCCCGGCAATTGGCATAAGCGGGGGCTACGGGCTGGCTTTGGCAGCATTTGAAGCGGCCGGTGAGTTTGGCTCCACGGGCGACAGCAGTCAAACCCTGGCGGCAGCAACGCAATTTCTAAGGGAAGCTGCATCAATGCTGGCTTCTGCGAGGCCTACTGCAGTTAACCTCTCCTGGGCTGTTGAGCGGGTGCTTGATAGGGCACTTCTGGTACTCCCACAGGAGGGAATAACAGGCGCAGCTGAAGCTGCCCTGACAGAAGCCCGCCGCATAGAGCTGGAAGACATAGAGGCAAACCGCAAAATCGGGGTAAACGGGGCAGCTCTCATAAGAGCGGGTTCAACCATTATGACCCATTGCAATGCAGGAGCCCTGGCCACCGGCGGATGGGGAACGGCCCTGGGAGTGATAAGGCAGGCGTGGGCAGAGAACAAAGTTGCCATGGTTTACGCTAATGAAACCAGGCCGTGGCTTCAAGGGGCGCGTCTTACTGCATGGGAGCTTATGCAAGACGGGATCAGTGTAACCTTGCTGGCAGACAGCGCTGCAGGCTATGTCATGTCTCTCGGGAAGGTAGGCGCTGTTGTGGTGGGCGCAGACAGGATTGCCGCTAACGGCGACGTGGCCAACAAGATCGGTACATACAGCCTGGCATGCTTGTGCAAGCACCACAATATCCCGTTTTACGTGGCCGCGCCGGTGTCAACTTTTGACCTGAGTTTGACCAGCGGTAGCGGGATAAAAGTCGAGGAACGGTCTGAAAAAGAGATCCTGGAGTTCATGGGCAAGGCGGTAGCGCCGCCAGGTGCCCGGGCGTTTAACCCGTCGTTTGACATCACGCCTGCAGAACTCATCTCTGCAATCATTACAGAAAACGGAACAGTGTTTCCTCCTCTGGAGAAGAACATAGCTTCAGTGGTAAAGTGAAAGAGAAAGAGCAGGACCGGGAGAAGCAATTATGAAAACTTGGAGGCGCTTCATTGATTCCGGCTGGCGGGTCACTATTCCAAAACCCATTCGCCGGACACTTGGGTGGAAAAACGGCACAGAGGTATGCGCCCACTGGGACGGGTTTGAGATAACCATTTGCTGTCCCAAAATCGGTTGCGTCAAATGCCCGGATATAAGCCGTGTAGGCGCCCTTGGGAAAGTGCTGATTCCTCCCAGAGTGAGAGAAGAAGCCAGATTGTATCCTGGGCAGGTGTTGTCCTTTACATTCCCGGGCAACCAGATCATTGTGAAGCCTGAAGAACAGCAATTCCGGTGCAGTGCATGTGGTTCAGAGCACGAAGTGAGGCAAGTGCTCCCCAACGTACACTTGTGCAAGCTTTGCACCCAAAAGCTTGAAGCGGCAGCACTACAGAGCGTCAAGGGAGCAGAATACCGGGTGGCGCAGGGAAAATGAGGCGGGATGCTGGAGTGAGTGTGTCGACAGGCAGCCAAAAAGAAAGGCAATATGTGCGCACAGTTACAACCGGGTGGAGGTTCACCCTTCCTTCCCAGATCAGGGAAGCCCGTGGATGGGATGAAGGTACCGTGCTCAGGGCTCAGATTGCAGGGGAAAGCATCATCCTGGTTGATGCGGGCGGCCAGAGCGATGAAATGATATGCTACCTCGGTTCCGGCGGTAAGATAATCATACCCGCTGAGGTAAGGGAAAAGACTGGATGGTCGCTGGGTGAACGTATTGCAATCAGGAACGGGTCCCAGGGGGTTGTGCTGACCCCTTGCTGCAGGAGAGATCGTTGCCGTTCGTGCGGGAATTTGTATGACGTGTCTGAAGTGATAGACAATCTTTTCCTGTGCACTCAATGCTGGAACCGGTATGTGGAAATGGCAGTGGCCAGGCGCCGCGAGGCGCAAGGCTGATTCGTTCCCTGGGTTGTTGCGCACAGGGCACCTCCGGGATATAATAATGAATGACCGAGCGAGAGTAGTTTAGTGGTAGAACATCGGCTTCCCAAGCCGAGGGTCGCGGGTTCGAATCCCGTCTCTCGCTCCAAAATCTTTAGGGCCGGCGTAGCTCAAGGGCAGAGCAACGGTTTCGTAAACCGTAGGTTAAGGGTTCGATTCCCTTCGCCGGCTCCATTAGATCCCTGCTGCAAGTCTTCACCACCAAGTTTCTTCCGGCGGAAGTAGAGAACCGCCGTCAAACCGTCGCCCAATCGTCGCCCGATCACCGTCATGCCGGGAAATCATTCTCAAGGCGAGTTTTGGATTGGAGGTGATTCCCAGGGCTTCTTGACTGTACGGTGTTAGTTTGTTAACGTATTCACGATAAGCATGTATAAGAATTCTAGTCATCAACACATTACGAAATCACCTTCGAAGGAGGCAGGGCCCGTGTCAAATCTTTTAGAGATACGCTGGCACGCCAGGGGTGGACAAGGAGCTAAGACAGCTTCAACATTGCTCGCTGAATCCTCTATGGCTGCCGGGAAATATGTGCAGGGGTTTCCCGAATATGGTCCTGAGCGTATGGGTGCGCCTATCAAAGCTTACAACAGGATAGGCGATGCTCCGATTACGATTCATTCCAACGTTGAGAGCCCCGATGTTGTCATGGTTTTGGATCCTACGCTAGTAGGCCCGGTTGATGTAACTGAAGGCCTTAAGCCAGACGGGATCATTATCATCAACACTACTTTGTCGCCTGAAGAGGCAAAGCAGAAGCTGGGCAGCGACGAGTTTAAGGTTGCCACAGTGGATGCAAGTGGTATATCTACCGAGTGCATAGGGCGTGACATTCCCAATACCCCGATGATGGGAGCACTTCTTAAGTTAGTCGAAATCCTTCCATTTGATGAATTTCTTGCAAGAATGAGAGAAGATCTTTCGGTTAAGTTCCGCGGACGGGAAAACATAGTTGAAGGAAACATTGAAGCTATGCGCCGCGCCTTTGAGGAGGTGAAGTTGGCATGACCAACTCGAAAGGGTACAAGAAAATCCCTGTTGGCGGCATAATCACGGAAGCAGGCAATTCAGCAAAATATAAGACAGGGGATTGGAGAAGCTTCAAACCCATTTGGAACGAAGAAGGATGCGTTCACTGCCTCATGTGCTGGGTTTTCTGCCCGGACAATGCCATTAAGACAGAAGACGGCAAAATGGTGGGCATAAACTACGACCACTGCAAGGGCTGTGGTATTTGTGCCCGGGAATGCCCGAGAAAAGAAAAAGCCTTGCAAATGGTGAAAGAGGAATAACGGCGAAATCTTCGTGCTAAGGAGGCATAAAAGTGGCTGCTGAGCAAAAAAGAGTTGCTATGACCGGTAACGAGGCAGTGGCACACGGCATGCGTCAGATTGACCCTGATGTAGTTGCCGCATATCCGATTACGCCTCAGACCGACATTGTCCAGTTCTTCGCGAGTTTCGTTTCAAATGGTCAAGTTAAGACTGAATTGGCCACAGTTGAAAGTGAACATTCAGCCATGTCCGCCACTGTCGGTGCATCTATGGCCGGTGCCAGGGCGATGACTGCAACATCATCCCAGGGTCTTGCTCTGATGTGGGAAATACTCCACATTACGTCATCGTATAGGGCGCCGATAGTAATGCCTGTGGTTAACAGGGCACTTTCAGGGCCGATCAACATCCACTGCGACCATTCAGATACCATGGGATCCCTGACCACAGGATGGATTCAGATCTATGCAGAAAGTGCACAGGAAGCTTACGATAACCTCATCCAGGCCGTAAGGATTGCAGAACATCCTGATGTCTTGCTTCCGGTAATGGTGTGCCAGGACGGTTTCATTACCAGCCACGGAATTGAAAACCTGAACCTTTTGCCTGATGAAGTAGTGAAAGAGTTCGTAGGCGAGTACAAGCCTGAGCATTACCTGTTGAACCTTGAAAACCCGATTACCGTCGGGCCTTTGGCACTGCAGGATTCCTATACCGAGGTAAAGTACCAGCAGGCTAAAGCCATGGAAAACGCCAAACAGGTTATACTTGATATTGCCGCTGAATACGAGAAAATATCAGGCCGCAAGTACGGGCTTTTCGAAGCTTACAAGATGGAAGATGCCGAAAGGGCAATCGTAGTCCTCAGCTCCACTGCAGGTACTGCAAAGGCCGTGGTGGACAACTTGAGGGCTAAGGGAGAAAAAGTCGGTCTCCTCAAGCCCAGGGTGCTCAGGCCTTTCCCCGCAAAGGAACTGGTGGATGCTCTGTCTTCAGTACAGGCAATAGCTATCATGGACAGGGCTGAGACCTTCTCCACTGCAGGTGGCCAGCTCTTTGTAGAAATCCGTTCAGCTTTCTATGAATCTGATAAGCGCCCGCTTATGAAGAACTACATTTTCGGTCTGGGCGGAAGAGACACCACAACCCGGGAGATTAGCAGGGTATATGCAGATCTTGCAGCCGCCCTTGAAAAAGGCCGGGTTGACGAACTCATTACGCATCTGGACGTCAGAGAATAGGAGGGGTAAATGTGGCTACGTTGAAAGAACTCTCTCGCGTTCCGGAAGTGCTAGCCCCGGGTCACCGGATGTGTGCCGGATGTGGTGCGCCGATCGTGGTGAGACAGGTGTTGCGTGGAGCTAAGGCGCCTGTGGTGGTAGCAAACGCAACCGGTTGTCTCGAGGTCTCCACTACCATCTACCCGTACACGTCTTGGAATTCTCCCTTTATCCACGTGGCATTTGAGAATGCTTCGGCAAGCCTTTCGGGCGTTGAAGCTGCATATCAGTCTTTCAAGCGTCAAGGGAAAATCACAGATGAAATAAAGTTCGTTGCTTTCGGCGGAGACGGGGGAACCTATGACATAGGCCTGCAAAGCTTGTCCGGTGCAATGGAACGCGGCCATGACATGGTCTATGTGTGCTATGACAACGGTGCTTACATGAATACAGGCATCCAGCGCTCGTCAGCTACACCTATGGGCGCAGACACTACAACTACACCTGTAGGTAGTGAAATGCCTGGTAAACCCCACAAGCGTAAGAACCTGACAAAGATAATGATGGCCCACGAGATTCCGTATGTGGCACAGGTTTCGCCTTCCCATTGGAATGACCTGTACCAGAAGGCCGAAAAAGCGTTTGCAGTCAAAGGGCCTGCGTTCATAAACGCACTGGCACCCTGTCCCAGGGGATGGCGTCACGACGCTGCCGACACCATTCAGATGACCAAGCTGGCAGTGGATACGTGCTTCTGGCCACTGTTCGAAGTGGTTGACGGCAAGGTCAGGGTAACGTATAAACCTAGAAATAAGAAGCCCGTTGTGGAATTCCTGAAAGCTCAAGGCAGGTTCCGCCACCTGTTCAGGCCTGGGAACGAAGGCATTATTGAACAGATTCAGGCTGAAGTTGACAGGGAATGGGAAGAACTTCTTGCCTTGGAGCGGTTGGGCCAGGAACAAGCTGCTGAGTAATGTATGAAGCATGCAGGTTGGGCAATACTTAAGGGCGGGCATTTTGTCCCGCCCTTTTGGACAATGGAAAAAGTAATGGATGCTGGAATACGAGGTGTTGTCAGGTGGGCGAGTTACGTGTGAGATTTGCTCCATCCCCGACTGGATATCTCCATATCGGCGGAGCCCGGACAGCTCTTTTTAATTACCTGTTTGCCAAGCACAACGGGGGGAAATTTGTGCTGCGGATTGAAGACACCGATGTGGAACGCACTATTGAGGATTCGGCCGAAAAGATGATGGAAAGCCTAAAGTGGCTAGGCCTGACTTGGGATGAAGGACCCGTTGTAGGCGGCCCGGCCGGCCCGTATCAGCAATCCCAGAGGCAGGAGTTGTACAGAAAATATGCCCTGACGCTGATGGATAAGGGCCTGGCGTACAAGTGCTATTGCACTCCGGAAGAACTTGAGGCAGAAAGGGAACAGGCAAGACAGGCGAAAAAAGCGCCTAGATACAGCGGAAGATGCAGAAACCTAACCCAGGAACAAATCAGTAGGTTTGAAGCTGAAGGCAGAAAGTGCGCCATCAGGTTCCGTACCCCCGGCGAAGGCTACACGGTTGTAGACGATCGTATCCGCGGCGAAGTGTCCTTCGCCAACGAAGAAATTGCAGACTTCATAATAATGAAATCCGACGGCCTTCCTACGTACAATTTTGCTTGCGTTATTGACGATTGGCTCATGGGGATCACCCACGTAATGAGGGCTGACGAGCATCTGTCAAACACTCCTAGGCAGATGATGCTTTACCGTGCGCTCATGGCGCCAATGCCTAAGTTCGCCCACGTGCCAATGATCCTTGCGCCTGACAGGTCTAAACTTTCAAAGCGGCACGGCGCACAGACTGTGGAGGAGTTCCGGGACAAAGGATACTTGCCTGAAGCTATTGTCAATTACCTAGCGCTTCTAGGATGGACGCCTCCTGATGCCACCCAGGAGATCATGTCCCTTGAAGAAATGATTGAGCTGTTCGACCTGTCAAGGGTTTCGTCGACTGCTGCTGTGTATGATGTTAAGAAACTCACCTGGATGAACGGGCAGTACATCAAAGCACTTGACCCCGAAGACCTGATTGAAAGAGTCACCCCGTTTATCGAGGCAGCAGGCTTGGCTACCAGGGAACGGCTTGAGGAGAGGAAGGATTGGTTTAAGCAAGCAATAATCACAATGCAAGAGCGGGCCAAGACCCTGGAGGAACTGGCAGAGAGTATGGCGTTTTACTTCAGGCCTCCCGACAGCTACGATGAGGAAGGTGTCAGGAAGCACTTCGCCAAACCGGGTGTTGCAGGATTACTTGAAAAGTGCGTGGAAGTACTGTCGAGTATTCCTGAATGGACCATTGAAGCTTGCGACCGGGCGTACACCGAGCTGGCCCAGAGGGAAGGTGTCGGCCGAGGCAAGCTGATTCACCCGACCAGGCTTGCTTTGAGCGGGAAAACTTTTGGGCCGGGTCTGTTTGACATCATGTATGTGCTGGGTAAGGACGAAACCATTTCCAGACTCAAGGATGCGATCAAGTTCATAAACACGTTGGAGTAGAGGCCCAGCTCTATGTTGTCTCTGTTGGTGAAACCCAATGTAAGGAGGCGATTGTGCTGTGGATGTTATCGAAGCCATAAAGAAAAGGCGCAGCATAAGGAGGTTCAAGGATCAAGCTGTTCCTGAAGATGTCCTAAAGGAGATTCTGGACTGTGCCAGGCTGGCTCCAAGCGCGGGCAACAGGCAACCCTGGGTGTTTTGTGTAGTAAAGGATCCTGATGTAAAGCAGAAACTGGTGGAAGCCGCCTTGAAACAGGAGTTCATAAGCCAAGCTCCGGTGGTAATAGTAGTGTGCGCAGACCCTGAAGTGTCAGCTTCACGGTACGAAGACAGGGGACGGACCTTATACTTCATACAAGATACAGCTGCAGCGGTGGAGAACATCCTTTTGGCTGCCACCTCCTTCGGGCTGGGAACTTGCTGGGTAGGAGCTTTCCGGGAAACCATGGTGCGCCAGGCACTTGAACTGCCCCCCAATTTGCGTCCGGTTGCAATGATACCTGTAGGCTATTCTGCCCAGGAACGGGAGCCTGTCAGGAACTTAAGGCCATTTGAAATGGTCGTGAGGGAGATATAACCACAAGTAGTCCGGTGTAATAATCAAGCAGCCTGCAGCAGGCGGAAATTGGAGTGAGGGCAAACCTCCCGAAACCCGCCTCTGCAGGCCTTGTTTCTTGTTTGCAGTTACTGCTCCAAAGCTAGCATTTCGCTGCCGGCGCCTGCCGGGTCAGCGTCAATCTTCACAAGTCTTGCGTAAAGGCCGTCTTTCTCAAGGAGTTCTTCGTGCCGGCCTTCTTCGACTATCTCGCCTTCGCTCAATACCACGATCTTATCGGCGTTGCGGATTGTGGACAACCTGTGGGCTATTACAACTGTTGTGCGGCCTTCCATGAGCTTACGTAAAGCCGAGCTGATTTTGGCTTCGGTCTGGGTGTCCACCGATGAGGTGGCCTCATCCAGGATGAGGATAGGCGCATTGTACAGGAGCGCCCTGGCTATGGCGAGCCTCTGCTTCTGGCCGCCTGACAGCCTGACTCCCCGTTCGCCGATGTGGGTGTCGTAACCGTCTGGCAGTTCCCTGATAAACTCGTCAGCACCGGCCATTTTGGCTGCTTCCTCGATTTCCTCTCTTGAGGCATGGGGGCTGCCGTAAGCAATGTTTTCCGCCACGGTACCGTTGAACAAGAACACATCCTGTAAGACCATGCTGATATTCCTACGAAGGGACGCGAGCTTGACTTGTCTTACATCAACCCCGTCTATCAGAAGCCGGCCTTCTGTAGGATCGTAGAACCTGGGTATGAGGTTGGCCATGGTGGTCTTACCCACACCCGTGGGCCCTACTAGCGCGATCATCTGTCCAGGCTTTATCTCAAGGTTTATGTTGCTGAGTACCGGCACGTCTTCGCCGTACTGGAAGCACACGTTCTCGAAAACAATGTGGCCCTTCACCTGAGGCAATTCAAGCGCCCCGGGCGTGTCCTTGATTTCAGGGATCGAGTCGAGTACTTCGAAGTACCTGTCACCCGCTGCAAGAGACTGCTGGAGTGACTCGTTTATCCTGTTAAGCTGGATCACAGGTTCGTAGAATGACGCGACATATAGTAGGAAACCGGTGATATCTGCGATTGACAACCCCTTGTTGACAGCCATTATGCCTCCAAAGAACACGACGAACACAGTGCCAAGCCCGGCAAAAAAGTCTACGCCACCTGAGAACACACTGCTTATGGATACGGCCTTTGCGATTGCCCACGCGTGGTCGTAGATCCGCTCAGAAACCCTCTTGTATTCCCGTTCCTCCTGGGTGAACACCTGGATCTCGCGGATGCCGCTTAAGTTGTCCTGGAGAATGGCGTTAAGATCGCCCAGTTTGGCCTGGGCTTGGCGGAACAGGGGCCTCACTATTTTCTGGTAATAATACATCACTACAGTAATGATGGGTATGGGGATAAGAGTGTAAAGCGCCAGTTCCTTGTTTATGTAGAAAAGCAGCGCCGTAGTCCCGGCAAGCCTGAGCACTGCAACTGTAATCTCAGGGATGGCATGGGCCATCAAGAGCTCAAAACTCGCCGTATCATTCACCACTCTGGACATGATCTGGCCGGTCTGGGTGTCTGAGTAATACTTGGGCGAAAGCTTCTGGAGATGATCGTAAATCGCCTGCCTGGCTGAGGCAACGCTCCCCCAACCGGCTATATGAGCTGTCCATGTCTGGACCGCTCTCAGCGCAGGCCGCAATACGTACACTGCGAGCAGCATAAGGGCTACCCGGAGAATCTGATCTGTTGCAAGGGTGCCTGTTCCCGCTCCCGTTTCAATTATTGATATGAGGGACCTTTGAAGCCATGGACCGGCCAGGGTAGTTGCGGTTACTCCCAGCATTGCGAGGAATGCCAGCACCATCCAGCCCCAGTATGGCTGTGAGATAATCAGCAAACGCGTAATGTGGTGCAAGAGATTCACCTCGGATAAGCTACAAGTATTCTGCAACAATAGTTTTATACACGAAGCGAATACTACGACATAGCTACTCCCTTTTCCTGCAGGCCACTTTACAGCTCCGGCATGACCTAGGGCGTCACCATCTACCACTCCTTAACATAATCTGGACAAAAGGAGAAAGCGAGGGATACAAATGGAAGCGTCTTCGACAGCCTTAGGCCGGCGCCGGGGAAGCATAAGCCGGGCCCATTTGGAACTTAATAATACACTGCGTCTCTTGTGGGAGCAGCATGTTTGGTGGACAAGGTCCTTTATCATAAGCGTTGCGGCTGACCTCCCTGACCTTGATGTTGTTACTGAAAGGCTTCTGCGGAACCCGAGGGACTTCCAAGCAGCGCTGGAGCCTTTGTATGGCCCTCAGATAGCCGGGGAGTTTGCCAGGTTGTTCACAGAGCATCTCACAATCGCCGCTGAACTGGTGCAAGCTGCCAAGGCCGGGGATACAATGGCAGCAGCAGACGCAGAACGGCGGTGGTACATGAACGCAGATCAAATAGCCCGTTTCCTGGCACGCATTAACCCCTTCTGGTCGCGGCGGGAATGGAGGGCGATGCTCCACGAACACCTTGATCTTACCAAGAGCGAGGCGGTGGCGATCCTGAACATGAACTTCGAGCAAGGCATCATGATATTCGGTCAAACTGAACGCCAGGCCTTGATGATGGCCGATGTGATGACAGAAGGGATCGTGAGGCAGTTTCCCAGGGAGTTCCGGTAAAAGCGATATAATGAGTCAGCCAAATGGGATGGCCGGTTGCAGCAGCCATAGCTCATAGGATCCATTTCCTGAAGCCAACCCTTATCTTCGCTCTGGCGTTTGAGTTGGGTAGGGCGGTTGCAGCAGGATGAACCGGCAATGAAAAGCTCATGAAAGATCAACCGAAACGGCAGGAATTCCCGTCATGTTTGCGTAGAATAATTTACCAGGGATGTGCAGTGTACAAGCCGCAACGGGGGGATCAGGTTTGGGGGCTTTCAAGAGACACAAGCGCGCTCTGTTGATAGTCCTGGTGGGCTGTTTGCTTGCGGGCATACCGGCGCTCTACTATCTCAGGACGTCGACATCCCGGTTTGCAGTCAGTTTCAGGGCTATGGTAAAGCGTTACATACAGACCGGTTCCCTCCCAAACAGGCCTGACTTAACCCGAGGGCTCGTCATCACCAGAGAAACGGTGTACGTAGACGGTGTTGAGGGTTCAATGCCCGAGAATATCGGCGATCGCGATGTGAAAGTGGTGTATGAGACGTCTAACGGTATCAGATTCTGCGATTGTGCCAACGGCTTTGCTGTGTCCCTGCCGGCAAGCATGAGGTTTGACCTCAGCTTAAGTCCCCGGTTTGTTGCCTTCGAAAGCCATAACGCCAGACTTATCATAAGCAAGGACTGGACGTACGACAGGGATGTGTCCGGATACATAGAACACTACTTCTTCAGGTTCTTGCTGGACGAATCATACAGGGAAAAGAACGGCATCGAGCTCATCGAGCATACCAGGGAACGCGGTTTCGAACGATTGACCGTGCGCCTGAATGACTATCCCGGGCGTTTTGACACATATACATACTTGGTGATAAAGACGGGTACGCGGAACTTCTATTTTGCCCGCCTCAAATACCCATATGACGACAAGGAAGCGGCAGCCCTTGCACAACTTGTTTTGGATACCTTTATCTACTTCAACCCCGAAGGCGTTGCCCGGTATTCAACCGACTTCTACCCGGTGCTTCCAGACAACTGGACCCCGGAAACGCGCTCGCTCTACGAAAGGCTGGCTGGGACTGAGGAAGTCATCTGGGGTATCTTCACCAAAGATGTTATGGGCGAGGGTATAGAGCGGCTCATACCGGAGATTGAGGACAAGATAGGCTACAAGTTCCCCATAATCCTGGCTTATACCGGGCTGGACGGAGGGTTTCCCACGGAGTTCATGGAGAGGTGCTACAAGGAGGGCAGGGTAGTGCAGATGACCCTGCAGGCGACTGAAAGCAACAACCTGGACCTGTTCGGCCGGTCACCGTGGCTTGAGCTTTACAGGACGGGAGATGACGAGCGCATCCGCGAGTTCGCCCGGGCGGCGCGGGAATTCGGCAAGCCCTTCCTGTTCCGGTTGAACAACGAGATGAACTCCGATTGGGTGAGCTACGGCGGAGTGAACAACCTGCTTGACCCGGATATTTTCATAGAGAACTGGCGGACGGTCTACAGGATCTTTGAGGAAGAGGGCGTGAACAACGCCATCTGGATATTTAACCCCAACGACAGGGATTGCCCGCCAAACGCGTGGAACGGCCAGGCTGCGTACTACCCCGGTAACGGGTATGTCCACATATTTGGGATAACCGGGTACAACAACGGCACGTATTACCAGTACGTAACGGGCGAAAGATGGCGGGAGTTCGAGGAGATATACGACCGGATACACAACGAAATGCACGGTGTGTTCGGCAGATTCCCGTGGATGATAACCGAGTTTGCCTCAAGTTCAATCGGCGGCGACAAAGTTAAGTGGATTGACCGCATGTTCGGATGCATTGACAAGTACTCCAATATCAAGGCTGCGGTGTGGTTCAGCTACGCCGACTTCGATCCCAAGGACAACAAGACTGAATCGCGGCCGTACTGGCTGGATGAAACAGAAGAGACAATAGCGGCATTCAGGCGGGGGCTGGCCGGTAAGCAGGCGAAGCTATTCCCATGACAAGGACTCCAAGAGGTATGCCGCGCCCCTTCAGCGAAGTCAAGGTGAGTGAGAATGTAACAAGGTCATTACGCTCTTTGCGAGACATGGTTAGGAGGTTTTGCAAGATGGCCAAGCGGGTTGCTCTCGTAAACGGCAAGATATCCACGGCGCTGGAAGGCCAGGACGAAGTCCAGGCCCTTCTTTATGAAGACGGCAGGATCTGCGAAATCGGAAGCGACTCTAGGATATTGGACGCCATCGGCGGGCGTGAGTCCGGTTCAGCCTATGTGGTTGACTTGGGCGGGCGTACCGCCATTCCGGGCTTCGTCGATTCCCACAACCATGTGTTGTCAGCAGCGACCCTCCTGGAAGGGGTAAACTGTTTCGGCTTGAAGACCATAGACGAACTCAAGGCAGCGGTGGCTGCCAAGGCTGCCCAGGCCGAGCCCGGCGAGTGGATCATAGG
>DUQH01000118.1 GCA_012837895.1 Candidatus Fermentithermobacillaceae bacterium | reverse complement strand
TACATGAAAAAAGAATTCATATCACTGGTATTTTTCTTGTTGACGATCACTTTATCGGCACAACAATACCCTTTTCAAAATGCGAGTCTAAGTTCGGAAGAAAGAGCAAAAGATTTGCTATCACGGTTGACTCTCGAGGAAAAAGCGGCTTTAATGTGTGACGTTTCGGAAGCTATACCCAGGTTGGGTATTCCAAAATTCAATTGGTGGAGTGAGGCTTTGCACGGCCTTGCCAATAACGATAGCGTGACGGTTTTTCCCGAGCCTATCGGGATGGCTGCATCTTTTGATGACGAGTTGGTTTACAGAATATTTACTGCAGTTTCCGACGAGACGCGGGCTAAATATCATAAAGCCAAGCGAAGCGGGCAAGAAAACAGACGTTTTTTAAGTCTTTCGGTATGGACACCCAATATCAATATTTTTCGTGATCCACGTTGGGGTAGAGGTCAAGAGACTTATGGAGAAGATCCCTATTTAACTTCGCGGATGGGAATATCGGTAGTGAACGGATTGCAAGGACCGTCCGATGCGAGGTATAAGAAATTGTTGGCTTGCGCCAAACATTTTGCGGTTCATTCCGGTCCGGAATGGAGTCGCCATGTTTTAAACATCAATGATCTTAACCCGCGCGATTTGCATGAAACCTATCTCCCTGCTTTCAAAGCGTTGGTTCAGGAAGCCGACGTGCGTGAAGTGATGTGTGCTTACCAGCGCTTGGACGATGATCCGTGTTGTGGCAGCACCCGGTTGTTGCAACGCATACTTCGGGATGAGTGGGGATTTAAATATCTGGTGGTATCGGACTGTGGAGCGATATCTGATTTTTACACCAATCACAAGGTTTCGTCCACACCGGTTCATGCTGCTGCAAGGGGTGTCTTGGCAGGAACCGATGTAGAGTGTGCGGGTCCTGCATATCGATTATTACCTGAGGCCGTTAAAAGAGATTTGGTGAAAGAGGAAGATATCGATAAAAGTCTGATGCGCGTTTTGGTAGGCCGTTTTGATTTGGGCGATTTGGACAATGATTCCTTAGTTCCTTGGTCAAAGATACCCGAATCGATCATCAATTGTGAAGTACACCGGGAACTTGCTTTAGAAATGGCACGTAAATCAATGACTTTATTGCAAAATAAAAATAACATTCTTCCTTTATCGAAAAAAAGTAAAAAAATTGCTGTAATCGGGCCAAATGCAAACGATGAATCGATGCTTTGGGGAAATTACAATGGCGTTCCGATACGTACCATTTCGATTTTAGAAGGTATTAAATCGAAGATTTCATCTGATAACATTTTATATGACAAGGGATGCGATTTGGTTGAAGACAAGGTAACCCAAAGTTATTTTTCACACTGTTCAATCGAGGGGAAAAAAGGATTCAAAGCCACTTATTGGAACAATCCGGATTTTTCAGGTGAGATTGTGACAATTCAACAAATAACCGATCCCATCAAATTGACCACTGCCGGTCAGTATGCTTTTGCTCCCGGGGTAAATTTGGAAAATTTTTCTGCAAAATATGAAACGGAATTTATTGCGCCGGCAACTGAAGAAATTGTTTTTAAAGGAGGAGCTACCGGATATTTTGAACTGTTGGTAAACGGTGAATCCCTCAGAAAATATTCCAATTGGCGAACATTG
>DUQH01000138.1 GCA_012837895.1 Candidatus Fermentithermobacillaceae bacterium | reverse complement strand
CATTCCTGGCAAGACCGGGTATTATGTATTTAACATGTCCCGGAAGGATATGGAGGACCTCTTTCGGGTCCGCAAACTAATCGAGGGTGAGGCAGCCTACCTGTGTGCTGTAAAGAATAGTGTCATTGACAAAGGGCGCCTCCAAGGGCTGGCCCTGGAATTTGAACAGATCTTCAAAAGCAGGAGCTATGACAAATTGACCAGTGTAGATGTTACCTTTCATGAGCTACTTGTCCAGGGAGCAAACAATAAATATTTAACAAAAATGTATCAATGCCTGAGGGAAATGCTTTACTTTAATTCCTACAGGATGGCTTACGTTTTACAGCATTATTCTGTCGATGAAGACTTGATCTCCCTGGCAGGCCAGCACTTTGCCATCTATAAAGCCATCGAAATAGGCCTGCCGGAAATGGCCCGGGATGCCCTTTATGCCCATCTGGACAGCTGCATCAGCTATGCCAGGCGGCATGTCACCTACTAAAGTAAAAATAATACAAAGCTGCCAGTAAAGTGTGGTTTAGGCCACACTTTTTTTGTTTCTGACAAGGGTTCAAAAATAAACCTAAAAATGGCTGCTGGGAGGGGAAAATGAATCTGAAAAGAAACAAAGGAGACGGAAAAATCCGGCAAGAGACTATAATTTGATACGTCAAACTTATCGGTGCTAAACTATTTTTAGAAAGGTAATAGGAGCGGCGGGATAGGGGAAGGTTCTCAAATCATGTTTTTTGGCTGGGAGGTGGAGGTTGGCAGATGAAAAAGATTGCTGTGGTTGGAGCCGGAGCTATGGGGGCCGTTTTGGGTGCTTTTTTGCAGAAGGGAGGAGGAGATGTAATCCTTGTTGACCCTTACCGGGAGCATATGGACAGGATCAGGGAAAGGGGGCTTATCCTAAACAGCGCCGACAAAGAACCGGAAGTGGTCAAGATGAAGACGGCCTATGATGCGGAAAACATTGGGGTTATGGACTATGTAATCATCATGGTAAAGGGATATCTGACCAGGGAAGCCCTGACAGGGGCCCAAAAGGCCATTGGGGACCACACCTTTGTCTGTTCCTTCCAGAATGGTTTAGGGAACGTGGAGGTCCTGGAGGAGTTTGTTAATAAGGACAAAATCCTCTACGGCTGCCTGAACATGGCCAGCATCTTACGGGCCCCCGGTGAAGTTTATGGGAATCTGTTCGATGAGGTCAATGTCCATATCGGCAGTGTGGTGAAGGACGAGGAACAGAGAAGGGCAGGGGAAGAACTGGCCCAGATGTTTACCCGGGGTGGGGCAAATTCTGTATACCAGGAAAATATAGAGTACCATGTGTGGAGCAAGGCCATGGTCAACATTGTAGTTAATCCCACCTGCGCCCTGGTCAGATTGAGGGGCGCGGAGGCGGGCAGGAACATGCATTTTCAGCAGATTGTCCTGCGCCTGGTCCAGGAAACCCTGGCTGTTGCCAAGGCCAAGGGCGTGGAAGGTTTAGATTTCAACACTTTCTTTACCAAGGTTTTACCCGCCGCCAAAAAATCTGCCGGGGATCACTATCCCTCCATGGCCCAGGATGTGATGATGGCCAAGAGACCAACGGAAATAGACTATCTCAATGGGGCCATCGTGAAGATGGGCAAGGAACTGGGTATAGAAACCCCGGTCAATGAAACCATTACCAATCTGATCAAAACCATTGAGGCCAACTACGATAAACAATACTACCCGGAAAAGGTTAGTTAAATTATTAAGGGAAAGGAGGGGTGGTCATGGCCAAGTATGGTATGGATACAACCGTTGGAGAAATCCTGGACACACCTGAACTCAAGGCAATTTTTGAAGAAATTTGTCCCGAGGTGCTGGAACATCCATTGCTGGAAGCAGGACGGGGATTTACCTTCTCTCAGGCCCTAACTTATGTGGAAGACATGATTGATGAGGATAAGTTGAAGCAGATTGTAGCAAGGATGGAAGCTCTGTAAAACTGTGGTGGGGGGTAGGATGAAAAATCCTACCCCCTTGCAAAGATGCCGGAAATTATTTTATGGATGGGAAAGTGGTTGTATGTTCATGGACGAGCTGAAGAAGCTGAATAATATCGTGCTTCTGGGCGAGGCGGGCAGCGGCAAAACGGAAATTGCCCTTTCCCTGGCAACCAGGCATCTCCGGCAAGAACAGGGTCCAGCTTCCTTTTTTGACATGGACCAGACAAAGGGGGTATTCAGGGCCAGGGATTGCAGGGAAACCCTGGCTGCCAGCGGTTTTAGGCTCATGGAGCCCACCTCTTTCCTGGATGCACCGGTGGTCCCGGCCGGGGTTATTGGCTCCTTACTAGATCCCCGCTCTGTAAACATCTTCGATGTGGGGGGAAATGAAGTGGGGGCCCGCATGATCGGCCAGTTCCATGCCCACCTGCGGGCAGGCAGGACCAAAGTACTCTATGTCATCAATCCCTACCGTCATGCTGCCATGGAGGGGCGGCAGCTTATCGACAGGATGGACAGGATCCTACGGGCCTGTCGTTTACTCGGCGTAAATTCTGTTATTGTCAGTAATCCCTGCCTGGGGGAACAGACCACCATGGAAGAAATCCTGGCCGGCCACAGGTTATTGCAGGAGGAATTGGCCCGGGAAGGCTGCTGTGCCAGCATCCTGGCAGTGAGGGAACCACTGGCCGAAGAGGCAAGAAGCAGGGTTCGAGAAGGAGTTTTAGCCCTGAGACTCCATATCCGCTATCCCTAAAGGGTAAGGAGGGAAATATTTGTATGCCAAAACTTGAATTGCGGACGGAAAACTGCAAAAGCTGCGGGTTTTGTGTCGCCGTTTGTCCGAAGAAGGTGCTGGAACTGGGGGAAGAGGTGAACAAAAAGGGATACCACTACGTGGTTGCCAAAAGGCCGGAAGACTGTATCGGCTGTATGCAGTGTGCAATCATGTGTCCCGATGCTATTATCGAAGTTTATAAATAAGGGGGAAGTCGTCTATGACCCGGGTTTTCATGAAGGGCTGCGAAGCCATAGCCGAGGCAGCAATAAGAGGGGGGTGCAGGTTCTTTGCCGGATACCCCATTACGCCCCAAAACGAAATACCCGAATATATGTCCCGGGAACTGCCCCGGCACGGCGGCGTTTTTGTTCAGGGTGAAAGTGAGATAGCTTCCATATATATGGTCTATGGTGCGGCGGCGGCCGGGAACTATGCCATGACCTCGTCCTCGAGCCCAGGGATCAGCTTAAAATCTGAAGGGCTGTCTTACCTGGCAGCGGCCAAGCTGCCGGCCGTTGTGGTGAGTGTGATGCGGGCCGGTCCGGGTTTGGGGACCATCCTCCCGGCGCAAAACGATTATTTTCAAGCAACCAAGGCTTCCGGCCACGGGGGCTTCCGGACCATCACCTTTGCCCCCTCCACCCTGCAGGAAGCCGTCGATTTGACCTACCAGGCCTTTGAATATGCCCAGCGGGATCGGAATCCGGTCATTATCGCCATTGACGGTTTTCTTGGCGCCATAATGGAGCCCGTTGTCCTTCCTCCCTTCAAGGAGTTAAAGGAACCGCCGAAATGGGCTGTAACCGGGAAGAAAGGGAAAATGTATCACATAATTACACCCGCCACAGCCAATGAGAACAGTCAACAGGCCTTCAACCTGCAGATGGAAAAGCTGTACAGGCGCTGGGCCCAGGAAGATGTTAGGGTCGAAGAGTACCGGGTGGAAGACGCCGAATTTGTCTTTGCCGCTTATGGTACCAGCGGCAGGGTTTGCAAATCGGTGGTGAATGCTTTGCGGGAGCAAGGTGTCAAGGCCGGCCTCATAAGGCCCATAACCATTAATCCTTTCCCCTACCGCTCCTTTGAGAAACTCGATCCGGACAGGGTCAAGGCGGTAATTGTAGCCGAAATGGCCATCCCGCCCCAACTGCTCTACGATGTCAGGGTGGGAGTGGGACGGGCCATTCCGATAACAATTGTCCGGGCATCGGGGGGTAACATCATTTCTCAGAAAGAGGCGGTAGAGAAGGTGTTATCACTTCAAAAAGGAGAAATGGACTATGAAGAAATTATATAGTAGGCCTGAATCCCTGAATAAATCAGCCAGCGGGTTCTGCCCCGGCTGCATGCACGGCACCATAACAAAGATTACCGCCCAGGTCATCGACGAACTGGAACTGGGCGAAAAAACCATCTGCTGCCTGCCCGTGGGCTGTGGAACCCTGGGGCTTTTGTACTGGAACCTGGACTTGGTCGGCTGTGCCCACGGGAGGGCACCGGCAGTGGCTACGGGAATAAAGCGCTCCCGTCCCCAGAACCTGGTCTTTACCTATCAGGGCGATGGTGACCTGGGGGCTATTGGGACGGCAGAGATCATCCACGCGGCCAACCGGGGAGAAAATTTCACCACCATCTTTGTCAACAACAGCATTTACGGCATGACCGGCGGCCAGATGGCTCCTACCACCCTGGTAGGCCAGAAGAGCACCACCTCGCCCACAGGGCGGGATCCTGCCCTGGCCGGGTACCCGATGAACATCAGCGAAATTATTGCCAGCCTCAGGGCCCCGGCCTATGTGGCCAGGTTTGCCGTCAACACCCCGGCCAATATCAATAAGGCCAAGGCGGGAATAAAAAAAGCCTTTGAAATTCAGCTTCGCAATGGGGGCTTTACCTTTATCGAAATTCTCTCCAATTGTCCCACCAACTGGGGTATGACCCCCCTGGAAACCCTGGATTTCATCGAGGAGCAAACCATGAAACAATTCCCCTTAGGAATTTTTAAAGAACCGGAGGAGGAGATTGATAAATGCTAGTGAGTATAATGATCGCCGGCTTCGGTGGCCAGGGGGTCATGCTCCTGGGTAGGTTGATTGGTGAATGTGCCTTTGAAGAGAACCTGCATGTCTCCTTTTTGCCTGCCTATGGTCCGGAACAGAGGGGTGGGACTGCCAACTGCACGGTGATCGTCTCCGACGAGGAAATTGCCGCCCCCGTGGCAGAAGAACTGGACATCCTGTGCGCCATGAACCAGCCCTCCTTTGATAAGTTTATCGGCAAGGTCAAGGCGGGGGGTACCGTGTATATCAACAAGACCCTGGTCAATGCCGATAAGGCTAGGGAGCGGGACGTGGAGATTGTGGAAATTGATGCTGACAACCTGGCCTACCAATTGGGAACAGTCAAGGTTGCCAATATCATAATGCTGGCCGCTTTCCTGGCCACGGCCAAGATACTAAATGTAGACAGGGCCAGGGAAGTTGTGCTCAAGAAACTGGGGAAGAAGCAGGAGCTCCTGGAATTGAACAGGCAGGCCTTCCAGTGTGGCCTGGAGCAGGCGGAAAAAACCTCTTGAGGTGTGGTGGAAAATGGAAAGTAGATGGCAAGAAGAGTACAACCAGAAAAAACGGACCTTTCCCGAGATCCTGGCGGCCATTGAAGATGGCGACTTCATTGTTACCAGCTTTGCCGCCATGGAACCCATGGGCTTTCTCGCCAACCTGCACAAGATCTATGACCGGATCAACCGGGTCCATGTCTGCCTGGTTCTGAGCCCGGGCAGGTACAAATTTGTTGAAGACCCCCAGTACAACAGCAAGTTCAGCACCTGTACCTGGTTCATGCTGGAGCCATCCCGGTTAGCCCTCCAAGAAGGTAAGATAGACTATGTGCCCGCCAACCTCCACGAAGGGGCCAGGAGGCAGAAGGAAGTGGCCGCCCCCAATGTCTTTGTGGCGACGGCCACGCCCATGGACAAGCACGGGTATTTTCGGATCTCCCTCTGCAACATCTCGGAACGATTTTGGATGGAAACCTGTGAGAAGATTATCCTTGAGGTGAACCCCCTGGTGCCGACGGTGTACGGGGATAACGAGATTCACATCAGCCAGGTGGATCACCTCTATGAGCTCAAAAGGCCCCTCCCACAAATAGGTAAGATGCCGATAACAGATGTGGAAAGGAAAATAGGTGAGTATGTGGCCAGCCTGGTGAAGGACGGCGATACCATCCAATTGGGGATCGGTTCCATACCCGACGCCATTGCCGAAGCCTTCATGGAGAAGAAGGACCTGGGGATCCATACAGAGATGATCACCAACAGTGTGGTGGACCTGGTGGAACAGGGCGTGGTGACAGGGAGGAAAAAGACCCTGCACCGGGGTAAAATTGTCGGGACCTTTGCCCTGGGCAGTCAAAGGCTCTACGACTTCCTGGACCATAATCCCAGTGTGCTTATGCTGCCCGGGGAATATGTCAACGACCCCAGGGTCATCGCCCAGAATGACAATATGGTTGCCATCAATACCGCCATCTCGGTGGACCTGACGGGGCAGGTGGCCTCCGAATCCATCGGCTACAGGCAGTACAGCGGCACCGGGGGCCAGAACGATATGGTACTGGGTGCCACCCATTCCAAGGGGGGCAGATCTATTATCGCCCTGAGGTCCACCGCAAAGAATGATACAATTTCTAAGATCCAGACCTTCCTCCCCGAGGGTTCCATTGTTTCTGTCTCGAGGAACAGCGTCGATTATGTAGTTACGGAGTATGGGATAGCTTGCTTGAAATCCCAGTCCCTGCGGCAGCGGGCCCTCAATCTGATCAATATTGCCCATCCCAAATTCAGGGAGCAGCTGCGCAGGGAGGCGGAAAAACTATATTTCATCTAGAACAGCCGGTAGTCTGTGGGTGAAGGGAGGTACTTACATGGAAAATGTTTGTCCGGAAGGACTCCGGAAATTAACGGTTAAAATGCTCGGCGCCATGGGTCTTACCTCTGAAGATGCGGCGGTTGGGGCCGATGTGCTCCTGGCTGCCGATCTGAGGGGAGTTGACTCCCATGGGGTATCCCGCTTAGAGCTGTATTATCACCGCTTGAGTAAAGGGCTGATGAAGGCCCAACCGACAACAAAAATTGTGCAGGATGCAGGAAGTGTTGTGGTAATCGATGCCGACAATGGCTTCGGTATCTGTACAGCGCCCAGGGCCATGGACCTGTGCATTGAGCGGGCCAAAAAACATGGCATAGCTGCCGTCGCCAGCCGCAATGCCAATCATTTCGGTATCGCCGGTTATTATGCCCTGAAGGCGACGGAGGAGAACATGATCGGCCTGGTGACGGCCAACACGACGCCCTTCATGGCTCCCTTTGGCGGCCGGGAACGCCTCCTGGGCACCAACCCCATCGCCCTGGGGGTTCCGGGGAAAAAATTCCCGGTGGTCCTCGATATGGCCACCAGCAATGTGGCCGTGGGGAAGCTGCAGTTAGCCCTGCGCAAGAGGGAAAAAATACCCTTGGGCTGGCTGGTGGACGGGGAAGGGAAGCCCACCGATGACCCCGTTGACCTCCTCAAAGGAGGTTCCCTGGTTCCCATGGGCGGTCCCAAGGGCTATGGCCTGGCCGTTATGGTCGATCTGCTGTCTGCCCTGCTGTCGGGGGCAGCTGTAGGGCTAGATATTGGCAGCCTCGTTATTAACGACCGTCCTGAGTGCATCGGCCATTTCATGCTGGCCATCGACGTATCCAGGTTCAGGCCAGTTGATGAGTTTCTCGCTGCAGTTGATGCTTATATTGACATGATCAAGGGTTCCCAGCCGGCCGAAGGGGTGGAGGAAATCTTCCTGCCCGGTGAGATTGAGCTCCGGAAAACCCAGGAGCGGCTTGCCCAGGGAATACCCCTCAGCCCGACAGTCGCCCGGACCCTGCTCCGGATCTGCCGTACCCTGGGAATTGCCGGTGAAGAGGATACCTTTGAACAACTGGTGGGCTAGGGGGTAAAAGAAGGGGAGAGCCTGACACTCCCAAGGGGGTGCCAGGCTCTTGTTTTGCGTCCCTTTGTTCCTTTGCAAAAAACGCCTTTTTCCTTTAATATCGGCTGCGGAGGAAAAGGTAACTTCCTACATAACCTATTCCCCCTGCCAGCAGCTCTACCAGGGTCCGGGTAGAGATCTGGCCGTAGAGGACCATTTCCTTGGTGTAATACCAGAGGATGGCGCCCAGGAAAAAGTAGAAGCCCATGTATATTGATTTATAAAGGATAAGCTGTGTCCGTTCATCCAGATCCCTGTCCCTGGCTTTGATCCGCCTTATTTTCACCACCATGGTCAGGGCCAGTACCGCCAGTACACCCAAGGACCAGTTCCAGAAGGTTTGAGCTGTACCGTAATACAAGTTGCCGGCAATTATAATTAAAGCAAATCCCCCGATTAACAGGTAATTGGTCCAGAGCAATTCCTTTACAAAGGGCTTATTCACCCTGTTCCCCTCCTTCCGGTTCAGAAAAGATAAAGACCTCTTCAATGGAGCGGCCAAAGTTTTTCGCGAGCTTATAGGCCAACACCAGGGAAGGGTTGTATCTTCCCGTCTCAATAGAAATAATGGTCTGCCGGGAAACCCCCACCCTGCTGGCCAGCTGCTCCTGGGTCAGGCCATTCTTTTCCCGCAGCTCCCGCACCCGGTTTTCCAAATTACCATCACCCCCCGGTGTAAAGCGAACTTAACGTAAAGTTTCATTTACATTATAGGGGAGGAGGGGGTGGGTGTCAAGGGGGTTTTACATTCTAATATTGTGGAGGAATTTGGAAATTAATGCAGAATTATAGCAATAGCAGGAAAGGCATTTACTGCAGACTGGCCTCCTTTCATTTTACTTGAATTACTAAGCAAAGGGGCTGGAAACAATGCTCTTGGAAAGGCTAGAAGAAAAATTTCGTAAT
>DUQH01000133.1 GCA_012837895.1 Candidatus Fermentithermobacillaceae bacterium | reverse complement strand
CACGGTCCCGGAGCTTATTATGGACAGTCGACGGGAGAAAAAGAGGATTAGTCGTCTGTCGCCCGGAAAAAAGAACGGCATGGGAGCATGTCGGAAACGAAAACATTACATTTCAAACGATTAAATTAAAAAATAACGATATGAACAGTTTCAACGATTATGAAGTATGGTTCGTGACGGGTGCCCAGCTGCTGTACGGCGGTGATGCGGTGATAGCCGTGGATGCCCATTCGAACGAAATGGTGAAAGGACTCAACGATTCGGGTACGCTGCCCGTGAAAGTGGTATATAAAGGTACGGTGAATTCTTCGGCCGAGATCAGCAAGGTGTTTTCCGAAGCGCAGACTACGGCGTCGTGTATCGGGGTGATCACTTGGATGCATACCTTTTCGCCGGCCAAGATGTGGATACACGGGCTGCAAAACTATCGCAAGCCGTTGCTGCATCTACATACGCAGTTCAACAAGGAGATTCCTTGGGATGAGATCGATATGGATTTCATGAACCTGAACCAGTCGGCACACGGCGACCGCGAATTCGGTTACATCGTGAGCCGCATGCGCCGCAACCGTAAGGTGGTGGTGGGACACTGGAAAGAGAAGAAAGTGCAGGAACGGATTGCCGTGTGGATGCGCGTGGCCGCTGCTTGGGCCGATGCGCAGGACATGTTGGTGGTGCGCTTCGGCGACAATATGAACAATGTGGCCGTGACCGACGGCGACAAGGTGGAAGCCGAGATTCGGCTGGGATACCACGTGGATTATTATCCCATCGGTGATCTGGTGGCTTACCTGGACAAGGTGACCGACGAGGATATCCGCAGGATGGTGGACGAGTACGAACAGGCTTATGAGTTGGCGCCCAACGTAAAGGAAGGTGGAAAGGATCGCGGACAAGTGATCGAAGCCGCGCGGATCGAGATAGCGCTGCGCCGTTTTCTGAAAGATAAGGGAGCGAAGGCTTTTACGACGAATTTCGATGCGTTGCACGGGTTGAATCAGTTGCCCGGATTGGCCTGCCAGCGGCTGATGGCCGAGGGTTACGGTTTTGGTGCCGAGGGCGATTGGAAGACGGCAGCCCTATGCCGCACGATGGGATTTATGGGGCAAGGGTTGGAAGGCGGTAGCTCGTTCCTGGAAGATTATACTTACCATTTCGATGGAGATAAAAGTGCCATTTTACAGGCACACATGCTGGAGGTTTCACCGGCCATTACCGATGAGAAACCGAGGCTCGAGGTGCATCCGCTGGGTATCGGCGGCAAGGCCGATCCGGCACGGTTGGTGTTCACGGCCCACGAAGGAAAAGGCATTGCCGCCACCATTGTGGACATGGGCAACCGTTTCCGCATGATCGTGAACCACGTGGAGGTGATTAAGCCCAAGAAGTTGCCGAAGTTGCCGGTGGCACGGGCGTTGTGGATACCGCAACCCAACCTGGAAGTTGGTGCGGCAGCATGGATTCTTGCCGGCGGAACACACCACACGAGCTTTTCGTATGCCTTGACGCAGGAATTTATGGAGGACTACGCCGATATAGCGGGCATCGAACTGCTGACGATCGACGAGAACACTACCATTGATGATTTCAAGAAAGAACTGCGTTACAACGAGGTGTATTATTTGTTGAACAAAGCATTAATGTAGAGATATGACTGAAAAATATGTTATCGGCATGGATTACGGTACCGACTCGGCTCGTGCAATTGTGGTGAATGCCCGCACAGGCGAGGAGGTGGCTACTTCGGTGAAGTATTACCCGCGTTGGGGCGAAGGCAAGTACTGTAATCCGGCCAAGAACCAATACCGCCAGCATCCGCTTGATTATATCGAGGTGCTGGAAGCGAGCATAAGGGAATGTCTGTCGATGTGTCCGGCAGATGTAGCCGAAAATGTGATCGGCATTGCCTTCGACACGACGGGAAGCACACCGGTATTTACGGATGAGCGGGGCGTTCCGTTGGCCTTGTTGCCTGAGTTTGCGGAGAACCCCAATGCCATGTTCGTTCTGTGGAAAGACCATACGGCAGTGAAGGAAGCGGCCGAAATCAACGCGTTGGCCAAACGATGGGAGATTGACTATACGGCTTATTGTGGCGGTGTGTATTCTTCGGAATGGTACTGGTCGAAGGCGCTTCATATTTTGCGCATAGACGAGAAGGTACGCGATGCCGCCTATTCGATCGTGGAACATTGCGAATGGATGCCGGCGCTGCTTACCGGTGTGAAGCATGCGAAGGATATCGTGCGCAGCCGTTGTGCCTGCGGACATAAGGCGATGTGGCACGAGAAATGGGGTGGGCTGCCGAGCGAGGAGTTTTTTACGACGTTGGATCCGTTGCTGTCGGGTTTCCGCGACCGACTCTTTACCGAGACCTACACGGCCGACGTGCCGGTAGGACATTTGACGGAAGAGTGGGCAAAGCGGCTGGGGCTTACCACCAATGTGGTGGTGGCCGGCGGTGCGTTTGACTGCCATATGGGAGCGGTTGGAGCCGACATCGAGCCCTATACGATGGTTCGGGTGATCGGCACCTCGACCTGCGACAT
>DUQH01000045.1 GCA_012837895.1 Candidatus Fermentithermobacillaceae bacterium | reverse complement strand
ATCCTGAAAATCCGGAACCGATTTAATGAGTTTGATCATTGCTTTGTCGAAATCGGCCAAATAATGATATTTCAGGTTGTGATCGTCAACCAGATGCCATTGCCTTCGGGCATATTTGAATGACCAGCCGTTGCCTTCGCGCGGAAAATCAATCCATTCCGGATGACCGAACTCGTTACCCATAAAATTCAGATAACCGCCGTTCATGGTAGTGGCTGTTACCAGTCGGATCATTTTATGCAGCGCTATGCCGCGATCCACTTTTTCGGTGCTGGGAACAAGTTTCGACATGTGCCAGTACATATCGGCATCGATTAATCTAAAAATAATGGTTTTATCGCCAACCAAAGCCTGGTCGTGACATTCTGCGTAAGAAATCGTTTTTTCGTCGGCACGGCGGTTGGTCATTTCCCACCATATGGTCGATGGATACCATTCCTCATCTTTCTTTTCGGTGATGATTTTAATCCAGAAATCGGGAATGTTCATGGCCATTCGGTAATCGAAGCCGTACCCTCCGGCTTCGGGTTTAACTCCCAAACCGGGCATGCCGCTTACTTCTTCGGCTATGGTAACGGCATCGGTATTCACCTGATGGATGAGTTTATTGGCGAGGGTAAGATAGCAAATGGCATCTATGTCTTGATTTCCGTTGTAGTAATCGCCATAATGAGTGAAAACAGTACCCAATCCATGATCATAATACAGCATGGAAGTTACGCCGTCGAAACGGAAGCCGTCGAATTTATATTCTTCCAGCCAATACTTGCAATTGGAGAGCAGAAAATGCAGAACTTCGTTTTTCCCATAATCGAAGCAAAAAGAGTCCCAAGCCTTATGATATCTTCGGTTGGGGTCGCTATGAAAATATAAGTCATACGAGCCATCTATACAGGCAATTCCTTCGAACTCGTTTTTTACCGCATGTGAATGCACTAAATCCATAATAACGGCAATTCCCATGTCGTGAGCCGTATCGATGAGTTGACGCAGCTCGTCCGGTGTGCCGAATCGGGAAGAAGGAGCAAAGAAATTGGAAACGTGATAACCAAACGATCCGTAGTAGGGGTGTTCCTGAATAGCCATTACTTGGATGGCGTTGTATCCGTTGTTTTTAATCCGAGGCAGAACCTGCTCGCGGAATTCGTTGTAGGTTCCTACTTTTTCTTCTTCCGTAGCCATTCCTACATGACATTCGTAGATCAATAAAGGCGATCTGTCGGGTATGAAATGGTTGTGTTTGAATTGATAGGGAGTCGGAGGATCCCATACCCGCGCACAAAAGATATGGGTATCTTTGTCTTGGACCACCCATTTGCTCCATGCCGGAATGCGTTCGCCGCATCCGCCATTCCAGCAAACAAACAGTTTATAGTAATCGAGATGGTGAATACGATCCAAAGGAACTTTTATTTCCCATATGCCATGTTCCAAGCGTTTCAATCGATAGGATTCTTCGCGTTGCCAATTGTTGAAAGAACCGATTAAAAATATTTCGGTAGCATTAGGTGCCCATTCTCTTAGGTACCAACCATCGTTTGTTTTTTGCAAGCCGAAATAAAGATAACCGGTTGCAAAATCGGATAAACCGATTTT
>DUQH01000145.1 GCA_012837895.1 Candidatus Fermentithermobacillaceae bacterium | reverse complement strand
GTACTCGCCCATTGCCTCTTCGAGAGCATAGGCATGCTGACCAATGCAATGAAGTCCCTGGCTGAGAAGGTCATCAAAGGCATGGAATTCAACAGGCAGCGGCTGGAAAGGTATGCAGCGAGCGCCCTGAGCTTGGTGACCGCTTTGGCGCCTATGATTGGACAAGATGCTGCATCAGACGTAGCTCAGAAGGCTATGGACGAAGGCAAGGATATCATCACTGTGGTGATTGAGGAAGGTCTGCTCGACGAGGCAACCGCCAGGCAGGTACTTGATCCCCGCAGTATGGTCGCTAAAGACACTGATAAGAAGGCCCTGGCTTAGGGATTAGGCGCGCGGTGGTGGAGTCAATGAAACAAATACATGTGAAAGATATCATTGATACAGTTGAGCGGTTGTGTATACAGGCATGCACCACTTTGGGGGATGACTGGTGGCAAGTAATGGAGAAAGCGGTCCTCGATGAGGAATCACCTTTGGGGAGGGATCTGCTGGGCATCATCCGTGAAAATGCCGGACTTGCAGCTTCTACCGGCGAGCCGATTTGCCAGGACACAGGACTTGCTGTGGTGTTCTTGGAGTTAGGGCAGGAGGTAAGTATTACCGGGGGAGATCTCTACGATGCCATCAACGAGGGAGTGCGTCGTGGATACGTCAACGGATACCTGAGGAAATCCGTAGTGTCCGACCCTCTGATTCGCAAGAACACAGGTGACAACACGCCTGCCATAATCCACACGGATATTGTTCCCGGCTCAGACTTGAGAATCATCGTAGCACCCAAAGGCGCAGGCTCTGAGAATTCATCTGCGTTGAAGATGCTAAAGCCTGCCGACGGGGAAGAGGGGGTCATCCAGTTTGTACTGGAGGTAGTCAAGGCTGCCGGTCCCAATGCCTGCCCACCAATAGTCGCAGGGGTAGGTGTAGGTGGGAATCTTGAGAAGTCAGCTCTCTTGGCCAAGAGGTCTCTTTTGAGGCCGTTAGGCGAGAGACACCCTCAACCTCACATAGCAAGGCTTGAGGAAGAAATATTAAGACGGATTAACAGCACCGGCATAGGGCCCCAGGGACTGGGGGGCCGTATCACTGCCCTCGATGTTCATGTAGAGGTCTACCCGACTCATATAGCTAGTTTACCTGTAGCAGTGAATATCCAGTGTCACGCATCCCGCCACGCGGAAGCCGTATTGTGAAAAAGAGGTGGACGAGATGAAGCGGATTAGGACGCCACTTGATGATGAAACCATCAGAGAGCTCAAAGCCGGCGACCAGGCGCTTTTGAGCGGTGTGCTTCTTACCGGCAGAGATGCTGCCCACAAGAGACTTGCAGAGACTTACCTGGCAGGTCAAGAGTTGCCTGTAGACCTCAAAGGCCAGGTTATATATTACGTAGGCCCTTGCCCGGCAAAACCCGGGAAGGTGCTTGGCTCTGCAGGACCCACAACCAGCAGCCGTATGGACCCTTATACCCCTTTGCTTGTACGGGAACTTGGCTTAAGGGGGATGATAGGGAAAGGGTACAGGAGCCAGGCAGTGGTTGATGTCATCAAAGAACATGGGGCTATATATTTCTTGGCCGTAGGCGGTGCCGGTGCCTTGTTAGCCCAGCGTATCAAAAAGGCTGAAGTGATAGCTTACCCTGACCTTGGGGCAGAAGCTATCTATCGTTTGGAAGTAGAGGATTTTCCGTTAATCGTCGGCATAGACAGCGAGGGTCGTAATGCGTACGAGGAAGGCCAATCCAAATACAGGTTGGCGTGAACGCTAGTCCATGGCCGGCGCGAACGGCTGGTACGGAAGCTGGAACGGATGGCCGGCAAGCACAACCGGCATGGATGGACGAGACCAAGGCATCAGGCAGGTAAACATGTGAGAGAGGGAGGTAGCATCTGTGGATCTGCGCACCAGGGCACTAGCTTTACATAGGGAGAACAAAGGCAAGGTTGGCATAAGGAGCAAGGTTGAACTCAAGGACAAGGATGACTTGGGCTTGGCATACACCCCAGGGGTGGCTGAGCCATGCAAAGAGATTCACCAGGATAAGGACTTGGTTTGGGAATATACGTTCCGGGGCAATGTCATAGCTGTTGTAAGTGACGGAAGCGCTGTATTGGGCCTCGGCAACATAGGGCCTGAGGCAGCATTGCCGGTCATGGAAGGCAAGTGTGTCCTATTTAAGTCATTTGCCGGTGTGGATGCTTTTCCTCTGTGCCTTGCTACCCAAGACGTAGATGAAATAGTAGAAACGGTGAAACGAGTTTCACCGACTATCGGTGGGGTCAACCTGGAAGATATAGCAGCGCCAAGGTGTTTCGAGGTGGAAGAGCGGCTCAAGAAAGAAACTGACATACCCATCTTCCACGATGACCAGCACGGTACAGCTATTGTGGTTGCGGCTGCAATGATAAATGCCCTTAAGGTAGTGGACAAGAAATGGTCTGACATCCGGGTCGTTGTGAACGGTGCAGGAGCAGCCGGGATGGCAATCACCAACCTCCTCTTAAGCATGGGAGCAGGAGATGTGATCCTTTGTGATAGCAGGGGTGCTATCTACGAAGGCCGCACAGAAGGGATGAATCCTTATAAAGAGGAGATATCCAAGAGAAGCAACCGGGATAGGGCCAAGACCTTGGCTGAAGCTGTAAAGGGCGCCGATGCGTTCCTCGGAGTCTCGGTAGGCGGGGCCTTGACCCAGGATATGGTGAGGACCATGGCTGATGATGCTATAGTCCTGGCAATGGCAAACCCTGTACCTGAGATATATCCGGATGAAGCTAAGGCTGCCGGGGCTAAAGTGGTAGGCACCGGGCGTT
>DUQH01000100.1 GCA_012837895.1 Candidatus Fermentithermobacillaceae bacterium | reverse complement strand
TACCGGACCAAAAGCGACCACATGGTCCTTAAACTCCTCCTCGGGCCGGCCCCTTCTGCTGTCCATGGTAGAATCATCTCTTGACAACAAATAATCACCCCGCATATTAGAACTCCAGCCCACCTTGTCTGGCTCCGTCTGCTAGTGCCTTTACACGTCCGTGATAACGGTAGCCACCCCGATCGAACACAACACTCTTTATGTTCTTTTCCAAAGCCCTTTGTGCAATCAGCTTTCCAACCACAGCAGCACCATCAGCGTTGCTGCCTGATTTCCCCGATGCCTTAAAGGCTTCTTCGCACGATGACGCTGATACCAGGGTTTTCTGGGCCGTGTCATCAATGATCTGTGCGTAAATATGCTTCAAACTTCTAAACACGTTCAATCTTGGACGCTCAGGTGTGCCCACCACTTTCTTCCTTACGCGACGGTGGCGCCTGGCTCGCTTTTCGTGCTTTGTCTTAACAGCCATTTAGTGTCCTTCCTCCCCTTGAGGCTACTTAAGCGCCCTTGACAACCTTGCGTCTGATTACCTCTCCGGCATATCTGACACCTGTACCCCGGTAAGGCTCAGGCGGACGCAGCCTGCGTATGTCAGCAGCTACCTGCCCGACCACAACCTTATCAATGCCGCGCACTACTACACGCGTCGGAGTCTGTACCTCGATTTCGATCCCCTCGGGAGGCACTATCTCGCAAGGTTTAGAGAAGCCAAGGTTCAGTACCAATTTGTTTCCGGACATAGAGGCACGGTAACCAACACCGCTCATTTCCAGAGTCTTTTCATAACCCTGGGTTGCGCCGACCACCATATTGTTGATGAGTGTGCGCGTAAGCCCATGGAGAGACTTGTGCTTCTTACTGTCAGAAGGCCTTTCCACGAGGATGGTGCCTTCACCGACTGAAACCTTGATGTCCGGGTGAAGTTCCCTGCTCAATGTCCCTTTAGGGCCCTTTACCGAAATTTTGGCTCCATCCAAAGTTACGGTAACGCCTGAGGGTATTTCTATGGGTTTTGTTCCAATTCGCGACATGTAAAAACCCTCCTGTACCTTCCTACCATACGTAACAAACCACTTCGCCGCCTATCCCGGCCTTACGGGCAGCCCTGTCGGTCATGATCCCTCTGGATGTAGAAATAACTGCAATGCCTAACCCGCCCAACACTCTGGGAATATCTTCTTTGCCTGCATAAACCCTAAGGCCAGGCTTGGAAATCTGCCTGATTCCGGTTATGGCACATGTTTTGCCAGGACCGTATTTCAGGTATGCCCGCAGTGTGGAAAATGGCTTACCCTCTATTACCTCATAGTCCCTTATATAGCCCTCTGCTTTAAGGACTGCCAGAATTCTCTCTTTCATCTTAGAGTAGGGGATGTCCACCCTCTCATGTTTTGCCATGCCGGCATTGCGCAGTCTGGTAAGCATATCGGCAATAGGATCATGTGTCATCGATAATTCCCCTCCTACCAGCTGGCCTTCTTTACGCCAGGAATCTCACCGCGATGAGCCAAAGCCCTGAAACAATGCCTGCACAGGCCGAATTTTCTCATATAAGCGCGCGTCCTGCCGCAAATATTGCATCTATTGACTCTCCGCGTGGAGAATTTCGGCTCTTTATCCGCCCTGCTAAGTTTGGCTTTACTCGCCAAGGAAACTCCCCCTTACTGTCGGAAAGGCATACCTAGTGCTTCCAGAAGGTACCGCCCTTCTTCATCGGTCTTCGCCGTAGTGGTAATCGTAATGTCCATACCACGGATTTTCGAAACTTCATCGTACTCGATTTCAGGAAAGATGAGCTGTTCTTTCAGCCCCATGGAGTAATTGCCCCGGCCGTCAAAACTGTCAGGATTCACTCCACGGAAGTCCCTAACCCTGGGGAGCACCACGTTGAACAGCTTTTCCAAGAAGTCGTACATGCGCTCTCCCCTGAGAGTAACTTTGCATCCTACATTCATGCCCGCCCTCACTTTGAAAGCCGACACCGACCGTTTGGCCTTGGTTACAATAGGTTTTTGCCCGGTAATCTTCATGAGATCCTTAACGGCAGCTTCCAAAGCATCGGCATTATGGGTGGCTTCGCCTACGCCCATGTTCACAACTACTTTTTCGATCTTTGGCACCTGATATATGTTCTTGTAGCCGAATGCCTTCATCATGGCGGGAACTACTTCTTCACGGTATACATCCTTAAGCGACACGTTCCTCGACCTCACTTGTCAATGGCTTCGCCACATTTTCTGCAATATCTAACCTTCTTGCCATCAGAAATCCTGAATCCGACCCTTATGGGCCTGGAACACCCGGGACACACAAGCATAACTGCTGACCTGTGTATCGGGCCTTCCCTCTCAATAATCCCGCCTTGAGGCAAGTCTTTGGTTGGCTTTTGGTGCTTCTTATGCAGGTTCACCCGCTCAACGATTACACGGTTTTCTGCAGGCATGGTCCTGAGCACCTTGCCTTTGACCCCTTTGTACTTGCCGCTAATTACCTGAACAGTATCACCCTTACGGATATTCACTCAAACCCACCACCTTCCAGGCACTAAATGACTTCCGGGGCCAGAGATATGATCTTGGTAAAACGCTTCTCCCGGAGTTCCCGCGCCACAGGCCCAAAAATACGGGTACCTTGAGGCTCTGTTTCGTCCTTGAGAATCACTGCCGCATTATCATCGAACTTGATATGGGTACCATCAGGACGGCGGATCCCTTTCTTGGTCCGGACTATAACCGCCCTGACTACCTGCCCCTTCTTAACAACGCCTCCTGGCGTGGCCTGTTTGATTGAAGCAACGATTATGTCACCCAAGCCTGCGTAGCGCTTGAACCCACTGCCAAGGACCTTTATGCACATGATTTCCCTTGCACCGGTGTTGTCTGCTACTTTCAACCTGCTCTGTGGCTGGATCACCTCTGGTCACCCCCTGCGTGGGCCTTTGACTTCTCGATAACTTCACTAATTCTCCACCGCTTGTGCCTAGACAAAGGCCTTGTCTCAGCCAGCCTCACTTTGTCTCCCACGGCTGAGATGTTACCCTCATCGTGTGCCTGTATTTTCCGGGTTGATCTGTACCGTTTCTTGTAAATCGGGTGAACTTTCCAGCTTTCAATGGCAACAACCCGGGTTTTATCCATCTTGTCGCTTACGACTACTCCAATCAGTTCCTTACGTATCCCACGCTCCATACCTTAACCCTCCTGGGTAAGCATTCCGAGTTCTCTCTGGCGCTGAATAGTCTTCACCCGCGCTATTGTCCGTTTAACCTCGCGTATCCTCATCACATTGTCGAGTTGCCCTGTGGCATGCTGAAAGCGCAGGTTAAACAACTCTTCCTTGAGATCCGAAAGCTTCTCGTTCAAATCCTTGTCGCTCATCTTCCTAATTTCCTGCACCTTCATCTTCATTCACCGCCTTTTCCTGTAAGGCACCTAAGTCAGGCCGCACTTGGAATTTGGTTTTCATCGGCAGTTTCATAGATGCCAGCCTCAAAGCTTCCCTGGCCGTCTCCTCAGGAACACCTGCTATTTCAAACAGAATACGTCCGGGTTTCACTACTGCCACCCAGTATTCCGGGTTGCCTTTGCCGCTTCCCATTCTGGTTTCTGCCGGTTTCTTGGTCACAGGTTTGTCAGGGAATATCCTGATCCAAACCTTGCCGCCGCGCCTGATGTGACGGGTAAGGGCCACCCTTGCGGCCTCAATCTGCCTGTCGGTTACCCAGGCCGGTTCCAGGGCCATAAGCCCGTACTCACCGTAAAACACTTCGTTTCCGCTTCCGGCTTTTCCGGCCATTCTTCCCCGGTGTTGCTTCCGGAACTTAACACGTCTGGGCATTAACATAGCTCACTTACCTCCCTTATCCTCTTGAGATTTTGCCGGGAGGATATCACCCTTATATATCCACACCTTTACCCCTATACGGCCGTAAGTTGTGTGGGCTTCGGCAAACCCGTAGTCAATATTCGCCCGAAGCGTATGGAGGGGCACAGTTCCTTCACCGGCCCTTTCGCTGCGGGCTATCTCAGCACCGTGCAGGCGGCCGGACACTCTCACTTTTATGCCTCTAGCTCCGGCTCTCATAGCCCGCCCTATAGCTTGTCTCATTGCCCTTCTGTACGACACTCTTCTCTCGATTGAACCTGCAATGTTCTCAGCTACCAGCTGGGCATCTGTTTCAGGGCTTTTTACTTCCAGGCAGTGTATGTTTACCCTTTTGCCTGTGAGCTTCTCGATATCTTTCCGAAGGGCCTCGATACCTGTACCACCCCTGCCGATCACCATACCTGGCCTGGCAGCATGCACAATTATACTGATCTCCTGTGGCTTGCGTTCTATCTCAATCCTGGGAATACCGGCCCTGTAAAGATTGTCCTTGATAAACTCCCTGATTTTCCGGTCTTCGAGGAGGAGTTCGGCAAAGTTCTTCCGGGCAAACCACCGGGAATCCCAATCGTATATGACGCCCACACGAAACCCTTTCGGATGAACTTTCTGACCCAAAGCCTTAACCCTCCTCTCTTTCCTTCAAAATCACTGTTAGGTGGGAAGTTTTCTTCTGTATGGGATAAGCTATACCCCTGGCCCGGGGCCGGTACCTTCTGAGGGTCGGCCCTTGCCCAACGTAAATCTCAGAAACGTATAGCAAATCCCCGTTCATTTCATGGTTGTTCTCTGCATTGGCAATCGCAGAGCGGATAGCTTTTTCCACTACTTTGCTGGCCTTTTTGGGAGTATATCTCAAAATTGCCAGAGCTTCTCTTACTGGTTTCCCCCGTACAAGATCGGCCACTATGCCCACTTTGCTAGGGGATATTCTGATATACCTTACTTGGCAACGAGCTTCCATAAGTTCAAAATTAACCCCCTTACTTCAGAGCAGTTGAACGGTGTGTGTGCGCCCCGTGGCCCCTGAATGTACGCGTGGGAGCGAATTCGCCCAACTTGTGTCCTATTGCATCTTCGGTAATATAAACCGGTACATGCTTACGCCCGTCGTGAACTGCGATTGTATGCCCCAGCATCTCAGGCACAATCGTTGAATTCCGCGCCCAAGTGCGGATGACTCTCTTTTCTTTCTTCCGGTTTAGTTCCCGGATTTTGGCCAACAGTTTCGCATCGACATAGGGCCCCTTCTTCCTGGATCGGCTCATAATCGCCCCCTCCTTCCTTAATGGTTATTTCCGGCGTTTGACTATCAGCTTATCAGACGCTTTGTTGCGCTTCCTTGTCCTTGCGCCCAATGTCGGTTTGCCCCACGGGGTTACAGGCCCTGGCATTCCAACAGGAGCTTTGCCTTCGCCGCCACCATGGGGGTGATCTACAGGGTTCATAGCCACTCCTCTTACACTGGGACGCCAACCTCTGTGTCTCTTCCGGCCCGCCTTACCTAGCACTTCGTTTTCATGTTCAACATTGCCTACCTGCCCTATTGTAGCTTTGCACGCCACAGGCACCCTTCTTTGCTCGCCTGAAGCAAGCCTTAGCAGTGCATAGCCACCTTCCTTTGCCATAAGTTGAACCTGGGCCCCTGCAGCCCTTGCCAGCTGCCCGCCCTTGCCAGGGAACAGTTCAACATTATGGACAAAAGTGCCGGTAGGAATATTGTCAAGTGGCAACGCGTTACCCGGCTTGATGTCTGCATCAGGCCCCGACACAATCATGTCGCCCACCTGTAGGCCTACGGGAGCCAAGATATACCGCTTGTCGCCGTCGGCATACTTAATAAGGGCCAGACGTGCTGAACGGCCGGGATCATATTCAATCGCAGACACTTTGCCAGGCACACCGTCTTTGTCTCTCTTGAAATCCACAATGCGGACTAACTTCCTGGCGCCTCCGCCACGATGCCGCACGGTTATCCTGCCCTGGGAATTGCGCCCGGCAGATCTCTTCTTAGAGACAACCAGCCTTTTTTCAGGTTCCTTCTTCGTAATCTCCTCAAACGTACTGGATGTACGCTGCCGCAGTCCGGGCGTTGTTGGCTTATAACTTTTGACTGGCAACCAATTTCCCTCCCTTTACCGCTTCCTAGACACCCTCGAAGAACTCAATGGTCTGTCCAGGTGCCAGGGTTACCAGGGCCTTTTTCCAGCCGGGAGTACGCCCAACATGATACCCCATCCGCCTTGGCTTACCTTTCACGGTGATCGTATTTACCTTCAGGACCTTGACCTTAAAGATTTCCTCTATGGCGTTATGAATATCTGCCTTGGTTGCTCTAGGATGCACCCGGAACGTGTAAGTGCCCCGTTCTATGACATCATGGCTTTTTTCAGTGATTACCGGTGCAATGATAATGTCTCTGGCCGTCAACTTCATGCCAATTCCCCCTCAAGTCTCCTGAGTGCATCTTCTGTCACCAAGAGATGCCTCTTGGACATGATGTCATAGGTCGAGAGCTCTCTTGCGTTAGTCACTGACACACCAGGAATATTCCGGGCTGACAACACCAGGTTCCGATCTGCTTCAGCCGTTACAATAAGGCAGCTTTTTTCCACGCCAAGGTTCTTCAAAACTTCATAAATGTGCTTGGTCTTGGGCTGTTCCATCTTGAGTTCCTGCAAGACGATAATCCGTCCCGCTTCTGCCCGGGTTGACAGGGCGGACAAAAGTGCTTTTCTTTTCATCTTCTTAGGCAACCGCCAACTGTAATCCCTGGCCACGGGACCAAACACTACTCCGCCGCCTTTCCAGATTGGTGACCGGATACTACCATGTCTGGCCCTACCTAGGCCTTTCTGTCTCCATGGCTTCCGGCCCCCGCCGGCGACTTCTCCTCTTGTCTTGACCCCCACAGTACCCACTCTCGCGCTGTTCAAATGGGAAAGGATTGCCGCCCTCAGCAGGCCCAAGTTGGGCTCAACACCAAACACCTGCTCAGAAAGGCTAACAGTGCCTAGTTTTTCGCCTTGTTCGTTGTAAACATGTGCTTCTGGCACAAGGCTCCCTCCTTAACCTGCGCTTCACCGAGAAGCCTCTTTGATCATAATCAAGGATCCTCTTCTTCCAGGCACCCCACCATGCACCAAGAGCAGGTTCTTTTCGGGATCCACGTTCACAACACGCAGATTCCTAACAGTAACTCTTTCGCTGCCCTTGTGCCCCGGCAATTTCCGGCCAGGGAAAACCCTTGAAGCATCCCTTGCCGCAAGGGAACCCGGACCCCTGTGATATTTTGAGCCGTGGCTTGACGGGCCGCGCCCAAAGTTCCATCTTTTGATTGACCCTGCAAATCCCTTTCCAAGGGAAGTGCCTGTCACATCAACATAATCTCCTGACTTGAAGACATCTACTTTGATTTCGTCGCCAACCGTAACATCTTCACCAGGCCTTACCCTGAACTCCCGCAAATACCTCAGAGGGCTGATACCCTTACTCTTGAAGTACCCTCTCTGGGGTCTTGTGAGACGCTGCTCTTTCACAAAACCATACCCCAGCTGCACACCGGTGTACCCATGCTTATCAGGAGTCTTAACATCAACAACTGTGCAGGGGCCGGCTTCAATGACGGTTACGGGAATAAGTCTGCCTTGCTCATCAAATATCTGGGTCATTCCAATTTTCTTACCCAGGATGGCCTTCATACAACAGCACCTCCTCCATCAAGAGCCCCATCTACACAGCTTTTATCTCGATATCTACACCTGCAGGCAAATCAAGCCTGGTAAGAGCATCCATGGTCTTGGTAGTGGGCTCCATAATATCGATCAGGCGCTTATGGACCCTCATTTCAAATTGCTCACGGATATCTTTCTCCCCGTTGGGAGCAGTAAGAATGGTGTAGACACTCCTCTCAGTAGGAAGGGGTACCGGTCCTGATACCAGGGCGCCGGTCCTCTTTGCTGTGTCCACAATCCTTCCTGCTGATTGGTCCAAAATCTTGTGATCGAAGGCCCTCAATCTAACCCTGATTCTTTGCCTTCGCACAACGATCACCCCACAATCTTCGTGACTACCCCTGATGCCACAGTGCGTCCGCCTTCGCGGATTGCAAACCTGAGGCCTTCTTCCATTGCGATCGGTGCTATGAGTTCAACAGACATCCTTACGTTGTCGCCAGGCATAACCATCTCGATGCCCTCAGGCAGAGTGATTGAACCGGTAACGTCTGTGGTACGGAAGTAGAACTGGGGACGGTAGCCGCTGAAAAATGCGCTGTGCCTTCCTC
>DUQH01000114.1 GCA_012837895.1 Candidatus Fermentithermobacillaceae bacterium | reverse complement strand
CCGTCCAGTACTTGTTCCATGACGTAAACTCTTCGTGCTTCCTTTGCGCTCAAGGAAAAGTGTTCTCCTCTCATGGTGACATTTTCTCTGTCCGCTTACAGGGTGACAATATCACTGGCCGGTAGCATCGCGCATATATTTCATTGACACATGAGGGGGACTAACCTAGAATGTGATTGGTTTATCTTATGTGTCCCTCATATTTTGACCACTGAAAGGGGGCTGAGAGATGAAGGGACTGGGCCGTCATGTCCTGGCTGAGGTTTACGGATGCGGGTTTGACATCCTGAATGACCTCGATAGGATCCGGGAGATCTTGGTCAGTGCGGCTCTTTCCGCCGGAGCGGAAGTATTAGAGACGACCTTCCACCGGTTTTCGCCCCAGGGAATAAGCGGCGTAGTTGTAATTTCCGAATCACACCTTGCAATCCACACATGGCCTGAACTTGGTTACGCTGCTATAGATGTGTTCACTTGTGGAAGTCATGTGGATCCCTGGGTTGCCATGGAGGCCATAATTGAGGAGTTTGGAGCAACGTCAGTAACTGCAACAGAAGTGAAACGAGGAGTTCTCTTGAAATCCGTAGAAGCGGCCAGCTAGCCAAAATACTACGGGAAAGGTGATGTCATATTGTAGGTTCAGATGAGGATGGAACGCTAAAAGGGTAGGCCCTGCGTGACAAGAAAGGAAGCGCAGGGTCTTATCTTTTTTGTGTCGCTCACAGTCTTGTATGAGGTATATTAGGGATAAGTACATAAGAATAACTGTAAGGAGAGACTGACCAGTGACAGAAAGAACTCTCGTGTTAGCTAAGCCCGATGCAGTAGCAAGGGGATTGACAGGTGAGATAATCAAGAGGCTTGAGACAAGAGGCCTGAGGCTGGCGGCGCTCAAGATGATTTGGATTGACGAAGAACTGGCTACACGCCATTATTCAGCTCACGTAGGCAAGCCTTTTTTTGAAGGGCTGGTGCAGTACATAACTTCACTCCCTGTTGTGGCAATGGTATGGGAGGGACCGTCAGCGGTAAGCGTAATGAGAACCACAATGGGTGCCACCAATCCGGCCCAGGCCCAGCCAGGTACAATACGGGGCGATTTCGGAATGGACATTTCTAACAACCTGGTACACGGGTCAGATTCACTTGAATCGGCAGAGAAGGAAATAGAGTTGTTCTTCAGAGAAGAAGAGATTTTCAGCTGGAAGAGGCCTCACGAAACATATATCTCCGGGGAATAAGGCACTAGAGAATGACAAATTCGTCAGGGGTACCTGTTGACGCCGGCCTTGGTCAATCGCCGGCCGGCGGTCAAGGTACACATGCCGGGTTTGGGGAGGAACTCCAATGCTTTACGTAGGAACATCAGGTTTCAGCTATGCTGACTGGAGGGGAGTGTTTTATCCCCAAACCATGAAACAAAGCGATTTCCTCTCGTATTACTCCCAACGTTTCGATTGTGTAGAACTCAACTTTACCTACTACAGGCAACCTGCTGCCCGCGCCATGGAAGCTATGGCAGCTAGAGTACCTGATTCCTTCCGGTTTACGGTAAAGGCCCACAGGACCATGACCCACGAAATCCCGCAGGAATCCCTGGTGGCAGGTGAGTTTGAGAAGTTCCGCCAGGGGATTTTGCCTGTAGCTGAATCAGGGAAACTCGGGTGTGTGTTGTTCCAGTTCCCCTGGTCGTTTAGGCCTTCCAAGAACAACTATGATTATGTGCTGTCACTCCCGGATAGGCTTGATCACGCACCAATAGTCGTTGAATTCAGGAACAATGCGTGGGCAAGGGATGAAGTGTATGAGTCTCTAAGGCAACGGGGGCTCGGGTTTTGCTGCGTCGATGAGCCTGACTTAAGAGGGCTTTTCCCAAGGGTCGCCGTGGTAACCTCACAAGTGAGCTACCTGCGGTTCCACGGGCGAAATGCAGCCAAGTGGTTCAAACACAAAGAAGCTTGGGAGAGGTATGACTACCTGTATAACCGGGACGAGCTGGCCTGGTGGATACCCAAGGTGCTCCAAATGGAAGGGGCCAGCGAGGATACGTATGTATTCTTCAACAATTGCCACCAGGGCCAAGCTGCGGTAAATGCCGTGCAGATGCAGGAACTATTGCTGCAAGCTCAGGCGCGACCTAAGTCTTAGGTTCACAGAAGCCAATGCCGGACCCCTGATACTATATACCTGATACTATATAAGAGTTGTGGCAATGCCCGCATATGCCAGCATTACAGCTGCCACTGACAGAATTACAGGCCAGTATGCTTTGTATACCCGGGCCAGGTCAACGTCATAGTACTGGCACGTGAGCACCTGGCACAGGTGGAGGGGTGATGAGAAATACGCCAGGAATCCCGCTCCGTAGATCACGCTTGTCAGATACAACACCGCGTCCGGTGAAGTTCCTGCAGGTATAAGCACTGGGACGAGCACGCCCACTGTAGTCATATGATTGGCGCTTACATACCCGAACAGCAGCGGAAAAACTACTGCAAGAAGTGCCGGTGGTATTCCGCGGCTGCTTGCTGAGTCCACCAGCGCCGGGAATACGGGCGAAGCGGCGGCAAACTCCTTGAACGCCATTATCCAAAACATGGCTATCACTTGTGGGAGGTTAGCTCCTTTGATTACTATACCTGGCGAAGGCAAGGGTGTTTTTTCCAAGTATGCCATGGCAAGTCCCAGGACCACCCCGGCCATCATGGATATCCACAATGCTACTTTGAAGCCAATGCTTAGGACCAAAGCTATAAGCAGAGGGGCGCCGTAGCGGAGGAATTTGACAGTATCCGCGGCCCTGGTATCCTGAGTTCTTGTTTCTGTGAGTTCCGCAGCAGACAACTTACCGTCAGAATCCCCGTTCTTTGCCGGCGCAGCTTCCACTCGCTTTGGCTGGCCAGCTTTCCTTAAGAAAAACCAGTAACCTGCAAGCCAAAACCCTACCCCGTAAAGCCATAGTCTGGAGATCAGGGTGCCTACAGACACGCCTATCAGGTTAGCCACCAGGATCAATGAAGGCGATAACGGGAATATGAAGAACATGCCGTGGCGGAAGATAAGGTTTACAGCTGCCTTGGAGTCAGGAGACAGTTCCAGCCCGTCTCCTAACTTGTCCACCAGGGGAGCTGAAACAGCAGCTCCTCCCAAGACGGGCATAGAGCCAATCAGCGCAGGCACAGCCATAATTGCTGCTTTGAGGTTGCCGAGTAAGCCCGACAACCCTTGGACCATATTGTCAAGATAAGCTGTTTCTTTCATTACAGTTGAAAACACGCCTATTGCAAGCACTGCGGCAGCCAGCTCAAGGGTGGTACTGTCTATGAATGCTTTCCAAATGACCCCTGTGGATTCTGCTAGGGGAAGCCCGGAAGTGAGCCCCATTACAATAGTGGCAGCACACATTGTATAGGCCAGGGATACTTTCTTGAAGGAAAACAGGATGATGATTACAAAGGCGGCGATAACACCGGCTAATTGCAACGGACCCACCTCGGTTCTATGTATTGATGAAATCTGTAGTGGACCGGTTCCCACATTAATGCAATTATATCTCAGTATGCGGGCTTTGCACATTGTTGCAGTCAAACTGCTTGGGCAGGAATTGTGCCGGCTGCCAAAGAACTACCAAGACCGGTGGCCCCATGTCCGCCACGCGTGTTGCAGAGGAGCAGGAGAGAGGAGTTTGGAGGCTGTGGCTATAGCTGTACCAGATTACATAGCTTTTGACGTTGAGACTACCGGTTTTTCGCCTGAGGAGGACCGTATCATAGAAGCTGCTTTTGTGCGGTTTGAAAACGGCCGGCCTGTTGCGAGGTGGTCCTCCCTTGTCCATCCCGGCAGGGAGGTTGGCCTCAAGATCCTGAGACTCACTGGTATAGACCTGAACGAATTGGTCAAGAGCCCTGATATGGAATCGATTTGTGGCGAGATTGAGAAGTTCCGCGGCCGCTTGCCCCTGGTGGGACACAACCCCGGATTTGACGTCTCGTTTCTTTCCAGGGTGATTCAGGGATTCCCAGGCGTCCCTGTTTACGACACTCTCGAACTTGCCAGGATTGTATGTCCCGGGCTAAAGAGCTACAAGCTCGGGGATTTAGCGGGGGAGCTGGATATTCCTCTATGTGATGCCCACAGGGCATGTGATGACGCAGAAGCTACGGGCAGGATTTTTGAAGTTATCCAGAGGGAAATCGCCCGGTTGCCTGAGGACGTACGTAAGAACATTATTTCAATAATGGGGGAAGAATGGGCTTCTGCCTGTCTTTTTCAGGCCGAAGAAAGTTTTGGGCATCAACTGTCGCTTTTCATTGACGGATCATCATACGGCCTATCGGCTGCCAGGGCTGAGATTCTCCAGGTAAGCCCCGACGATAGCCAGGTTGAAAAAGTGCCCCTTGAATGGCTGCCGGACATGCTTGAAGCGCTCAAAGGTCACATATTCGTTGATTATCCTGAGCGCCTGGATTACGCGAATGTGGCGGCAAGTTTAGCTTCCTATCCCGGCACTGTGGTGCTTGCAGGCGACGTTGAAACCCTGCCAGGAGTAGGATCAGGAGTATGTCTGCTCGCTGCTCCCCATGACTACCTTTGCCTGCTCAAAGCCAGCGTGATAGAGAAGTTTGCTCGCGCAGGCCTTTTGGAACACCTGGACGCTGACGCCAAGAGATTCCTGTCAGCTATTACTGTATGGAAGACCCGGACACAGGACGGCCTGTTCAGGGAAATCCAGCTTGTGGGTAAGGGTCATGCGTTAAGCCGGGAGCTGAGTTGCTCGGATTTTCCCGATTGCCAGGAACACTGTGCTTATTCCGGCCGGTGTTTCTACCTTAGAGCTCTGAATACCGCCGCGGACAGCCGTATGATTGTGACTCCAAAGATAAACTGTTTTGACCTTCCCCTGGAAGTAAACGCCAGCGCGTGCATAGTGTCCGGCTCCGACGACTTGGGGACTATATGGGAACGGAACCGGCCCAGGCTGAACCTTGTAAGGTTAAGAGAAGCCTTGGAAGCGCTGAGATGCAGCCATTGCGTTGAACTGGTTGAGAGACTCATATACAAAAGCTTGGATGTGCTAGGCTCAAAATCAGACATGGTTGTGCCGGACGATATTGTACAAACCCTTAGCTTTGTGCAACAGGAGATCCAACTTGCAATCCCTGATTTGAGGCAACAACTGAGAGATTCTGCAGGTGCCTCTTGGCAACTGCCGTTCGATCCACCTGTACTGGGGATGAACCTCCGCAGCTTGGAATACTGGATGGAACAGCTACAGGGAGTCCTGATGGAAGATGACACTTCTATACGCCTGCTTGAGAAAGGTTATGGCGATTCCCGCGGGATTATTGCGAGAAAAGCCCTGTGGCCGGCAATCGAAGCTAAACACGCGCTCGCCCGGCGCTTTGAAAAAGTGGTGCTGGTTTCACCAAACGCAGGTTCAATGTCGCAGTTTGAAGGATTAAGGCGGCTGCACGGGCTTGAGCCGGAAGACCTTGTCCGCTTTGAGGGGCAGGAGACGCCAAAGAGAGAAGCGGACAGTGGCCCCTTGCTGGTTTCAATAGATAAGGGGCATCGTATGTCTTATTCTGAACACCTGGAGCTCACAGGCGAGTTTCTCCAGCGGCTAGCCATGGAATCAAGGGAAAACGTTTTGTGCTTGTGCCCTTCGTATTCGTATATCAGAAACCTGAACTCCTGCATTTCGGACTCGCTTGAAAGTGAAGGGATTGCTGTGTTTGCCCAGGGCATAGACGGAGGAACAAGGGTGCTTGAGCACTTGGCTGAGCCGGGGACTATGGTCCTGGCAAGGTTCGGGGTGGATATTAAGGGCAATTCACCGGTTTGCCCCCGTATCCTGGTAATACCCAGGATACCCTTTATGCCCCCAAATACAATGACAGACCTCAGGCAAAGGGAAATCTGGGACCTTGGTAAGAACGGATTCATTGAAGTGAGTGTGCTCCCTGTTGCCTTTGCCCTCCGGGGTTACATGGAGACTTTGAGCCGCAATGCCGGGAAGATCGCGGTGATACTTCTTGACCCGAAGCTCCTGCCCGGGCAGAGCGCTTGGGGCAAGGATTTTATGGACCAATTCCATGACGTAAACGCCATCTTGTGTCCGCCGCACACAGGGATTGCGCAAGCGGTCAAATGGGTGAGTTTTGGGTAATAGCCGGGATTGAATTCTAATATACAGAAACCAGGAGGTGTTTTCATATGAAGTACAGCCCTCCTGGCAAACCAGGATACCCGCGGTGGAGTCAAAGACATAAGGTGGAAGAAGGCTTCTTGGTTTCCCTGGTCGGCAAGGGTGTAGGGTATGCCCTGTTCATGGCAGTGTTGCTCATACTTCTTGCGTCAGCTGTTGTCTATCTGACCAGATTAGAGGAAAGCATCGTTTACTGGGTGGTTAACATAGGCAGTTTCGCCATTTTAGGCTTGGCATCTTTCATTACCGCAAGAAGAGCAAGGCGGCACGGCCTGGTGTACGGAGTTGCCATTGGCGCGTCATACGCCATAATAACTGTGCTTGTCGGGGCAATACTCTATCCTCCTTTCATAGGAGTGGGAGCGCTCCTAAGACGGATAGGTTTTTGTGTTTTGGCAGGAGCTTGCGGCGGAGTTCTCGGGGTAAATTACTAATAAGGAATAATCTGCCTGTCAAACACGCATGATACCCTCAGAAACGCTGGTTGTTGCTGGGGGTTTTTGTCTTGGTCTGGAAATCTTCAAAAATGCTCCTGAGAATTCTCTTGTGGTTGTTACCGGCTGTGCTTATCCTGGGGACTTATGTGGGTGGGGCGGCCGGAAAGCAAGCTGATTACGCAGGTCTGTTTGAAAGCAGCGGGTCTGTGAAGCAAGGAGACAAGGGCGAGCAAGTAAGACAACTGCAGGAACTTCTGAAGCAACTGGGATTGTACGGCTCGGGCGTTGACGGAGTTTTCGGGGATAAGACCAGGGCTGCGGTGTTGGAGTTCCAGCAAGAGAACGGGCTTTTGAGGGATGGCATTGTCGGTCCCCAGACCAAGCAAGCCCTGTACGGGGAGTTCTTGAAACTCAACCCTCCGGCAAAGCATACGGTGTCAGCCGGTGAGACGCTATGGATTATCGCGAACAAGTACGGTCTGAGTGTTTCACAGCTGATCAAGATGAATAACCTGAAAGACCCGGACCGCCTTTTCCCAGGCGACGTCCTGGTCATCAAAGCAGACGAAACAGCCCCGGCATCAAAAAACGAGGATCCACCGCCTGTGCAACCTGTCTTGCCTCCTGTTGAGAACCTGCCTGTACCTGATAAACGGATTTGCCTTACGTTCAATGACGGCCCTGATCCTGCGACTACCCCAGCGATTCTCAATGTGTTGGATGAATACGGGATCAAAGCTACCTTCTTTGTGATCGGAAAGAAGGCACGGGAACATCCTGAACTGGTAAAGCAGATAGCTGACAGGGGCCATGTTATCGGGGTGCATGGCTACGAACACAAAGTGTTGGCCGGGCTCAGCGCGCGGGAAGTCGGGACCGATTTGCAGATGGCCCAAACTTGTATAACTCAGACTTCAGGCGAGAAGCCTTACCTGTACCGTCCCCCGCACGGGATGCTCGACGAGACACAGGTAAGGGAGGCTCAGAAACTTGGCATGAGGGTATTGATGTGGACCAATGTCGGTGGCGCAGATATTGGTGCCAAGTCATCCCGGGAAGTGGTTGAGCGGGTATTGGCCTGGGCAAGGGACGGAGCCATAATCCTACTTCACGAAGGCTTTCCATACACGGCTGAAGCGTTGTCTGAACTTATCCCGTCCCTTGCACGGATGGGTTTTGGTTTTCAGAACCTGAGCCCAACTTCGGTTATTGAACCTGTCCCGGAGCAATAATGTCTCTTATGGCCTGATCAGCGCCCTTGATGTAATGGGACATTTCTGAAATGGCCATGCTTTGGAACATTGCGTTTTGAGCGTCGGCCAGGGAGCATACTGCTTTTTGAAGCGCTTGAGCGACCTGTCTGTCTACCTTGGTTTGTTGCATGGACAACTGGTTCCCCAGCAGTGTGATCATTTCGCTTAACTGCTGAGAGTTGGAGCGCACTGCCTCGTTGCCCTGTGACACTATTGAAGCGATCTGTTGTGAGAGGGCCAGAAGCGTGTCCACAGTTTGGGAGTCTGCTACATGGGTAGAAGCCTTGCTCAAGGCGCTCTGTAAGTCCTGTTCTATGAGCATTTGCTGTTCCCGGACAGTGTTTTGGACTTCTGAGAGGGATGCCTCTATTTTCTCCGCAGGCGTGGTCGGCGCCCCGGCCCCTGGAGGTTTGAAGGAGCGTTTCATCTCCTCGACAACGTGGGACGCAGAACTCTTGCCATCTATGCTGCCTATTGCATAATCTTCATGTTCGGTCACAAAACCCCCCCTTTCTATGTCATTCTTAGTGTTTTCTTTTTTGGTTTTCTTATTAGGAAACCGGGTCATAACTAAAGGAAATCCAGCAACGGCAGCGAAATGTGACAAAGGGGGGTCGAAGAGTGTCGAGGTTTCTGCGTGTGGGAGTTTTCCTTGACCGGTTGGAAGATATTGCAGAAGCTGCCAACCTGTTATCGGAGGCAGTCAAATCAAGCGAAGACATAAACTCGGCCAAAGCTATAGAACTGGCTGAGGACATTGAATCTATGGCAAAAGAATTGCTTAACGTGATCACAAGGTGGAATTGTGAACCCCTGATTTACACCGGTGGAGGCACCACTGAGGAAGTAATCACCCTTCTGGACACACTGCTCAAGGATGCAGAAAAACGTGAAAAACGTTTGGAATGAGAGTTTGCAGAACCGGCAAGCTCCATCTAAACTATTGGCAGGAGGCGGTATCTCATGCCAATCTTTGAATTCAGGTGCAGGCACTGTGGCCAAGTATTTGAATGTCTAGTCAGAAAGAACGACGTTCCGGTTTGCCCTGAGTGTGGCTCACAAGACCTTACCAAACTCATATCAATGTTCTCAACAAACGTGAGAAAAGGTTCTGCGGGCCAATCTTCATGTGCCTCATGTTCAGGCGGGACATGCAGTACATGCAAGTCTTAAGCAGTCTGCCTGCTGTATTTTCTCAGGATATGCCTGACTGATTACCGGACGCGCTGCAATAATGGATAATTTAATGGGCAAAGTTGAAATAGAAGTTACTGAGGTAGTCCTTCGCTGCAGCCGGTAAACAGGTTAGAAAGGAAGTGATTTGATGTCCCAGGAGCATGAAAGCAAAGGAAGGGACTTGTTGTCCAAATTGACCCGTACGATCAGAACCGGTGCAGAGACCCTGGTACAGGAAACAAAGGAATTGACCAGGGTTGGCAAGTTGAAAGTGGAGCTCTTGGCACTGGAAAACGAGCGGGCAAGAAAGTTTGAAGAAATCGGCCGCTTGGCCCATACCCTGTACAGGGAAGGCGGGACCATTGAACAGCTCCACGAGCATTTTGAGGCGATAGATAATATTGAAGCCAGGATTGATGCCAAGAAGAAGGAGATTGAAAAAGCTCCTGCCGAAGAAAAAGCTGAAGCTGAAACGGTGCCACAAGAATCTGATAATATCTACCTGCCTCAGGATGAGGTCATATCCCACATGTATTGTTCCCAATGCGGCGCCCAGGCAGGTGCGGATGACAGGTTCTGCTCTAAGTGCGGAAATCAACTCAAGTTGTAGGCTTGAGTACGTGTAGCCACCGGGCCTTTCATCTGATGAGGCCCGGTATTTTTGTCAAGAGGTATGGGGCAATCCTGTGTCGAAAGCAGATATCCGGGCGAGTAATTAACTGAATTGACAAGTTAAGGAAGGAGTTTGGGTTCATGGCAGCAAGAATCATTGACGGACGGAAAATTGCGTCTGAGATCCGGTCTGAGGTTAGGGAAAAGGTAGCTGGGTTAAAGGAAAGCGGGATTTCCCCGAAATTGTGTGTGGTCTTGGTGGGGGACGATCCTGCTTCTGTGATTTATGCAAGGTCGAAAGAGAGAGCTTGCCGCAAGTCAGGCATAGACTATGAACTGTTCACTTTTCCCGGAGATGCTCAAGAATCAGAGGTAATTGACAAGCTCAAAGAACTGTCTGCAGACCCTTCTTGCCATGGCATTATGGTTGAACTCCCGCTTCCGAAACATATGGACAAGCAGCGTGTAATGATGGCAGTTGACCCCCTGAAGGACGTTGACGGCATAAACCCGGCAAACAGGGGGATGATGTTTACCCAGAAGTCCGGCCTGTTTCCAGTCACTCCTCAGAGTTGCATCGAGATCTTGAAAAGAGACGGGATTTCCTTAGAAGGTAAGGACGTATGCCTTATCGGTCGCGGCGATACGGTAGGGAAACCTTTGGTCTTCCTGCTTCTCAATGAAAACGCCACTGTAACCGTGTGCCATACCCGGACCAAGGATCTTGCTTCGCATACAAAGAAAGCTGACGTGATTGTCGCTGCAGCAGGCAAAGCCGGACTTGTGACCAAAGATATGGTCAGACCTGGCGCGATAGCAGTAGACGCCGGCATTAACCAGGTTGATGGCAAGACAGTAGGCGACGTGGATTTTGAAGGGGTGTCTGAAGTTGCAGCCGCGATTACCCCGGTCCCAGGTGGCGTTGGGAGCCTTACTACCGCCCTTTTGCAGAACAACCTGATTAAGGCAATCCAGCTGCAAAAGGAGCAAGTGTCAACATAGAAAGGGGAGATTTCGCTGGGCGGTCTTTTTGACAAGAGTTTATCTGAAATACTCCGGGAATCAGCTTCTTCCGCTCCTACCCCTGGTGGGGGTAGTGTGTCCGCAATAGCTGCTGCGTTTGCGGCGTCTATGGCAGCCATGGTAGGCAATCTTACAATCGGTAAGAAGAAGTACAGGGATGTGGAAGAGCAGGTAACAGCTCTCAGAGATAGGGCGCTTGGCCTTATGTCAACCTTTGAGAATCTGGTTGAGGAAGATATCAGCCAGTTTGGCAAGTTCATGGAGGCATACAGGCTTCCCAAGAACACCCCGGAAGAAAAAGAGAAACGGGAAGCGGTGCTGCAGCAAGCGCTTAAAGGAGCCACAGAGACTCCTCTCAAAGTCGCCAGGGCGTGTGTAGAGCTCCTTGAAACTGTGTGCGAACTGGCACCCATAGGAAACACCATGGCAATCAGCGATGCAGGCGTGGCCGCATATCTTGCAGAGGCGGGTTTGCGGGCTGTGTTGCTGAATGTGGATATCAACATCCCGATGATCAAGGATCAGGACTTCGTCGGTCAGGCGATCAAAGAAAAGGAAGGCCTGGTGGAGCAGGCCTGCCAACTTAGGGAAAAAACAGTCGCTATCGTTTCCGAGAGGATAAACTGATCTTGCGGAAACGGCGGCGCCGCCGTCTGTGCGGGGATGATTTCCCGCTTCTGGATTCCCGCGAGGATCTTCCCAGGCTCATGAGCCTGGGTCTTCTCGTTCTTGGTCTGACCGGGGGGCCGCTATAAACATCAAAGCGATGGGTGTGCCCATCGTCAAAGCTTGTAGCTCCTGAAATCTGATGGACGTGCCCCCCTAATGACCTGATCTGAAACGAGGTATTCCCGTGCATTCTGTGGGTATGGCTGTGAGCCCTTGAAGTTTCGTTGCTGAAGCGGTGAGCGTGGCCTTCGCCTGTTACGAAATTGAGCCCGGTAGTACCGTCAAACACATGAAAGTGATCATGATCTGTGGTGGTTCTTCCGTAGTAATGATGTACGTGCTCGTTCGGGGTTGATGGTTCAGCAATATCTTTCCTTTCTTCGCCGGTGTTGTCCACGTAATTCCCTCCTTAGGTGCCACTGGATTGCCGGCACCGGTAATCGCACTTATGTCAAACTACAATATGAAACCCTGGTGTCACTTGTGATTGGTTGACAAACTCTGAAAAGGCGCAAGTAGCCTGTGTGGATCTGTTTGGATGCCTTCTACCTGGAGGAAAACGCCGTTCCTGCTTATCGATAAGTCTTTTATGGTGGCTGCGTTAATTATCCCCTTAGACAGTTTGACCAGGTCCATTTCAGCTAATGTGTAGCGGTTGTGGGACGTTGCCTCAGGCCCGTTAGGCTGCGATATTTCCAAGACATCGGTGACAGGAAACTTCATAGGCGGTGTTGCCTTGAAAATAATCCTTGAGCCTTCAAAAGAGTCAAGCTCCAGTCTGACCCTTACAGGTATCCCGAAGTAGGACGTCATCCTGAGTACCAGGATGACGGTTCTGTCGGCAAGCACGGTATCCACAAGAGTTACGCCTTCAGGAAATTTGGTGCCTTTGAGGAACCGGCCCAGGGTTTCCTTGGAAATGGTTGCTGAGATCCCTTGAATGTGCATGTCGCACCTCCGAAAAAACGTTTCACATAACGCTATGCCCGTAAACTTACATATGACACACGGAGCACTGCTTATTTAGCTGTAAGTGAGAGGGAATTGAGGGGATAGCCTGTCTACTCTTGGTGTGATGATACAGCTTGCCTATGACTTCTTTTAGGAGATAGATTTAACCTAAGGAGGCGACACTGGTGTGAACAGAGACATTATTGTCCTGGGGAGTATGAACGTAGATTTTGTAGTGACGGTCAAGAGACGGCCGGGCAAAGGTGAGACTGTGCCAGGCTATGAGTTTTCCATTTTTCCGGGAGGCAAAGGTGCCAATCAAGCTGTGGCAGCCGCGAAATTAGGCGGTAAGGTAGCCATGGCAGGCAGGATCGGTGACGACGTGTTTTCCAAGGTCGTGCTTGACAGCTTGTCGTCAGCCGGTGTGGGTGATGAGCTTATCGTTACCACGCAGGACGTACCTACTGGGTCTGCCTTTATCACAGTGGATGAAAAAGGGGAGAACTCGATTATAGTTGTCCCCGGCGCCAACGGGTACTGCAGCAAGGCTGATGTTGACGCACTTAGGCCCTACCTGGAAAAAGCCAAGATGCTCATGCTCCAACTTGAGATACCCCTTGAAACAGTGGAATATGCGGTGAGCATTGCCAGGTCGTGTGGCACCAGGGTAATGCTTGATCCGGCTCCGCCTGTTCCCCTGTCAGAAGAGTTGCTTAGGGGCATAGATATTCTCACGCCAAACGAGCATGAGGCGTCTTTCCTGACAGGACGCCAAGTAGTGGATGTGGAAAGCGCAAGACTTGCAGCGTCAGACTTACTCAACGCAGGTGCAAGAGCGGTGGTAATAAAACTGGGTGGTAGGGGATTGGTTTATGCTGAAGAGGGCAATTCCGGAAGTATCCCCGGGCACCGGGTTCAAGCCGTAGACACCACTGCAGCCGGCGATGCATTTGCAGGGGGCCTGGCAGTGGCCTTGTGCGAAGGCAACTCCCTGGAAGAAGCGTGTCGGTTCGCCAACGCAGTAGGTGCATTGGCAGTTACGCGCAAGGGTGCACAGACATCTATGCCGGAACGCCGTGAGCTTGAGGTTTTTCTCCAGGTTTGATCCTCGTTTTTGCATGGATGTGATAACATGATGTTACCTGGTACATAGCTCAGTAGCAGGTAGAACGTGATTCGGGATAAGGGGGGTGGGAGGCGGAAACCAAGGCAGACTCCCGAGGACGCATGCAACAAGCTTATTTCCGGAGGTTGAGCAAAGTGAAATGGATAATAGACACAGACCCTGGCATTGACGATGCTTCTGCCATCATCACGGCTGTCAACTCAGGTGCTTTGGATATCTTAGGGATAACCTCGGTCCACGGCAACGTTGGGCTAAGCCACACCACCAGAAACGCGCTCAAACTCGTTGAACTGATGGGTGCGGATGTGCCGGTTTATCAGGGGGCTAGCAGGCCTATTCTGCAACAACGTGAGCATGCTGCCGAGTATCACGGGGAAGACGGGTTCGGCAATACCTCCCTGCCTGAACCGGGTATTGCACCTAAAGACCAGCATGCCGCAGATTTTATCATTGAATCTGCAAAGAAGCACGAGGTTTCCTTACTTACTCTAGGTCCCCTTACCAACGTGGCGTTAGCTATAGCTAAAGAGAGGGAACTGGAAAAGCGGATTAAGCAAATTGTGATGATGGCAGGCACTTCACGGGCCAGGGGTAATACAAGCCCTTTAGCTGAGTTCAACATATTTGCAGACCCCGAAGCTGCTGCAGTGGTGTTCGAGTCAGGGATACCTATCACTATGGTCCCGTGGGAGACATGCCTTGAAACAGTGCTTGGACCGGAAGCTATTGCCCGTATCAGGAAAGCTTCAACCGAAGTGGGCAAGGCGTTTGCTCAAGCTATGGAATACTCGGTGGGAAGAACCAAAGCTTACCTTGGCTCAGAAGTGCTTCTGCTGTGCGACCTGCTGGCCGCATGCGCGGCAATTGACCCGACTGTGATTACGCAACAGGTGAAAGCTAAGGTTACAGTTGAGACCGGCGGAAGGTTCAGCAGAGGGCTCACTGTAATCGACGAGCGCATGGATGACGGAAGTAAACGCAATGTTTCAATGTGTCTCGCTTGCGATCGCACCAAGATTGAAAACATGTTCTTGGATGCGATTAATGCAAAACAATAACCGGATAACCGGAGGTGCAAGGATTGAACAAGAAACTTATAGGAGTAATGTTGGTAGCGGCGCTTCTTGTGTCTGCTATGCTGGTTGGGTGCGGGCCTGAAGAGCCGGAACCTCAGAACGGTGAAGGCCAGGAATCCAAGTACAAAGCTGTCCTCTTGCTCGCCGGTAACCTCGGCGACATGTCGTTCCTGGATTCAGCCAACCGTGGTATGCAAATGATCAAAGAGGAACTGGGTTGGGAGATTAAGGTGATCGAAATGGGTACCGATCCGTCTAACTGGGAACCCACCCTCACAGACGTATCAAGCCAGGATTGGGACCTCATCATCACCGGAACGTTCAACATGCAAACGCAAATTGAGGAGGTAGCTCCCAAGTTCCCGGAGAAGAACTACGTGTTGTTTGACGTATCTGTGGACTACGAAAAGGGCGACTACAGTAACGTATACTCGATTCTCTATAGGCAGAACGAAGGCTCCTATCTAGCCGGTGCGCTGGCTGCGATGGTGACCGGTTCTGACCTCCCCCGTGCAAATGAACAGAAACTCATCGGCTTCTTGGGCGGCATGGATGCACCTGTAATCAATGACTTCCTGGTGGGTTACATCGAGGGCGCCAAGACTGTGGACCCTGAAGTCAAAGTAGTTGTGTCTTACGTTGAATCCTACAGCGACCCTGCTAAGGGTAAGGAAATGTGCCTGGCCCAGTACGATATGGGCGTAGACATAGGGTTCAACGTGGCCGGTGGAAGCGGATTGGGCCAGCTTGACGCTGCAAAGGAACGGGGCCTGTATGCCATCGGGGTAGACTCGGACCAGGCCATGTTGTTCAAGGATTCAGACCCTGAAAAGGCCGAACTGGTACTTACTTCCATGCTGAAGCGCGTTGACAACTCCCTGCTCAGGGCGGCTAAGCTTTGCCAGGAAGGCAAGCTCGAGTTTGGTAAGGCTGAAAGCTTGGGACTCAAAGAAGACGCAGTTGGGCTTGCCATCAATGAGTTTTATGAGAGAAATGTGCCCGAAGAGATGAGGGCCGAGCTGGAAGAGATTGCAGAAAAGGTCAAGTCAGGCGAGATACAGGTGCCTTCTGCTTTCGAACTGGGCCCTGATGCCGTTAAGGAACTCCGTGACTCAGTAGCTCCTTAAGCGTTTCAGGGGCAGGGGGAATCCTCCTGCCCCGTTAACCTAGTTTGAAGAGGATGAGGTGGATGGCGTGAGGGCTCAAGCAGAACCTCAAGCAAGAGATCCAATTTTGTTGATGAAGGGAATCACGAAAGTATATCCCAACGGCTTGGTGGCCAACTCCGATGTCACATTTGAAGTGCGCAAAGGGGAGATTCATGCACTTGTAGGTGAAAACGGCGCCGGCAAGACCACCCTGATGAAAGTGTTGTTCGGCTTGGAGAAACCAGATGAAGGAAACATTTTCATCAAAGGCGAAGAAGTGAGGATAACGTCGCCCAATGACGCCATAAGGTTCGGGGTGGGCATGGTTCACCAGCACTTTATGCTCGCTCCTTCGCTTACTGTGGCCGAGAACATCGTGCTGGGGGCAGAACCGGGAAAAGGGATTTGGTTTGACAGGAAACAAGCGGAACGAATGTGCAGGGAGCTGGGGGAGAAGTATGGCCTACCTATAGATCCTGCCGCCAGGATAAGGGATGTGCCTGTAGGCATCAGGCAAAGGGTGGAAATCCTCAAAGCGCTAATGCGCGGTTCGGATATCCTTGTGTTGGACGAGCCTACTGCTGTGCTCACGCCCCAGGAAACCGAGGAACTGTTTGAGGCGCTCAAATCGCTCAAGAAGATGGGGCATACCATAATTTTCATTTCCCACAAGCTTCGCGAAGTCAAAGAGCTATCGGACAGGGTAACCGTTATGCGTTCAGGTAAGGTTGTTGGGACCAGCGACACCAGCCAGGTGACTGTTGAGGAAATATCCAGGATGATGGTGGGCCGCGATGTCGTGCTTAGAGCTCTCAGGCCCAAAGCCGCAGATGGTCCCAGTGAGGTAAGACTCTTGGTAAAGAACGTGGATGTTGTGCGCGACGGCACCCATGTACTCAAAGACGTGAGCTTGCAGGTGAGGACAGGGGAAATCCTCGGGGTCGCAGGCGTTGAGGGAAACGGCCAGGTGGAACTTGTAGAAGTGATCACCGGGCTTTCATCGTGTGACAAAGGCGAGATATGGATTTGCGGGCAGGATGCAACTGGGAAGAGCCCGGGGGAGATAAGGGACATGGGCCTTTCGCACATACCCCAGGACAGGATGGTATTGGGGGTGGCGTCCAGGGCTTCCATATCAGAGAACCTGATTTCAACCCGGTACAATAAGCAGCCTGTGAGCAATGGATTCTCGCTGGACATCAAGGCGATTTCTAAGTTAGGCCAGGAACTCATCAGCAGATTCGATATAAAGGCCTCATCCGCCCAGCAACCGGTTGGTACGCTTTCAGGCGGCAACATTCAAAAAGTTGTCATAGCCCGGGAGTTTTCAACCGGACCTCAGGTGATAATTGCAAATCAGCCTACCCGTGGAATTGACATAGGAGCTACCGAATCCGCTCACAAGTATCTTGTGGAAGCTACTGAAATCGGGACGGCCGTGCTCTTGGTATCAGCGGACCTTACTGAAGTGATGAGTCTTTCAAACAGGCTGATTGTGATGTACGAAGGTCAGGTTGTTGCATATTTCGACGAAGCTCAGGGGCTTGATGAGGAAGAAATCGGGCTGTACATGTTGGGGCTGAAACGTCAAGAACCTGACGAGGTTATTGCGTCGATGATGGGGAGGCCGGTTGAATGAGGAGAAATGTTGGCTTTGAACTTCTAAGGACGGGAGTAGCTATTGCTGCAGCACTTGTGATAGGTTTCATTGTGACCTCACTGGTTTCAGAATCGCCTGTGGAGGCCTTCGGGTATTTCCTCAAGGGGCCTTTCACAAGTATCAGGCGCTTTGGGTCTTTTCTTGAAGCGGCTGTTCCCCTTACTTTTACAGGCCTGGCAGTATCCCTGGTGTTTTCTGCAGGCCAGTTCAACATGGGGGCGGAGGGGCAGTTTTTCATAGGAGCTGTTTCTGCCACAGCGGCCGGAATCTTGTTGGACCTGCCGCCTGTTATGCACACTATTGTATGTTTGGCAGCGGGAATGATTGCCGGGGCCATAGGGGGTTTGATACCTGGTATCCTGAAAGCCAGGTGGAATGCGTCTGAACTGGTAGCATCGCTCATGCTTAACTATGTGTTTCTCAAACTCGGCATGTATCTGATAACCTACCACCTCAGGGATCCTTCAGCAGGAGCTCTTGTATCCCTTCCCCTGAAGGAGACTTCATGGTTACCCCAATTCACCAGGAACACAAAGCTTCATGCAGGTATATTTGTGATGTTTCTGGTTGTTTTCCTCTGCTATTATTTCCTCTACAGGACAAGCAGGGGATATGAGGCCAGGATGACAGGACAAAACATCAGTTTCGCCAGGTACTCCGGGGTTCCTGTACTAACAGTCATGTTGCTCATTCAAGTGTTAGGAGGAGCAGTAGCAGGGCTCGGAGGCGCAGTTGAGATGCTGGGCATATACCGGCGCTTCCAGTGGCAGACGAGTCCCGGATACGGCTTTGACGGGGTGATTGTAGCAATCCTGGCCAGGAACAACCCGCTTTTGGTGCCTGTGGCGGCGGTGTTTCTTGCATACCTGCGCATAGGCGCTGACGTCATGGCTATGTACGCCGACGTATCAGCTGAAATGGTATCCATTATACAAGCTGTGATCATATTGCTGGTAACCGCTGAAGCTTTCCTTGCCGGCTACAGACACCGCTTAACGCTGAAAGAGGTGAAGCAACGTGCATCCGCTTCTTAAAGCAATTTTCTCAGCTTCATTTGCTGCATCTATTCTGCGTGTGACAACTCCAATCCTGTTTGCGGCGCTTGGGGCAGTGGTTGCCGACTTGTCAGGGGTAGTAAACATCGCTCTGGAAGGTATGATGCTGATCTCGGCGCTTACAGGGGTCATTGCCTCTGCTTTCACAGGGTCAGCCTGGATTGGTTTCCTGGCAGGCGTAGCCGCAGGAATCGTGGTGGGTCTGGTGCTCGGGTATTTCCACCTCAAACTGAGGACCAACGTAATACTCGCGGGGATCGCACTCAACCTTCTGGCTTCTCAAGGTACTGTGTTCCTGCTGTATGCAGCGGCCCATGATAAAGGTGTTTCAAGCTCATTGCCTAGCAAAGTGATGCCTGAGATACAAGTCCCAATTCTCAAGGACATCCCTGTTATAGGGGCCATCCTTGGCAAGCAGAATGTACTCACATATTTGTCACTTATTGCTGTAGCAGTGATCTACCTGTTCCTGTACAAGACATCTTTCGGCCTAAGGCTCAGGGTGGTAGGTGAAAACCCTGATGCTGCCGATTCAGTTGGTATCTCAGTCCACAAGGTCCGGTTCATAGCCCTGGCCATAAGCGGTGCACTGGCGGGCATGGGGGGAGTCCACCTTTCCATGGGATATGTAAGCTGGTTTTCCCGCAATATGACATCGGGCAGGGGCTTTATCGCCCTAGCAGCTAAAGCCCTGGGACGCACTCACCCGGTTGGGGCGTTCTTCGCTTCGCTTCTGTTTGGGTTTACTGATGCCCTGTCCAATTACATGCAAAGTCTGAGGGTCCCGGGCGAGTTTATCCAGATGATCCCGTATGTAGTCACCCTAGTGGTGCTTGCAGTGTATTCAGGCAGGCAGCTCAAGTCAGGGAGGTTTTCAAATGAGTAACGCCAAGATCCCGGTAATCATTGATTGTGACCCTGGCATCGATGATGCGGTAGCTCTTGCCCTGGCCTTCGGATGTGGGAAGCTAGATGTTTTGGGAGTGACCACTGTTGCAGGCAATACCACAGGAGAAAACACCTACCATAATGCCAGGAGGTTCTTGTCGTTTATCGGGGCCGATGTGGAAGTCGCCAGGGGGGCTGACAAACCCATCCTGAGGCCGCTGATTACAGCTCCCGATGTCCACGGTAAGGCGGGGCTTGGCGGGCTTAGCGGCGCGGAAGACAGCGGTATGGACGACGACGACAGGGATACTTCTGGGCGCAGCGCTCTTGATCTTATAACCGAGACTTTGCTAAACCACGGCGAAAAGGTAACCCTGGTGCCCGTAGGGCCGCTTACCAATATAGCTATTGCACTGCTTGCACGGCCTGAAATAAAGCACAAGATTGAGAGGATTGTGCTCATGGGCGGGGCAGCGTTGGAGGGCAACAGGACTCCTGCTGCTGAGTTCAATATCATAGCAGACCCTGAGGCTGCCAGGATTGTGTTTGAGTCAGGCGTGCCTATCACCATGGTAGGGCTCGACGTTACCCATAAAGCGCTTATATATCCTGATGAAATCGAGGCCTTGCGCAAACATGGCCGAATCGGCATGGCCATTGCCGAACTAATGGACTTCTACGGCGTTTTCTACCGCAAGCGGTTTGAAGGTAACCCGGTCCATGATGCACTGGCAGTCGCTGCTGTTTTTGAATCTGATATTGTTTCAACCAGGCTTCTAAATGTATGTGTAGAAACCTCTGGCGAGTTTACCCTGGGCAGGACGGTGGTTGATTTCAGGGGAGTTACCGGCAGAAAGCCCAACTGTGATGTTGCGTTGGGGGTAGACCGGGAGCGGTTTATTAACCTTATTTTCGATGCTGTTAAGACTCTTGAACAGCAGTCCCAGAGAAGGTTCTGAGAGGAAGCACATAGGCGCAGGCAAGGCCCGGTTTTGATTTCCCTGATCCGAAGGCTCGCGCAGGCCATTTTGCAGTCAAATCTTGGAATCATACGCCTTCATACGCCTCTAAGAGGAAAATTTTGAGTTGCGAAGAATACTGTAAGTGGATATTCAAAGTCTTGTAATGGGGGCGTAATCATGGATAAGGATGACATGCGGCTTGAGACCAAGGCAACCCACGTAGGCCAGGGGCCTGAACCTTACACAGGCTCAATAGTCACGCCGATTTACCAGACATCCACCTTTGTGTTTCCCAGCGTAGAAGAGGGAGCGGCCAGATTCTCCGGAGAGAGTGACGGATTTATCTACACCAGGATAGGTAACCCCACACTTGCTGCCTTAGAAAAATGCGTTAGCGCCCTGGAAAACGGGGAAAAGGCTATAGCATTTGCCTCAGGTATGTCTGCCATTTCCTCGGTGGTAATAGCTATGGTGAGCGCCGGAGATCACATTGTGGCGGACAAATGCGTGTACGGCAGCGTCTACACCCTGTTTGATGAGGTCCTGACGCGTTTTGGGGTCGAAGTGGATTTTGTTGACTGTTCTGAACCTGAGCAGGTTGAGAGAGCTGTAAAGCCCAATACTAAACTGATATACTTCGAATCTCCAGCTAACCCCGTCATCAAACTGGTGGATATTGAAGCTATGGTTCAGATAGCCAAGAAGCATGGCATCATGACGATGATGGACAATACTTTCATGAGCCCGGTTTTCCAAAGACCGATTGAGTGGGGCGCAGACGTGGTAGTGCACAGTGCTACCAAGTATCTTGGCGGGCACGGTGATCTCATCGGAGGCATTGCAGTAGGTTCGAAGGGGTTTATGGACCATGTTGCGGCAACCACTCAGAAGGATCTAGGAGGAGTCTTGGGCCCGTTTGACGCGTGGCTGATACTCCGGGGTATTAGGACCTTGCATGTACGGATGGAGCGTCATGAATACAACGCCATGAAAGTAGCTGAGTTCTTGGAGAATCATCCGGGAGTAGAAAGGGTGTATTACCCGGGGCTCGAGTCCCATCCCCAACACGAACTTGCCAAGAAGCAAATGACAGGTTTCGGCGGTATGATTGCCGTTGAACTCAAGGGTGGGTTCCAGGCCGGAAAGACCCTGATGGATTCAGTGCGCTTGTGCCATCTTGCTGTAAGCCTTGGCGAAACCAGCACCCTGGTCCAGCACCCTGCATCTATGACCCATTCAGTTATGACCCCTGAGGCCAGGCAAGCTGCCGGTATTTCAGACGGGCTTATAAGGGTCTCAGTGGGCCTTGAGCACGTAGATGACATTATAGCTGATTTGAGCCAGGCGCTGGAGAAAGCCACGGGCTTCTAAAACCAGTTAACCCTCATGTTTGAGTTCCATTCTTTTCATAGAGGCTGGGTATTTACCCGGCCTCTTTGTTCAGTTGGCTGGCGTGCCCGGTTGAGCCCCGGCTTATGGTCTGTTTTCCGGCTATTACATATGTTTCGTCCTGCGTGGCCTGCGTGCGTTGATGGGTTTCGGTTTCTTCAGGTACAGAGATTTGCTTTGGATGTTTTCTACGTCTTGCACCCCGGTTTCTATTGATGTAGCCACATCGCCCGGTTGGCCGGTTGAGAGATGCGGCGGTAGGTGTTGGGGTTCAATATCCAGCTCCTTAGAAAAGCCAAATCCTGAAACCTTCCTAAGCATTCTTCCATAAAGTGAAGCCGGTCTGAGGTTGAGGCTCTGAATAGCTTGCTTTACAGTGCCGGCAGACTTCTTGAAAGCTTCAAGCTCTTCCCGGGAAAGGGGGAGCTCAATTACGCGCAAGATGCCTTCTCTGCCAACTACTGCCGGTGTTCCAAGGTATACGCCGGTAACGCCGTATTCACCGTCAAGATAACAGGAAACTGAGTAGACGCTCCGGAGATCCCTTAGTATTGCTTCGGTTATCTTGACCATTGCAACTGCTATTGCATAGAAAGTTGCTCCCTTTAGGTTGATGATATTGTAAGCTGCATCCCGGACTTCTTCGAACATGCTCTGCAAATGAGACTCGGATAAAGCCCAGTTCCGCAAAGAGGTTCCGGTAATCGTGGCCCGGGACCATGCTGCGATTTCAGAATCGCCGTGTTCACCGATGATGGATGCCTGGACGCTTTGGGGGTTGATACCCAGTTCATCCCCGATCACGTAACGGAGCCTGGCAGTGTCCAGCATGGTTCCGGATCCTATCACCCGTTCCGGCGCTAGCCCTGAGCGTATCCAAACTACGTAAGACATGACGTCTACCGGATTGGTTACCACGAGCAGTATGGCGTTTGGGGCAAGTCTACCCACTTTTTCTGCTATGTCGCCTACTATTGCCGCATTCTTTTTGATGAGGTCCATCCTTGTTTCCCCTGGTTTTTGTGCTGTGCCGGCGGAGATCACCACAAGGTCTGAATCCACCACATCTTGCATACTGCCTGCCCAAATGGTTGTGCGTTCTACCAATGACATGGCATGATTGAGATCCATGGATTCGCCAAGGGCTTTTTCCTTGTTTTCATTGATTAGACAAATCTCATCAGCTGTTCCCCTCAGTAAGAGGGTGTAAGCATAGGTGCTGCCAACCCGTCCTGTGCCTATGATAGACACCTTAGAAGGCTTTTGAAATGAAACACTTGTCACCGGGTTTCCCTCCGATCAGGCCTATATGCCTGTCGCCGATCAGGCGTATATGCCCTTAGATGGTATTACCTAAGTCTTGTTACGACTAAGCCGCTTGCATTGAGTTCCTCTACAGTTAACCTTCCCCAAACAGGCGCTTGTGCTTCATGGGAGTTCTCACTCAAACCTCGGAATGGGCCAGATCGGTTTGCTGTCGGCCGGCGATGGCAAGAAATCTGCCGATTGTAAAGCGGGGCTGGTCTCAAATTGACCACTGCCTAGCGAAACCTGGTTAGGAATTGGCCACCTATCTCGTCCATCTGGTGAAAAACTCGCCATTCCGCCTACACGGAGGCTCATACTGGTTCCGATTTGACCAGTTCGGAGTGTACGCAGGTCAAGAATTCACCACTTCACGGCGGAACCTGGTTCGGAATTAACCAGTTTCCGTTCCTGCAAGCTTGGGCTGGTTTCAAATCATCCAGTTACGAGCCTAATCTGGTTTGAAATTGACCACTTGCAGGCTAGACCTGGTTCCAAATTGGCCAATACAGCCCTCGATGGTTCGCGAAGTGGTTTGGAATTGTTCAGTTCGGCCCAAGAAGCGGCCTAGAATTGACCACTTTAGCCCTAAACCTGGTTGCAGATTGACCAATCCGGCCCTCGACTAACTCGAACTGGTCTGGGATTGGCCACCTCGAGGCAAGACGTGGTCTGAACTTAACCAGTATACTTCGGCATTCCACGGCTTCTTGTGAGAAAATGAAACACCCGGGACCGGCCCGGATGTTTCATTGGATGTTTCAAACTATGGTGAAACGGGTATCTTGATCCCCCACAGGGTGCCGCGGTTATCCCCTTGGACTAGGAAGTACTCGTTTGCGGTCTTCGCCTGGTTACCCTGGGACTTAAGTACCAGGGGATCTACGAACAGAAACGTATCCCGGACCTTGAAGTCGAGCTGTGAATCACCTGCGTGGATTGCAAGGACCCCTCTTGCGCCACCGGTCACATAGATGCCATCAAGGTTGGGTAGGCCTGCGAATAAGGTGGAGTAACCTTGCAGGTGCCAGGGAATCTCTCCGTAAGCCCTGTAGTATGCTGTGATCCGCCCGCCTGAATCAGGAACCAGAATGAACGGCCTTCTTACGCTTGTGTTTTGCGAGTACAATGGGAGGGAGGGTTCTAGGAAAGACCTCCAATTTACACCTTTCCAGTTTTCCTCGCCGCTATGTGGGTTAAGAGCATACAAGAAACTACCTCCGCTGTGGGTGTCGGCAGGGGTTACCGCAAACAGGGTATTTCCGTAGAAAAGGGAATTGCCTGCGGGAGAGTAGTACATCTGTCTGCCAAGGTGTTTTACCCAAATCTCCTGCCCGGTTGTCACATCTAGAGAGTACAGTTTTTGCGCCCAGTCCCCGAAGAACACCATGCCAAGCCCTGTTGAAGGAGTGTTGGTTACAGCCCCTGATGCCTGGTAATCCCACCGGTTAACTCCGGATACAGTGCTCAAGGCATATACCTTGCCTGAAGGCGAACCTATGATCAAACACCGGCCTTTGCCTGTGTCACATATCACTGGAGGCTCCACAAACCCCGCAGGATCCAGGGTGGTCTTCCATGTCATGCGGCCTGTGTTCTTGTCCAGGCAGTGAACCTCCCCAGCTGCGGTTCCAAAATAAAGCTTTTGGCCGTCAATTGCGCCGCCGCTCCATGGTGCGCCGGCGTCGTACTCCCACAAGATGTCACCTTTCCCGGCATCAATGGAATATACCATGCCATTCCTGGTGCCAACTATCACGTTGGAAGGTGAGGCCTTAAGCATGCGGGCCACAAGGGAACTCCCCAAATCTTGTTTCCACAGGATCAGTTCATCCGTGTCTTTTTCAAACTCCTTGGTTGTGACATATTGCCCGTCCCCAGTGACCGCTTTGATCCTCAATGTATGGGTTCCAGGGGCATGGGCTGAAATATCAACTGAAAACTCGTGGGTTCCCCGTTTTTTCATTCCCAGTTCGTTGTAGTAGCCGCCGTCAATTTGAAACCACAAAGATGCAGGTTCCGATAGGTAGAAGCTGGCTTTCAGGGTTTCATCTTCCACTCTAACGGACAACCTGCTTACAAGTTCATCCATGCCTCTCTGCGCCGGGGCTGAGACTGCCCCAAGCAGCGATTCTCTGTAAACCGGTGCATCTGGCCCGGGCACCCCTGCTTCTTCTTCGTTTGGGCTGCTTGGCGTTACAGAATATACTCTAAGCGCCAAGCCATCTGCTTCCACCGCTATGTAAGCATTGTCCATGAGGGCTCCGCTCATGAAACAGGAACACCCTTGCACTTTCCATGTGATGAACGAGTGCCCGTGGCCTGAGAAGATGGCGTGAACCGGATACTTGCCGATGATCTCCAGCAGGGCGTCGTCGGAATCCTGGAAGTTTCTTTCCTGGTAGAGTAAAGGATGATGGGAGAACAAAGCTACTGGCTTGCTTGCAGGCTGGGATGCCAGGTCTTGCTCCAGCCAGGCAAGCACCGACGGGTCAAGCGTGCCGTAGGTTTGCTCAGGGTACGAAGTGTCCAGGACTACAAAGTGCCACATGCCGTAATCAAAAGAGTAGGTAGACGGGCCGAAATGGTTCCTGAACTTCGAGCCCTGGGGGTCTTGCCATCTAGACTCATGATTTCCCATGGTCGCCATTACAGGGAAAGGCAAACCGGCTATGTCCTGCTTAAGCAATTCGTATTCTTCATCTGCGCCTGTTTCGGTTATGTCACCCATGTGAATCATAAAAGCTGCATCAGGGTGGCGTTGGGCGATGTTGGCAAGCGCCAGGAGTGAGTTCTTGTTGCCTTGCCATGATCCAAAATGGCTGTCTGTGGCCACTACGAACCTGAATTGCTTCTTGCCATACCCGCCGCTTAGGTAGCCAAGGAAAGCAGGATCTTCATGTGATGAGTTGTGTGCAAGGGCAGCACCTGGCAAACTCACGACCATGCTTGCCAAGACCAAAGCCAAGATTACTGCGGTAAACCGTTTTTTCAACCTGCGGGTACCATGGGAACCACTAATCGAAGATAGCATTATTTGCCTCCTAAGGAAGGTGTTTTGAGCTTTACGCTATGATTCTGGACGCAGGAAAGCTGGTTGGGTTCCTGAATATGCTGGGTTCTTGAATATATTACCGGTATCAGCTTTTGAGGACCTGCCGGTAGAGCTTCTCTGTAGCTCTTGCCACGCTTTCTTCAGAGTGGTGCTTGACAACAACTTCCCGGCCGAACTTGCCAAGGCTGGCGCATTTGGCAGGATCCTTGATGAGTTCATCCATGAATCTGCACAGCACGCCAGGTCCGGGAGGATACGGGGGATTCAATGACACGTAATTCCTCTTTCCAAGGATGTCAGAATTGTCGGGTGAGACAGGGCCAAAGGAGCCTTCAGGTCCGAAGAGCACCACCGGCTTTTCCATTGACATGGCTTCCAATGCTACCCTGGACATCCCAATGACGATATCTGCGGCAGCATATAGCGAAGGGGTGTCCAATAAGAATCCAAGGCAGCGTATAACCTCTTTGTCATGAGAGGAGTTTATTTCACCTGCTTTAGCCTTCACCTGGGCGAAGTCAGTGCCGTCGCCGGCTATGAGCAGCATTATACCGGGATATTTCCGGGAAAGCTCCGATACTGCTTCTGCGGCAATAATTGCTGCATCTGCCAGGTTCCCGTCCATCCTCGAGACGTACACAATCAGGGGATTTCTCTCTTCTGGCACTTCCAGTTTGTATCTGGCACTCGCTTTCGTTTCGGGGGTGGGGGGATAGAAGGCACTGACATCGATGCCGTTTGGTATCACTGTGATCTTCTCTGGGTCAAAACCAAACTCCCTCGCTATGTACTGCTTGATTACTTCACTCACTGCTATCGTCGTGTCACCCTGACGGCTGAAAAAAGCCCACGGAAATCCTCCTTTGAAGCACCAATGGTATGTTGCCACAAGGGGTATGGTTCGCCTGGCTGCAATGCTTTCCGATATCCATATTGGGATACGGGCGTGGGCGTGAATCAGGTCTATGTCATAAGTGTCCACTATCTTTGAGATGATCTTGTGTGCCTTGGCCATATTAAGTGGCCACCGCGAGTGGAGTGGGGCATGAAAATGTGGGATTCCAGCTGCTTCCAAGTCTCTTACCCTTTCTCCTCCGTGGGAAGCTACGTACACTTGCCACCCCAATGACTTGAGGCCTTTGGAAAGGCTAATCACGTGGGTTTCGGCACCGCCGATACCTAAGCTCATAGGGAGCATGAGAACCGACGCCTTTGACTTGGCCATCTGGAATATCACTCGCCTTCAAAATTACATCATTAACTAGGCTATCTTGTCTTAAGAAGATGGTCAATACGTATTTGAGTGTATGATATATTTTGCCTGCAGGGGCTCATAAGGAACTCAAGGGTAACAAGGCACGTCAGTAAAACAAGACTCCAGGATGGAACGACCCGGAGCTAAATGGGAAACACTACCGGTAGACAGTAATTAGGTTGATTGTAGAAGGAACCATTCACTTAACGGGATTACAAGGAGGGAACAGCATGAGAGGAAGAAAATGGCCTCTTTTTCTAACAGCTTTGCTGGCGCTAAGCATATTCGCAACAGGGTGCGGGGCAAAAGATCTCGTGTCCCTGGCCGGCCTGGACCAAGCAGACCTGTATGTAGGCGACAGATTCGGGAACAAGGTCAAGATAGAAAATCCTGATGAGTTTCTCGCGGCGTTCAAGTCGGCGAAACTTGTGAAAGATCCTAAAGATGCAAGAAGCGAAATTGAGGCTGAGTACGTGTTTTATTCAGGCGAGAGCAAGGTATATTACGACGCCCAGGGCAAATACCTGATGTTCATTGAAAAGGGCAAGAAGAGTGTGTATTCAGCAAACATTGACACGCTCCTGGCACAGGTAAGCGGGCTGCCGCCTGTCATCACTCCAGGATTTCAGGATGAGGAGATCGCAGGATGGCTCAAAACCTTGGCCCAGGTAGAACAGCCGGTTGCCCTCTTGTTCGAACGGGGCGACCAGGCGATCCTTGCGGTACTGGCAGGACAAAGACCCCAGGGTGAGTACAACATGAACTTGGAGAATGTCTCTTATTCCAACGGCGAACTTACAGTCGACGTAAGGCTCGTCCCAACTGAAGGTAGTGGAGAGACTGTTGCTTACCCAGTGGGAAGCTTCACCCTGTCCAAGCACGCAGATGTAAACGTGAGGTTGATTGAAACTGGAGCAAGCGGCGATGACTTGACCCGCGTGCCTGTATCAGTGGTGGAAGAGGGCCAGAATATCATCTTGTTAAGGCCCGAACGCGGTTCCATCCTCACTGAAAGGGTCAGGATGACAGGGTTTGCAAGGGTATTTGAGGCCAGCTTCATAGTAGAAGTTGAAGACGGCCACAACGTGCTAGGGATTAAGCAGGTTATGGCTTCCGAGGGTGCTCCTGGATGGGGGCGGTTTGACTTCTGGATGGATCTCGAGTCTGCCACCAGCCCCTACGGCACCATAATCTTTGTGACTTACTCTGCAAAAGACGGCTCCAGGATAGAAGAACTCAAGGTTCCCGTGGGATTTGGCGGAAAATAGGCTGCAAGCATAGGAAGATAGAAGTGTGAAGAACGGCCAGGGCATCCCCTTCTTGATGCTACTCCTCCATGGGGTGATGGGGTGAGCCCTGGCTGTCTGATGGGTTTCGTGACTAGATCCTCTCTGGCGCCAACCCCTGGTCTCAAGTTCACGGTAGTTGGCTGCTGTCCGAGGTAACCGTATCTCATCCTCCGGCTGTTCTCCAACTGTCTACCAAAGTGAGCTACTCAACTGCTTCCACGCGCAATGGGCTCCAAGACACAGGACAGAAGTCTCCCTTCAATGGGAAGAAAGGAGTATTATGCTATTCAATCGGTTCTTCGAAAGGAGGGAAAACCAATGTTGATTGAAGGGCGTGTGTTTACTCTTGTACTCGTCATAGTATTCACCGCAGCCATCTTGTATCTGGCCAGGGAATTAGACTCAGGAAAGCGGGAAGTAGCCTTGGCCAGGACGCTCGTTTTCGATGCAATGGATGAAGCGGTTGGGCGCGCAGCAGAGATGGGAAGGCCCGTCCACTACACATTTGGGACGGGAGAGATGGATGCCAGCGTTTTTGCTTCGTTCAAGATACTCGGGTATGTAGTTTCCAAGTGTGCCAAAATGGATGTAGGTATGATTGTGACTCTTGCTTGGGCCGAGGAATTTCCCATGGCAGAAGAGATCGTAAAAAACGCTTGGCGAAACGAAGGTAAGACGGACAAATGCCGGCCCGATTTTGTCAGGTACCTTTCCCGCAGTTTCAGCTACACAACCGGCATTTTCGCCGTAATGGTGAGGGAACGCCCTGCGGCAAACTTCGCCGTCGGGCCCTTTTACAATGAATCGCTGTTAATTCCTACTGCCGGACGCCGGGTAGGCGCTATGCAGATAGGCGGGACAGCTGTCACAATTCAGGTCCCATTCTTGGTTGCCACGTGTGACTATACCCTCGTAGGTGAGGATATGATGGTAGCCGGTGCCTACCTATCCGGTACACCGCTGGAAATCGCTTCTGTTGCTGCGCAGGATGTGGCTAAGTGTGGTGCCATCATCCTTTGCATACTAGGATGTCTCCTAAACTTGTTCGGTTCTCAGGCTATCAGCAATTTGTTGTCGCTGTGATAAGGGGGATACCATATTGAAAACTGAATTGCCAGTCTTGGTTGCCTTCATTGTAGGGACCATAATCGTGGTGTCCTACTTCTTGAATATTCCCACACTGCAAGTAACAGCAGAAGCATTGATTAACTGGGCAGTGATACTCTCTGGTTTTGCCCTTGGTTTAGGAGTCATCAACCTGCTTCAAGTTCACTCCAAGAACATAGCGATGAAGAGCTCCAAATGGGGGCTTAGTGTTTGGCTTATTCTCGTGATGGTCGTGACCTTTGTGATTGGGATCACGCAGGGAACCCAGAGCCCAGTATATTCGTTTATGTTCAACAACGTTTACACTGCGCTCGGTGCGACTGTGTTTGCTCTCCATGCCTTTTTCCTACCTGCTGCCGCCTTTAAGGCCTTTAGAATCACCAGCCTTGAATCGGGAATATTTCTCTTAGCAGGCGTTTTGGTGATGTTGGGGCAAATAGGTATAGGAACTGCAATATGGGACCAATTCCCGGCTATTAAGTCATGGATAATGAATGTTCCCAATTCATCCGCCATGCGTGGGATTACCATAACAGCAGCTTTAGGATTGGCATCGACCGGGTTGCGAATCATTCTAGGCCTCGACAGGACTTATCTAGGCTCAGCAGAGTGAAAGGACGCGGTACAAATGACGCAGTTTCTAAGGAAACTCGATGATATCGACGATAGGATTATACATGTTATTATCGGGTTGTCTGTTCTACTTCCTCTAATCAGGCCAATTCAGCTGCCATTAAGCCCGAGCGATATGTCGATGGATGCTTTTGAGGCAATCAACTCTATGCCGCCAGGTTCCAGGATGTTTCTCATAACTGAAGTCGAACCAACCACTGCTGCAGAACTCTTTCCTCAATTGGTGGCGGTTCACCGGCACGCTATGTCCAAGGGGGTACGCGTAATCTATGCTTGTACCAGTCCGGGGTCGCCCCCCTTCTTAACGGGCGTGGTCAATGACTGGCAGGAAAAGTATTCCTATGAGTATGGCAAAGATGTGGTGATTCTGCCCTTCAGGGCAGGCGGCGAGTCTGTTGTGGTTCAGATCGGGCAGAATTTTGGAGGATTGTACGATCAAGACTATCGCGGTGACTCTTTGGCTGGAATGGAGATAATGCAGGGGATTTCTGACATAGAAGATGTCGACTTAGTTGTGTCTATAGGAGGCGCAGAATTATACCGGTGGGTGGTAAGGCATATCCAGGCACCCACAGGGCTCCCCACGATAGTGGGCTGTACTGCAGTAATGACAACCTTCGTGGTTCCCTTCTATAGCTCAGGGCAGTTTGTGGGCATCATATCGGGGCTTGGGGGAGCCGCTGATTACGAGTACCTAGCCGGTGTGCCTGGAGCAGGAACTTCAGGGATGGATGCGCAATCATTAGGTCACATGGTCTTGTTGATACTTGTTGCGCTCGGCAATATCAGTGCTTTTCTGCTGAAAAGAGATAGCAATAACAAGGGCAATTGAGGTAGGAAGGAGGTAGCTAGGTGATAAGTAGTGATTTTGGCGTATGGGTCGGTGCCTTTTTCACCCTTGCGATTTTCAGTTACCTGTTCAAAGGAAACATCGTCTTTGAGTTCGCAGAACACACTTTCATAGGTTTTTCGGCAGCCCACTTTTTTGTGGAAGGGTACCACAATATAATCAACATGGCAGTACGGCCTATGCAGGAAGGCCAGGTGTCATGGATAATCCCTATCATTCTTGGGGTGTTCCTGTTTGCCCGTTACGTGCCCAGTATATCATGGTTATCTAGGTTTCCTGTTGCGATAATGGTTGCCATAGTGTCTGCTGCGCAGATACGCGGGACACTTCACGCTGAATTTGTCAGCCAGATTGCAGCTACTACTGAGTTGAATATTCTCGAGCTTAGCGATCTGATATTTCTAATAGGCGTAGTCACAGTTGCTACCTACTTCCTGTATCTCAAACGTCTTCGTGAGTCGAGGGTTCTAAGTGCTACAAGTCGTATAGGCAGGTACTTTCTGATGGTGGCTTTCGGTGCTTCTCTTGGAACCACTGTCATGGGAAGATATTCGCTTCTCATAGGCCGGTTGCAGTTCCTGTTTGGTGACTGGATTAAGCTGATCAAATAGGTAATATTTGATATGTTGAAGTAGAAGAGTTGTGTTGCGCAGGTCTGAGGATTCCTACAATTCTGGGAACAGAGTCGGGGATTCCTATAAGCCTGATGATCAAGAGCAGGGGAGGTAGTTGGTATGACAAAACGTGTAGTAAGGGCACCAAGGGGAACAGCATTGTCGTGTAAAGGCTGGGAACAGGAAGCCGCGATGAGAATGCTAATGAACAACCTTGATCCTGATGTGGCAGAGAAGCCTGATGAACTTATAGTCTACGGTGGCACAGGCAAAGCAGCGCGCAATTGGGAGGCATTTGACGCCATTATCGGGAGCCTCAAGCAACTTGAGTCGGATGAGACCCTTCTTGTACAGTCAGGCAAGCCGGTTGGGGTTTTCAAGACCCACGAGCAGGCACCAAGAGTCCTTATAGCTAATGCATTGCTCGTTCCGGCCTGGGCAACCTGGGAGCAGTTCCGTGAGCTTGAGCGGCAAGGACTCACCATGTACGGGCAGATGACTGCGGGAAGCTGGATTTACATAGGAGCTCAGGGGATTCTCCAGGGTACTTACGAGACGATCGCAGAAGCTGCAAGGCAGCATTTCGGAGGAAGTTTGAAAGGTAAACTGGTTGTCACTGCCGGATTGGGCGGTATGGGTGGTGCCCAGCCTCTTGCCATCACCATGAATGAAGGTGTTGCGCTTGTTGTGGAAGTTGATCCGTGGAGGATCAAGCGCCGGTTAGACACTGGTTACTGCGACATGCAAGCCAGGGATTTGGATCACGCGCTCCAGCTTGTTGAAGATGCTTTGGCTAAAGGTGAGCCCAAGTCAGTGGCGGTACTGGGGAATGCTGCAGAAATCCACCCTGAGCTTGTAAGACGTGGTGTGGTACCGGATCTGGTGACAGACCAGACATCGGCCCATGACCTGCTTGGCGGGTACGTTCCGGCGGGCCTGACCTTGGAAGAAGCGTATGCCCTGCGCGATAGCGACCCTGATGAGTATATACGCAGGGCTACTGAAAGCGTGGTAGTTCACGTACAGGCCATGCTTGAATGGCAGAAGAAGGGCTCCATCGTCTTTGACTACGGCAACAATATAAGGCAACAGGCGTTTTCAGCAGGACTCGAAGACGCGTTTAACTTCCCCGGATTTGTCCCTGCGTTTATCCGTCCCATGTTCTGCGAAGGCAGCGGGCCTTTCAGGTGGGTCGCGTTGTCGGGAGATCCGGCTGACATTTACCGCACAGATGAAGCCCTCATTGAAGCGTTTCCCGAGAACGAGAGCATGATCAGGTGGCTCAAGATGGCCCGGGAGAAAGTGCAGTTCCAGGGACTCCCCTCAAGGATATGTTGGCTAAGCTACGGCCAGCGGGCAAAGGCAGGGCTTATCTTCAATGAACTAGTAAGAAAAGGCGAGCTTAAAGCGCCCATAGTCATCGGCAGGGACCACCTGGACAGCGGAAGCGTGGCCTCTCCAAACCGCGAAACCGAATCAATGAAAGACGGTTCAGATGCCATTGCCGACTGGCCCATCCTCAATGCACTGGTCAATACTGCGGCGGGCGCCAGCTGGGTATCCGTACATCATGGCGGCGGGGTCGGGATTGGATACTCAATCCATGCAGGTATGGTAGTAGTGGCAGATGGCACTGAGCGCGCTGCAGCCAAACTGGAGAGGGTTCTGACCACTGATCCGGGTACAGGTGTAATGCGCCACGTTGATGCAGGCTATGAAAAAGCCATACAGACTGCGAAAGAGAAGGGTGTAAAGATCCCCATGTTAGAGTAGGTGTTAAAGCCAGCGGTTAGGCCTGAAGGAGCATGGTATCCATGACGATTGCGGTAGACGGAAATCCTAAGACAATTCAAGAAATAGCTAAGGTGGCGTTTGACCGGGAACAGGTTGAGATCCCCCCGGAGACCTGGAACAAGATGCAAGCCTCACGCCAGATCGTTGAAGATATCGTATCCCATAAGAACCGGGTATACGGGATTAACACGGGGTTTGGGAAGTTTGCTGACGTGGCCATATCAGTTGAAAACATAAGAAAACTCCAAACCAACCTGGTCTTAAGCCATGCAGTAGCTGTAGGCGAGGTGTTTTCTGAAGCTGAAGTGCGGGCTGCAATGTTTCTCAGGGCAAATGCCCTTGCCAAAGGGATGTCAGGCATCAGGCCTGAGGTGGTGCAAACCCTTTGCGACCTGCTGAACAAGAATGTCGTGCCGCATGTGCCTCAACAGGGTTCAGTGGGAGCCAGCGGCGATCTAGCCCCTCTTTCCCATATCTCTTTGGTGCTATTGGGCAAGGGTCACGCGTTTTACGAGGGGGAATTGCTTTCCGGGCAGGATGCTCTAGACCGTGCCAGGATTGCACCGGTTCAGCTTGAAGCAAAAGAAGGGTTGGCGTTGACCAACGGGGTTCAGATGACTGCCGGAGTGCTTGCCCTCGCGGTACATATGGGATATCAGCTGGCAAGGGCAGCTGATATTATTGCAAGTTTGACGGGTCAAGCTTTGCAAGTAGTGCGGGATGCTTACGACCCATGGATCACATCATTGCGGCCCCACGCAGGAGCACAAGCAGTAGCCGAAAACCTCAGGGCTTTGCTTGAAGGGTCGCGATTGACAACAACTTCGGGTGAGATAAGAGTTCAGGATCCTTACGTGTTGCGGTGCATACCTCAGGTCCACGGGGCTGTGAGGCAAGCACTGGACCATGCGAAATCTGTAGTTCAAATCGAGTCAGGTTCCGCCACTGACAACCCGTTAGTCTTGCCTGACGGCAGGGTGGTGTCCGGCGGCAACTTCCATGGACAACCTCTGGCTGTTGCCGGTGATTATCTAGGCTTAGCCCTGTGTTCCTTTGGCAATATGTCAGAGAGGCGTATTGCCAGGATGATGGACCACAACAAGACGGGGTCGCCTGCTTTCCTCACCGAACACGGCGGGCTGAACTCGGGGTTCATGATTATGCAGTATACAGCTGCTTCCTTAGCATCTGAGTGCAAGTCACTGGCTCATCCTGCCAGTGTGGATACTATCCCCACTTCAGCTGACCAGGAAGATCATGTGAGTATGTCCACAACTGCCGCCAGAAAAGCCAGGGAGATAGTTAACAACGTGTCTTACATCCTGGCAATTGAGTATCTCGGTGCCTGCCAGGCACTTGAATTCCGGAGTCCGGTACTCCTGTCCAAAGCGGGCAAGGCTGCGCATGAACTCTTGCGTGTCCACGTACCTCGGCTTCACGAAGACAGGGAAATGCACCGTGACATACAGCAGGCCAGGAACTTGATTGTATCAGGATCTTTGGAGAACGCAGTTTTGCAGGTGATTGAGCAGCTGCGCTAGAGTCAGCTGCGGCCGGATGAGCGTATTTGGGGTTTGCGATGCAGTGGATGAGGAATACGGCTAATGACTGATGGTCGACGAAACTGGGAGGGGACAAGGATGGAGCCATCGATTGAACGCTGGATAGAGGCAAACAAGTCAGAACTGACTTCAATATCTGATGGGATTTGGGCCTATGCCGAACTTGGTTTGGCCGAGCACAAATCATCCAAACTCCAAATGGAATACCTTCAAGAGCAAGGCTTCACGATTGAAGCGGGTGTAGGTGGTATGGCAACTGCCTTCGTGGCTTCCTGGGGCAAAGGTAAGCCTGTAATTGGTTTCCTTGGTGAATTTGATGCTCTGCCTATGGTGTCCAACAAAGCTGTGCCTTACAAGGACCCGCTGGCTGAAGGAGCTCCAGGGCACGGGTGCGGGCACAACCTCCTGGGTGTAGCATCCATGGGCGGTGCTGTCGCGCTCAAACAAGTCATGGAGAGCAAGGGACTGCCAGGTACAGTGCGTTACTACGGATGCCCTGCTGAAGAAAGTTCTTTCGGCAAGACTTGGATGGTCAGGGACGGGGCATTCGATGATGTAGATATTGCGCTGACTTGGCATCCTGGGAACACTAACGCAGTTAGGAACAGCTCGAGCCTTGCTGACCTCGTTCTGAAGTTCAATTTCTACGGCAAGACCGCCCATGCTGCCGGCGACCCATGGAATGGCCGGAGCGCTCTCGACGGGGTTGAACTGATGAACGCAGGCATTGAGCGGATGCGGGAGCATATGCGGTTGGACAGCAGGGTGCATTACGTGATTTCACACGGGGGAGGAGCTCCCAATGTGGTGCCTGATTTTGCCCAGAACTTTTTCGACGTTCGTGCAGCTGACATCCCTGAGCTCAAAAGAATGCACAGTTGGGTCTTGGATATCGCCAAAGGCGCTGCGCTGATGACACAGACACGGTTTGAAGAAGTGTTCTTAGGTTATGCAGCTAATGTGATTCCTAACAGGGTGATTGCGAGGATACTACACTCGGTCATGGAACAGCTTGGCGTGCCTGAATGGAACGAGGAAGAACTCAAGTTTGCCGGGAAGATGCAGTCCCAGTTTGAGCCTGAACTTATCACCAGGACTGTTGAGCAATTTGAGGAAACAGGCATAACGCCGGGCCAGACCAAACTGTGTGACTTTGTCGTGCCATATAGCGACAGAATTGAAGGTGGGAGGGGCTCTACTGACGTTGGTGATGTGTCTTGGGTAGTGCCGACTGCCCAATTTACTACCGCATGCTATGCGCTGGGCATTCCCGGGCACAGCTGGGCAGTAACTTCGTGTTCCGGGATGAGCATAGGCCACAAGGGAATGCTGTATGCCGCCAAGATTCTAGGCATAACAGGTTACCGGTTCATGACCTGCGCGGGGCTTAGAGATAAGGCGCGGGCTGAATGGGAGCACCAGCTAAAGGGGAGGAAGTATGAAAGCTTGATTCCGCCTGAGATAAAGGTACCACCCTTGCCTTTTGAGTAAGCTATCAACTTGTAAGGAGGCTGGATATATGGAACAGCAGGTAGTCGAATGCATACCCAACTTCAGCGAGGGCAAGGACCAATCGGTCCTGGATGCAATAGTCGGTGTGATCAAGGAGTCAGGGTGCAATGTATTGGACGCATCCATGGACCCAAGCCACAACCGTTCAGTTGTCACTTTTGTCGGGGCGCCTGATGACGTTGAAGAGGCGGCGTTTGCTGCTGCGAAAAAAGCGAGCGAGCTCATAGACATGGAAAAACATCATGGCGAACATCCTAGGATTGGCGCTACTGATGTGATACCTTTTGTTCCCATCCTGGGAGTTACCATGGAAGACTGTGTGGAGATGGCAAAGCGTACAGGCAAGCGGATAGGTGACGAGCTGGGCATACCTGTGTATCTTTACGCCAAGGCCGCAGCCAGGCCTGACCGTGTGCGCCTGCCCGATGTCAGGAGAGGCGAATACGAAGGGCTCAAAGAAGCCATCAAAACCGACCCTGACAGAAAACCTGATTTCGGGCCCGGGGAGCTCCACCCAACGGCAGGAGCTACTGCCGTGGCGGCAAGGCCTCCTCTTATAGCATTTAACGTTAACCTCAATACAACTAATGTGAAAATTGCGCGTGCCATTGCCAGGCGGATAAGGGAGTCATCAGGTGGTCTTCCACACGTCCAAGCTATGGGGGTAACCATGGAAGACACCGGGCTTGCCCAGGTTACCATGAACCTATTGGACTACAGGGTGACTTCCATGGAATTTGTGTTCAGCAAGATTGAGGAAGAAGCGGCACGCAGAGGGGTAGAGATCGTCAATTCTGAGCTTATAGGGTTGGTTCCATTGGATGCCCTGCTGGATGTGGCATTTGCGCGTCTAAAGCTGGAAGGGTTCTCTAGACAAAGGATCCTGGATCTAATCACCTGACGACATAACTTGGCGAGCACAATAAACGTCGAATCTGAGTGGATTGTGTTTAAGTCACAAGAAGTTGGGGGGTGGGGCTCTTGGACCTATCGAATTTCCTGGATGACTTAAGAGCTGATACCAGTGCACCGGGGGGAGGTGCGGCCTCTGCAGTTGCAGGTGCCATGGGTTGTGCCTTATTCCAGATGGTGGCAGGCATTACGTTGAAGTTGCCCAGGTTCACTCAGGGCCGTGACAAGCTTGACGAAATCCGGCAAGCCGCTGGCAGATTACATGCCAGGCTTCTGGCTCTGGCTGATGAAGATGCCGAAGCCTATAAGGGTGTGGAAAATGCTTTTAGGTTGCCCAAAGCTACTCCTGAAGAAAAGACCCGTCGGAGGAAGGCAATACAAGAGGCGTTCATTGAGGCAACCAAGTCCCCTTTGGAAACGGTGGATGCATGCATTGAAGCAATGGCACTCTTACCAGGCCTGCTCGAGTACGGCAATCCAAATGCGATTACCGACATTGCCGTCGGATTCGTGTTGCTGGAGGCCGCCTTGTCGGGGGCGGCCATGAACGCGGAAGTTAACCTTGCTTCCGTAAAAGATGAAGAGTTCAAGAAAGCTAGTGCCGGGGCTCTTAAGATCGCCCGGGAACAAGCGGTATCTTACAGGCCCCAGCTAAGTGCAGCGCTGGAACAAGCAGGACTTGGGCCGCTCATTTAAGCCGGCTGCCCGATAGGCTTTCAGGCACGGTATTCTCGAACTCGAAACTATATTCAGGCAAGAGTCTTGGGGAGTGGCATCAACCACTCCCTGTAGTTTTCACCGTTCCACAATAATTGCTTTTGCAAGGTAAACGGCCAGGCCTGCGATGAAGATTGTACCGGCCCAGCCACATAGGGGATACACTACTCTCACCAGGTTGGAAAAACCGGCTGAAGCGGCCATTAGAGCACCTCCGGTTGTGGCAAACGCAGCAATCAGGAATCCTCTGTTTCCAGGAGGGATCAGCCTTGCAGAAAACCCGTAAAGGTTGGCCACAGCGGTAGTATACACTTCAGCTGCGAAAATCGTAACGTACAGCGGTTGCCCAAACCTCCACACCTGGGATGCCAGCCTGGCCAGGGGGATCTCAAACCTAGCTATATCAGGAAGGGAAGATGCTATAGTCAAGTACACAAGCAAGAGGCCCAGTCCCAGTCCTAAAGCCCCGAAACCGGCTACGACTAAAGCTTGCTTCCTGCTGTCCAGTGTACCTCCTACAGCAGACAGGACAGGGGCAGCCATAAGGATGTTGTAAGAAACGTAATTGAATGCGGACACTGCCCAATGCCCTACTGGAGGCTTGCAGTCAGGCGGCGGCAGCCCGATGTGTAACCCGTTTGTGTGTATCACCTTAGCTGAAATGAGAAAAACCCCGGCTAGAAGAAAGGGCACAACAGAGCCGATGGCGTATGCCATGCCCCTAAACCCTGTAAGCACAGTCACAAACGTAGCGATTGCCATGGCAGAAGCTCCGGCAAGCCATGGCAGACCGAATTCCTGGCTGATCACTGAGCCGGCACCCGAAATCATGGCTGACAAGGCGCCAAACAGGAAGAATACTGTCACCAAGTCAAGCAACGGGGACAGGGCTTTACCGGCTGCTTTACTGAACACAGGTTTGTGTGAGGAAGCACCCGTTTCCCTTCCGACTTCTATGCAAGCGAACCCGAACACGAAGAACCCTGCTACAGCTGCGATTACTCCTGGAATCCCCAGGGGGCCGAACATGCCGAAAAATTGCAGCACTTCTTGGCCTGATGCAAAACCTGCCCCTACCACAGTGCCAATGTAAGTGCCGGCCATAGCTATAACCGAAATCCTGGATTTGTCCAACACCCAGTCTCCTCACGACAAAATCCTTGGGTCTTTATAGGTGTATTAGGAGAGTAGGGGTTAGATGTTCAGAATTTTGAATCTCATTACAAGGTTTGCGGATAGTACACCTTTGAAAGGAGGGCTCTGACAAGATCCCTGGAGGAATAAACGGGCGCCCTGAAGACAGTGTAAGCATTGCCAACGTTTTCAGGCGTGTGGGCGTCGCTTCCGCCAATCCCGCCAATCCCATTTTGTTTGGCAAAAGCGCCTAGGATCTCACATATAACCGGGTGTCCCAGCTGTTTGCCGTTGCACACTTCTATGGCTGCAAGATTGCTAAGGGCGGTAATCCTCTCGTCTACAGTGAATTGCAGGCCTTCTTGGCTGCCTGAACTTTCCATGACCTGCCATGGGTGCGCCGGGATGGCAATACCCCCAAGTTTCCTGACGCGGTCTATCAGTTCCTGGCCATTGCACATCTTATACTTGCCCCAGTCGTTCCATTCGGTGTCGTCGATCCCATAGACAAGCATATGGCCTGCGTCTGTTGAAAGCTCTACGCCCCTGAGGATGACCAGGGAAGGGTAGTCTTTCCTCAGCTCTTCAAATGGGCGGCTGGCGTACATACTCTCGTGTTCGGTGATGCAAATGCCATCAAGCCCTTTCTCAAGGGCCGCCTCCAGGATGTCCCGGGGATCTGCCAAAGATTCTCCCGAGTAAATTGAGTGTACGTGTAAATCAATTCGGAAGGTTTGTTTCCTAGCCAAGAGTCTCCTCCGGTCTACAAGACTTGGCCTGTTTGCGTTACATACTTACATGCCTGCCGTCTAAATCGCTACACCAGGGTTTCCGTCACACCAGGGTTTCTGTCTATGGGACCGGGCTTACTTAACCTGACGCCCGAATACTTCTCTGGGTATGGACGAGAAAATAAGGGAACGATCGCTTCTGAGCTCTTTGGGCAAAAAAGCTCCCCTCATCATATCAATGTCTTCGTCTATTTGCGATAGGTTCTTAGCAAGGTATTCAGCGAAGTACCCGGCGTAGTCCTGTTCAGCAAATCTAACAATGGTCCTGATTTCATTTAGCGTTATTCTCTTAAACATGCTTGTTGCACGTTTCAGGATATTGTCCCTGTGCCGCGAGAAGTCTTCGAAGTAGCGTTTAATCGTCGAGACTCGTCCGGTATCTGCGGCGTCCTGGAGCTTCAGCAGGAAGCGGTATATGTTCTGGCAGCGGGGATCAAGGCTGGCACCAAAATCAAACCAAACCGGAATGCCTGACACATACCATATATTCCTCTCACCATCATCCCAGTTCCTTACCAGGGTGTCGAACACCACCTGGTATCCCATGGCAGTCTCAGGGTCCTTATGAGGCAGGGAACTCTTATCGTATTGGTAAGCAGCTTTTGAGAAGTAGAACTTAGGTCCGACCAATTCTGTTAGTTTGTCCCTGTTCTCCCGGCTTAGTTTCAACTCGTGTTCGAGTTTTACAGATACAACGTTGACTCTGCCTATTCCCAGAAGGCTCACGATTTTCTCGATAGGCCCGTAGCTGAAGAAGGATTCATGTACCAAGAATTTGCGGGAGGAACGTTTGGGCATGAGAGTTGGTTCAAAGTGCTGTTTGACATAGTATATTTCATCGTCGACAACATATTTGACCAATCCGTGTTCAAACTCTACTCTTCCCATTTCATCCTCCAATAGCGGGCACTGCCGGTAGCTTCAATATATTAATATACAATATTACACCCTCAGGTTTGGTTCCTCCTGCACAAACGTTCGCCGATATGTTATCATTCAAAGTGGTGACCCATGCAGTGTGAAGTCTGCAATTTTGAGGAGGTAGGCTACATGAAGCAGGTGGCCAAGCTGGGCTTGACTCTGGCGCTTATATGTGCTGTTGCCGCCCTAGGACTGGCGGCAGTGTACGCTAAGACCAAGCCTATAATCGATAAACGAGCTGAGGAAGACCTTCTGAACGCGGCGAGAGAAGTCATTCCCGGAGCTTCTGCTATTGAACAGCAAGAACTTGATGGTACCAGGTACTGGATTGGCAAGAAGGGCTCTGAACTAGCAGGAGCAGCTATGCAGGTGGAAGCCCAGGGTTACGGTTCTGAGCCAATTCAAATGATGGTTGGTGTTGATACAGACGGTACTGTTACAGACGTGAAAATCGTTGCCATGTCTGAAACGCCCGGCATTGGCACTCGTGTTAAAGATGAAGCCTTTTTGTCCCGGTTTAGAGGTAACAGCGATCCCGCCGGGGTTGACGGCATTTCAGGGGCTACTGTGTCTTCAGGGGCAGTAAAGGGTGGTGTGAGCAAGGCCCTGAGCTTCTTGTCGGCAATCGTCGCTCCAGGCGGAGAGCTTGTGATAGACCTTGCGGCCGTTCCTGACGGGACATACGAAGGCACAGGTAAGGGGCTGTTCGGTCCCATAAAGATATCTGTAACCGTAAAGGACGGTAAGATTACAGAAGTCAAGGTCTTGGAACACAGTGAGACTCAAGGGATTGCCGATATGGCCATTAACGGAGTTCCTAAGTCCATGATTGAGAAGCAAACACTTGACGTGGATGCTGTCTCAGGAGCTACCTTTACAAGCGAAGGCATTATCAACGCAGTCAAGGATGCATTAATGCCGTTTGCTGTAAGGAAGGACGAGGCAAGTGGGCCTGTCGACATCACCAAGTTGCCTGACGGCACGTATGAAGGCTCAGGCAAGGGATTGTTCGGCCCGATAAAGGTGTCAGTAACCATGCAAGGTGGCAAGATTACAGACATCAAAGTGCTTGAACACAAGGAAACCGCAGGAATATCCGATCCGGCTTTTACGTATGTCCCCAAGGACATAATTGAAAAGCAAACCCTTGACGTTGATACGGTTTCGGGGGCAACCTTCACAAGTGAAGGAGTTATTGAGGCGGTGAAAAATGCCCTCCAAGGGTCCAAGTAAGGGGAAAATAAGGGTTCTCCTGTGTGACGATCATGCCCTTGTGAGAGAGGGCACCAAGCGGTTGCTGGAAGGAGAACCGGACATTGAAGTGGTGGGGGAAGCTTCTGACGGGTTTGAAGCGATTGAACTGGCCAGGAAGCTTTCCCCTGATGTTATTGCCATGGATGTATCAATGCCCCGTATGAACGGCATAGAAGCTACCAGGGAGATCAAGAGACATTTTCCGGACATATTCATCCTAGCCCTTACTGCCTACGACGATTTTGCTTACGTTTCGCGCCTGATTGAAAACGGAGCTTCAGGTTACATATTGAAGAGCGTCCGTTCAGAAGAGCTGATTCAAGCCATAAGAGCTACCGCCCTGGGCGAATGTATCCTCCATCCTGACATTGCCAGGGAAGTGTTTGCCAGGATAGCCAGGCGGTCCGGTCTCCTGGCAGAACATCAAGGAGAAGTAAGTGGAGACCAGTCCTTTAGAAGTGAGGCCGGCTTGCCTGACGGAGGTTTGGAGCATACAGGCGAGGGAGCTGACCGGCTGCTTACAGCCAGGGAGGCTCACATCCTCAAACTTGCAGCCAAAGGGCTTTCAAACAAAGAGATCGCTTTTGAACTCAGCCTGAGCCCCAGGACTGTCCAGTCACACCTGAGTTCAGTATTCGACAAATTGGGGGTTACTTCCAGAACCCAGGCGGTGGTCGCCGGGCTCAAACAAGGTATCATCAAGCGTGAAGACATTGAGGTGAACCCTGATGGGTGATATGCCCGGATGGAAGGCGGGTACTTTTCTATTGCTTGAGATGGGGAGGATAACCCGTGGCAATCTTACACGCGATGAAGCACTCGACAGGATCGCCCGGCTCATATTAGACAGTTTTGATATTGATGCAGTGGCCATCCTTGTTTATGAACCGGCTTCAAAGTCGGCCTACGTAGTATCATCAGTTGGCAAGCACAATCTGCTAGTATCGCCGGATATCACCTTACGCGTAGACGCTGATTCTTGTCTAATGCAGTCTGCCCTCAACCCTCACCGTCCCCTTATCGTAACCAAGGGACACAGCGACTCGGTGTTGGGAAGACTAACGTTTTCCTTTGCAGCTATAGTCCCGATGAGCCTTGGGCAAGAACTAACAGGTTTCATGATACTGGCACGTCAAGATGACTTCCCGTTTTTCCAGTCAGATCCTGAGTTCGTTATGGCTGTTGCCAGTCAGGCAGCTATGATAGCTTCCAAAGCAGCCTTGATCGAGAACCTCAAGCAGTCTGAAGAAAGATATCACATGCTTATGGAAAACGCAGGCGATCTCGTGTTTGTGCTGGACAGGGGCGGCCGGTTTCTGTATGTGAATTCTCAGAGCATGGACATGCTTGGATACAAGCCTGAAGAACTGTGCGGAAGGTATTTCGGGGAGTTTGTGACTCCCGAGTCATGGGCGACCACTGTGTCTACCCTGAAAAATGCAGTGCGTAACCGTCAGAAGCACATCGAATACTCCTGGACAATACAGCCGAAAGACGGGCATATGGTGAAACTGGATGTGCGCGCATCCCTGATATATCAAGGTTTTGAACTGCTACATCACCAGGGAATCGCAAGGGATACTTCCACTGAAAAACGCCTCTGGGAAGAAATCGAGAAGAGGGAAAAGGCGCTGGATGTATCCAGGAGCCGTGAAGAGATGATGCGCGAGTACCTTTCAGTGGCAGATCTGGTGCAGGAAGAAGAAAGAGCCAGGATCGCCAGGGAGCTTCACGACGGGGCGATTCAGTACTTGGTGGCGCTCAGGAGGAAACTTGACCTCCTCGAGAAGACCCTTCCGTTAAGCCAAGCCCCTCATCGCAATACTAAAGAGCTTATTAGCGATATGGATTCGCTGTTAGATGAGACTATCGCAGACTTGAGGGAGTTTGCCAGGAACCTGAGGCCGCCGGTGCTTGACGATTTCGGGTTTGTGTCCGCTTGTGAATGGTTATGTGACCAGGCGGAAAGGGAGGGTTTCCGGGTGGTCTTCGATGTATCCGGCCTTATCCAGGAGCTTCCCCGGGAAACAGAGGCGTTGGTGTTCAGGATAGTCCAGGAAGGGCTGTCCAATGCGGTGAAACACTCGGGGGCGGATTTGATTGAACTTAGGCTTGCATTTGAAGAAGATGTGTTCAGAATAGGGATAAGGGACAACGGTAAAGGGTTTGACCCTCCTAAGGCCGCTCCTGGCTCTTTAGTAGCCGCCGGGCAGATGGGCCTGGTGGGCATGTTCGAACGGGCTGAACTGCTCGGAGCATCGCTGGAAATCTCATCTGAACCCGGGAACGGCACCTTCCTAAGTTTGGAAGTTCCTGTTGGCCAGAAGTCTTCCTCTGAGCGACTTAGTAATCAATCTGACTAATCTTATCATTCAGGCTGATCAACAGGCTCATAAATCCAAATCCATTGGATAAGAAGTCTACTGACGGTCTGCTGACTGACTACTCACAACTGTCTCCGCAAAACTGCCTAGGCCAAAATGCCTAGGCAGTTTGCTCTCTTGGCTGACGAATTCCCCGCTTGAACCTTCTACTATTAGTGGTGACGAGAGTTATAACTGGAGGGTTGCACGATGGCTCTAGAATTAACAGCCTCATATCAGCCGACAGAATACGTGGTGGACGAAGACTTGGCCCTTGCGCGGAAGGTTTCCCAGGGGGATGAAGAAGCTTTTGAAATACTGTATGACCGCTACTACAAACAGATCTACCTGCATGTGTCCGGAATGGTGAAAACCAGGGAGGACGCAGAAGACCTGACCCAGGAAGTGTTCTTGCGGGTCTATTCCTCAATCGGTACATATTCGGGGCGTGCCTCTTTGGGCAGGTGGATGAGAAGGGTAGCGACAAACCTGTGCATAGACAAGATGAGGAAGAAGAGAGTACCCACAGTATCGTGGCCGGTCCTCATAAGCAGAGACGGGGACGAGCAGCCTGTTGAGTTTGCTGACGATGAGCATGAATTGTTGGACTTGCTGGAGGCGCAAGATGGCCGGGATACTATCCTGAAAGCTATAGAGTCTCTGCCTGACTACTACAGGGATACGGTAATGCTCCACGACGTGTTGGAATACCCGGGTAAGGAAGTGGCCAAGCGGATGTCCTGCCCTGTAGGCACTGTTAAGTCCAGGCTGTCCAGGGCAAGGAATGTGTTGCAGGCAATGGTCGTGGATTCCGGAATGGCTGTGGATTCAGGTTGGCAGTGTGCCGGCTCTGCAAGAGCTGCGTCGTTTTAGTAAAAGGTCTCAGCCGTCTGGCTGATTTTCGAACAGGTTCTTAGAAAAGCTGTATGAATTTGTTACAGATTTTCCCGAAGCCGTGTAAATTTTGAACGGGTGTATGAAAAAACTACATCTCTGCAGGGATGCTGCCTGATTCTCATACAGGTTTTGGAAAAGGTGTATCTTTCTTGTACAGGTTCTGATGGAGGCTGTATAGATTCTAGACAGCTGTATCAAAAAGGTACGGTCCTCCGAAAGACCTGCCTAGTTTTCATACAGGTTTCCAAAAAGCTGTGTCTTTATCGGACAGGTGAGGCCGGGAGGTGCATCAATACCTGACCCAAATCTACCCCTCGCGAATACCTTCATGAGCATCTTCCAAATACCCCTGTACCCGGAATCCTTCCACCAGGCGTCAGAATATATATGGATCGGCGGCCCCGTCTTGTTAGCGGCGGAAATCCATTATCGGAGATGGGTAATGAAACGACGGTTTTGGGTCATTCTTGCGGTACTGATATCCATGTCCCTCCTAGGTTACCTGGTAGTGTTGCCGGGAACCCAGGTATGTGGAATTGACTTAGGTTGGTTGAGTTTCAGCCAAGCTGCTTCAGTCCTGGAAGAAGCCCTGTCTTGGGAATCACGTTCCCTTGAGCTTGTAGGCCTTGACCGGGATTCACAGAAATATCCCATGGCATCTATTGGGATTAGCCCTGATATCGAAAATACCGTCAGGGCGCTCAGGCGCCCTCTATGGCTTATATCTAAGAGACGATATCCCCTCTTGCTTCAAGTGGACCAAGAACGGAAAGCTTCTTGGCTCGATGCGGTAGCGGAACGTTTCAGACAGGATCCCCTCGATGCTTCGTTCAATATCACCCAAGATGACAGGGTAGAGGTGATAAGTAGCAGGCCCGGTGTTGTTGTTGACAAAGATGCACTGGCTGAATCTGTTTCCGGTGACGGATGGGCTGAGATCCCGGCCCGGCTTTACCTGCCTCTGGTTTATATAGAGCCCAAAGTGACTACTGAACAGCTGGAAAGTCATCTTCCTCTTGAGGTCATATCTTCCTATTCCACTTATTATCAGGACACGAATGACCGGGCGCACAACATATCACTCGCAAGCAGTGTTCTGGATGAACTTACGATTAGCCCTGGTCAGGTGCTGTCCTTTAACCAGATCACCGGGCCCAGGTCAAAGGAGAATGGATACAGGAAAGCCGGGGTATTCATAGGAGATCAAGTGGTTGACGATTACGGAGGAGGAGTGTGTCAGGTCTCAACCACCCTGTATGTGGCCTTGCTCAAGGCCGGCTTTGAAATCGTCGAGCGGTATAACCATGGAATGCCTGTAAGTTACGTGCCCCTTGGGTTGGATGCCACGGTAGCCTATGACATTTTGGACCTCAAAATGAAAAACTGCTTGGATGCACCATGTATTTTGAAAACAGAGGCCAAGGACGGGTGTTTGACAGTTAAGGTATTCGGCAAAAAGGTTCCAGATCTGGTTATCGAGTTGGAAGCCAGAGTGGTTAAAGAAATCCCTGCCCAGCCTGTTTCAGATAGCGTTACAGGTGGCGACGGCATAAACGGTGAGGATGGCGGGAACGGTGACGCCGGGAATACCCCTAAGTTGCGAAGCGGCTTTATGGTTGAAACTTGGCGGAAGTATATACGTGATGGCAACGTGGTGAAGATGGAAAAACTCAACTCAAGTTGGTATCCGCCTGAAAAAGCTGTACCTTCTTCAGATACAAGAGGCGGGACTTGACCTTCTTTTCAGTTATCATCACACATCCAATAGGAAATAATACCATCCGTCCTTTTCTACCCATCTTGTATTCTTTTCCTTGAGCGATACTAAAGGTTGCAGCATAACCGCCGTGCTTCCCGCTAGGGTATGCTTTATTCGTCACTTCGTTCTTCGTCTCCTTCAGCAGGATGAATAGCTGCCTAATCTCGTGATATCTAAGTAGTGATATCTGATTGTGACTATCTCAACAACCAAGTTTTAGTATTGAGAAACTCCTTGACTTCGCCCTCCATGGGATTTATGATAATGACCAAACAAGTGTTCTATCGAACAGGTGATCGCATGCCAGATATTTATTATTTCAAACTCATAGGGGCAAGGGCGTATCAGGAAAAAGTTAACCGCAAAATCGATCCTGGCCTCCCGCTTGCCGTGTCTTTTCAAGACAGCATTTTAGATTGTGACGAAAACTCATATAAAGATGGAGTAAGGCCGGGTGACACAGTAAGGCAAGCTAAATTGGCGTCGCCTTTGTGCAGGATAGTCCAGGTGTCTGACTCAACTTCAAATGAGCTCAAGCATATACTTGATGCCTTTGCAACAATGACCCCGTTTATTGAGCCGGATAAAGAAGGTTGCGGGATTTTTCTGGAAATTTCCGACGGCAAATCATTAGATGAAATTTTTGCCTTGTTGGATGGCATGTTCCATATCGCCATCGTTACAAAAAGCCGGTCAAAGTTCCTGGCGAAAGCTTCTTCTGTGTGGATTGCTCAAAAGTTATTCCAGGAACGTCAAATAGCGCCGGGTAAAAAGCCGTGGGGATACGTAGGGACAGGCGCAAATTATATCTTCATAGACATTAAACAGGGAAAAGAAGCAGTTTATTCAACCGGCATGCCCCTTTCCCTGTTATGGCTCTTGCCACCGGATATGATATCCCATCTGTATGCTTTAGGGTTTAGTACTTTCAAAGACTTGCAGCAAATACAGGCCAACCGGCTTGCGTCACAAATAGGTGATTGGGCATATCCGGTTATTGACTGGGTAAACGGCCGGGATCGTTCCCAGGTGAAGCCTTTGTATCCAAAGCCGTATATTGAAAAAGCAGTCACCATAGAAAACCCTATGGATACTTTGACACCTCAGATACTTGAGCCTGCGTTACGGGAAGTATCAGAGCGATTGATCCAAAGTGGTACAGGATTCAAGCATTTAATCATAACTTTATCAGGCGCTCTTAAGCCTGTGGTCAGGGAAAAGAGGTCGGTACGGCCTGTGTGCAGGTTTGAAGCGTTGAAGGTTTTGGTTTTCCATCTTTTTGAGGAAATGGTGTCTGAATTGGATCATGAGGTTTTGTGCCGGGTTTCAGCTATTTTACTTACATTCAAAGATATCGACAGGGTGCCGGTGGCCCAGATGGTTTTGGGCCAATCTGCCAACCGGAATATTGCGCAAACCTCTGTTTCCCTTGAACTAGCTTTAACCGGCATAGAACAAAAATACGGGGATTCAGCTTTGATATGGGGGCATAAACACAGCAAGATTTTTACGCCTGAGATACTGCGTCGTGAAAGAATGCTCGCCTTTTGGGATCCTGTAAGGTTTGGCAAAACTCAGGTGCCTGCAAGCTAGCTTTCAGGCTCAAGCTGGCCCTCAGGACTCTAGTCACGACTCCAGAAATCCAGGTGCGCGGGTATGCGACATCAAAGGAAGGAGGGTAAGGTTTATCATGTCAAAAATAGTGGACCAGCCGGTTTTGGTAGTTTGCGAAAAAGGGAACCCAAAGCGGTTTTTCTGGATAAAGAAATGGGTAACTGTAAAAGCCGTGATAGATAAATGGAACGAAGTAGGCAGATGGTGGGAAGATGAAAAGGAAAAGACTTTTTACCGGGTCCTGGCCGGCGAAGGCGGCGTTTACGAGCTTTACTTAAATCAAAAACATTGGAATCTTTACAGGGTGTTTGATTAGGTCATGTTCTTACATCTACATGTACACAGCCCGTATTCTTTTCTGGACGGGGCTTCTGGCATAACCAAACTTGTGGAAAGGGCCGCTGACCTGGGCATGCCTGCCATCGCCCTAACCGACCATAACAAACTTTCAGGTTCGGTAAGGTTCATCAAAGCTGCCCAAAAAGCGGGCATTAAGCCCATAATCGGCTGCGAAGTAACTATGGAAGGCGGCTTTCATCTCACGGTGCTTTGCCAAAACAACACCGGTTACAGGAATTTGTGTGCCGTCTTAACCCAAGCCCATTTGGGAAACGAGCGTGAGTCCCCAATGGCGGACTTACATACGCTGGCATCACACAAGGAAGGGTTATTTGTGCTCTCAGGATGCAGAAAAGGATTAATCCCGTCTTTGATACTGCAGAAAAGGTTCAAAGAAGCCAGGCAAACTGCTGAATACTACAAACATATTTTTGGGCAAGAATCGTTTGTTATTGAACTGTCAGAATCCCTTCTTCCTGGCTCTATGAGCTTGAACAAATCGCTTTCGGAATTGGCAGCATCCCTGAATCTACCCACCGTGGTTACAAACAATGTGCACTATGCTACCAAGGAAGATTTTCAAATCCACGATATTTTGACTTGTATACGTACGCTGACCAAACTTGAAGACGTCCATCCGGAAAGGCGGCTGAACTCAGAAAACTATCTAAAATCCTCTGAAGAAATGAAAGCAGAGTATAAAGGTTATCCTGAAGCGTTTTATATGACCCGGGCCCTGGCCGAACAATGTGAGTGCCCTTTAGAACTGAGAGTTCAGAATTTCCCTGCCTTTGCATATCCAAAGGGCTTCAAATCATCAAACCACTTTTTGCGCCATCTGGTGTTTCAAGGGGCAGGCGGCAGGTACGGCAAGATAACGCATGAAGTTAAAGCCCGGCTTGAACACGAACTAAGCATAATAGGACAGTTAGGCTACGAAGATTATTTCCTTGTAGTGTGGGATCTTGTCAATTTTGCCGCTAGACAAAACATACGTCATGCAGGCAGGGGTTCAGCCGCAGACTCTGCTGTAGCTTACTGCCTTGGAATCACTGATGTGGATCCCATTGCCCACAATCTTTTGTTCGAGAGGTTCATGAGCCTTGAACGGGGTGAAAAGCCGGATATAGACGTTGACTTCGATGCCAGGCGGAGGGACGAAGTGACTGCCTATGTGTACAAAAAATACGGGGATGCCCATGTGGCATCAGTGGCCACTTACAATACTTTTCAGGCACGTTCATCTGTAAGGGATGTAGGGAAAGCTATGGGTTACGCCCAGGATGAGATTGGCATAATAGCTAAGCGGTTACCCCATATCCCCGGCTATCAGATTGAGAACGCATTTAAGTCACTGCCTGAATTAAAGAGTTTGGATATCCCTGAAAAGCGGCTCAAAACCCTCATTGAAACAGCAGGCAAATTATCGGGGCTTCCCAGGTTTCTAAGCACTCATTTAGGCGGTGTCGTCATATCCAAGACTCCTGTTACCTGGCTTTCCCCGCTTGAACTTTCGGCCAAGGGCGTCAACATCCTGCAGTTCGACAAAGATGACGTAGAAGACTTAGGCCTTGTCAAAATAGACCTCCTGTCTTTGCGGACATTGGGGGCAGTTGAAGATTCCCTAGGGTTCATTGAGGGCACGAAATTGGACTATGACCGCATACCCCTGGACGACAAAGCTACGTTTAGGCGGTTGCAATATGCAGATACAATAGGGATCTTCCAATTGGAAAGCCCGGCACAAAGGGGGCTCCAGGCAAGGCTTGGCGCTGAGAACATCGAGGATATAGTAGCGAGCGTTGCGCTGATACGCCCGGGCCCAATCAAAGGGGATATGGTGGAACCTTTTATCAGGCGGCGCCATGGCGAAGAAGACATAACGTACCTGGACTCGAGGCTTGAGCCGATTTTGAAAAACACTTACGGGGTGGTGTTGTTTCAGGAACAGGTAATCGAAATCGCTTCAGTGATTGCAGGCTTTACTCCCGGGGAAGCAGATAAGCTGCGCAGGGTTATGACCCACGGCAGGTCCTTTGATGAAATGGAGAAGATAGGCAGGCTTTTCATTGAAAAAGCTGTGAAAAGAGGAGTAACAGAGCAAGTTGCGGCTGAAATATTTAAATGCATACGGGGTTACGCAAGCTATGGTTTCTGTGAGGCCCATGCACGGGCTTTTGCCACCACTGCGTACAAAACCGCATACCTGATTGAGCATTACCCGGCAGAATTCTACGGTTCTATACTGAACAACCAACCTATGGGGTTCTATCCTGTGTCCACTATATGTGTTGAAGCGAAAAACCACGGGGTAGAGGTACTTGGCCCGTCAATTAACCATTCAGGCAAAGATGTGGCGGTGACAGGTCTGAGCATACGCATTCCATTCAAAATGATAAGTGGCATGAAACAAAATGCCATCACGTCTATAATCCGTGAAAGAGCAAAAGGGAAGTTCAAGTCTTTCTACGATTTCACCAGGCGCGTCAAGTTAGATTCGGATATTTTGCGCAACCTTATTTTATGCGGTTGTTTTGACGAGTTTGGGATTTCCCGGAAATCACTGTTGTGGCAAGCAAAGGATGCCTGCATGGTAGCAGACAGTACGCCCCCGCAGGCAGAGATGCTTTTGGCACTTCCTGATCCCGTCTACTGCACTCACAAGGCTGCAGGTGTCCCTGGGCAAATGGAGTTTTCCCTTGGGGAAAAAGTAGCTTTTGAATACCAAATCCTCGGTACCGGGGTTTCTGCCCATCCCATGGAAATATGGCGCGGCAAGCTCAGAAAGCAGGGATTTATAGCAAGCCGTGAGCTTTCCAGTATAAAACCAGGTGATTTTGTGAAAGCCGGAGGCATCCCTGTAAGGCCTCACAGGCCTCCTACCAAGAGCGGAAGGACTGTTGTGTTTCTTTCCCTTGAAGACGAATACGGCTTAACCGATATAACCTGTTTCGAAAACGTCTATGCCAAGTACGGCAAATTCCTATTTCCCGGAAAACTTATGCCTCTGGGAGTATGGGGACAGGTCCAAAAGCGTGGGAACGGGTTTTCTGTTACGGCAAAGACAGTGTTTCCGTTGTCGTATGTTTTGTCATAGCACCCACCATTATGCTGCAAGGATTACACGACCATAGCTTTCTAAACGGGCAGATAATTCAGGAGTGCAGGGGATTGCGTCAAGGCCGGTCAGCACCCTCAGTCCTTTATATATGTAGATATCCGTGTATCGCCGTAGCGGTAAGTTCTCTTGAGGGCCAGCACACCATACTTATCGCTAAACCTCTCTTGTTTTGCTTGTTGCAGCACCACAATCCCGCCTGGGTTGAGGAGCGTTCCCGAGGCAAGTCCCGCCATGGCTTCCTGGTCTAATCCTGTAAAATACGGGGGCGCAACAATGATAACGTCAAAGCGGTCACCTATCTTCTTGAATCTCTCTATCACCTGCAAGGCGTCGGCTCTAACTACCTGCACCAAGTGTTCCACGCCCAGCTTGGCTGCATTTTTCCGCAGCACTTGTACAGCCTTAGGGTTCTTATCTATCAGCACTGCAGATCTTGCGCCCCTGGACAAGAGTTCAAAGGAGAAACTGCCGGTGCCGGCAAAAAGGTCGAGAACCACTGCTTCTTCAATGTAGGAACTTAGAATATTAGCTACTGCTTCCCTTACCCTGGTAAGGGGAGGCCGGGTATCTTCGCCCGGGAGAGAGGATATCGTTCTTCCTGCCAGATACCCTCCTGTGATTCTCAGCACTAGGATGCCTCCTTGGTCTAATCGGTTTTTGCGGCTGGCCCTGGCGGGTCTACCGGAACAGGGCAGGCTTAGAATCAGGTTCCGCCGGCATTTTATCATATAGCCCATTACTGGTATAATTTCTATGAGACGGTTGTTTCGTTCTCTGAACTAGCATTGCCGTGAAAACCTCACTGCGAAACATATTATACTTGCAATTTTGGAGGCAGTCATGAAGAAGAATGAGTCTCTTGTAGTAGGCAAAGTACCCCCTGAGTTGCTGGAGCAAATAGTATTCAGCCGTCTGGGCTACCCTAGGAAAGAGCTAGTGCTTACGCCTGCGATCGGTGAAGATACGGCAGCTTTGGATTTAGCTAATGAGCTGCTTCTGGCTAGCACTGATCCAATCACAGGCGCAGAAGACAAGGCTGGCTGGTTAGCTGTAAAAGTAGCGATCAACGATATAGCAGCTACTGGCGGAGAGCCTATATGCATCTTGGTTACGCTGATGTTGCCCGAGACTGCTCTGTTGTCAGACCTGGAGCAGATAATAAACGACATAAACGAAGCTTGCATGGAAGAAGGAGTACAGGTTGCAGGCGGCCATACTGAAGTCACACAGGGTCTGAAGCAGCCGATCATAAGCGTAACAGCTCTTGGCAAGACGAGGAACAGAAAAGTACTCAGTTCATCCAATGCTCAAGTCGGCGATGACATCCTAGTCACCAAATGGGCGGGCATGGAGGGTACTTCAATACTGGTAAGGGATTTTCCAGAAGCTTTTGTTGATGTGCTGGATGAAGCTTCGATTGAGCAAGCCAGGAATCTGTTTTCAATGATAAGTGTGACCCTTGATGGCAAGATAGCCTCAGAGGCCGGTGCAAATGCCTGCCACGATGCCACTGAAGGCGGTGTCTTGGGGGCAATCTATGAAATCTGCCAGGCATCAGGATTGGGAGCTGTGATATATGCCGATAAAATCCCGGTGCTTCCGGTTACATTAAGAGTAGCAGAGTTTTGCAAGATTGATCCTTTGCGTCTGATTTCATCAGGATGCCTTATAGTCACCGCTCCTGATGGGGAGGAACTCTGTAAGGCATATCACAAAGCGGGCGTAAACGCCACGGTGGTGGGGAAAATAGTCCGCGAAGCCAGGGAGGTTGTGCAATCAGGAAACAAGTTTGCCTTAGGTTCTCCCGGTCCGGATCACTTGTGGCAAGCCAGAAGGTATCTGGAAACCATTACTCAAAGGCGGTGAATGAAACATCAAGCCTTTGGGCAGGATGCTATAATGTTTACAAAGGACTCGAGGTGGGTCGCTGATGTGGTTTGTGTGGACTCTTATAACCTTCGTGGTCCTGAGCTGGGTCGGGTATAGATGGACAAAGACGCTCATCACAAAATACGAACACACCACTGAATCGTTTGTGGTGCTCGCCGTGCTTTTTATCCTTGCCAACTACTCCAGCCTGCGGCTGACCTATGTGATGATTCCTGTACTCAACATATGGCCCAGGCTGTTGATTATGCTGCCCATTGGTTTTGTCATGTTTGTCGGATTCTCTTACGTTGCAGTTAACCTGTGGTGTTCGTTTCTCACCAGGGATTTTGACGAAAAGATCGCGGCGCTGGAGGAGGAAAAAGACAATCTTCAAAGGCAGATTGATGTACTGCGATGGAGGCATATTACCCAGGGCGTTCCATTTGAGTACCAGCAAGAAAAGCTGGTTTCGCCACGACCGCCTTCAGACGAAATTGAGCGGTTGCAGGAGTTCATTGACACCTGGCAGCAAGCAGGCAGCGCTGCCAGGGTTCGTTCAATAAAAGTCACTGAGTGGAAGTCTTTGGCGGGACAGTGGGAAGATGACCGGCTAAGAGGCGAAATAAACCTGCTTAATGCGCTGGCTGAAGAAGAAACGGACGCAACCAGAAAAGACCAGATGAAAGCCAGGTTGGCAGTATTTCAGATGGAACTTCTAAGCCGGGAGACTTCCCGCAAGACAAGGACCGAGCTGCAAGACAGGGGTGCAGGTGAGAGGAGCACAGAGAGGGGCCCGGAAGCAATCAGAAGGCGTTTGCAGGACATCCACGGTGAGCTTCAACTGGTTGAGGCCCAGAAACGTGACTATTTGAGGGGTAAAGTAAGACTTGGATGGAGGGTTCGGTCATGAGTCACATTAGCTCCTATTACGCTGACATAAGGCTTCAGACTGCTCTCGAAGAGGGTAAGTCTGTAGAGCAAGATCCCGGTTGGGAAATACTCAATGAAGCTATCTGGGCATGTGCAGAAGAGATGGATCTGGATGTAGGACACAGTATCCGTGACTATTACGGCAGGCTTGTGTATTGCGATTGGTCATTATCGGGCCCCGCTTTCGACAGGGGGATTGGGATAAATGTCAACCGGGACACTGGAGACGTGGTGTTCATCTGTGACAGTTATGGAGGCTATGAGCGGATTTCGGGAGAGATCAAGGAAAAGGTGATCCAGAACTACATCGCCCTTTGTGTCACAAGAGCTCTTTCAGCTTTGAATTACGAGGTGGAGGTCGAGGAAGTGAAGCACCCGGTTGACGGTAAGAAGGTGCTAGTGAAAGGTGTGTTGTAATGGCAAGGACAATAAAGGCGGAGATCGGCCCCAAGAGGGAGATCAAAGTAGAATTTTCAGGGTTTCCGGGCGAATCATGCTTTGACGAGGCAGACCGCCTAAAAAGTGCGCTTAAGGAGCTGGGGCTTTGGGCAATATCAGTGACAGTGACGCCCAAGACTTCTTCACAAATTGCCAAGGAGACAGCCACAGACGTGGTGGAGAAGAAGAAGGTGTTACATTCGTGACCACTGCGAAAAGCAACCTCAAATCATATTTTGAGATAGAGATAAACAAGGGGAAGATAAGCGTTCTCGAAAGAGCCGGTCATGGACAGACCAAGAAGATCGTCAACTTACTCAAGAAGTACGGCTTGAACTTAAAGGTCAACGTGGATGCCCCCTGTGGTTGAGGAGGAACACTGTGGCACACGATTATCTCGATGATTCCTGGATCAAGTTGGGAGTGCTTAAACGCCAGGCAAATTATTCGCCTATCATCTGTTTCGAGACGGTTGATCCCAAGAGGATCTATCAGCTAAAGCGGTTTGTACTGTCGGATCCTGAATTTGATCACATTGAACATGTGTTTCTCTACGATCCATGGGATGGCCTTGGCACTTTGAGGCCCGGGCCTGAGGGACCCCAGTTTGAGCCCTACAAGAAGCGTATACCAAGTTCAAGTCCACTTTCGTCACGCATGCGCCCTGAAGGGAGTGTTGAACTTCACGCCCTTAAAGCAGTGCTCAAGGAAGTGGACTCCCACCTCAAGACCTCCAGGACCGTATTTATCATGCAGAACATCTCAGAGGTGAAGGAATACGATACAGGTTTCCAGGCGGCCTTGAGATCCTGGGCGATAAATCCCCAGATCATGGCCAAAGGATCATGCGTGATGATCCTTACCCAAGATGCAGCGCTGCTGATGGACGAGTTCACCAAAGAATTCACGATAGTTGTGTCAGTCGATCCGTCCAGTTGGGAGGAACGGGCGCGGCTCATAGAAGCTACTGCTTCAGCGCTCGATGTCCCTATGGATCACACCAAGCTGGAGTCGGCCACTGTAACCCTGTCGGGGCTAAACCTTCATCAGGTGGAAAGCATTTTGCTGGAATCATACCAGAGGTCCAAGAATTTTGACCCTGATATCATGAAAGAACTCAAGTCTGAAATGGTGAAGAGATCAAAGATCTTAGAAGTGGAGGATCCCCAGTACAACTTCCAGGACATAGGCGGATACCATGCGATAAAAACATTCATATCAAAGTATATAATCAATGTACTTCAGCGACCTGAGAAAGCAAGGCACTTCGACTTGGGCTTACCCAAAGGGCTTCTGTTTTTCGGGCCGCCGGGAACCGGCAAGAGCCTTTTTGCCCACGCCCTGGCAAGCGAGGTCCAGCTCCCTTTCATCAACCTGGTTACTGAAAACATTTACTCCAAATGGTTGGGCGAATCAGGCCAGAACATGAAAAATGCAATCACCCTGGCTGAAAAAATGTCGCCGGCCATAGTATTTGTAGATGAGATTGACAGGTTCGGTAGAAGGACAGGGACTGCCGCAGGGTCGGCTGAAGAAGAAACTCAGCGTGTTTTTTCCCAGTTCCTAGAATGGCTTGGCAAGCCTGACAGGACCGCCATAATAGTGGGTACAACAAACGTACCTGAGCACCTGGATGACGCGTTCCTGCGGGCAGGCAGGTTTGATTACAAGATACCGTTTCTCTATCCCGGGCCCCAGGCCAGGCTGGAAATCCTCCTGGTTCACCTCGGCCTTTCAAAAGGCACCACCAGGAGAAGAGTCCCCTTGGAGATGGGAGATGAAGAAGTCAGGGAGATGCTGTGGCGGGACATTGTGCCCTTGACCCAGAACTTCTCTTGCGCCGAACTTGAGGAACTGGTGACCAGAGCAAAGAGGATAGCTTTTGACAGGGACAAGGACGCTTTAGGCAGCCAGGAGCTGCTTGAAGCAACCAGGACTTTCCGGATTGACAGTGCGTACAGGAAAAGGGTTGTAGAAACATGCATGATGCAGGCCAGGAAATATACAGATGACCAAACTTTCCTTGATGCTATTGAAGAAGAGAATAAAATAGATGACAATGTTGAAAAGAACTTGTAAGTTCGCGGTCGTAGATGACGGTCCATATTCCATATGAAAGAAGGAATGATTCATGGAAAGCAGAGTGAAAGAAGTTCTTGACCAGATTCGCCCGTCACTCCAGGCAGATGGGGGAGACGTGGAACTGGTTGAGATTACTGACGACGGTGTGGTCAAAGTGAGGCTTACAGGTGCGTGTGGTACTTGCCCGTTTGCCGTGATGACCCTTAAAGGCGGGATTGAACGCATACTCAAGAGGGAGATTCCGGAGGTCAAAGAGGTCCAGTCTGTGCAATAATCCTGTCAACGTGATATTGTAGGAGATCCCAACGCCTGGTGTTGTCCAATCCTATATAGGCACGCCGGTTGGCACATCTTACAGGCAGGTGTCCGTCAAATACCGATTTGGCTAGTATGCAATCGCCGATTATCAAATCGGCGGTTTTGTCTGGATGGTTGCCCCGCCTTTCACGCGACCCCAAGAGCCCGTGAGCTATGCTAGCCCCGATTTTCACGTTCAGCCCTTGCTTTACAGCCAGCGCCTGGGCCAGTGGGGGAATCGCCAAGGCTTGGTATGGCACTGACTCCATGAACTTCCTGGATATGCATGAAGGGCCGTGGGACATTACAGCGGCGCCCAAGTCTTCCCTGCCTATGCCGCTATTAAGGTCCAACCGGGCCTTGATCACCCTGCCCGCTATACCTCCCGAGGGAAATCCCTTGGGGTAGCAGTCAGTCAGCGATAGGTCATAACCCCACGCGGTGGTGGCAAGAAGGGCCGAAAGATGGGATGCAATGTTGCCGGACAGATCGCCGTCGCAAAACAAGATCCCATCGGCACCTTGCCTGTATGCGATTACCGCCCCAATCGCCCTTGGCACATCTATACCCAAAGGTTCAGGCTCCCAAAAAGCACTCACTCTGTTGTCAGGATAGCCCTCCACTAAGTCGAGCGTCCCGTCTGAAGTACCGTTGCATACAACGATAACCCGGGTTGAGCCTGCCGCTAAGCACTCCCTGATCACATGAGTTATGGTGCGCTCTTCATCTTGCGCCGGGATAACAGACCACAGGTTCATTTTGTCCTCCATCAGATATCACAGCTTCGATCAAGCACTCACACAAACATAGTATGAGAATATCTTGAGAAATTGCACGGTCACATTGTTAATCCCCGTGGCATATAGATGTTTTAGCACTGAAGGCATTCTTGTTACCAAGGGAGGAGGGTAACGGTTGAGTCTGGATACCCTCGAAGTAAAGACCGAGGAGATTAGACTAGAGGAAACTATAGGTGAAGGGACGTCACAGGTGGTGATATCAGAACCTGTGACAGTCCCTGAGCCGAAGCCACCTGTGGCATCAGTTATCGATTTTGCCGGCAGGCCCGAGATTACTAAGGTGACTGTGCTGCCCGGGAAGGTGATTGTCGATGGCATCCTGGAGCTGGCCATTATTTACGAAGCTGCCGTTCCATATCAGACCGTCCACGTGTTCCATGCAGAAATCCCGTTCAGCACCTTTGTAGAGATTCCTGGCGTGCAGCCTGGTATGGTGGCAATTCCCAATGTTGTCATCGAACATGCATCATTTGAAGTCAGGCCCGATGGTATGGTCATAGTAGTCAGGGCTGTAGTGATGCTTACTGTACGCGTCTCGAGGACAGCTATTCTGGATGTAGTGACTGATGTAAGCGGAGTTCCAGGTTTGCAGGTCACAAAGGAGATGATCAAGGCAGAAACAGTGCTGGGCGAGTCTTCGGCCCAGGCAGTGGTACGGGAGCATCTGTTCATCCCGGAAATCAAGCCGGACGTAGTGTCCATAATCGACCAGGTAGCTACCATTCAAGTGAACTCAACGACGATTCTTCCAAACAAGGTGATAGTCAACGGAACTATAAGCTTAAGGACCATCTATGAAGCCAGAAGTCCTTATCAGACAGTACATGTGGTACACCACACCATTCCTTTTGAGCGGTTCGTAGAAGTGCCAGGTGTACAGCCGGGTATGACAGTAGTGGCTAATGCGGAAATAGAGTTCATCTCAATCGATGTTGCACAAAACGGAAGGGCGATCACTGCCAGGATAATCATTGAGATAACGGTCAAGGTCATCAGGGTCCAGAAGATCCAAGTGGTCACGAATATTACCGGAGTTCCCGGCCTTGAACTGGAAAAAGAACTGGTGAGGGTACAAGAAGTACTGGGTGACAGCAAGTCTCAGGGAATCGTCAGGGAGATCGTCGATATACCGGAAGAGAAACCCCTGGCAAGGGAAATCCTCGATTTCTCTTCAACGCCCGAAGTGAGTCGCGTTATTGTAGCACCTGGCAAGGTCATAGTTGACGGGACCATTGCACAGCGGATCATCTACGAACCTCTGATGGATCCTACACAAACAGTACACACGTTGCACTTCACCGTACCGTTCTCTGAGTTTGTGGTACTTCCTGAAGCAAAGCCTGGAATGACAGCCAGAGTATCAGTGGACGTAGAGCATGCCAGTTTCGAGGTCCCACCTGCCGGGGAGCCCATCATGGTGACTAAGATCATCGTGCTCACTGCAAGGGTCTTCCGGACCAGGCATGTACACGTAGTTGTCAAGGTCAAGAAAGGAAAGGCCAAATGCTCGGGCACGGTCACAGCCCACCTGGTTAATGTAAGGCAGGGCCCGGGATTGACATTTGCAGTCATAGCCCAGGTAAATGCCGGCACCCAAGTCCGCGTGATTGAGATCCAGCGCGACTGGCTCAAAGTACAGATGCCTTCCGGCCAGATAGGCTGGATATCCGCGCAGTATGTCAGACACGATTGTATGCCTCGTGGTTAAGTAACAAAGTGGGGAGGCCGGGGCACGTAAAAGCAAACCTGGCCTCCGTGCATAATACTTCGCTTATTCCTCGCCCGCCCCAAGCTGACGGACAATAAACTCCAAGCTAGATGCGAACATATGAATGTCAAGGCATGGGGATTACTCGACGCTTCACTGGCAGATTATACATTTTCCAAGCCTTAGGCCAAAGTTGTATTATATGGGTAGAGTTGGCTCAAAGCACGTAAAACTGGAAGGAGGAGTCGGATGAAGTTCAGAAACAGAATTGCTGCAATAGCCGTCACTACCCTGATCTTAGGGTTAGTCATGCCGGCAGGGCGACTTCTAGCATCATCGTACCAACGATATGTGCTTCCTGGTCCTGATGGAGGCAGGGTATTCCTGTTTGCAGGTCCGTCACGTGGCAGTCTTGGGTTGCTTTTGGCTGACATATACAAAGATAGCGTCGAACTTCAGAAGCTGCTCAAGATATTGATACCGGAAATCTGGGGCTTTGAAGAACCTTGTCCTGAGCCTGAACCAGAACCGGTTCCGGACCCGGTGCCTGAGCCTGAACCTGAGCCGGAACCCGGGCCAGAACCGGAACCCGAACCCGAGCCCGAACCTGAGCCAACCCCGGAACCGGATCCTGAGAACGGGCTAACGTCTGAGGAGCAACTCATGGTCGATCTCGTAAACAAGGAAAGGACGCAACGTGGGTTGAAACCTCTAGAGGTAGATATGAGGCTGGTTGAGCTGGCCAGGCTGAAAAGCCAGGACATGATCGACCTTAATTACTTCAGCCATACGTCTCCTACATACGGTTCTCCCTTCGATATGATGAAGCAAGCTGGAGTGGAATACCGTACGGCAGGCGAGAATCTGGCAGGTGCATCCACTGTTGAACGTGCACATAATGCACTAATGCAGAGCGACGGCCACAGGCGGAATATCCTGAACCCTGCCTTTGCCCACATAGGTGTGGGTATTATCAAAGGCGGTCCGTACGGGATGATGTTCACCCAGATGTTTATCGGCTTGCCCGGTTTCTAAATGCTCAATGGAGAGTTCTGACAGAGGTGGGGTCCCCGGGCCCCACCCCCATCTTCTTGGCCCAACCTCTGTGAGAGGTGGTCTGCCACTTCTGCCCTGCTAGAAACCCTCACAGAAACAGAAGAAAAGGATGATGATCAGAAGCAGACAAAGACACATGTCCAAGCCGAAGCTTTTGGTTCCTGCCATCTAAGTTCACCTCCACAAGTAGTTGCGTTAACATGTTATGTCTAGAAGGTGACTTATGACACAAATTAGTGCCAAATAGATGCAGGTGCCGGCTTGCATGAAACAGTTACTGACATGATTATTGACCCTAGTCGTTAACTCTGACGTAGTCCCTGAATACCCAACCGCTCTTGCCGTCATACAGCTGCAGGCCTACCCAATTGCCCCTGCGTTCCGTCAGGATTACAGGGGTTCCCCTGCTCAAAACGGCCATAAGGCTGCCTGAGGGGCTGGGCGATTCCCTGAAGTTGACTTCGTCTTCGATTATTGTCCCAAAGGCAATAAACCGGTCAGGTACCTTGCCTGAACATAGAAGCCTTAGAGTTTCAATCTCGAACTTTTTCTGAGCCAAAATGCGGTTTATCAGATCATGCTCAGTGGAGCTCCTCGCCTTTTGTGATATGTCCTTGTACTTCTCAACGGTCTGTTTCTCTTGCTCCATGAGTTGAGTCAGCATTTCCTCCATTTATATCCTCCTCCCGGGTTAACACAATCAAAATCAATGCTCAGAAATAGATCTATGCAGGGTATCAGTAGGACATACCTTGGGCGGTGAGACGCAGCTCCTTGGACAGGGCCGTTAACAGTCGTCTTGTCAATTCCCGTTGTTTTGCAGGTTCATGAATCTTAGTATGATGGTCGCAGCTTCAGCCCTTGTAACCGGGTTATCTAGCCTGAGTGTCCCGTCGTCATACCCCTTCAAGAGGGACTCATTTATGCACCATAGTACGGCTATCTGCCTTTCTGGCTCCAGAGGTTCCAGTTCATCTTGGAACTGAGACCAGACTTGGTCTGTTATGCTTGTTGTGACTGTGCCGTCTTCGCGGGCGTTTTCACCGGCGTCATCGTTGCTGCCGTTTTCGCCCGTGTCATTAGCTGCATTGTCTCTCACAACTGTTTTCCAAAGCAGTGTGCACATCTCGGCCCTTGGGCAGGATTCATCAGGGATCCACTCAGGATCGTGGGCGGGAAGGATGGACAAGTCGGCCAAGTAGGATAAGTATGGATATGTCCAATGATCAGGTTCACACAGGGTGAACTCATCAGGCCCAAGGATTGGAACATCTGCAATGCCCAGTTCAAGTTTCCCGGAAACCACCCGTGCAAGGGTAGTAGCGAATTCAGCCCTGGTCACAGATTTATCTGGCAGGAAGCTGCCGTCTTCAAACCCTCTCACAATTTCCCGGCGTGATAGTTTGCTTATGTGCACTCTTGCCCAGTGATTCAGCACATCCGGGAAAACCCGTTCCAACACTTGCCCGGATGGTATGATGTCCGTGTCAAAAGGCTGGGAAAGCCAGTTTAGCGTGGCGAGAACATCCTGCTTTTCTTGGCCTTCCATCATGACCGTCTTGCCCCAAACAATTCTTGTGGGATGTATGACCACATCTTCAATAGCTGTTTTCGACAGGGTTACGCTTAGCACTGCGCCTATTTGGCAAGCTGGCATTTCAGGACGGGTAGTGAATATGAAATTGCCAAGGCTGAACGCAGTGAGGACTCTGCCGTCGAACCTGAACCCTCTCAGCACATGAGGATGGCTGCCCACTATTATGTCTGCACCGGCTTGCCTCAAGACCCCTTCCATCCGCAACACCCAGTCTTCAGGAGCGGTAGTTCTCTCTTCGCCCCAGTGGAGGTACACAATGATGTAGTCAACTTGAGGCCGTAGTTTTTGAATTCTGGTCACAATGTTGTGATTCCACATGCTGTAATCTACAGCCATCCCTGGCCTGTTACCTTCAGCTGCCCATTCAACTACAGGTATCACCATGGATGTGGCGAATAAGCCTATCTTGATACCATTCTTCTCAAGAATCACAGGTGCCCGGGCTGTGTTTTCATCGGATCCTGCGCCTACCGGGACTAGGCCGTATTTCTTGACGTTTTCAATGGTTTCCAGCAGGCACTCGACACCGAAATCAAGGGTATGGTTGTTGGCAAGGGATACTACGTCCACGCCTGCTTCTTTCAATCCTTGAAGGGTTTCAGGAGCTGCCCTGAAAGTATACTGTTTGTCGGGCATGGGAGAACCTGTTGTTCCAACGGCGCATTCCAGGTTACCTATGGTGAAATCTGCGCTTTGCAGCATATCCTTGACTCCAATCCACGGAGCCATAGGGCCTTCCGCCTCAATGAGGTCTTGAATCCGGCTGGCGAGCAGAATATCACCGACGAAATTGAGAGTGACTGTTTGAGGTTGATTAAGCTGCGCTCTCACTGGTTGTACATGGATAACGGTTATTGTGACAGCTAAGCATAACAGCAAGATACCCGAGACGCGAATCCGTGGGTGAATCATGGGAATTGCCCTGCGCTTAATATGATCCGGAAAGGAAACTTTTCTCATAACAACACCACCCAATGGGGGAATAGCGGTCTTAAGGGCGTTAGTCACATGACTTGAGAATCTGATTATTGCACAGATATGCCCTGCATTCAACGTGCTACATTCTACGTGGGGACTAGATTCCCTTCATCTTCCTTGGCTGAGTCTGACATATTAGCCCGGCAAACATATGCTCATCCCGATCTGAAGGTTTAACGGGTCAATCCCAGGGTTAAGCTCAAGCAGGCGCTCAACTGTTGTACCGTATGTCCTGGCTATTGAGAACAGGGAGTCTCCTTGTGCCACCACCCAGTACAAGCCTGAAGCACACGGTGGAATCGGCCCTCTCGGCAATGCTGTTTCTTCAGGCAGGCAGATCTGCATGCCAGGTTCAAGATTTTCAGGTTGGAGGTTGGGGTTGAGAGCCACGATCCGCTCCACTGTAGTGCCTGTGGCTCGTGCGATGTTGAAAAGGGTATCGCCAGGCTGTACAGTCCACATAATGCCCGTCGGACACTGTGTTTGGAGGGGTTGGATTTTGCCTGCCGCCGCTTCTTTGAGGGATGGATTTTTTACACGTTTACGGGCTGTCGTGAGCAATTCAATGGTCCGGATTTTCCGGCAAGCACATGTGCTGACGATGCCGTCCCTGGATTTCCTTATCCGCCACATTTCTATGCACTCCTCTGCAGGCGCCTTGAGCATTTTGGTAGATCATATTGCTGAGTATCAGACTCAGGTGGGTATGACGGCCGGTCATGATAGACCGCCTTACGGAACTCAGCAGAAAGCGCCTGAATATCCACTGAATATCTGCTGAATATCTCATAAATTGGTTTGACTAAAGCTTTTCTCTTAGGTATACTATGTTTCGGTGCCACTCAAGTGGCAATGCACTTGGGCGAATAGCTCAGCGGGAGAGCACCTGCCTTACACGCAGGGGGTCACAGGTTCAATCCCTGTTTCGCCCACCAGAAGAACGCGGAGGCGTGGTGTAGCTGGCCTAACATACGTGCCTGTCACGCACGAGATCGCGGGTTCAAATCCCGTCGCCTCCGCCATTTCATCATCAGAAATGGCAACAACTCATGCCGCGGTAGCTCAGTCGGTAGAGCAGCGGACTGAAAATCCGCGTGTCGCCAGTTCGATTCTGGCCTGCGGCACCATCAACGAGCGGAAGTAGCTCAGTGGTAGAGCATCGCCTTGCCAAGGCGAGGGCCGCGGGTTCAAATCCCGTCTTCCGCTCCATTATTAACTTAAGGGTACTAAACACATGGCGACATGGCCAAGTGGTAAGGCAGGGGTCTGCAAAACCCTTATCCCCGGTTCGAATCCGGGTGTCGCCTCCACAGACGCGGGCGGTTAGCTCAGTTGGTTAGAGCGCTTGCTTGACATGCAAGAGGCCGGGGGTTCAAGTCCCTCACCGCCCACCATATGATGACCACAGAGTTTTCGCTCCAAGCAACGTCCACATGTTGAGCCGGGAGTCCAGTATTGTGCTTTGCGTGCAAAAGACCCCCATAGGTACATGCACCACAAAACCCGAAATACTGGAACTGATACAAGCAGGTAAACTTCACATATTTCCAAAGGCCCACAGTAACAGCTTACTATGCCGACTGGAACAGGATTCAGCCGGAGAGGTGGCGAATCAACCAGCAGAGGCGTATGTTGGCACCACAGGAAGTTATTTCCCTTGTACCAGGAGCTGATTGTGTATGTCTGATCAGGTAAGCAGGCAGGGGGGTCGGATTTCGCAAAGCACGCGGAAGGTTATTGCAGGGATCGTGATGGTTCTGTGCATAGTAGCAATGTTTGCGCTACCTTTTGAGTTTCTGCGTGTGGGAGAACGTTTAGTAATCCTCATAGGCGTTTTCAGTTATTGCGCCTATACCCTTCACAGGCGCTGGTGGGCGCCGGTAATCGCTTTCGTTGTGGCCCTCGTAATAAGCCTATACGCACTGAGCGGGGACGTGTTCATGTACGAGATGATTTCCGAAGCACCGCATCAAGCTCTTCCGGCACTGGATGTTTCGGTCATTCCAGGCGGTGAGCTCTTCAAATGGTCGACCGTGGTTGAGCAACGCACCAAGACAGAAGTCAGAACGTCATGGGTAACCGCGTGTTTCTACATGCCAGATGATGGTCCGTGCGTTATTGCTGCCCACTCCTGCGGTTTGGAAGCCGGTAAAGCTCTTAATATTACCGAAGACAGCGAGGTCTTGGTGTCGGGATTGTCTCATCTTCTTGCCCGCGCACATGCTCAGGCGCTTTCCCATTCTGAAGACGGGTTTCTATACGTGCCTATTATGGTCAGGGTGTTCTTTGAGGGATGGCAAGGTCTTGATGGGATTGGCGGCTTCATTGACAGGGTATTGGAAGCATGTGACGAAGTAAATACCGGAAGTTGAAAATAACACGGCAATGTTTAACCACGGTGACATTTAGTCGAGGTAATTCTTGACTTTGGGGAGGATCTATCAATGGACAAACCTTTCAGGGGATTAACCACTGAGGAGTTGATGGATTTAGCCATCAAAATGGCAGGCCAAACCCAGTTCCCTGCCGATTCGCGCATCTATGTTCCTGGAAAAAACATCAAGAAAACCCTTTTTGGTATCGACATTGGCGTGGCTGAACTGCATGTTGGTAAGCAGATTGGGGTGGATTGCGTAGTAGCCCATCACCCTGACCCGAGCGTTCTTACTTTTCCTGATGTGCTCGACTTGCACGTGCCACTGGCCGTGAAAAACGGGGTTCCAGAGAACGAAGCCAGGGCAGCAGTGGATGCTATGAAGGAGCGAAACGCGTTTGTCAGGCATTCCGCAAATTACGATCATGCGCCGTCTTTTGCCAGGCTGCTTAACATGCCTTTTATGAACATACATAACCCTCTGGATGAGATAGGCCGCCAGCGGATGCAGCAGGCAGTGGATACTCACTGTAGTCATGGTTCAACTGTTGCAGATGTGGTTGACGCCCTGTACACCTTGCCTGAATTCACCCAGGCACCCACAAGCATCGAAGTCCGCATAGGTAAGCTTGACAATCCTGCAGGCAAAACCGTTGTCGTCCACGGAGCCGGTACCAACGGCGGGGCCGCTCTGGCCAGGCTTTACTACAACCACGGTGTCGATACCGTCATCTATATCCACATTAGCTATGGCGAATTCCTAAAGCTAAAAGAGGAATTCCCCCTGGGCAAGAACCTGATCATCTCAGGGCATATCGTCTCAGATGCCGTAGGCATAAATCCTTACATTGAACGCCTGGAATCTATGGGGATTGAAGTTGTGAGGGTAAGCGGGCTGTAGAGATTTGAACAACCCGCAAAGCTCTTACGCTTATCTATAATGGCTGCCTACTTAGTATATGGAATGAGACGGGGTTGCTGCGCTCATGCGCTTTTTGCACGGGTACTGGGATTACTGGGCCATGGGAAGTCACTTAAGTACCTTCACTGAGAGATTGCAGGAACCCTTTGATACTGTTTTCGATGAAATACCGCTCTCTTGACGCGATTTGCCCATCAAACCGGTGACGACGTGTGAGATACCGGTCTTGCTGCTCTAATACTGACAAGGCTTGTGCAGTCTCAACGTCTCTCATGAGCAGGTCCTGTAGAACTCTCCTCCACAGTTGCATTTGCTCAGCAGCATTCCTGAGCCATCCAGTGTCATGTGTATATCCAAAATGGCCGTAACATATGAGAGTGGGTTCAACTGCAATAAGTTTCTGAAGGGACTCATATGCAACGTCAAAGAAGAACCGGGGAGGGGTAGCAGGCCTCAGATAGTTTTCACCTAAGTACACACCCGCGGCTTCTCCGGCAAACAGTATCTTTGTATCTCCGTAAGTATAGAGATATGATTGGTGGTGGGACGAATGGCCTGGCGTATGTATTACACCGAATCCCGGGACAAATCCCCCGGCGCTTTCTAACAATGCTTTTTCAGGAACAGCCTCTATAGGTCCGTACTGATTAGCTAGGTCGCCGAGAACCTGCAGGCTTCCAGCCCAAAGCTTGCCAGGATCAACAAGGTGCCTAAAGGATCTGGGATGACTTACCACCCTGGCATTTGGAAAGGCAGACAGGAAGTCTCCTATGCCGCCAGCATGGTCTATATGTATGTGGGTGAGGAGCACAAAGTCGATCTCATCTACTCCTTGGTCCTTCAGCACTTCTACAAGGTCAGGAATTGTCGCCGAAGGGCCTGGGTCTACGAGTAAAGTGGCTTGCTTTGTATGAAGGAGCCACGGAGTGATGAAGTCTGTAAAGCCCGGTGCAGGTGCCGGGAGCGTCAGTCTGTGAAGGCACAGTCCTTCCTTTTTCATGATTTCAGTGCTGTAACCCTTTTCGTTAGTCCCTGGACTGGTTGTTCTAGTCATTGTGTACCTCCGGTATAATGTCCTGCAATCATGGTAGACCATGGAGGGGATTCTGCCAATCCTTTAAGACAGTTCCCACAGGTATAGCGAAGCCACACTTTCATACGGGGAAAACCTTGTCCGGTACTTCTCAAACTCTTCCTTTTCACACCCATGATTGATATTCTGAGAGTGTTCGTTGGATATTTGTTCGCTAGATATTAGTGATTAACGGGAAACTGGGGGATAGTGTGTTATGTTTGAGTCGCGCTTCAAGAATTGCCAGGTTGGGAAAAAAGGCATGGTTGCGGCTGCTCACCCCTTGGCTGCCATGGCGGGCCTCAAAGCTCTCTGGTCCGGAGGAAATGCAATGGATGCATGTCTTACCATGGCAAGTGTTACCTCAGTAGTGCTTCCCCACATGTGCGGGCTAGGCGGGGACGCGTTTCTGATCTACTACGATGCTGCCACTGGGGATACGGTTGCACTCAACGGAAGCGGGATTCCCGGTGACGATTCTACGCTGGAGAGGTTCGCCGGCCAAGGCGAGATCTTGCCGCAACATGGAATTCATTCGGTTGCCGTCCCCGGGGCGCCTCTGGTGTACGATCTTGCCTGCAGGAGGTTTGGCACCTTTTCTCTGGCGCAGTGTTTCGAAGCAGGGGCAAAAATCGCAGAAGAGGGCTTTGTGGTATCTGACCGTTTTGAGAAAGCGGTTTACGCGGGGAAGAATAAGTTGTCGCAGTGCGAAGAAACTTTCCGGGTTTTCCTGCCCGGTGGAAATCCACCCAGAGCAGGGACCTTGTTCAGACAGGAGGACCTTGCGCGTACCCTCCGCGAGTTCGGGGCTCAAGGCGCAGGGTACTTCTATAAAGGAGCGTTTGCGGAGAAGTTCTATGAGATGAGTAGGCGGATGGGCGGGACTTTCCTGGGAGGCGAGTTTGCAAGACATCTTGAGGATTCACCTGGGTGGTACGAGCCCATAAGGACTGATTATAGAAACTATACTGTGCTGGAGACTGCTCCTGTGTCTGCCGGGTTCATGGTCTTAGAGCAAATGAATCTCTTGGAGCATTTCGATGTAGAAAAACTTGACCCTAAGTCGGCTGATTCAACTGACCTCATGGTCCGGATTAAGAAGGTAGCATTTTCGGATCGCAATACCTTTGCAGGGGATCCTGCAGTATCCGGCTTCGATGTTTCCAGGTTTATATCAGAGGAATATGCCCGGGAGGCAGTGGGGCGGATCCAGGACGGGACTCAATATATGATGTCTCAGGGCAACCCTGCAGAAGGCGATACTACTTCGTTTGTAGCATGGGACGAAGCCGGCAACTGTTGTTCCTTTATACAAAGCATTGCGTTTTCGTTTGGGTCCGGAGTCGTGGTGCCTGGAACAGGAGTGATTCTCAATAACCGGGCAGGCAGGTCTTTCAACATGATTCCAGGCCACCCGAACTGCTTGGAGCCTGGGAAGCGTCCTATGCACACTCTCAACTGTTACATGGTGCTAGAAGAAGGTGTGCCCTTTATCGTCGGCGGCACCCCTGGAGGAGACGGACAACCACAGTGGAACATGCAGATGCTAAGCCTTATGCTGGATCACAGGGCAGGCCCGCAAGAAGCGGCAGATTTCCCGAGGTGGATTTCAATCCCTGGTACAGATATGATTGCCCTCAAGCAGCCGCCCAAGCTTACTCTCGAGTCCCGGTTTCCGGTAGATACCATAGCCCGGCTAGCCGATATGGGACATGATGTGCATGTTGTGGGCCCATATTCAGGGGGCGGTGGAGCTCAGATTATAATGAAAGACCAGGAAACCGGTGCACTTCTGGCCGGTTCTGACAGCAGGATAGGGGGAGTAGCTCTAGGGTTTTAGTTCCCAGGACCAGGCCGGGTTGTTCGACGCGCAGCTCCTTTGGGAAGCTGCGCCTTTATTTAGCGGCTGTTTGATATTTGCACGGTTCCCTTTCCAACCTGTACAAAAAGGATCCAGGTTTTCGAAAAGCTGTGGGAAAACCAGGCAGGTTTCCCGTGAACGGGCAGTTTTTTCATACAGCCGTACAATATCGATACAGGTCCTCATCTAACCTGCTCAAAAAAGCTGCAGCTTTTCGGGAAACCTGCAGCAAGATCAGACAAGTCCTTCGCGAAGGCGCAGTTTTTTCATACAGCCGTACAATATCGATACAGGTCCTCATCTAACCTGCTCAAAAAAGCTGCAGCTTTTCGGAAACCTGCAGCAAAATCAGACAGGTCCTTTGCGAAGGCGCAGTTTTTTCATACAGCCGTCTGAAACTTACGCAGTTCCCGTTCAAACCTGCACGAAAATTGAGCAGCTTCTTGAAGGTGCTGTAGCTTTTTCATACATCCGCGCAAGAATTCATACAATCCCAGTCCTCAGGCTCAGAGTCAGGCGAGGATCAAATGCCACATATGGAAATAACAAGCGGTTTAGGGGTGTAGCAGCAAGATAAGGACTAAAGTGGCATGGGTTTGTCCTTGTGATTATTGTACAATAGGAACTGCAGCACAGACGACTTCGACGAAAAACTTCTCAGAACAAGGACGAATGGAGAAGGACTTCACAGACGGATCCAGAATACTGACCGTTGGGCAAAATTGCTCGCTACTGACGAGGGGGCGGTAAAACGTGGCAAGATGAAGAAGTATTTGGAGCACGACCAAAGTTTTCATTGTAGTGGTGTTGGTCCCAGAAATGAACATCCCAGGAGGTGTCCATGTTGATAGAAGTTGGCAAGCAATTCTCCTTTGCATCACTGTTCTTATTGTTTGTTCTGTTCATCTACTGCATACGTGAAGCAAGAAGAGGTAAAGTGCCTCAAATCAGGAAGTTGGCTGCCCTCGATGCTATTGAAGAAGCAGTAGGAAGGGCTACTGAGGTAGGACGTCCGGTTCACTTCAGCCCTGGAATCATTGAATTGACACACGAGCGTTCAGCGCAGACTCTGGCTGGACTTTCAGTGCTTTCTTACGTCGCGAAGTTGTGCGCCAGGTACGACACTGATCTGGTGACTACAATAATGAAACCTGACGTTTATGTAGTTGCTGAAGAAATCGTAAAACAGAGTTTTCTGGAAGAAGGCAAGCCGGACCGGTTCAGTGGCGAAATGGTTCGTTTTATCGGAGCCGAGCAGTTCGCTTATGCCGCTGCTGCCGTGGGAATTATGTACCGCGAACAGGTAGCAGCCAACATCATGATCGGTTCATGGCTGGCGGAAGCGCTATTGCTTACAGAAGCAGGCGCTCAGACAGGCGGTATCCAGGTTACCGGTTCAGCGACAGTCGCCCAGCTGCCCTTCTTAGTGGTAGCATCTGACTACTGTCTAATTGGTGAGGAGATCTATGCGGCCAGTGCGTACCTGTCACAGAACCCTGTTGAACTAGCAGTGGTTAGGGGACAAGACCTCGCCAAGGTCGCTGTTATCGCATTGATGTGTGTCGGATCTGTGTTGTTAGCATTTGGAAGCGAAGCAATTCTGCAGCTGATTACAAAGTAAACATTCGGAGGTGAAGTGACTTGAAGAATTCTTTGCCTGTGGCAATAATGACAGTGATTGCACTGATAATCATATTGGACTTCTTTGTCGCTGATGCCCCGTCAGTACAGTGGATCAAGCAGTCCGGTTTGGTCTTGAGGTCATGGGGTATCGTTATAGCCGCTTTCGCTATGGGTCTCGGTGCTGTTAACCTGTTGCGAAGGCACACTGTGGCCATTTCCAGGCGTGAGCCTGAAGCTCTCTACAGCGTAGTGTTGGTTGGCTCAATGGTAATCATTATCATTCTGGGGATAGCTTATGGTTCGGATCACCCAACCTACAGTTTCCTGTTCTCTAACATTCTTTCTCCTGCCTCAGCCACAATGTATGCATCGATTGCGTTCTACATTGTCACTGCGGCTTACAGGTCTTTCCATGCTAGGAGTTTTGAGAGCTGGGTGCTGTTGATCACTGCAGTAATCGTCATGCTAGGTAAAGCCCCTATTGGTTCAGTCATTTCTGGCTTCTTCCCGACAGCAGCTGATTGGATACAGGCCATACCCAATACTGCAGGTATGCGTGCTATCATGATGGGCGCTGCTCTAGGTGTTGTATCCAGTGCAGTCAAGATGTTCCTTGGACTGGACAGAACCTATCTGGGGCTTCGTGATTGAAGAGGAGGGAGAACATGGAACGCTTGCAATCAATTCCAAAGTCATGGATATATGTGATTCTGTTGATTGTTTTGGCCGGTCCTCTTTTGAGACCGATTGGAATACCCATTCCAATTAGCTCTGACATCAGGAAGTCTTTCGAGGCCGTAGACAGTCTGGCTCCCGGCTCAGTTGTGGTGTTCGGCTTTGACTACTCACCGGGCAGCGCAGCTGAAATGGAGCCGCAAGCGATGGCGATCTTGGAGCATCTCGCTGAGAAGCAAGTCAAAGTTATCGGCATCTCATTCCAGGCTCAAGGCCCTGAGATGGCCACAAAGGCCTTCAGCGCTACCAGTTGGGCTGAAAAGGAATACGGTGTAGATTATGTCAACCTGGGTTACAGGGCGGGTGGACAAGCGGCAGTTGCAGCTTTTGCCACGGACATCCCTGGAACCTTCAGCACTGACTATACAGGAAAGCCCAGCTCGTCTTTCCCCATTATGCAGGGTATCAAGACTGCTGCGGACATCGACATGATCATCACCATTGCGCCTGGACAGCCTGGTCCTGAAGACTATGTCCGCCAGGTATATGGCACCTACAAGACCAGGATAATTGCTGGCGTACCTGCAGTAGCTATCACCCAGGTAGCGCCGTATGTACAGGCGGGTCAGATCGAAGGGATACTTGGCGGTCTTCCCGGCGCAGCTGAGTATGAGATTCTGGTGGAGAAACCCGGACAGGCTGTAGCAGCGATGGACGCTCAATCGCTGGCTCACTTGCTGATTATTGTTCTGATTGCTTTCCGGAATATACCGAGCTTTTTCAAAGCAAAAGAAGCTCGTGCACAGTCGATGAGCGGCAGCGCACAAAAGGCAGGAAGGGGTGGGCGTTCATGAGTCTGGATTTTGGTATTTGGGTAGAAGGCTTAGTTACAATTGCAATGCTAAGCTACGTCTGGAAAGAAAATCCCTTTTACCGCATTGCGGAACACTTGTATGTGGGCATTAGTGCCGGTCATGCAGTTGTAATGGCATGGGGCAATATCAGGGACGCAGCAGTAAAGCCAATGCAGGAAGAAGGCCAGCTCGTATGGATTATTCCTATCCTGCTAGGTGTGCTGCTGTACTCCAGGTATTTCAAAGGGATATCTTGGATTGCCAGATATCCTGTAGCCGTAATGGTCGGTATCGGAACCGGAGTTGCTGTGAGGGGAGCTATCCATGGTGACTTTGTGCAGCAAATCTCGGCTACTATAAGCGTGGGCAGTGTAAACGATATCCTGCTGCTGGTCTTTGTGATCGCATCTCTGAGTTACTTCTTCTTCTCGAGAGAACTAAAGGGGCCTATGGGCACAGTACCCCAACTCGGAAGAACGGTCCTTATGGTAGCTTTCGGTGCCGCTTTCGGTACCACCGTAATGGGAAGAATGGCGCTGCTTATTGGCCGGATCCAGTTTGTGCTTGGAGACTGGCTAGGGATAATGAAGTAACATGTCCCGTTCGTGAAAGGAAGGCTGGCTTCTTTGGGAGCCAGCCTTTTTTATGCCAAGTTACTAAGGCGGAGTTCTTGTGAAGGGATTGTAGAACGCTAAGCACCAAGTGGTAGTTGTTGGCTCTGGAATCTGCTGTGTAAACTTCATCAATGACGAGGAAGGATAATAACAGCTTATTGTAGAAAGGGAGATAAGTTAGCTTCCAAGCTCTGATTCCCTGGGCCGGAAACTACCGGTAGCATACTTAAGAATGAAGGTGGTAGCTGATATGAAGTTTGAAGAAAGACGTGAGAAACTCGTTCAGGAAATCGACTCACTCAGGCCGGTTGTTGAAGATATAGCCAAATCATTGTACGAGAACCCTGAACTTGGGCTTCAGGAAGTCTTTGCCGTGTCAAAGCTCACTGGAATCCTGGAATCCAAGGGTTTCCAAGTGGAGAAAGAGATAGCTGGCCTGCCCACATCGTTTAGAGCTCAAGCCGGCAGTCAGGGGCCTCGGATTGCCTTCATGGCAGAATACGATGCCTTGCCCGAGATTGGCCACGGATGTGGGCATAACCTCATGGCAGCTGTCGCCCTTGCTGCAGGCATCGGGATCAAGAACGCTTTCCCGCCTGATGAAGCGGAAGCAACGTGGATTGTGCTCGGTACTCCTGCCGAAGAGACAATCGGTGGCAAAGTGGTCATGGCAGAAGCAGGCGTGTTTTCTGACATAGATGCTGCATTCATAGCTCATCCGGGCCAACTTAACGGATTAGGTGGCTCGTCTTGGGCGTCTCACCCCATTGAGATCACTTTTCGCGGGCGGACAGCTCACGCAGGCGGCAATCCCCAGGCAGGCATAAATGCACTTGATGCCTGTGTCTCAGCGTACACAGCTATCAGGATGATGAAAAACCACCTGCTGGATGACGTCCGTCTTGCAGGAATCATAACCCATGGTGGCGACGCTCCTAACATTGTTCCGGAACGCGCAGTGGCAAGGTTCACTGTGAGGTCCAAGAGTTCCCATTATCTCGAAGAGGTAGTGTTGCCCAAGGTTAGGCAGATCGCCGAAGGCGCAGCTGCAGCAGTTGGCGCCACAGTGGAGTTCCATCACTACGAACCCCTCTTTAAGGAAACCCTGGAACACCCTGTGCTGCGGGATCTTGCCAAGAAGAACTTTGAGTACCTGGGACAGAAACTCCCTGAGATTAAGCGCGGAGGCGGTGGAGTCACTGACGTGGGTAACGTTACCTGGGAGACTCCGTGCATCCAAATCGGGTTTGGCATGACCGATGCCCGGGGACACTCCAGGGAGATGGCAGATGACACAGTCAAGCCAAGGGCCATTGATGCGACTTTGATGGCCGCAAAGGTATTGGCCCTGTCTGCGATGGAACTGGTTTACAAGCCAGAACTTCCGAAGCAAGCCCAAGATCACCTGGAGCAAATTCGCCAGAACCAGGAATAGAAACCACCATGAAACAGAAGTAGTAGTAATCAAGCCCGTGTGATGTGAAACACGGGCCTTTCTACATCGATCACAATCCTAATCCTGAAACCAGGGCTGATGCTTTGTTGGTACCATAGAGTTGAGCTAGTTCTTGAAATAATGGCGGTACACGGAGGAACAGACTGTTGAATCTCAGCATCTTTGACGTGATCGGCCCTATAATGATAGGCCCCAGTTCCAGCCATACCGCAGGGGCGGTCAAACTGGCGAGGGTGTCCGCGCTTATTGCTGGCAAACCCTTCAAACATGTGGAGTTTGGTTTACACGGTTCCTTCGCCAAGACCGGAAAAGGCCACGGTACTCACCTTGCGCTTCTGGCAGGAGTTCTGGGCATTACCGAAGAGGATGAAAGAATAAAGCACAGCCTTGATATTGCCAAGGCTAGGGGCATCACTTACACTTTCCGTGAAGTGGAACTGGATGATGTTCACGAAAACGCTGCAATGATTACCTTTACCCATGATGATAATACGTCAACCCAGATTACAGGGTGCAGTGTAGGCGGCGGCAGGATATTGATCACCAACATTAACGGCGTAGATGTTGAAGTGTCGGCAGAACAACCAACTATGATCATCCAGCAACTGGACAAACCGGGAGTTATTGCCCGGATCAGCCGGGTGCTGGCTGAAAACAGCATCAATATCGGGCTTATGCGGTTTTCGCGTGTGGCAAAGCGGGATGTGGCGACCAGTGTTCTCGAAACTGACCAGAAGATCCCACCTGAAGTTGTACAAAGATTAGCTACACTAGATGATGTGTTGTTGGTTAGGGTGATTCAGTAGGAGGTGGGAAACATTGTACTCTTCTATACAAGACTTAGTCGGGCAAGCTAACAGCCGCCAACTGCCTCTCTCCCAGGTCATACTTGAAAGCGAGATGGCGCTTACCGAGAAGTCTGAACAAGAGGTTTACACACTCCTGGAGCGGCATTATGACGTGATGGTGTCCAGCGCCAAGAAGGCATTGACGCAGCCACAACAGATGATAGGCGGGCTCATCACCGGCATGGCAGCCAAACAGTATGGATACGAGACCCCCTTAGCCGGCAAGTACTTGAATGACGTAATGGCGATGGCTTTGTCCAGCAGTGAAGTGAATGCATCAATGGGGTTGGTTTGCGCTGCACCAACAGGCGGGGCCAGTGGGGTTTTGCCGGCGGTTTTGTTGGGCACCGCCGGGAAGTTACAATCCACAAAGAGGCAAGCGCTCGATGCTTTGCTTGTGGCAGCCGGTGTAGGTGCAGTGATAACCAAGGACGCGACTGTGTCCGGTGCTGAAGGCGGATGTCAAGCTGAGTGCGGTGCGGCAGCAGCCATGGGGGCAGCTGCGGTTGTGACCTTGGCAGGTGGAACTCCTGAGGCCTGCGCCAATGCAGTCGCCATAGCTCTGATGAACTGCATGGGGCTTGTGTGCGACCCTGTTGCAGGCATGGTGCAGCTGCCCTGTGCTTTTCGCAACGCTTCCCAGGCGGTCAACGCTATTATCAGCGCTGACATGGCCCTGGCAGGGCAACGCAGTGTTATACCAGCAGACGAAGTAATTGAGGCATTGTTCCGGGTAGGGAAGATGTTGCCTGAAGCGCTCAGGGAGACAGCTTTAGGCGGTATAGCTGTTTCGAAGACTGCGAAACAGATCACAGAAGGTCTGACCGGCGATGCAGGCACCATACAGATTTAGTAAGCAAGAGAGCGAGGTACCCGTCGGAGTCAAGATATGTGTGTGAAATAGATAAGCGGCCCAGGTGCTACCGGGCCGCCCTAAGTGCTCCGGATGTTTCAGCAAATCCGCTCCTTGTTGCCGGGCATGTACGGCCGCAGCACTTCCGGCACGGTAATGCTTCCGTCTGCTTCCTGATAATTTTCAAATATGGCAACCAGGGTCCGGCCTATGGCAATGGCCGTTCCGTTCAAGGTGTGCACAAACTGTGGTTTCCCACCGTCTTCCGGCCGGTACCTGATGTTTAGTCCCCGGGCCTGGAAGTCAGTACAGTTGCTGCATGAGGTGATTTCCCGGTACACACCCTCTGACGGGTGCCAGAACTCGATGTCGTATTTCTTATAGGCGATGGGACCCAGATCCCCTGAACACATTTTCATTACACGGTAGGGGATATTTAGTGATTGATAAATCCGTTCTTCCAGTGAAAGCATGTAGTCGTGCATCTCGTCAGACTTAGATGGCTCAGAAAACACGAACATTTCCACCTTGTCAAACTGGTGAACCCTGATGAGTCCCCTGATATCCCTGCCGCCGCTGCCTACTTCAGTTCTAAAGCAGGACGAGAATCCCGCGTACTTGACCGGAAGCTGTTCTGCTGAGAGGATTTCATCTTTGTGCAGTGCAGCTAACGGAATCTCAGACGTTCCCACCAGGCCAAGGTTTTCCCCTTCGATCCTGTAAACCTGGTCTCTGAAGAAGGGATAATGCCTGGTGCCTACCAGCACTTCTTCTTTAACCAAAACCGGCGGGATAATAGGGGTAAATCCTTCTGCGGCCAAGAGGTCAAGGGCAAACCTTACCAGAGCGAACTCGAGATAGACGGCATCTGCTGTAAGCACGTAACTCCTTGATCCCATGATTTTCGCTGCCCTGGGAATGTCTATGAGCCCCAGGCGGGCACCTAGTTCAACGTGGTCCAGCGGTTCAAAGCCAAGATCCCGTGGTTCGCCCCATCTTCTGATTTCGACATTGCCGGATTCATCTTCGCCGTAGGGCACGTCGGGCGCTATCAGGTTTGGCACTGTCAGCAGCAGTCCTCTAAGCTCATGCTCTACATCACGGAGTTGTGCCTCTAAGTCCAGGATCTGCTCGCGGAGTTTACGGTTGGACTCGATTAGAGCTTGCTTTTCTCCGGGATCTTTACATGCTGGGATCTGCTGTGTAACTCTGTTTCTTTGTTCACGCAGTACGTTGATCTGCCTGACAAGTTCCAGCCTCTTGTCATCAAGGGAGAGAATGGTATCCAAAGGTGCTTGTGTATTCCGTTTGGCCAGCATTTCCTCTACGGCCTTGCGGTCATTACGGATTAATGCTACATCGAACATGTTTGAACCCCCCTAAGTAATCAAACAAAAAGGCAGGCCGTCTCAAGGACGAGACACACCTGCCCGTGGTGCCACCTTGGTTTGCCCTGAACTTGCCCTATCTGTCTGGCATGCTCAAAGCCTTTATCCCGGATAACGGCGGGAGCCGGTCCAGCATACTCAGGCTGTGCAATGAGCACTGTCCCTTTGTGCCGACGCCTCCAGGGTGCTGTCACCTGCTTTGGGGCATCGCCTTTCACCGGCCGGCGACTCTCTGGGCCTTACAGCGGGCTACCTGTCCCTATCATTGGCTTTGGAAGAATATATATCAGGTTGCGGTAGGAAAGTAAAGGGCAAGGTGCGAAATTTACATTTGGTCAGGCTAGGAACTTCCACCGTCAGCGTATCGTCTTATATTCCAGTGAAGACGGTTTTCGGAAAGAGACAGATACAGTCTAGATGGACTTAGATATCCTGCAGAGTTCCTGGTGCCGCTCCAGGTATCACCACATACCCGGCAAGCTCCCATTGTGGGATGCCGGCTATGAAAACTAATATGTTACCTAAGGAGGCGTTTGATGTGAGATGCGTCCGGATTCCCAGAGTAGTCCTGGGTACCTTTCTTGCCCTTGTGCTTGTGGCATCCCCCGTTTTTTCGGCTCCCTCAATGTCAAGGTTCTTCGTATTCTTTCCCTTGAGCCTTGAAACAGGTATCTATCTCTTGCCAGTTGAGTACTTGGTGCCGTCAAGTGCGGACCCTGCGAGAGAAGCGATTGAAGCTCTTATAGCGGGCTTGCCAGACTATATTGCCGGATCTTCAGGAATGATGGTTGTTTCCTTGCCCAAGCAAACCAAAGTGCTTGATATGAATGTTGAATACGGCGTGTGTACGGTAGATTTCTCAGGTGATATCAGGGGTGTCTCAGTGGGCTCGGCGGGCGAGCTTGCTCTGATCAGCGCCATGGTTGAGACATTGTGTCAATTCGCCCACATAGATGCTATCAAGCTTCTCATCGACGGGGAGCCGGCCGAGAGCCTGGCAGGGCATGTGGATACTACACAACCTCTTGGCAGGGGCGAAATCGAGAGATTCACCACCTTCCCTGACGCTCAACAGCACTGGGGGGGAGGCGCCATTTCGATTCTTCAGATTTCAGATATTGTAGGCGGATATCCCGATAACACCTTCCAGCCAGACAGAACCCTGACTCGCGCTGAGTTCCTCAAGATGCTGGTTGAAACGGCTAAATTGCCCCATGCGGCAACTCAGGAACCGGTTCCCTTTGATGATGTGGACGGCCACTGGTGCCGCTATTACGTCCAAAGGGCGCTTAGTGCCGGATTGATCACCGTAGAGGATTATGGCAAGAGGCTTAACCCGGACGAGGATTTGTCCAGGGAAGAGGCATGTTACCTCTTGCTTAAGGCCTCAGACATTTACCTGGCAAACCACCCGGAACTCCTTATTGAGCCGGGAGAGACGGTATCCGGATTCAAAGATGAAACTAGCATCCAGAGCAAGTATCTGGACCCGGTAAGAGAGTGTGTCAAGCGCGGATTCATCCAGGGCTACCCCGATGGCACTTTCCAGCCGACCGCTACGCTTACCAGGGCAGAAGCTTGTGCCATCCTCACAAGGATGCAGGGGATTCAGGGGGACAGGGTACTTCTGGTAGGTCCTAAACCAGGGTTCACCTGGGACGGTTCTGATATTTTCGCCGTAGGGTTTACAACCGCATTTGAAGCTAATGTCAACTGGCGGGTCAAGACTGCATCAGGTACTGATGTGATCAGTCATAACTATACCACTTCAACTCATGGATTAGGTTGGGGAGCTTTCGGGCTGTGCATTGATCACCGGTTGTTGGATGCTGACGAAGCTATGGTCTTGGAGATTTACCTCATAGACATGAAAGATGGTAGAGAGTACAGCTTAGTAAGCGTGCCCCTGGCGAGATAATGCCCTTGACTTCAGGGTGTATGTAGGCAAGAATGGAATAGGTAGCGTATCTTCGGGGCGGGGTGCAATTCCTCACCGGCGGCTAAAGCCCGCGAGCCGGGAAACCGGTTGACCTGGTGGAATTCCAGGGCCGACAGTTACAGTCTGGATGGGAGAAGATACAAGCAGTTGACTGGGACTTTGTAGCCCCGAAGATTCGTCTTCGGGGTTTTTGTATTGGGCAAAGATACAAAAAATGCGGGGAGGATATGACGGAGAATGGTTCGGGATAATCAAGTTTGGACAGTGCAGACTCTGGTCAAGATCTCGGCACTGGGAGTGGTTTCATTTGTGCTCATGTTCTTCAAAATGCCCGTGTGGTTTGCTCCGCCTTTCATGAAATTCGACATTTCTGACTTGCCGTCGTTATTGGGCGCATTTGCCATGGGCCCTGTGACAGGAATATGGGTGCAACTTGTGAAGAATTTGCTCAACTTGCTGGTAGAGGGTTCTGTTACCAACGGAGTGGGCGAGTTCACCAATTTTCTCGTAGGCAGCGTCATGGCATTTGTTGCCGGGTGTGTGTATAAGCGGAACAGGACGTTCAAAGGTGCCTTGTCAGGTTTAGGGATTGGGATTATTGCCATGACTGTATTTGCAACTCTCAACAATTACTTCGTAATGTTTCCGCTGTATGCCAGAGTCCTGGGGTTGGACCTGGATACCTTGGTCCGTATGGGAAGCGCAGTTAATAAGCACGTGGTCGACTATAAGACGCTGATGTTGTTCGCGGTTGTGCCCTTTAATTTGCTCAAGGGTACAGGGGCATCCCTGGCGGCGGTTCTGGTCTACAAGAGATTATCTCCTGTGCTGAAGCAGTAACCGCTGCAGCCTTTTCTGACATAACCGAGATAGGGGTTCAATATGGAATGCAGGGAAAAGGGTTTTGCCGCGGCACAATCGAAGCGGGGTAGTAGTTTATGGAGCAAGAATACAGGGGGGACTTAGGGTGGGCCTTGAAGATGCAATACTTATCCGCACTTCAAACACTTTAAGATACGAGGATAACCAGGTGCTGATGCTCGACAGGCGTCAGTTTCCAGAACGTGAGGTCTGGCAGCGGTGTTCAAACTACGAACAAGTAGCTTCTGCCATTGAAGACATGGTAATCCAGGGCGCAGGCAGTGTAGCTTTTGCCGCATGCTTTGGACTGGCGCTTGCGGCCGGCTGTTACTCAAGCCGGTCTCATGCTGAATTTGAAAACAAGCTGTTCAAAGCAGCCGGGAGGCTAAAATCTACCCGGCCAACCGGTGAGTACCTGATCCCTTTGGTGGATAAAATGCTACAGATTGCCATTGAGGCCCATGCTGAGGGAACTGATCCCGTCCAGGCCGTAGTCTTCAACACAGAGAAGCTCATGGCTCAAGACGACGAGCTTACCAGGAAGTGCGGGATGTATGCATCCCACCTTATAGCTGACGGCGATGGGATTCTGACCCACTGCTACCCCGGAGGAGCCCTGTTGTACATGCTTGACTATGTAAAGCAGCAGGGGAAGCAAGTGAGGGTGTATTGCAGCGAAACACGTCCATACCTTCAGGGCGCAAGGCTGACTGCGGCGTCAGTCCACAGACTTGGAGTTCCAGTCACAATTGTAACTGACAATATGGGCGCGTTTCTTATGGCCCAGGGCAAGATCCACAAGTTTGTTACTGCGTGCGACAGGATTACCATGGACGGGCATATAGCAAATAAGGTGGGTACTTACCAGTACGCAATATGCGCAAATCTCCACCGGATTCCCTTCATAGTGCTAGGCTATGACGGTCCGCAGACCAACACATTGACGGCTGGAGACATTGAAATCGAGGAACGGGACCCTGAGGAGGTCTTGTATTGCAGGGGGGTACGCACCGGAGCTCCGGGTGTGAAGGGATATTACCCGGCGTTTGACATAACCCCGCCAACCTTGATTGGTGCAATTGTGACCGACAGAGGGGTGTTTTCTCCTCTGGAAATAGGCAGGGTCTATGCAGACAGGTTTTCGAGGGAAATCTCCTGTTAAAAAACCCGCAGCCAATAGGCCAGAACTGTTGTTTTAAGAATCCGTGGAAAAGGTTGGGGCGATGAGGAAAGGTGCGTGCAGAACGCGCAGGGGTCACTCAAACTGTTCCTGGTCTTCTCTGATGAGTTCCGGCCACTGTGAAGTTTTCTGTGCTAAGGGACAGTCCCAGAACTTGTCCAGTTGGCGTTCTACAGTATCCCTGTAAGCTTCGAAATCTACATTTGCAGTTGTACATAGAGTCTCTGCCCAATCTGAGCTAATGAAGTTCCCTATCTCTGTTGCTATCCTGACAGCTGTCTTACACGCTTTCACCGTCTGCTTACGCTTCTTGTTGACTTTCATGGCGTCCTTGTAAGTGTCCGCAAGTATCCTTGCGGCAAACTCCCTGTAGCTTTGTTCCGGTATGTCATCAGGAAGGCTGCGAATGATTTTTTGGAGGCGTCCCGAAGCGCGGGCCTCTTGAATCTTGTTGGTTACGTGATTCACATCCCTGTTAAACAGCGACGCGATTCTTTCAGGGGTAGCTTTGTCTTGATACAACATTGACGCTACCAATTGCCACGTAAGCTCAGTAAATGGCCTGAACGGATCATTATGTTTGAATTGTTTGTCTGGGACATTTTTCGGCATACATACTCCTCCGGGTTACATCATGTTATATTCTATCACTACTTCCGGCATGAAACGCAAATCTCCACAGTATCCTCTGGAATAAGGTGGCGATAACCACTTTGTGCGTTCTTAGCCGTACGTCAAAGACTTGCGAAAGCAGGACAATGCAGCCTCTTGTAGAATTGCCTATATTGGCAGTGAGCAATCGTACCTGCGGGCCCATAACAGGAGGTGCAGCGGCAAGATACATGGGTTGTCTTATGTAGTGTAGCAATAGCTGTTTGCAAAGGCGGGAACCAATACTCGTGGCACGCTTGAAAAGACTCAGGTCTTACGACTATATTGCGGATCCGGTGGAAAGAGAAAACGCTGTCAACAGTTTGATAGATGGCTCACTGTTCTCTGTCATGTCCGGGTTAACCCAACCTTTCTGGGGCGCATTTGCTGTCCAACTGGGTGCTTCAGATTATATGGTAGGGCTCCTGACGTCACTTCCCGCCCTGATGAACCTCGCGGCACAGGTGCCGTCAGCTATTTTGATTGACCGTTACGATAACAGGCTCAAGCCCACACTAAGAGCTGCTTTCGTTTCAAGGAGTTTTCTACTGTTGTTTGCTTTCCTGGCCATAGTTCCGCTGCCGCTCAATGTGCGCGCATGGTGTTTCATTTTGACCTTTGCTATTAGGAGTTTTCCTGAGAACATGTGTAATATAGCGTGGACTGCCATGATGGGGGAGATGTTCAGTCCGCGCCTTAGAGCCAGGATATTTGCTGAGAGAAACATGGTCACTACCCTCATTTCGCTGCTCGCAACTATCGGAGCAGGGCAGATGCTTGACCTTGTGCCATGGCCTTCAAATTTTGCCGCCCTGTACTTGGTTGGGTACGGGTTTGTAATGGGATCCTGGTACTACTTGACCCGGCATAAGGAATTACCCCTTTCAAAAGAAGAGCGCACCAATGCCCCGGCAGGGCTCAAAGCTTTTACGGAAGTCCGTGGAGATAGGAGGTTCATGAAGTTTGTGGCCGGGCTGCTGATCATCTACATAGGGTTTCACTTTACGGCCGCGCTCTGGACCATTCTATGGGTAAAGATAATGGGGCTTTCCAACACATGGCTTGGTATGTTTTCGATAACTTCGGGAATCATGTCATTTCTCACATACAAGCAGTGGGGAAGACTGGTAGAAAGACACGGTGCTCAAAAGGTGCTCTTGCTGACAGCCGGAGCTCACGCGATTGTTCCTTTGGCGTATGGCCGTTTCAGGAACCCTTATGTGCATCTACTGATTCATGTGCTGACGGGAACATTTGGGGCAGGACTCAACTTGTCAACATTCAATGTCCTACTTGACGTAACTCCGGATGCAACAAGGCCGGCGTATGTTGCTGTGTACAATATGGCAATGGGTTTGTCTAGTGTAGTATGGCCGCTGGTGGGAGTATCCCTGTACCAAGCTATCGGAATGACACGTACTCTAGATATTGCGTTCTTGATCAGAATCGGTGTAGCTCTAGCTGCTGGTTGGTTTTTTGCGGAGAGAACCGGGAACAATCAAGAGTGCTCTGGTGGCGGAGCAAGGAAGGTTGCATGAAACTAGTATGAACAGCTTCCGGGAGGGGTTCCAGTGTGAAGAGTATGGGCAATGTTTCATGGGATGCATTAGGTAAGCAGGATACGTCTGATGTCATTCTTGTTTCAAGTAAGATATATCCTGGCGATGCTGCGCCTTTTGCCGGATACCTCAAAGTGTCTGGCGGCATTATTGTGGAGATGGCTCCGGGAGTCCCTGAACCGCAAGCAAACCCAACCACTGGAGACGAAAGCAGTAAGGGGCCTGGGGCTCAGCACGGCTTACCCGTAGTAGATTTAGGCGATAACATCATCATCCCTGGCCTTGTCGATATACATATCCATGGCTCATTTGGATTCGATGTAAGCTCTCCTGATCCTGATGCCATACAGGCCCTTGCCGGTCATTTGATCCGAACCGGTACTACTTCATTCCTGCCTACCATAGGTGCCATGCCTGTGGATGACATTGAACGCGTGATATCAAGAGTTAGCCAACTGGCATCCAATAAGGAGGGGACGGGCGTTTCTGAAGACAGTACCGAGGCGGAGAAAAACCTTCCTGGAGCCCATATCCTGGGATTGCACATGGAGGGTCCTTTCCTAAACCCACACAAAAAGGGAGCCATGCGTGAAGAGTATTTGCTTGAACCATCAGTTAGCCTTATGGCAAGATGGTTGGACCTGGGGAAGGGCACGGTCAAGCGGGTTACTATTGCCCCGGAACTCCGCGGAGCCCGCGACTTGATTTCATTGCTGGCCGATAGGGGCGTAGCAGTGGCCGCCGGGCATACAATGGCAACCTACCAGGAGGCGCTAGACTCAATATCTTGGGGAGTCAGCGCCGCCACCCATGTGTATAACGCTATGAGGGAGTTTCATCATAGAGAGCCTGGTATAATAGGGGCAGTTCTGACTGACAGCCGGATCTGGGCAGAAGTCATATGCGATGGGATCCACGTCCATCCCGCCGCTTTAATGGTAGTACTGGCTTGCAAAGGTGCGGATAGGGTATACCTTGTATCTGACGCACTGGCACCTGCAGGTTTGCCTCCAGGTTCATACAGTTCACTTGGGCATGAAATCACCGTTGACCAACAGGGGAGGGCATGCCTGGCAAATGGGGCTCTTGCCGGCAGCATCGCAAGCCTCTTGGATGGCCTGAAAAACATTATCCGGTGGACTGGAAGCGCTTTGGAGGATATGCTTCCCATGGCTACCACTAACCCGGCGCTATTGGCCGGGGTATCGGAACGCAAGGGGTCTCTGGCGCCAGGGAAGCATGCAGACCTTGTTGTGCTGGACAACGAGTACAATGTGGTATTCACCATGGTGAATGGCAAGATAGTCGCCAGCCGGGATCAGGATGGCTAGCTTGGAAAGTCGAGGGGAATACGTTAGTGAAAGGTCGGAGTGAACCATTGGCGGCATTTGTGTACGCGCTGTTGCCTACAGCTTTTGCAGTATTGGTTTCCTTCGCTTTGGCAAGGTGGGGATTCGGAAACATCTATTACATGGCACAGCTGTTGCCACTGTGCATGGTGTTTTACGTCACCATTGCCTGGTTTATATACTTGCGGCATGAAGGTGCATTTGCGCGGCTTGGGCGGAAAAAACCCTCTTCCAATGTGCTTGGGCACCATGAAAGCGAATTAGCCCGAGACCTTCCTGAGGACAAGGCATCAGGCCGGGAGCTCCGTTATTTGAGAGATGAAGCAGGCTTTATTTTCAGGCAGGAAAGGGACCAGGATGATTTGACAGGCTTGGAACGAAGCCCCGGCGGTGATAAGACGCCCCCGGGTTCACCTGCCACGGCGATTAGAATTCTGCTATGGTCAGCTTGCCAGCTTGCTGTTCTGGCTACAGTACTCTACCACTGGTTGGGCATAGGCGCGTCTTTCTACTGAAAAACCCTGGTAATAAAGGCCAATGAATGAGCGTGCAACCGCATTATGCAGTTACACGCTCAGAGTCAAATGGCCAGTCGATAGCCTGCCTTATCCGGCCATTGCTTCGTATTGTCTTAGTTCCTCTTCATTTGCAAGTACAAAGTGGCCTGGTGTGATTTCAACCCACTTTGGTTTATCCTTCGAATAATCGTGACAAGTGGGGTCATATACCAGGACCTTCTTCTTCTTTTCGATCTGGGGGTCAGGAATCGGGATTGCTGAAAGCAGTGCCCTTGTGTAAGGATGGAACGGTCGTCCGAAGAGTTCTTCAGTTTCGGCCAACTCTACAAGTCTACCCTTATGAATTACCCCTATGCGATCTGCGATAAAGCGCACTACAGAAAGGTCGTGGGAGATGAACAAGTACGTTAACCCCTTGGTTTTCTGTAGGTCAGAAAGCAAGTTGAGTACTTGAGCCCTGATAGACACGTCCAGTGAAGATATTGGTTCGTCGGCAATGATAAATTCAGGCTCCATAATAAGAGCACGCGCTACGCCAATGCGCTGTCTCTGTCCTCCAGAGAACTCATGGGGAAAGCGTGAGGCAAATTCAGGCAAGAGGCCAACTTCCAACAGGGCCCTAGATACCTTTGCCATTCTGTCTTGTTCGTCTTTGAACCCCTTTATGTTGTAAAGCCCCTCTGACACGATGTAGTCAACTTTCGACCTTTCATTCAGGGATGCCATTGGATCCTGGAATATCATCTGTATCTTGCGGGTGACTTCCCGGTCAAGCTCCTTTGGGATTACCCCGTTAATTCTGCGGCCCTTAAACAAGATCTCTCCTGCGGCTGTCGGGTTAATCCTGACTATGGCTCTCCCGATAGTAGTCTTACCTGACCCAGTTTCCCCAACAAGGCCGAACGTTTCACCTTTGTAGATCTCGAAAGATACATCGTCTACTGCCCTAAAGGGCTTTCTGCCCTTGCCCTTAAATTCAACCCGTAGGTTCTTGATTTCTATGATTACTTCCCTTTCATTCTGTGTCATAGTGCATACCTCTCGTCGTGCTTAGCTCGCAAAGCTTTGATAGTCTCCGGCGGCTCTACCTTGGGTGCCCTGGGATCCAGAAGCCACGTCTTGGCATAATGGGTGGGGCTGACCTGGAAAAAAGGCGGCCTTTTTACAAAGTCGAGCTTGAGCGCCTTCGGGTTGCGCGGGGCGAAAGCATCGCCTGGAATATCGGTAAACAGGTTGGGAGGGGTTCCTGCAATCGAGTACAGGGGTTGGCCTTTGATTCCCAACTGTGGGAGGGAGGAGAGAAGAGCCCAGGTATACGGGTGTCTGGGATCATAGAAAATCTCCTCTACTGTGCCGTACTCGATGATTTCGCCTGCATACATCACAGCTACCCTGTCAGCCACGTTTGCCACTACACCGAGGTCGTGGGTTATATATACAAGGGTAACACCCATCTTTTTCTGGAGGCTCCTGATGAGCTCTAAGATCTGGGCTTGGATGGTTACGTCAAGCGCCGTCGTGGGCTCATCGCAAATCAGAATTCTCGGATTGCATGCGACCGCAATGGCAATCACGACCCTTTGGCGCATTCCACCTGAAAACTCGTGTGGATACTGGTGATAGCGCACATCCGGCATATCTATGCCTACTTCAGCTAGAATCTCTATAGTCCTGGCTTTTGCTTGTTCTCCACGCATACCCTGGTGGAGTTCAAGAGCTTCCTGGATTTGCATACCCACGGTCCTCAGCGGGTTTAGAGCAGTCATCGGATCTTGGAAGACCATGGCGATTTTCTTGCCCCGGATGGTCAGCCATTCGCGTTCGGTGGTAAACTTGGCAATATCTCTGCCTTCAAAAAGTATCGAACCTGAATCTGCCCACCCGTTGGCGTCCAGCATTCCAATCCACGTCTTGGTGAAAACGCTCTTCCCAGAACCCGATTCGCCTACAATTGCCACAGTTTCTGCCGGGTATAGGTCCAAAGAAGCTTCTCTTATGGCCGTCAAAATCTGTCCGCGTAGGCTGAACTTGACGACCAGGTCTCTTACTGAAAGGATTGGTTCAGTCAATTGCTCCGCCTCCTAGTAGTGGTTCCTGGGATCTGAAGCGTCAGCAAACGCATTTCCCAGTACGTAGAATGATATCGTTATTACAGAAAGCACTACTGCCGGGAAAACCAGCTGATACCTGAGCGCAGGTGCCATCATTACCTGGCGCCCTTCGTTCAGCAGATTTCCCAGTGAAGGGGTGTCTATCGGCAGACCCAATCCGATATATGTCAGGAACACTTCCCAACCGATGGTTCCGGGAATTGACAACGCTATGCGCATTACGATCACCGACACCAGATAGGGCAGAAGGTTTTTCGTGATGATCCGGGACGTTGGGGTGCCCAGACACCGTGAAGCCAAGTTGTACTCACGGTCCCTGATAATCACTATCTGGTTGCGCACAAACCGGGCCATCCCAAGCCATCCTGTGGCGCACATGGCGATTACCATAGTTCTGAAACTGGGTCTCAATATGTAGGCGAGCAACATGAGCAGAATCGTTGTGGGTACGTTGTTTATCACGTTATACGCTTCTGTCATGAAGGCATCGATCTGTCTTACATAACCCCATACTGCTCCGATGAAGATCCCAAAACCCACTTCCCATATCCCGACAATGATAGCTATGAGCAACGATGTCCTTGTGCCGCTCCAAATCCGGGCCCAAAGGTCCTGGCCGATCACGTTAGTGCCGAACCAGTATTCGTTACTGGGCTTTTGGTTCCTGAGAGGGTGGCCGGTTGCCGGATCTACATGGATCTTAGTGGGGGATTTCTGATTTGGCAGGTAAGGCTGGATTGTAGTGAACAAAATCAAAGATGCCATCAGCGCCAGCAAGAATATGGCTGTCTTGTTCTTAAGGAAAATTTTGAGCGTAGAACCCCAATAAGAGTAGTCCGAATATCCAACCCTTTCTGCTGCCTCAGGGTCATATTCGGCAAAGGTAAACAGGGCTTCGTCTTCGATTGCTTGAATAACTTGTTGTTCCTTCTGTGACATTTACCTGGCCCCCTCTCTCTTCTCAAGCCTGATGCGGGGATCAAAGATGGCCATCAATATGTCTCCCAGGAAAAGGCCCCAAATCCCCAGGGTCGAATATATCAGGACCAGGGCTTGTACCATTACGTTATCTTGCCTTTGAATCACGTCCACCAAGAGTCCGCCCATCCCGGGTATTGAGTACAATGATTCGATATAGATGGAACCGGAGATGGTTAGCAGTACTGAAGCGGGCAGGTATTGAGCCATTGGTACAAAAGCATTCCGCATTACGTGCTTAACCATGATCTGCTTATCTGACATTCCCTTTGCCCTGGCAAGACGGATATAGTCCTGATTGAGTTGGTCAACCATGTAACGTCTCATCCATAACGCGTAACCGGCGATACCACCAAGGGACATGGAGATAAGCGGCAAGATCCAGCTGCGAGGGTCATGCCGGTTGAACAGCATAGGGAAGATTGATCTGCCACGGAACTTCAAGCCTGTAATGTACAGCTGGATGAATAGCAGGTAAACCGCTGCCGGGACTGCGTTGATGAATACCACATAACTTGACCAGACCTTGTCCCAGAACCTGCCTTTGTTGCGCGCCATATGGATTCCCATAGTAAGACCGAAAAACAGGGACACGCAAATGGCAGCCAAGCCAAAGGCAGCAGAAAACGGGATCTTGAGTTTTATGATATCAATCACGGGCACATCCGGCCGGTAGATGATAGACTTACCCAGGTCACCCTTGAGAAGCGAAGAGTAGAAGTTTCTTAATTGAATGTACCACGGGTCCAGCAAGCCGAACTTGCGGAGTATATTCTCACGTTGCTCCGGGGTTAACTTATCGTAACCGTCGCCGAAGTAGCCTTCTTCGGGTAGGAGTCTCATCAGGAGAAAAACAAGCGTGATAACTATGAAAACTGTCACCAGTGACTGTAATAGCCTTTTGATACTGTACTTTAGCATTATTGAATACCCTCTCCCACGCGGCTTATCCTTTCAAGTCAGTTGTTCTGTAGACCCTGTAATAATCTTGTGTGAGGGGCCGAAGCCGGAAGAAAAGACCTGTGCGGGAGCCTCTTCTTCCGGCGTTCCGGTTTACAGGCCGGGGACTTAACCCGGCCTTAAGTTCACAAGATTACCTGCCTGCCGCAGCTTCTGCTTCAAGCGCAGCAGCCCGGTCCTTCTCCCATTTCTCGCGTGCAGCCTTGTACTCTTCCATGCCCATCGGTTCTTCCATCACGATTTGTCCCTTGTACTGGAGTGATGAAACGCCGAAGGGTGCATAGGGCGAAGCAAACGGTTCCAGCTTCGTGGCAACGTAGCCACCGCCACCTACACGGAAGGGGATGACCCATGCTTCCTCGATAACATATGCTTCAGCCGCAGCGAACAGTTCGAGACGCCTTTCTATATCTAGCACTTCAGCTTTTGCATCGTCAACCATCTTCTGGTACACAGTCCTGCCGTCTTCCAGGAGATATGCCGGATCGGTAGCTTTTTCCGGCCAGTTGTAGGTTCCATCGGGATAGAAGGGCTCTGTATAAGTCTCAGGGTCGGCATAGTCAGGACCCCAGTTGCAGTTCTGGAGAGCGTAGTTACCGGCCCTACGTGTCGCATTAAGGAAGCCTGTTGGCGGGAATCCTACCGGAATGATGTCGATGAAGTCCTCGCCCAAGAGGCCTTCCAGCTGTTGCTCGACAACCTGTGACTCGTTGGCCCACTGGGTTCCTGATGTGTTGTAAGGCATCATGACCTTAATCGGGAAGGTACACTTGCCTTCAAGTTCTTCTCTAGCCTTGTCGCGATACTCAAGGGCAAGATCAGGATCGAAGCTGTCACTGGCGGTCCACTTAGCCAGGTCGCCTATCATGGTGTAGTCCTTACCGCCGGCAGCTACGAAGTTCTTTGGAGTAATGGTGTTGTTGAGCATTCTTTCGGGCTCGTAAGGATCAAGTGTCAACAGAGCCGAGACCCTGTCAAGTCCGTGGAAAATAGCTTTTCTGAAGTTCTTGTTGTTGACAGCTATCTTCCAGTTTTCAGGCTCGTATTCGTCTGGGAAGTTCGGGTCAAAGTTGAATGTGTACCAGTAGGAGTAGAAGCTTGTTTCGGCCGGGCGTACCATCTTGGATTTTTCCGGATCGTTCATCCACTCGTCCAAGGATGCAGTGGGGATGGTTGCACCGGTGATCTCGCCTCTGAGGAACATCTCAGGTGCCAGGGTAGCAGCTTCCTTGTTGTACCTGGACACAATCTTCTTGATGTGGATGTTGTCAGCATCCCAGTAATTCTCGTTCTTCTCGTAAATCCGCTCATCCTGGTGGCGCCATTCAGAGAGGATGTATGCACCGCAGTAGAGGATCTTTGTGTGATCGGTTCCGAACTGGTCGCCCACTTCTTCCAGGAAGTCACCGTTAGCTGGCATGAAGGGGCAGTAAGTGAGCATGCTCAAGAAATAGGGAACCGGGTGTTTCAACGTGTATTCCAATGTATAGTCGTCTACTGCTTTTACGCCTACTTGCTCGAAGTCATCGATTTCGCCGAGGTAATACTCTTCGGCGTTCTTGACCACGCTGTAAAAGATGTTTGCAGTTGCAGACGCATTGTCAGGATTCAAGAGGTACCTGGCAGCGTCCATCCAGTCCTGAGCGGTAACGTCGGCGTATTCTTCACCTTGATAGGTGTACCACTTCACGCCTTCTCTGATCTTGAAGGTCCACACGAGACCGTCATCAGAGACTTCCCACGATTCCGCCAATGCGGGTCTGACGATGCCGAGATGGTCGTATTCGACGAGACAGTCTACTACGTTGGCTGCGACGGAAAACTCTGCGGTTGTGGAAGTGACTAAGTAGTTAATGGTTGTGATCTCGCCTGAATAGACGCTGTAGACGTCGCCTGACTCCCTTAGTTTGGACTCAGGTGGCGTGTCCGTTTCTTCAGCCGTTGGGGTGCATCCGGCCAGCAAAACCACGGCCATCAGCAAAACTGGTATCACTCTCTTTAACACTTTCATCAAGATAGACACCTTCCTCAGGAAAATTCTGTGGAGAAAACTAGCGTAGATTTCAATACAAGTAACTCAGGAGCACCTGCTAGGAAGGCTGGTTTGTGACGTGATGCGTCTTGACTGGGGTGTTTGCTTTAATCGATGCCGGATCGTGCTTGAGCGTTTTCTTGTTTGCCGAAGTCACCTCCTTCAAACGTCTTGTATCCCAACCAAGCTATTTGTGAACAAAGCTACGGCGATAGGTTCGCATAAAATGAATTATTACTCGTCCCTTTCTAACATTCTACGAATCCCCTAGAATTCCTCTTGCGTGAGCAGGATTTAGGTCAATTAACCAGCTAATTTTAGCATTGAATAGGCAAGAACCCGGCATTTCTGCAGACAGGCTGTGTACAAAGCCTCAGTCTGTGGCGTCCGCAGCAACCAAAACTCCTGTATGTAAGTGTAATAGAGTAGATTTCTTGGTGGTTAGTGGTACAATAGATCTGATACGACAGTTGTAACTGGAGAGAGAGGAACCGCTTTTGGACTATTCACCTGAGACAAGCAGTGTATACGCTTCTTCCTTCCGGCAACCTTTAGCGGCGCTGCTCAAGTTTTACGTACCCTTGGCAGCTGCTTCAATGCTGATGATGTTAACCCATTCTGTTGTCAGCGGGGCTATGGCCAGGACATCCTATCCGACAGTTGCCCTTGCTGCCTATTCTGCATCGTACAGCATAGTAGCGGTATTGGAATCGCCTATTTACGGCATGGGCCGGATGTGCCTTACCTTTACCCAGGGGAGGAAGTCTTTCCGGAAAGCGGGTCAGGTTACCTTTATGGTACTTGGTGTTCTGCTTCTTGTGCTTGCAGTTATCTGCTGGACTCCGGTGTCCGGGCCGGTTTTCAAGGGCATGCTGGGTGTATCAGAAGAAGTGTATAAAATGGCAGTGCCGTCTATGCGAGTGCTCATGCTGTGGCCCATATGGTCGGCTTTCAGGTCCGTATTCCAAGTTCCTATCGTTATCAAGAAGCAGACTGTTTGGCTTACGATCAACATGGTTGTCAGGGTAATTGTGATGTTCATAGCTGCCGCCATCCTTCCCGGATTGTGGCCTGTGGGGCCTGTGGGGGCATCTATCTTGATGTTGGGACTAGCTGCCGAGTCACTCCTCGCGTTGGTGGCATCAAGCAAGATTATCGGGCCGCTAGAGGAAGAAACGCCTGATAAGATAATCCCAAGATCAGCTGTTCTGCTAAAATTCGGCCTGCCTTTGGCAATCGCATCTTCAGTCCAGACATTGGGAAGGCCGATTATCACAGCCTCCCTGTCCAAGACTATCAATCCTGAAGTTGCCCTTGCTGGATATCAGGTTGCCACGAGTTTTTCCTTTATTTTTACGTCGCTTACCTACAACATCTACCAACTGGTGGTTGTATATGTGAAAGATAAGGATTCTTTCAAGCAGATCCGGACGTTTTCCGTGGTGTTGGGCACAATGGCTTTGGCTTGTTTGTGGATTAGCAGTGTACCGCAAATAGGGACATGGATTTTCGGTTCCATCATAAAAGTTCCTCAAGAGGTTGTTCCCGAAGCCCTCAAGGCAGTGGCTTCTGTTGCGATGATGCCCTTTTTCGCCTCTTTGGCTGAGTGTTTCGGAGGCATTCTTATGTTGAGCAGGCAAGCTGTTTGGGTTACAGTAGCGAAATCCGGGAATATGCTGGCAAGTTCGCTCTTGGTCATTACGCTTGCCCGGTTTTGTCCTGTCATGGGGGCAGCCATAGGGGCAATCAGTTTAGCTGCGGGGAGCGGTGTTGAGGCTCTGATCTGTTGGCTCATGGTGAGGCGCCTCCCTGTGTGCAGGCAATTACTCTAGAGAAATAAAGAAGGGTTGCCCGGCCCGGCTAAGTAACCAGGCAGGCAACCCGTACGGTCCGCCAGTTTCTATACCCTCCGCTAGAACAGGTTCAGCCCTGAAAGAAGGATTATGAGTACCAACGGGGGAGTGACATATTTGACCACCAAGTAGAACGCACGGATGATCCCTTGATTGTCAAGATTTCCATTGTTTGTGAGCCAGGTTTTCAGCTTATCCCACTTCAAGACCCATCCAGCGAACAGGCACAAGAACAGGCCTCCCACAGGCAGGAGTATGTTTGATGTGAGATAGTCCCACAAGTCGAAGAACGTGCCTATTCCTGGGAACACAACATCTGCAAGCAAGCTGTTGGAGAGCGCTGCTGTTGAGCCTACTACCGCCAGTCCTATCAACACTGCCACGGTAGCTTTTTTCCGGTCCCAGTTCAACGTACCTGCCAGGTACGCAACAGGAACCTCGAACAATGACAACATGGCACCGGTTGCAGCTATAGCAGTCAACACGAAAAAGAGAATCATGAATATCTGGCCAAACGGCATGGAACTAAATACTGCCGGGATCGTTATGAAGAGCAGGGAAGGGCCTGATTCCGGCTGGAATCCAAATGCAAAAACGGCAGGGAAGACTGCCAGGCCCGCAAGAGCTGAAACGAGAACGTCTGAGAGCATGACTCTTGTTGCTGTTGCAGGGATGTCTTGGTCATCTAAGAAATAGCTTCCGTAGGTGATCATTGTACCCATCCCCACTGACAGTTTGAAGAAGGAGAGCCCTAGTGCGGTAAGCACGGTGGCACCTGTGACTTTTGAGAAGTCCGGCTTCAGGAGGAATTCCAACCCTTGTGCTGCGCCGGGTAGAGTGACGCTCCTAATGACCACAATAATCAGGATCGCGAAAAGCGCCGGCATAAGCCGCTTGGTCATACGCTCAATACCTTTGGATACGCCGAGTGCTATGATGAACGCTATGAACGCAAGTACGATCCATTGCCATACCAGTGATTGAACAGGGCTTGTAACAAGCTCTGCAAAAGCTGCCTCAGTTACTGCAGGGTCAGTTGACAAAACGGCGCCTTGAATAGCTTTAACGATATACGCAAATACCCAGGCCGCCACTTCAGTGTAGAAAGCCATTATAAGGAATGACGCAAGTATACCCGAGGCCCCTATCAACCACCATGATTTCCCAGGTGCCAACTTCTTAAGGCTTGCTATGGCATCTCCTCTTGCTGTGCGGCCGATAACATGTTCTGTAATCATAACCGGAAGGCCGACTACCAATGTGCAGAGTAAGTAGACTATTATGAATGCTGCTCCTCCGTTAGCTCCTGCCAGGTACGGGAACTTCCAGATGTTACCCAAGCCCACTGCTGACCCAAGAGTCGCAGTGATAACGCCGAGTCTCGTTGTGAAAACGTCCCGCGATACTGTGCCATGATGCGGCACAGATTCTGCTCTATCAGCTGTAGCCATGACGTCATGATTCTCCTTTCATCAAGTGATAGGTTGCTTGTGTCTATTGAGAAGACCCGTGGGCAGTTCCAAAGTACTTCTCAAGGAACTTGCCGCACGGGTCTTTTCTACCCACGGTGTACTTCGCATTTGACCTGCAAAGCTGTATCGCTCGGACCAGTCCGTTGTACCGGTTTGCCTCTGCCCGCCTTTTGCCTGACTTATTATCTCTATAGGAAGCAGAACCGCCCAAGATGCAGGCAGCCAGTACCGGAATCAACGCGGAACCCTAAGATACTCTTCCCTGAAACTTACGACAACAAGCAACTTCTGAATATTGTCGACTATTATACTCATACTAGCAAGAATATGCAACAGCCGATTGAACGTTTGCTACCGGCCAGTGATATTGTGACCCTATTTCCGCACCTTCGCCAAGCCTCAGGGTCATGGGTACTACTACCACCCCTGCGAGCACTATCACTCCTATGAACGCGGTGATCTCAAACCGCACTTGAAGTTGTAAGCATCTTCCGGGCAAGCTGGGACACCCTTGCAGGACCGGTTTGAGCAATAGGCCTGAGCACAAGAGTGTAGCTGTGACTAACTTCCGGGTTGCGTCTTGTCCTAAAATATGAGATACAACTAACATATTGATGTATATTGAGAATCGGGATGGGATTGGCAGGGTGTCCGTTGCCCACGAGTTTGGATTCTGAAGTTACCTGGCACCATGCTTGCACATATTTGCGGCGACATAACATGATCGGAGGGGATGCAATTGGGCGTCACTCATGCGACCTTGGTAGGGATCCTGGCAGGAATTTTGGGCACAGGGGCAGGTGGCCTGTTGGTTCTCTTGATAGATTTCAGTGCAGGTGCTTGTCTTAGTTTCTTGCTGGCAGCTTCAGGGGGAATAATGATAAGCGTTTCACTTATGGAACTTGTCCCTGAAGCTGTTGAGGTCGGAAGCCAAGGATGGGCAGCTTTGGGTTTGCTCCTTGGTGTTGTAATCTTGTTTGTCTTGGATATGTGGCTGCCCCACACCCACAGTTCTTTGGTTGTGCGGGGGAAATCCGGGGTGTACCACGGCGAAAGGGCTGCCAAGTTGAGATCAGCCGGGCTATTGATAGGATTGGGGATCGCGCTTCATAACTTGCCTGAGGGATTAGCTATCGGTGCTGCTTATGCCCACCAGCAATCTTTGGGTTTTGGAGTGGCGCTGATGATTGCCATTCACAATATCCCTGAAGGAATGGCGATGGCAGTGCCATTGTAAGCAGGAGAGATGGGAGGAGGCAGCGTGGTCTTGTCCACTGTGCTGGCAGGCTTGCCAGTGGGGATAGGCGCCCTTCTGGGAGCTTGGATTGGCCAGGTGTCTCCGGCTGTCTTGTCAGTCTGCTTGGGCTTTGCCGCAGGAGCTATGATGTATGTGGTAAGCGACGAACTAATCCCTGAAGCTCACTTTTGCGCCCATGGGGAGTATCCTACAATTGGGTTAGTCGTTGGAGTGGTCTTAGGGATATTGCTGATCTTGATCCTGTGATCACGTTAGAGGATCTGTTGGCCCGACTTGGGTATGAAAAGCAACTGTAAGGGAGGGACCCATGTGTTTGACATCCGGAAGGGCGATTGCCTGGTGGTTGTCGATGTGCAGAATGATTTCTGTCCAGGCGGAGCTTTGGGAGTGGCTGAAGGAGACCAGGTTGTGCCGGTGCTCAATTCATTGATCAAGGAGTTCAATGATAGAGATCTGCCTGTTGTCTACACCCAGGACTGGCACCCCCAGGACCATGTTTCCTTTGTAGAAAACGGTGGGATATGGCCGCCCCACTGTGTTCAAGGCACAAAAGGTGCAAACTTCCATCCGGACCTGGTAGTTAGCGGCGAGATCTGCCGCAAGGGCTTCTTAAGCGACAGGGAAGCATATTCAGGTTTCGACGGGAGAATAGGCGAGCCTGACGGGCCAGCCCTTGACCAATGGCTCAAAGAAAAGGGAGTCAAGCGGATTTATGTAGGCGGCCTTGCCACCGATTATTGCGTAAGGGCTACAGTGCTTGACGCCATACAATGCGGATTTGAGGTTGTCTTGCTAACCAATGGCATACGTGCCGTGGACGTAAATGAGGGAGACGGGGATAAAGCTATTGCCGAAATGGCAGACGCAGGAGCACTACTAATCAAGTGACCCACCCGGTCACCAAGTACCCTTTCACCAAGTATTGGACGGTCGCAGACTGATCACCGGGCTCATACTTTGATCTCTTTCCAATGGCCTGCCTTAAAGCGTCTCCTAAACAGCAGGCACCTTACAGAAAGGTCGGTTACCATGGCATACCAGGCGCCTGGCAGGTGAAGCCCAAGCATTCCGACAAACAAGTATGTCAGCCCAACCCTAACGATCCATGCGCTGCCTCCGGTTATGAGCATAGTCCATGCAGTGTCTCCGGCACCCCTTAGGCTTCCTGCAAGTACGTGGTTCATGCCCATTATAGGTTGAGCCACTGCTACTATTCTGAGCACAGTTGCCCCAAGCGTCATGACCTCGGGATTATCAGGAACGAATAACCGGACGATATAGGGGGCGGTCAGGAACAGCGCCACGCCAGTACATCCCATCAACACGGAAGCGATTTTCTGGCACTTCCATGTCGCCTCTTCTGCTTTATCCGGGTTACCGTATCCTAGATACTGTCCAACCAGTGTAGTGGCAGAGACACCAAGACTGAAACCGATAACAAGCGACAATGATTCTATCCGGAGAGCTACTTGATGGGCCGCGTAAGCGTTGGTGCCAAGGCCCGCAATAGCTCTGGCATAGAGCAGCTGTGCGCCTCTCAACGAAAGCCTTTCGCCTGAAGCAGGCACTCCTATGGTTAGGACGCTGCTCAAAGTATCCTTATGGGGACGGAATGACCCTTTGTAGAAATCACTTATTGGGTTAGCTTGCCTTATGGTAAGCGCCATCACCACTACCATACCTATGAAGTGGGCAACAGCTGTGGCAAGCCCGGCTCCTTCTGCTCCCATAGCGGGGAAGCCGAAGTTTCCGCCAATGAGTGCGTAGTTGCCGATAACATTGGTGATGTTGACCAGTATGCCCGAAAACATCGGCAGCCGGGTATTGCCTGCGCCTCTGAGAGCTGCAGTAAAGGTCATTGTTACGAATTCAAACAGCATTGACAAGCCTTTCCAATATGAATACGGAATTCCCTGTTGGATTACGTCTGGTTCTGCTCCCATCAGGCGGAGGCTTGGCCCTGCGAACGCACCGATCAGGAGGGCCGCCACAGTGCCCAGGACTATCGCAACGAGCAATGATTGCCTCAAAGTTTGCTGGGCTTCCTCATGTTGGCCAGCCCCGATGCGGCGGGCGACAACTGAAGTAGTGCCTACACGGATAGCGTCATAGACACCGGTGGCGATCATGGAAATCTGGTTGGAAAGGCCTACGGCAACCACTGCGGATGCCCCAACCCGTCCCACCATAGCTATGTCAGCCGCATTGACTATAGCTTGTAAGATCCTCTCGGCTATGAGAGGCACTGCAAGCACGAGGATGTTCTGCTCTATTGTATGGTGTTCTAGATCAAGATATCTGGGACGGGACCGGACCCGTTCCCGCAAGGACAATTCTTCGTCTCTCGTATCGTCCGCAAGGTCAGTTACAGAATCTGGTTCGTTCAATGTATTCACCTGTATTTCGTAGTACAAAATAATCCTTTTATCATCATACAAGTATTTGGCATGTTCGGCAAGTGGAGGCCTGGCCCAAAGGAATTTCGTCCTCCGTAGCGAATGAGTAATCGGTAAGTCCGCCCCTTGTGTTAGACAGCTACTTTGAAAGGAGGGAAATCCTAAACCAATGGCTGATGCAAGAATCCGTGCAGCAAGGATAACACCACCTGAAGAGTTTTTTGGGTTCAAACTTGGCAGTGACCGCAAGATTGCCCGGTGGGACAAAATAACGGAATACTTCTACAAACTTGAATCTGAATCAGACAGGATAAAAGTTAAGGAGTTGGGCAAATCCACAGAAGGCAACCCGTTCTTATTGGTGATCATTTCATCTCCTGAAAACCTTGCCAAGTTGGAGCATTACAGACAAGTCAACTCCAGGATAGCAGACCCTAGGGGCTTATCCAATGAAGAGGTCAGACAGCTGGTGCAGGAGGGCAAGGCAGTAGTGTGCCAGACCATGAGCCTCCACGCCACTGAGATTGGCGGGACCCAGATGGCCCCGGAACTGGCGTATGACCTGTTGTCGTGTGATTCATGCACCACAAAACAGATCCTAGATAATGTAATCTTCCTAATGGTGCCGTGTTTCACCCCTGATGGCCAAATAATGGTCACCGATTGGTACAACAAGTACCTTGGTACCGAGTTTGAAGGGACCATGCTTCCGTACCTGTATCACAAGTATGCAGGGCACGATAATAACCGGGACGCTTTCGCCCTGAACTTGGTTGAGTCCAGGTATGTGGCCCGCATACTTTTCACCGAATGGCACCCCCATGCGTTCCAGGACCATCACCATATGGGGAGCACTGGTGCCAGGCTTTACGTAGCCCCGTATTGCGATGTAATCCGGCCGCATGTTGATCCTCTTGTATGGCGGGAACTCTCATGGTACGGAGGCCATATGGCGTATTCGCTTGAGCAGGCGGGCAAGACGGGTATCCTTAACGGAGCCCAATTCCCCGGATGGGGCCATTTCGGATTTCACTGGCTTGCCAATCACCACAACATAGCCGGAATGCTCACTGAATCTGCCTCTGCAAAACTCGCTACGCCGATGTACATTCATCCACACCAGCTTAAGGGGGCATGCCCTAAGACCATGCCTGAGTACGAACCTCAGACCAACTTCCCAAACCCTTGGCCTGGTGGATGGTGGAATCTACGCGACATAGTAGAGCAGCAAAAAATAGCTGCTTGGTCGCTGCTTGAGATTTGCGCCAGGTTCAGGGAGAAGATCTTGTGGAATGCCTACCTTAAAGCATCCCGCCAGGCCAGGCGTGGTGCTGAAGGTTCGCCCAAAGCTTATGTGATTCCGGGAAAACAGCACGATCAGCTCACTGCCCTGAAACTTGTTGATTTGATGCTGGCCCAGGGCATTGAAGTGAAGCGGGCTGCGAAAGGTTTTGTGGCTGATGGGCGTGTGTATCCCGAAGGGTCGTTTGTGATTTCGCTGGCCCAGCCCAAGATGGGAGTGATCAGGTCCCTTCTTGGCAGGACGTTCTTCCCTGACAATTACTGGACCAGGAATCCCGACGGCTCGCCCATAATGTACGACACTGCCACTGATACCATTGCCGAATTCATGGGAGTCGAAGTCGAACCTGCAGATATCCTTGACATCAGTGATCAAGATCTGGAAGTGGTTGGGCAGGTTGAACCGGGGTTTTCTGAACCTAACAAGGTGCCTGACTGCATTTATTACCAGATTCAAGGATATCTACTTGACCCCAGGCTCAACGATACTTTTCAAGTAATAAACGGTCTCTTGTCAGAAGATGGCAATGAGTCTGCGACCATCTGGAGATTCGAGAAGGCTTTGTGCTCCAATGAGCATCCCAACTATCCTGATATACCTCCTGGCGCCTTCTACGTTGAACACACTGCGGCAACCGCCTCAAGACTCGTCAAGCTGTGCAAGCAGACGGGAGTACCGTGTTATCCGGTACCATACGTTGCCGAACTGCCACGGCACAGGGTTAGACGTTTGAGGGTTGGAATGTACCAGAGATACTGGGGCGGCAATATGGATGAGGGATGGAGCCGCCTGGTGCTGGAGAACTTCGGTTTTCCGTACATCACTCTTAAAGATGAAGATTTCAGGCAAGGTAACTTGAAAGAAAAAGTGGACGTGATAATACTGCCCAGCGACAGGCCCGAACTCATCCTGGGGCCTGACGAGAAGCAGTCCACTCTAGGGAGATTTGATATAACAGTTGTTCCACCTGAGTACCGCAGCGGTATAGGCAAAGAAGGCGCCCAGGCGGTTGACGAGTTTGTGAGGTCAGGCGGGAAGCTCGTAGCTTTTGATGCATCGTGCAAATTTGCGATAGATGCATGCAAACTTAAGGTGACCAATGTGGTGGAAGGGCTCACTTTCGAGGACTACTATTGTCATGGCTCAACCCTCAGGGTCAACGCCGATACTAATCATCCGGTGGCATATGGTATGCCCCGTGAGTTCTTGGCCCTTATCTGGGGTGGACAGGCGTTTGAAGTAAGAGACAGATTTGCTACTCACGATTACACAGTTATTGCGGAGTATCCTGATAAAGACCTGTTGCAGAGCGGCTGGCTTGTAGGGGAGCAACTGCTCGCCAAGAAACCTTGTATTGTTTCAGCGAAGTGCGGTGAGGGTGAAGTGGTATTGCTTGGCTTCAGGCCCCTTTTCCGCGCTCAAACACATGGAACGTTCAAACTGCTGTTCAATTGCCTGTTCGGTCAAGCCGGTTTTGATCAGTGACTTTGAGCAGCGATCTTGAGTGGCAGGTTGGAGGATTAGAGAAACGGGCTATCGAAATCCAAGTTGTACATTAATTGGTAAAGGAGGTTTGTTGCCAGGTGTTAGCGATCATCAACGGTAAAGTGCTTACCATCACCAATGGCCCCATCGATGAAGGTGTCGTACTGATCGAGAACGGCAAAATAAAGGCTGTCGGAAAAGATATTGGAATACCTGATGGGGCACAGGTCATAGATGCCAAGGGCAAGTGGGTTACTCCCGGCCTGATCGACGCTCACAGCCACCTTGCAGTCTTTGGAGAGCCTTCTGTGTGGGCTAACGCAGACGGAAATGAAACAAGTGATCCGATAACACCCCAGCTCAGGGGCATTGACTCTTTGAACCCTGAAGATCCTGCCATCGCCGATGTGCTTACAGGCGGTGTCACAACTGTTTACACAGGGCCCGGCAGCGCCAACATCATCGGTGGTACAGGTTTTGCCATGAAGCTCCGGGGCAAGACTGTGGATGAAATGGTTATTCCCAATACCGAGGGTATGAAGATGGCTCTTGGGGAGAACCCGAAGAGAGTCTACGGGGATATGCAGAAGAAGACGCCCAAGACCCGTATGGCCAATGCTGCTGTGCTACGTGAAGCTCTCGTGAAAGCCCAAAACTACCTCAAGAAGGTTGAGAAAGCCAAGAAGAAGGAAGAGGCAGGAGAGACTCCTGACTATCCAGACAGGGATCTCAAATTGGAGGCCTTGTGCCGGGTGCTGAAGCGGGAGATACAGGCTAGAATGCATGCCCACAGGGCTGACGACATTATGACCGCCATACGTATAGCCGAAGAATTCAATCTTGACTACGTTATTGAGCATTGCACCGAAGGCTACAAGATTGCGGATGTGCTGGCGGCTAAGAAGGTCAGGGCTACCGTCGGCCCGCTTCTCATGAGCCGTTCCAAGATGGAGCTCCTGGATGTATCCCTTGCCAACCCGGGTATCCTGGCCAAAGCCGGCGTTACCGTTGCAATACAGTGCGACACTACTAAGAACACCCGCTGGCTAGCGAACCATGCAGGTATCGCTGTGCGTGAAGGAATGCCCATAGATCTTGCTTTCAAGGCCATAACTATCATTCCGGCCCAGATCCTCGGAATAGACGACAGGGTTGGAAGCCTTGAGGCAGGCAAAGATGCTGACGTAGTGATTTGGAGCGGCCATCCGTTCCAGACGCTGACGGCTGCAGAGAAGGTCTTCATTGAAGGAGACCTTGTGTACGAGAGGAAAGAGCCGGTACCGGCTTGCTGCTAGGGTGGCAACCCTAGGGTGCTAACCTGCTGAAACAGCCCGAGTCAGGGCGAAAATCTGTTTCAGCAGATTAGAGTAGATTTCAGTGAGAGGCCGTTTCCCGCGGCCTCCTATCTTTTCGTTTTTCTTTGCAACGGTGTAGCTTTTTCATACGGCTGTCCGATAATCGCACACCTTCCTATGGAACCTGAATCAAAATCAGGCAGTTTTTCTGAAGACCTGCTTCTTTTTCATACGGCTGTACGGAATTGATACACCCATCGCCTGAACCTGTATGAAAAAGATACAGGTTTTCAAAGAACTGTATCAAAAACGGACACCAGATACACCAGGTTCAGAATTAACCCATAGCCTTCTCACAAACATAACCATATATTGCCAAATCATTGTCCCTGTGATATAAATATAGTCAGATATTGCCAAATTCTGGGGAGGTCTGTTGCGGATATTGAGAATCGTGTTGATTCCTGACACTCTCATTGACACAAGAGACTTAACGATCAGCGCCAGATTCCTGCGAACTATAGCAGAAGTGAAAAGTCACCGGTCTCTATCGGAACTCGCGAGAATCGCCGGTATGAGCCGGTCTACAGCGTCGAGAGCTTGCCAACACTTAGCTGCTCAAGGTTGGATTGGATGGCATAGCACCAAGAACTCAAGAATAGCAGTCCCCTGCTACCCAGATGAAGTTGAAAAACTGCGGGTAGAGCTGTTGTTGTGGGAAAAAGACATGGCACCCTTCCTGGGAGAATTCCTTATGCGGAAGATTCTAGACGAAATCATCGCATCTTCAACCTACATGGACAATGCCAGGCCGTCTTTCCTGATAAATCCTGAAACCGGACAACCTCTTGAAATAGACAGGTTGTACCGTGAAGGGGTAGGATTTGAATACAACGGAGAACAACACTACAGGCCAACAGCGAAATATGACCAGCAGACTGTCAGGAAGCAGGTAACCAGGGATATCATAAAACAAGGACTTGGTGTAAGATATGGTATCACCATTGTGGAGGTTACAGACCGGGATTTGACTATAGATACTATGATGGCAAAAGTTCCCCCTTCACTCCCGATAAGACGTCTGAATCGTCAATCGCTCTATCTCAGGAAGTTGGAGGAAATCTGCTGGGAACACATCACAACAATGGACAACATCAGGCGAAGGCAGTAGGGTGGAACAAGACACGTCGCTCGGTGGTCAAAAGGCCCAGATCTATTGGCGGTCAAAACTTATCGGTGGACCAGATTCGTCAACAAAATCACCGGAACCGGGATGACTTAGTCAAGGAGGTGTCTTGAGAAAGACTGTCTAGTCGAGAGAGGTTAGTATGGACATGATGAAGATTCTGTTGGTAGATGACGACGAGACCTTGGTCAAGGGGATACGCCGGAGTTTTCAAAGCCTCGGGTATGAGGTTGTCATGTGTTATGAAGGGGGGCCTGTCTTGGAAGTGATCGAGAAGGAAAAGCCTGATATGGTCCTCCTCGACATAATGCTTCCGGGAAAAGATGGTCTGACTGTACTAAAGGAAGTACGGGAGAGGTTTCCCGGCCTTCCAGTGATAATGCTGACCGCAAGATCCGAGGACATTGATATTGTAGTGGGGCTTGAGATGGGAGCTGACGATTACGTATCCAAACCCTTCAGCATGAGAGAGCTGGAAGCCAGGATAAAGACAGTATCCAGGCGGACCTCGATGAATCCGGTATCAAGAAACCAGCTTAGGCGGCGCGACATCCTGATAGACTTGAACCAAAGACGGGTGTGGAAAGGCAAGATGGAAATCAGCCTCACCCCCAAGGAATTCGATTTGCTGGCCACTTTCTTCAGACAGCCTGGGATAGTATTTACCCGTGAGAAACTGCTGGAGATCGTCTGGGGATATGACTTCCTGGGAAGCTCCAGGGCTGTTGACATTCAGATCTCCCGGTTAAGGGAGAAGATCGAAGATGACCCCGGGTTTCCCAAAATCATACTGACCAAGAGGGGAGTAGGATACTACTGTGAATGAAGGTGGCCGCGAGGCGGGACACAAACGGGTCCTGGGGCTCAGGTGGCGCTTAGGTTTGTCATACCTGCTTGTGATTTGGGTGATCCTTGCGGTCCTGGTGGTGTTTATGTCCCGTTTCCTGGAAACCTCCATAATCGGAGCCAGAAGAGCTTCGTTGTATGCCCAGGCTCACCTTATCGCATCGGCCATTCGTGCCAGGGGAGGCCCCTTTGAAGCCAGGCTCGTTGCTATAGGCGGCATGCCGCTTAATGCAAGGGTGATGGTGCTTGACGGCTACGGGCGGGTGCTTGACGACTCAGCATCTGATCCTGACATGGTTCTAAGAAAGTTGGAATTTCAAGAAGTAGGAGCTGCTTTGTCCGGGAGGGAAGGGTCCAACACGTATTACCTCCCTGATGGGAGTTTTGTGATGTATGTTGCCGTTCCCGCTGATTGGGACGGAAACGGCGGAGCTGTATTCATTGCACAGGATTTGAAGGACATCGTTATCCAATATCAAAATGTCATGCGGATGGTAGCCTCAGGCGGGATAATCGCTTCTATGGTTGCTTTGGTGTTTGCGTGGTACTTATCCCGCACGATCTCAGAACCTATATCAGACCTTTCAAGGGCTGCCCGGATGATGGCTTCAGGCAGGCTGGATTCGAGGGTGTCTCCCAAAGGCCCATTGGAAACACGTGAACTCGGGGCTTCATTCAATTATATGGCTACGGAGATTGAGAAAACAGTGGAAGGGCAGGAACAGTTTCTAATGGCCGCCGCCCATGAGCTGAGGGCACCTCTCGCATCCATGCGGGCCCTGGTTGAATCCATGCAGATATGTCCTCCTGAAGCCGAAGAACTCTCGGAACTCATAAATGATGTTCTCCGTGAGATCTTGGACTTGCAGGGCATCTCAGAAAGCATACTATCCCTGCTTCGTACCAGAAGCGGAGGTGCCGTCTCTGACGAAGAAATGATCGATCCGGCGGAGATTATTGGAGAAGTGATTAGATCCCGCGTTTTAGGCGGAGTTAAGCAAAATCTGAAGGTAATACTTCAAGGTAGCCGGCAAGACAAGGGCATAGTGGAGCCAAGACCAATGGCTGCAGTGGACTCCTCAAATCAGGCCACCGTTGTACATGAGCGAGAAGGTCAGCAGCAGCATCTCTCAGGCGCCAAGGTACAAATGGACCCATTGTTGTTCCGGCTCATTGTGGCCAATCTTTTCGACAATGCTGTCAAGTTTACGCCTCCTGGAGGAACTGTTGTTGTCAGCATGGATTTCCCGGAAAATGGCGACGAGATGGTGCTTAAGGTTTCAGATACGGGCCCAGGTATACCGCCTGAGCATCTGGACAGGATATTCGACCGTTTCTACCGCATAGACCCTGCAAGGCAGAAATCCACGGGCGGAGCCGGCCTGGGGCTGGCCATAGTGAAGGAAGCATGCGAAAAATCAGGTGGGATGATAGAAGTAGAGACCCGCCCTGGAGGCGGGACCATCTTCACAGTGAGGTGGCGGAACAAGAGGCCCGGTGATTTGTAGCGCTGCTGGAACAGCAAACTTGTTTGCGTCTGCGTTGAACTCCCTTGCTTCATGAAAAACCTTTTTCTCTGGGAAGAGCCTTTGTTACACAACTGTTACACTAAGAGAACGATATGAAAGATTGTCTTGACACAATAGAACTGTGAGGAACGGCGACCCAGACGCCTTCATAGGATAGCAAGTTGGGAGTGATGTGATAATGAGGCACTTAGTGAGAATCGTCCAAGAACAGGATGCGCAGAGCAAGGTGCAGGCCAAGGTACAGGGCAGGGTGCAGGGCAGGGGAGAGGGAAGGCCATACCGGAAGGGCCTGAGCTGGGCCCTGCTAACCCTTGTGGCCTTGATGTTTGGGGTGCTTTCAGGATGTGCACCCAGAGCCACCGGCGAAGCACCAGAGGATCCTGTGGTGCCTGTCCCGTCTCAAGATACAGTCACAGTGGACCTCTATTTTGCAGACGACCAGGCAATGGAAGTTTTGCCCGAGAGACGGGAAGTAGAGGTGCCTGCTGATCCGGCCCAGAGGCCCCCTGTTGAAGAGTTGGTAGTCACTGAACTATTGAAAGGCCCTAATGACCCCTTGTTGAAAAAAACCTTGCCCGCAGAAGCTAAGCTGATTTCCATCCAGGTTACCGACGGCCTGGCGCTTGTCAATTTTTCGAAAGAATTTGTGACCAAGCATCCAGGAGGAAGCACAGGAGAAATCATGACAATATTGTCCCTGGTGAATTCGCTTACGTGTCTGCCTAACATAGACCGGGTGCAGATCTTGGTCGAAGGCCAGAAGATTGAGACTATTGCAGGCCATGCAACTGTAAGCGGCGAACTGGCGCGTAAAATCCGTCTGGGGGACTTCTTTGTCAGCGAGGAGCGTTCAAAGGCGCTTCAAGAACGTGTAGATGCAGGAGAAGAGACTTGGCGCAAAGATCCGCTGGAAGTAGCCAGGAGGGAAGCCCCCGCGCGTGGGTTGTTACCCAACCTGGATTATGAGTTGAGCCGGTCAAAGCAAGGTTACCAGTTGGTCGAAGTGGAATACGAGGATAACATCTATGTTATAAGTCTCTATCAACCTGAAACCAAAGGCGATGCGGGAATTTGGGTGATTGACAGAATAAGCTTGCTTGACGAATAGCACCTGGCAATACCGGGGCTGGACACGTCATATCCGGGTTAGAAACAGGTCAGACTACAACAGGCCCTCTCGCACTAAGGAGAGAGGGCCTGTTTCATCTCTGCTTATAGTGTCTGTATTGCCGTACTCTCTGTACTCTCTGTACTCTCCCTACCGTCCTCACAGTCCGTACTTACTTAGATTCTGGTTTGTCCTCAGGCAGAATAAGGTTGAGTACGATGCCGACCAGTGTGGCCAGGCTCAGCCCTTCAAGTTGAATGAACCCGAGGCCAACTACAGCGGGGTTGGCTTCGCCCAGGACTGACATCATACCGATTGTCAATACAAAAGCGGCGATTAGCATGTTTCTCCCGCTGGAGAAGTCAATCTTGTTCTCGACCATTACGCGCATACCGACAGATGCTATCATTCCGAAAAGAATGATAGAGATTCCGCCCATCACAGGCGTGGGGATTGTGGAGACCAAGGCTCCGAACTTGCCCATGACAGACATGAGCAGTGCAATCACGCCGGCAACTCTGAGTACCGAAGGGTTATATACTCTCGTGACTGCCAGTACTCCTGTATTCTCACTGTAAGTGGTGTTTGCGGGCCCGCCGATCAGCCCTGCCAAAGCCGTGGCCAGTCCGTCGCCTAGCAGTGTCCTGTGGAGCCCAGGGTCTGTAATAAAGTCTTTTCCTACAGTAGCTCCGATGGTTGTAATGTCTCCCAGGTGCTCGACCATGGTTACAAGGGCAATGGGTGCGACCACAGCTATAGCCTCCATAGAGAACTTGGGTGCCATGAAGCGGGGAAGAGCCAGGAACTGAGCGTCAATTATCGGCTGCACATCTACTAGCTTAAACAACAAAGCTGCAACATAGCCTGTACATACGCCCAGCAAAATAGGGAGACTCTTGTAGATCCCCTTTCCGAACACCGTTACCAGTGCTACCGTCAACATGGCAATCAATGCGACCCCCCAGTGGCTTTGGGCCATATCATACGCAACAGGTGTCAAAGTCAAACCGATAGTGATGATAATGGGGCCGATAACGACCGGAGGCAGTAGTCTCTTCATCACATCCGGTCCGAAGAGCTTGATTAGCCCAGCTGCCAGCGCGTACACAAGTCCTGCGACAATAATGCCGCCTGTAGCATAAGGAAGGCCGGCATTGGGGTCACCGGGAGTTGCGTACATGGCCTTTACACTCAGTATTGCAGGGATGAAGGCGAAAGAGCTTCCCAGGAAGACAGGAACCCTTCTCTTTGTGAGTACGTGGAAAAGTAAGGTTCCGACACCTGCTGCAAAAAGCGTGACTGAGATGTCGAGGCCTGTAAGGTAGGGTACTAAGACGGTGGCTCCGAACATGGCGAGGGCATGTTGAAACCCGAACAAGATGCGTTTGGTCCAGTCAATTTCCATTTGCTTTCCTCCTTAATACCGTGCTCGCCGGCACGGTTTAATTAAGTACGGACCTTCGTTTGGTTGCTACAGTAGGCTATGACTCACCACTGTATCAACCAGGCGGAGTGAGTTCCTCTAATTTGGAACGATATCGCAGCAGTCGTGTTTAGTCAACAAGAAGTCGCGAAAAGCTTCATGTTTTGTCTTGAACCGTGGCGGGATAATAACGCACACATAGGGTATGTCCAAGGGATTGTCTGACTATTAGGCACGAATATAGGAATCCTGCCAGGAGGCAGGATCCATTATTCCGGGTATATGAATCTGAGATTTACCAGCAATAGAAGTCCTTGGATGAGCTGGCCTCGTGCTCGCCAATCGGCTCCAGGTGAGCCCGGTCGTTAGCCTTAACTACCTTCCACTTGCCATCCCTGTTTGAGATCACGGTTATGGATGTATTGGCGACTGTTGGCAAGCTGGGGTCGAATTCCCCTTTGAGGGCATATGACAACAGGCACCTTACCGGTCCGCCGTGGGTGACTATTGCCACATCCAGCCCCGGACATTCACGCTGGATATCCATGAAAGCACGCATCACTCTTTGATAGAGGTCACTGTCGGACTCCCCACCGCCGGGCCTTGGAACGGGTTCCGGATCAGTCTTACGGGCTTCCCAAAACTCAGGGTATAGTTCCCTGCATTGCTCCAGAGTTTTTCCCTGCATAACACCGCAGTGAACTTCCCTTAGGCGTCTGTCGAGGATGAGCTTGCAGTTGTGATTCTTGACTATTTCCATGGCGGTATCTCTTGCCCTGTCCAGATCGCTGGAGTATACTGCATCTATTTTGACCTTTGACAATGCTTCTCCGACCAGTCTGGCTTGAAGCCTGCCGTGGTCTGAGAGAGGGACATTTAGGTGTCCCTGGATAATCCCTTCTCTGTTAGCCGAGGTTTGTCCGTGCCTTATTATGTAGTAGTTCATATTATCACCGTCCAAGAGTTCTAAACCGGAATACGAATTTTTGTCTCTAATCTCTCATCGAGTTACTATATCATACCACTTAAGCAAAAAGCTAAGGTATGGGGTGGCTCCTACTTTGCCGGGTTGTCTGATACCAAAACAGCTGTTCCGGAAGCTGTTTGGATTTCGGACAGCTGTGTCAATAAAGCGCAGTCCTTTCGGGAACCTGCCTGATTATCATATAACTTTTCGGAAACCTGCATCCTTTTCATACAGGTAGGGGAGAAGGCTGTATGGTTTTCAGACGGCTGTAGCAAGAAACTGCAGTCCTTTCGGGAACCTGCCTGATTATCATATAGCTTTTCGGAAACCTGCATCCTTTTCATGCAGGTAGCGGAGAAGGCTGTATGGTTTTCGGACAGCTGTGTCAATAAAGCGCAGTCCTTTCGGGAACCTGCCTGATTATCATATAACTTTTCGGAAACCTGCACCTTTTTCATACAGGTAGCGGAGAAGGCTGTATGGTTTTCGGACAGCTGCATCAAAAACCCGCAGCTTCCTAAAAAACCGCCTCATTCTGCATCAGGTTTCCGAAAAATTGCGTCTTTTTTGGGCAGGTGTTGACGGAAGTTGTATGAATTTTTGACGGCTGTATGAAAACACTACAGGTTTGACTGGAACCTGTGTAATTTCAATGCAGCTTCTGGCGTAATGTGCATAATTTTCGTACAGATACAACAAGGAATCCCGGTTAAATGAAAACTACCGGAGGTTTGGTCTAGAATCTCGGACGGGGAGGGTGAAAAATGGAATACGGAGAACTGGTCCGGATAATGGAAGAAGTTCACAATAAGCGCTTATCCGGCTTTAACTGTGCAGAAGGAGTACTTTGGGGCGTAACCCGTAGCATAGGCCTTGACGTTCCTGTTTCGTGTATCACAGGTTTCGGAGGAGGCATAGGTGGGAGTGGTTCAGTCTGCGGTGCGCTTTGCGGCGCAATCGCTGCTGCAGGAATCTATGCAGGAAGAACTGAACCTGAAGACAATGAAGCTAAGGCCAGGTGCGATGCTATTAGCCGTGCGATTGTCAGGGGTTTTGTTAACGAAATGGGGTCACAGCTATGTAAGGAAATACTCGGCTACATACCATGGAACAGGCCGAGAAGCCCTGGGCAGCCAAGGCAGATAAACCCTAAATGCAAACAGGCAGTAACAGTTGCCCTGGAGTTAGCTATCAGGGAGATCAAAGAAGCCCAGTGCCGGGATGCGCGCAAGAGCAACCAAGAGCTGGTGGCCGAGGACAGAAGTGAAGAGAAATGAAGAGAAACGACGAGAAATGAAGAATGAGAGTGGTGGATTACATACCTGGGGCACCTGTGTTGCCCTTGCACTGGGCAATTGATTGGGCTATGTTTATCGTGTTGGAGAGAAATCGGGCATTTTGTGATTAGATAGATGACACGCTATATCATACGGATACGGATGTGGCGAAACAAGTGATAAGGATAGGTCAGCCAGTGTGGCGTAATGGCTACGTGGATTAGCTAAAGGAGGGAGCGGGTGGAAACCCGGAAATATGCCAACAGTTGTTGTAGTGGGAACCCAATGGGGCGATGAAGGCAAGGGAAAAATTACAGACTATCTTGCCTTGGAATCTGATGTGGTCGTAAGGTATCAAGGCGGCCCGAACGCCGGACATACAGTTGTAGTTAATGATGAGGTGTTTCAACTTCATCTGCTCCCTTCCGGCATTCTTTACCCTGAGAAACTATCAGTAATCGGAAACGGAGTAGTCGTAGATCCTGAAGTACTGGTAAAGGAAATCCAGGGACTCCAGTCCAGGGGGAGGGATATCTCCGGGTTGCGGATTAGTGCCCGCGCTCACTTGATAATGCCCTACCATAGAGTCCTGGATGCTCTCCAGGAAGAGAGCAAAGGCGAGGGCAAGATTGGTACCACTCTTAAAGGGGTGGGCCCTGCCTACATGGATAAATCAGCCAGAGTGGGTATCAGGGTAGCTGATTTGCTCGAGCCGGATGTGTTCATACAACGGTTAGAGGCAAACCTGCGCGACAAGAACAGGGTTCTCAAGTACATCTACGGAAGAGAAGAACTAGAAGCAGGACCAATCATCGAGTCTTACCTCAAAGCAGGTGAAATCTTAAGACCCTATATCACCGACACTGCAATACTCATAAACAGGGCAATCCGCCAAGGTAAGAAGGTGCTGTTCGAAGGCGCCCAGGGTACCTTGCTTGACCTGGATCACGGCACTTATCCTTACGTTACCTCAAGCCATCCGGTTGCAGGCGGGGCTTGCATTGGTGCAGGAGTTGGCCCTACCAGGATCGACGAAGTTGTGGGTGTTGCAAAAGCATACACGTCAAGGGTGGGTGACGGCCCGTTTCCTACAGAGCTCAATGACGAAATTGGGAATTGGATCCGTGAGACAGGCCACGAGTACGGTGTTACCACAGGTAGGCCCCGTAGGATCGGCTGGCTTGACCTCATGATGATCAACTACGCCTCGGTTCTCAATGGGCTAACTGCCATCGCCCTTACCAGGCTCGACGTGCTCTGCGGGCTCGACAAGGTGAAAGTAGCTTATGCCTATAGGCGTGGCGGGCAGGTGATCACCGAGTTTCCTGCAAGTTTCAGAGAGCTTGCCGATTGCGAGCCGGTCTATGAGGAGTTCCCAGGTTGGCCTGAAATAGATCCTGCAGCAAAGAGCATTGATGACCTGCATCCTAACGCCAGGCAGTTCGTCGAGTTCATATCAGAGAAGACAGGATTGGAGGCTGCAATAATCTCCTTGGGAAGAGCCAGAGATCAATCCTTAACATTGAGGGATCTGTTCGGGTGAGGTGGTACCGGTAGGTAACACCACGGCTGCATCAGGTTCATGTAAAGCTGATATTAGGTAACCTTGAAGTACCTCCTGCCATACATTGGATAGATTTCAACAATGCAGGCAGGAGGTCTTGCTTTGAGCTTGTGGCATTGGGTCTTGGCATCTGGTGGAGTTGTATTTGCTTCAAGTTTTGACGGGTTCATGACGGGTATAGCCTATTCCATCAAGGGGCTCCGGATTAACTATGGACACTATTGGATGATTGGTTTTTGTACAGGCACAATGATGGGGATCTCCATGGTATTCGGAAAACTCCTCGCGTCAGTGATGCCTGATAACATGGAATCAGTAATAGGCGCGGCAATCCTTGTTGGCCTGGGAGTATGGAACGTTATCCAAGAAGCTCCCCCTCGTGAGAACAGAAGGTTGCTACAAGCACATTCTTCTCAAGAAGCAAGTCCTTCTGTGGATTTGCAGGTTGAGCTTAACCGCCATACGCCAACCGCAGACGTGTCCCATGTAACTGCCAGGTCGAGACCCGATTCTTCTAAACGTAACTGTATTGTTGATGCGATAAAAACCGTACTGGCGGTGTTCAAAGAGCCCCTCAAGGCTGACAGGGATCTCTCGGGCAGTATTGACACCACTGAAGCTTGGGTTCTAAGCATAGCGTTGGGGCTCGACGCCTTTGCAGCGGGGCTTGGCGCATCTGTAGCAGGATTCCCCATGCTGCTCATAGTGATTTCCGCAATAGCTTCGCCTGCCTTTGTTTATCTTGGAATCACAGCAGGGAACGCAGCAAGGGGTAAGAACAACCCTAGGCGGAATCAGGTCCTGGCAGGGATTATTCTCATCGTGGTGGGGCTTGCAAAAGCATTTGGATTTATGTAGGAGCTCTTGGTCCCCGTTCCGGTCCGGTTCAGACATTGTTGAGCAACGCCTTTGGTATCATTGAACAACGCCCTGATAAAGGTTCAAGGTGCCTTGATAAAGGTTCACGGTATTGTATAATTGATAAGGTATAGACATTTCCCCACTAATAGCCATTCATGCAAGAAAAGGTGGTGGTATGGAGTGGACCCTGGGCCTAGTAGTCAGAAATTCCGGCAAAGTGTTGTGGTTTCCGTGTTGTTCGGAGTTTGTGGCATGTCTTGGCTCTTGGAGGTTGTCTGCGCCATGACTGCTGCCTTTCGTGCTTGCCTCCTTTGATATAAACCCACGCAGTCAAGGGCTGCAAGGTACGGAGGGGCGGTTGCCAGCTTCGGCGTATGTTCGCTTATTGGCGCCGCGGTAAATGAAGCCTAACGGCTAACCTGACCTCATATCTAGCAGCACAACCTCTGGGAGTCACGTTAGGCTGTTCACCGTCTAAGCATACTAATAAGACGGGTACGGGCTCAGCCTGTGTGAGCTTGTGCTTGTAAGCTGGAGGTGATTCCCTTGAAGCACTTGGTCAATGGTTCCTTGAAACAAGCTATTCAGGATCTCCTTGTTGCAGCAGATGACGAAAAGCTCATGGAATTTCTCAATGAATTGCAGCCCTTTGACATTGCTACGTTGCTTGTAGAGTTTGAAGAACCGGACCAGCTGAAGATACTTCGTTTATCAGATCCGGATATTGCCGCAGAGACATTAGAACATCTGGATTACGATGAGCAGTACAGGCTGCTAGATCATTCGCCTGACAATGTGACGCGGGACTTGCTGGCACGCATGTCAGATGATGCTGTGGCGGACTTGGTCATGGCTATACACCCGCGCCAAGCTCAAGAGATTCTACGGCGCGTCCCTAAGGAGGACCTTGCAGGCATCAAGCAGCTTATGACATATCCCCCCGATTCTGCCGGTGGTATCATGTCCCTCGACTACATTGCAGTTAGGGAAGATTGGAGCGTCAACCGTGTAATCAATCATTTCCGGAAAGTGGGAGGAAAAGCAACTGTCACCAGCTACGTTTACGTAGTTGACCAGCAGGGGCGCTTGGCCGGGGTAACTTCTCTTAAGGAAGTGCTCCTGAGCGATCCTGATACACTTGTTTCAGACATCATGTACACCAAGATAGTATCGGTGCCCGCGGATACCCATCAAGAAGAGGCAGCTAAGCTTTTGAGCCACTACGATTTTGTGGCGCTTCCTGTAACAGACAATAGCGGGCGTCTTGTAGGTGTCATTGCAGTAGACGATATCTTGGACGTTATTGAAGAAGAGGACACTGAAGATATCCATAGGTTGGGCGGAAGCTTACCTCTAGATGAACCATATATGAGTTCAAGTTTATTTGACCTGATTAGGAAACGCATTGGCTGGCTCTTGGTATTGTTTGTGGGTCAAGGGTTTACAGGGAATATAATGAAAAACTATGAGGGCATGCTTGCCCAGATAGTAGCACTGACGTTCTTTATTCCCTTGCTGACTGACACAGGCGGGAACTCTGGTTCCCAGGCTTCAACCCTGGTCATCAGAGCTATGGCCTTGGGCGAAGTAACTCTCAAAGATCTGGGCAGGATTCTCTGGAAAGAGCTCAGGATCGGGGCAACACTGGGTTTGGTTATGGGCACAGTGGGATTCATTTTCTCATGGGTTGTGGGTGGTTCCCAGGCGGTTGCGCTTACAGTTGCTATAACGCTGGTGGTCGTACTAGTTGTGAGTTCGACTATCGGGGCGGTATTGCCACTAATTGGTGGTTGTTTTGGAGTGGATCCGGCTGTGTTTTCAGCCCCCCTAATCACGACGATTGTCGATACCACAGGCCTGATCATCTATTTTGCTGTTGCGTCCAAGATCCTGAGACTAGGCTGAACTTGGCCGGGTGCTGTAGACGGTAAGGTGCAAGCATGCGGAAGAGTAGCTGCTTGCACCTTTTGACGTACTAGCATTCAAAACTTAGCTGCCTGCAACAATCTTAGCTGTAGCAAATTTGCAATACCCTACATAAGATCCACTAAAGCAACACGTGAAACAACCGTACCACGCCATGATACCAAACGGTTGTATGCGGGTATGGTTTCAGAGTGGTGAGAACATGTCAGGGATGCTGTCTAATGCGTGCGTAGCATTATGTGAACTATCGCCTGGAGAAACAGGCACCCTTCACTACATCAACCTTTCTGGTATCTTGCGCTTAAGGTTAATGGATCTAGGATTTACCCACGGTGTCTTAATTGAAGTGGTGAGAAAGGGGCCAGGAGGAAGATTACTCGCCGTGCGGGTCAGGGGTACTGTGATGGCAATTAGACACAACGATGCATTAAGGCTGCTTGTTGCCAGGGGCAGAACAGGCACATCCGGATAGGAGCCTGGAGGGCTAAAGCTGGGGGTTTGAGTGGGGCGGACCTTGTCTGGTAGTGCAGACTCATAAGGCACACAAGGGCTATAAGAGGGCTGTAAGGACCATAGGAACCAAGAGGACAATAGGGACCTGCAAGACCAGGTTAAGGGCGAGTTAGGCAGGAGGACGTATTTGACAGATGGGTGGGAGCGGTATTGGAAAGATGAAGGGGAGCAGGGTGGGGGAAGCAACTGCCCACGGCGGCTCCTTCAAATCCAGGGATAAGGCTGGTAGAAGACAAATCGTAGTTGTAGCTTTGGCAGGCAACCCCAATGTGGGTAAGAGCACAGTGTTCAATTCACTGACAGGGCTGAACCAGCATACGGGCAACTGGCCTGGCAAGACCGTGGATCTCTTCTATGGGATGGTTGAATATCAAGGGGAGAAGTATTGCCTGGTGGATCTACCAGGCACTTACTCTCTACGGGCATCGTCACTTGAAGAACAAGTTGCCCGCGATTTCATAGTAAATGAAGCGCCTGATGTCACTGTTTGCGTAGTGGATGCAACCAACCTGGAACGGAATTTGAACCTGGTGTTTCAAGTGCGCGATCTCACACCCAATTGCGTGGTGTGTTTGAACCTCATGGATGAAGCTGCTTTCAGGGGAATTCGCATAGACGCGGCTCGCTTGGAGCAAGAGCTGGGTTTGCCTGTAGTTCCGGCAATAGCACGAGAAGGAACTGGCCTTGAACAACTAATGAGCACGATCGCAGCGGTTGCCCGGAATACCTGTAGCTCCCAGGCAAGAGCAGGCTTCCAGACGGGAGGAGGAACGGGAGGTAGAAGGGAAAGCGCCGGCCCTCCAGGCAAATGCAGCAGCCACATAGAGGAATTTGAGATAGAGGAGCTTTATCGAGAGGAAATAGAGGGGGCGGAGCCTTCAGACTGTATGGATCTTGCGGAACGGCGGATCCAAGCTGCTTATCAGGAAGCCTCCAGAATCGTTTCGCAGGTTGCTTCTGAAAAACCCCTGCAACAAAAAGACTTCACCGCATACATTGACGACCTAGTGACTTCAAGAAGGTTTGGCGTGCCCTTGATGCTGGCGTTACTGGGTATGGTGTTTTTCATTACGTTGTACCTGAGCAATTACCCTTCTGATCTCTTGTTTTCTTTGTTTTCACAACTTGAAGGGCGCCTTACTGCCCTGTTTGTTGAGTTTGGCATCAGCCCCTGGATTCACGGGATGTTGGTGCTTGGTGTGTACCGGACTGTGGCATGGGTAACAGCAGTGATGTTTCCTCCAATGGCCATCTTCTTTCCCATATTCACGCTGCTAGAGGATGCAGGGTATCTTCCAAGGGTTGCCTTTAACCTGGACCATCTTTTCCAGAAATGCAACGGCCACGGCAAGCAAGCATTAGCTATGGCCATGGGATTTGGGTGTAACGCTGCAGGTGTTGTTGCCGCAAGGATCATCGAGTCCCCTAGGGAACGCCTTATTGCCATGTTGACCAACACGTTTGTTCCATGTAACGGGCGGTTTCCAAGCTTGCTCTTGTTCTCATCAGTGTTTTACCACGGCATTAGGTGGGGCTCCCAGCCTGCCACACATGCTGCAGGACATGCGCTTACTTCAGGAGTCTGCACAGGGAAGTTATCTGTGGTGTCACCGCCTGAGTTAGCAGCGGTGTTGCCGGCAGTGTCACCGGAAATGTCACCGGCAGTATCAGCAGCAGTGTCAGGAGCTGCAGTCCTAGGTGCTATTTCCATCGGAGTGATAAGCACCTTCATTGTGTCGTATCTGCTATCTAAGACAGTACTCAAAGGAGTTCCGTCATCCTTCATCATGGAACTCCCTCCTTACCGCAAACCCAAGGTGATTCAAGTGTTGGTCCGCGCTTTCAAGGATCGGACTGTGTTTGTGCTTCAGCGTGCGGTATGGGTAGCAGCTCCCTGCGGTGCAATAACGTGGCTGTTGGCCAACACCTGGTTGGGGGGGCAAACTTTGCTAGGAGCATTAGCTGCCTTGTTGAACCCTGTGGGACGGATGCTGGGCTTGGATGGGGTCATCCTGCTTGCCTTCATATTGGGGTTTCCTGCCAATGAGATCGTAATTCCCATCGCTCTAATGGCTTATCTCTCTCAAGGCACTATGTGCCAGCCTGCATCATTAGGTGCTGTGCACTCGGTATTATTTTCACATGGATGGACGTGGCTCACTGCGCTGTCGGCCATGTTGTTTTCAGTGCTTCATTTCCCGTGTGGAACTACCGTTTACACTGTATACAAAGAAACAGGCAGCAAGAAATGGGCGCTGCTGTCCATCGTAATACCTCTGGTTTTCGCATGCATTGTACTTGTCTTCCTCCAACTGGCCGTTCGTTTGACAGGTCTGGGTTAAGTTATTTCGTACCCAAAAGCACTGCAGGAAAACACAACGCGACGGAGAAGATCATGGGGCCAGGATAATGCCTTGGTGTTTGGTTATTGTTTAGGGAGACACAGTGTTTGTTGGGATTTTGTTGACTCCAGGGGAGGCGATCATTTGGCGGATATTTTGAAACTTGTTGATGACAAAGCATCAGACCTGATACGGATTGCAGATGCGATTTGGGATTTCGCAGAACTAGGTTTCCGTGAAGTACGATCAGCAAAGATACAGGCAGATTATCTTGAGGAACAAGGCTTTAGGGTTACAAGGGAAGCCGGAGGCATTCCCACCGCTTTTGTCGCAGAGTGGGGAGATGGAGGGCCATACATAGGGTTCTTAGGCGAGTACGACGCCCTGGCAGGCGTATCCCAGGAAGTATCGGCTGAGCGACAGCCTAGAGAAGACGGTGGGCCAGGCCACGGATGCGGGCACAACCTCCTTGGGACCGCTGCCATGGGAGCGGCTGTTGCACTCAAGCAAGCTCTTATGGAGAAGAATCTCCCAGGCACAGTACGATACTATGGCTGCCCGGCTGAAGAACTCCTGGCCGGCAAGGTGTATATGGCCAGAGAAGAGTTGTTTTCGGATCTGGATATCGCGATTACGTGGCATCCCGGTTCGATGAATACAGTCAGGTTAGGCAGTGGGACTGGGTTGAACTCAGCCAAGTTTCAGTTCTTTGGCAAAACAGCACACGCAGCAGGGGATCCTCATAACGGCAGATCAGCCTTGGACGCCGTGGAACTCATGAACGTGGGTGCCAATTACTTGCGGGAGCACGTGATAAAAGATGCCACCATCCATTACGTGATTACGTCTGGTGGCGGGCAGCCCAACGTAGTACCTTCGTTTGCCGAAGTGTGGTATTTTGTTAGGGCCCCCAGGAGGAACCAGGTGGAAGAGATCTATGAGAGGCTAGTCAATGTGGCTAGGGGCGCTGCCCTTATGACTGAGACTACCTTTGAAATCGATTTCCTGACCGGATGCTACGAGGTGCTTCTTAATGAAGCGTTGGCTGACGTCATGTGGGATTGCTTGCAGGAAGTCGGCCCGCCTCAGTTTGACGAAAAAGATCTGGAATTCGCAAAGAAACTGGCTGAGACTTTCGATAAGGCTCAGATGGAGAACTTGTACAAGAGCCCGGATTTTCAGGAGTTCCCCGAACTGAGGGAACAAGTGGTTCACACGTCCTTATTGCCACCCAGGGGCAAGGGCAGGTCCGGTGGCGGCTCCACCGATGTTGGTGACGTAAGCTGGATAGTGCCTACAGTACAAATGTCAGCTGCAACTGTGCCGATTGGATGCCCTGGACATTCATGGCAACATTGCGCATCATCAGGGAGTTCCATAGGTCACAAGGGAATGCTGGTAGCTGCAAAGACCATGGCCTTATGTGGGCTCAAACTTGTTGAAAACCCGGAACTCATACAAAAGGCCTGGGAAGAATTCAGGGAGAAGACGAAAGACTCGCCTTACAGGTGCCCGTTTCCAAAGGACAAGGAGTTCCCGTTGGACAGGTTCTTTAGCTAGTGCCTGTTTTCTGAACGTCAGTTGCAGGGCCGGGTGAACGCCTGGCCCTAAGTATTACCCTTGCGCATTTTGCTTTTCCAGCTCAAGCAGCCATTGTTTGGTGTCAAGGCCTCCTCCGAAGCCGCCGAGCCCGTTCTGGGCTACCACCCTGTGACAGGGGATGATAATGGCTACAGGATTTGCGGCACATGCATTCCCCACTGCGCGGGCAGCCCCGGGAGAACCGGCTGCCACAGCCAGGTCACGATAGGTCTTGGTTTCCCCGTAACCGATCGCTTGCATTGCCTGCCACACTGCTTGTTGGAACTGGGTGCCGGAGACCTTGACTGGGACGCTGAAGTTTCGTAGCCTGCCTGCGAAATATGCTTCAAGTTCCTCAATTGCTTGATTCAGGATCTCTTGATCTTTCTCATCAGTGTTGCCATCAGATTCAGTGTGAATGAAAACAACTCCTGGACCTACAGGTTGATTCAATGCGCCGGCATTTTTGTGGAATTCAAGCCCGGTAACAAAACCATTGTCTACGGTTAGTTTAAGAGCCCCAATCGGGCTCATGACTAGCCGGGATATCATATGAGAACACGCCTTTCATGATTTGTCTTCATGATTTACCTTGTATATGAAGCCACTTCCGGATTTCCTCCAGGGCTTGCCTTGCCTGAGGCGCGCGGATCTTGTCGCACGGAAACTCATTGCAGTGGGCGCAGGTGGGATGGCCCTGGGCTGTTGCACACAACCGGATGTCGCAATCATTGCAGTACGATGACAGGCGGGCGCCTTCAACTCTGCATCCCTCGCACATTATGTCTTCGGGAGTGAAAGTACGCCCGGTGTTCTGCGTCCATTCACCGGCGATGGAGTGAAGGGCGCTATAGTCCTTGGCCTTAGTCGCAATGTATGCGGGGCACCGGTCACAGCGTGGACCGCAGATTGCATTCATTATATGCAGCATACTGGAGCTGCCCCCTTTTGGTATAAGACGATCTACTTGGTCACCTATTTGCACCGTAATTCTCACAAGCCGCCGGGTTTTCCTGCATCCCTTCACAGCCCTGCTTAAACCGGCGGCCTGTGAATACGGTGTATTATAGCAGCATTAAGTTTGCAATGATAGGGATTTTTGACTGAACTGGAGGATTCTTTGTTCCAAGCATAGAATATACCTCCGCCCCAACAACCGGAAGTGCTTGAGCCAAGATCCATATGGGGGAGAGGGGAGAGCTGCAGTGGATTACCATAGCGAATACAGACTGAAACTAAAGACCCCGGATGAAGCGGTACAGTTAGTCAAGAGCGGCGATTGGGTAGATTACGGGATGAACCACAATATGCCAGAACTGCTGGATGAGGCATTATCAAAACGCGTGGGCGAACTCAGGGATGTGAAAGTCCGGGGCGGAGTCATGCCAAAGCCATTGAAAATAGTGGAAGCAGACCCTGAACGTACAAGTTTCATATACAACAGCTGGCATTTCAGCACTCCTGAACGAAGATATCACGATAAAGGACTGTGTAATTACTTGCCCATGACGTACCGCAGCCAAGCAACATTCTATCGCAAGTATCTTGAGGTGGATGTAGCTTGTATTGCAGTTACGCCAATGGATAAGCACGGGTATTTCAACCTGTCGCTTACCAACTCGTCGACAAGAGCTGTAATAGATAAGGCCAAGACGGTTATCTTGGAAGTCAACGAGCATCTGCCTTGGGCATGCGGAGGCTATGGGGAATTGGTCCACATTTCAGAAGTGGACGCGGTGGTTGAAGGGCCGCATGAACCGCTTGCAGTGTTAAGCCCGGTCGAGCCTACAGAAGCAGACATGAAGATAGCAGAAATGATATGCAGTCAGGTGAGAGACGGTTCAGTGATCCAACTTGGAATCGGGGCTATGCCAAACCTGGTTGGCAAGATGCTCGCAGAATCCGACGTCAAAGATCTTGGAATGCATACAGAAATGCTGTGCGACGCTTATCTTGACATGTACAAGGCGGGTAAACTCACAAACAGGAACAAATCGATTGACTGGGGCAAGGGCGTATGGTCGTTTGGCTTAGGCAGCAAAGAACTGTACGACTGGGTAGACCATAACCCGGGGCTTGCATCTTACCCTGTAGAATATACCAATTCGCCATGGGTAATGGCCCAGCACGATCGTTTGATTGCCATCAACGGATGCATAGAAGTGGACCTGTACGGCCAGGTGAGCGCAGAATCTGTTGGTAGCAGGCACATAAGCGGTACCGGAGGCCAGTTGGATTTTGTCACAGGTGCGCTCATGGCCAGGGAAGGGAAATCTTTGGTGTGCATGTCGTCTACCTATACTAACCGCCGCACGGGGGAAGTAACATCACGTGTGGTGCCGGTATTGCCTTCAGGGAGCATAGTGACAGATCCCAGGAGTCAAGCTATGTACATTGTAACTGAATGGGGAATGGTCAACTTGGCAGGCCGTAGTACCTGGGAGAGGGCAGAGATGATTATCTCCATTGCCCATCCGGACTTCAGGGATGACCTGATACGCCACGCCGGGAAGATGAACATATGGAGACGGAGCAACAGGATCAGGTAATTGCGGTGGGTCTTAGTGGATACAGAAGGCCGGGAGGCCTTGTAACAGCCTCCCGGCCTCAATTCTTAACAAAGCACCCTTTGTTACTTCACCAGATGCAGTGTATCCCTCAGAATAATCTGCAGCTGCCCGATGATCAAGGACAGGTATGCCATTGTAATGGACCCGTAAGCAGATCCGAACGCGATCATCAGCGCGTACCTGCCGATCATGGAGAACTGCTGCCCGAAGCCTGAGTCTTTGCGCACCGTAAAGATGAAGTACCAGACGATGCTGATGACTACCAGGAAGTAGATGACATTGTCTATGCTGTCCAGCTTGAAGAAGGAGTCAAATATCTGTGGCATGTAGGTCGCGGGGTTAAAAGCCAGGAAGTTACCGGCACCGTAGCCAATCCAGACAGCCATACAGATCCTACTTACCCATTCATACCCTCTAACGAACCGGAAGTAGATAAGGCAGCCTATGATTGCCGGGATAATAAGGCTCCAACGCCCTTGACCGATTATGCCGTCGACGATCCTTGGTTGCAGCTGGACTTCAATTGTATAAGCTATCCCTCTGCCTACTGCCATACCAACCAACAAGTGCTCAGCGAAGTTGTAAACGGCATTTTCCTTAATCAGGTATGACCATGCCATTAGAATGCAGATTGAGGAGACTATATTTCCAAACTGTTCCACAGCTATGCCCCCTTTCTATTGCCGGCCATTCTTGCTGCGAGCCATGAAGTAGCCTATGTTGCCAAGGAGTAGGAACACGAGTACTGTGATATGTCCCATAGACTGAGCGTCCATGCCGGCCAGGCCTTGGCCTGGATGATCCACTAGCTGTTCGTATTCGGCCGCCCCTCTGAGTCCGCCCAGGAACCCTTTAAGCTGTCCTGAACGGATGTAGTGCTGAACACCGGAATACATGGTGAGTGAAGCGCCACCGGTGAGCGGCTTGTTCAAGGGTTCAGCTACATATTGCATCCAATCACCGTACCCCGGGGATCCCACGGTAGTAACAAACAGGAGATCTACATCATTGCGGATGGATCTCACTTGCTGCATCAGGGGGAACTTGTCAAGGGGGTCTCCGGCCCAATCAACACCACCGGCGCCTTGCCATACATCGTCTACCATTATTTTCAATGTGGCCGGTGCGTTAATCCTGTATCCGAGGTTAATCCAGTCAACGCCGTATTCTTTGCCCATTTCCTGGGCTACTTCATTGATGTAATCGTACAGCAAGGTAGGGCCTACAGTCTCGCTGAAGAAGGCAGTTCCTACAAGTTTGCAGTTCTTGCGGAAAGCTTGCCTTGCAAGCGCTGATATCATTGGGTTGAGCTCTGGAGCGTTTCCTGAGCCTGTATCGTGAGAGACCCATATGACTGAGCCGTCTGGCAGGTCTTCGATGACCTGGAACACCTTCCGGGAGTTTTCAGACACAGCTACAGGCAAACCAATCGGTTTGAACATCGGTATCGCCATGCAGAATAAGATGATCACATACAGGATTCTTATATCTATGTTTTGTAGTTTTTCCCAATCCATACCGTACCCTCCTTTCGTTATGAACCCGAGCCGGTCCAGCTACGTTCGAGTCCGAGGATAACCCTGATGGATGCAGCGTATGCTCCGATTCCTGCACCCAGACGGATTCCCCGCATGCCTGCTGAGTTCGGGACGTTCAAGATCCATTCACCCAATTTAGATATGCCTGGGAATATGGCATCACCGATAGGAGCCTGGGCAAGCATGAGGAGCACTGCAGACACAAGCAAAATGCCCGCTTCCAGGTTCTTAAGTTTGAAAGAACGGTACGCAGCTGAACACACATAGAAACCCAAGAGGGCGTAGATTGCACTGTCAATCCTGTTGGCAATGTTTTCGTACAAGAACACGGCAATTTCCCCATTGACGCCGTCAACCAACGTGATTATGCAGGTAAGCACCATAGCTACCAGGGCAATAGCACTGTAAATCCATCTGGGCTTTTGCCTTGACACGTTTCCATAGTGCAACAGGGTGAAGTTGATCGCGCCAAGAAGGAATGCAAATTCGTATGTTACCTGGATCCATATGTCAGCTTCTGTAATAGCGGCTGCACCGAAGGGACCAAAATTGAAGAATTTCATGGCCATGATGAAAACAGCGGTGACAGCTACTAATATAAGCGGAAGTTGACGTTTCATCGTGTTCCCCCCTAGATCGACAAGAAGTCAATCAGGCCCTGAGCGCTGCCTGTGACTGTTGCCAAGATAGTTCCTATAACCACCAATGCGCCCACGACCATTTTGAGCATGTCTTGAGCTACCACTGTTCCAGTGAGCATTGGATCTCTTGAGAGATAGGCCGATGCTGCAAAGAGTTCTTCACCGATCAAGGTGTAGTCGCAGGTTACAATGAAGAAGTGGATCTGGAATATGTTGGTGTTTGCACCAATCTGAATGCATCCTGCTTGGGCACCTGCTTCCGCCAAAACAAGAGCTTCAGCCATCCAGTAACCAATCATCAAGTTAGCAGCCGGTTTTTCCCGCTGGAAAATACCCATTACGGCAGCTGTGTAGCTGAACTGCCATTCTGACACAAACCTGATGTCATCGGGGTTGTAGGCATCAGGCCGGCCGGCTTCCAGATAAGCTTGCTTCACAATTTCTGCAGCAACAGGGTGGATTTGGGGCCGGCGGGTGGTGACTATCATTTGAGTGTCGTACTGGGCTGCCATCTTGGCCACATAGGACAACACTGCAAGTCCTGCGTACATCTCAGATCCAAAGGTGCTCATTCCAGGGGAGTAGTGTACTGGTTTGCCCATTTCAGTCGCACGGCCAAGAGCCTCATCTATAGCTTCCAATCCTGCAATGCGTCTGATTTCAGGGATGGGGAGGCCCGCTCGTGCTCTTTGAATCATCCAGAATACCAGAAAGAACAAAGACGCAATTAAGACGCAGTCCCAAAACATTTCAGGGGCGAAAATGAAGACACCTTTCGGAGCTTCTTCCGCCAACAGAGTCATCGTCAATTAGACTCACCTCCAAGGTTTGCTGAGAAATCAGGTATTGACTGCTTGAAAAGGGTGACAAGTCTGCTGGCACGTGTGTTGGAAGTCGGGTGCTAGGTAGCCCTCTGCAGCTACTGATCAGAGCAGGCTAATAATGAAGACTAGTGCGAGTGCTGGGACTTAAGGTTGAGACATGATGACTTCGTAATGACTTCGTACAGCGAACTATTTGAAATTTGAGGTGTCCGGCTAGCATCACCCCCGCATAGCTTACTTGGTCGACTTCTTTGGACTAGGTTTGGTTCATGCTTCCTATGTGCTTCCCGATGGCGGTAGCTGAGTTGCTCATCATTTATGAGCAATCTTTCATTATACACTATTCGAGATGGTAGTCAAAACTCCTTCTATGATTATGAGAAAATCGAAATCTTTATGAAACCTAGGCTGGGGCGTTGGCCTAAAAAACACAGCCCTAACTAGTCAAACGCTCATGGTCGACGTTAGAGCGCCTAAAGCAAAGATTATGTTATTGGCATGCATCACAGGGCAGAGGCCAGCCACCTTCCCAGTGCGGCAGCTTCTTCCTTGATTGACTGGCTGAACTCAGGTACAGGAGCAGCAACAGGCATATTGCAGGCGCGAATGATCCTGGCTTCCAGTCCCCTGCGTTCAAGCAATGCCGCGATCTGGTCTGGGAGCTCCTTGTGACATTCCTCATCTGCCCCCTGGGTTATAGCTACTACAACCTTTTTGCCTGACGGCAGCCGGTTTTCACGATTTGGACCCATAAATCCGTACATCCTGTCTAAGAGGAGCTTGAGCTGCCCACTAACATTGCCCATGTAGACCGGGGTTCCAATAACCCATGCCTGGCTTGCCAGCATGACGTCAAGGACAAAGGCAAGTGCGTCTTTGCGGACGCAGGATTTGGCAGTTGGCTCCTTACAAGCGAGGCATGACTGGCATCCGGAGTAGGTCATGTCGTTAAGGTTGCACCACATTGCGTCCACATCTGACACATGTGTCTTGGCAGCCTCAATAACAAGTTTCATGAGGCTTGCAGTATTCCTGGCCGGCCTTGGGCTACCAGAAATCGCCAATATATTCATTCTAATACCTCCGTATCTTTGATTGCCATGATAATGAGCCCATACTGACACCTACGGACACCTTTTGAAAATCGTTGTTGTGTGTTGCAGCTTACATAATTCTAAGTAGGGGCACACTATTCCTGATTCCTGCTTGGGCATAACGGATTCGACAGCAAATATCCTTACGATGTCACAGGAGCCTTGTGAGTTGGGATGCTGCATCAGCATCGAGGATCACAGTAACATCCGGATGGAATTGAAGGATGGAAGCAGGGAGCTTGGGTGTTACCGGGCCTTCAAGCGCGGCACCTATGGCACGGGCTTTTGCCTTTCCGCTGGCCAGGAGCAGTATCTGCCTGCACCGCATGATGCTGCCTATGCCCATAGTAATGGACAGTCTGGGCACCTGGTCAATACTGTCGAAAAATCTCGCGTTAGCTTGTATGGTGCTTTCATCAAGCTCGGTTACGTGGGTGGCAACGGGAAAATGGTCAGCCGGCTCGTTGAACCCTATATGCCCGTTGCTTCCTAGACCCAGTATCATGAGGTCGATGCCTCCGGCATCGCTGATCTTTTTCTCGTAATCAATGCATTCTTGCTCCAGGTCTTCTGAGTTGCCGTCTGGGATGTTGATGTTGTGTTCCAGGATGTCCACATGCTTGAAGAAGTTCTCGTACATATAATACCGGTAACTGTTCTTGTGGCCAGGTCTTAACCCTATGTATTCGTCAAGGTTGAAACTGGTAACCCCTTTGAACGACAGCTTGCTTTGCTTATGCATCTCGACAAGGTTCCGGTACATGCCAAGGGGAGTACTACCGGTTGGAAGTCCCAAGACTATTTTGGGGTTTTCCCTAATCAATCGAGCTAAATGTGCGGCAGCTAGCCTGCTCATCTCAATGTAATCAGCAGATACGATGATTTTCATATGGGTTCACCTGCATCCCTTGAATTCTGCCTGCCGGATATAATTCTATCTTATTCGCTATGGAAGGTGCATATCCTGCCTGTTGCGGAGATGGGTACGACGGCGATTTGGCCGGTTTCTCAGCGGTAATGTTGTCACAGATTTGCAGCTGAATGGATCTTGGCCCCGCCGTTTCTTTTGGCAAGGTACATAGCTTTGTCTGCCATGCGGATTGTATCGAAAACGGTCTCGCCGTGCTCAGGCCACGAGGCTACGCCCATGCTCATCCCGAAAGGAATTTCCACGCCGTTTGCCCTGAATGGCTCTTTTGTTATTGTCCTTAAGATTCTCTTTGCCATTGACATGGCTTGGGACAGGTTGGTGTGGGGACATACAATAACGAACTCGTCCCCGCCGTACCTTGCTACACGGTCCTGACTTCTCACATTTGACACCAGGAGTCTAGCTACATGGATGAGCAGGTGATTTCCTGTTTCATGGCCGTACATATCGTTTACGGTTTTCAGGCCGTCCACATCAGCAAAAATGAACGAATAGTGGATTTTGCTGCCGTTGATTGCTCTGACCTCCTGCTTAAGCCATCTGTGGAGATAACGCATGTTGTAAACGTTTGTAAGCGGGTCAGTCTCGGCTTCTTCTGTCCTTACGGTTAATTCCCTCTGGAACAGGTTTTGGATCCTGAGAGACAGCACGCCAACAAACACAATCAGAAAAGCTATGTCTCTCATATATGACGTAAGCAGCATTGCCACAATTGTCACAAAGGTGCGTTGAGCCAAAATGGCTCTCCTTTCAAAGAGAAAGGTTCGCTTGAAGCAATCCCAGAGCGGACGTTTTGTCACTATGGCGACGGACCCGGCGACCAGAAGGACATTGAGAACGTCAGCGGTAAGATACATCAGGCAAACGGTCAAGACGGATTTGTAGTCTGCAGGAATCCCAGGTTGCCAGCCTGTTTGCAAGGCAACAAGTTCGGCTGCGTAAAGACATAGCGTAAACTGGCCTGCGTTGAACAAGCAGTTAAAGAGTCCATGCTTCTTTGTGAAAAAATACAGCAGCATTGATGGGATTACGACAAGCAGGCATGCAGAAATGCCATGCACGTAGAGTGCGCTCATGAGCAGCGGGAATCCTGGGTTGAACTGAACACTTGATGGCATAGTGACGGGAAGATGATAAGAAATCAGGCCTAGCACTATTAGGAGCACAGTGGTCTTAGGTTCAGGCAGGGGTCTGGTTGCCAGAAGCTTGATGCACAGGGGCAAACCAATAGCTGCAAATACCAGGAAATGGACAATCTGAGGCAAGGCGTCCCTGCCCTTAAGCCTGGTCTTGATCAGCCGGCTATCAGGCCATGACGGACTTAGTTCGTACTCCTGCGCCGGTTCTTCTAAGGCCCCTTTCGAGGTGAGCCGTTCACCTAAGTTAGGTATTTGAGACACCTCTTGAAACAAGAATCATAACATGAACGTGCCCTTAGACAAACAACTGTCCCTTTTAGCGCTTCCGCTGACAGGGACAGCAATTGCACTGAAGAACTCGAAACGAATGTAATCAACGATCGTCACAGAAACCGCGCGTTCACCTAAAATTATCGTACAGGGTACGAGTCACTTCAATGGGACTTTAGGACTGAACGTTGTCGTTTCACCCGCCAGTAGATCACCCAGACCTCAAGAAACCCAGGTTCATGAGCAAAGGCAAACCTGGGTTTCAGTTAGTCCAACCATTACTAGTCTTGTGTCCCTGCAAACCTCTTCCGGTATGCGTCTACTTCTTCCAGATCCAACCTTCTGAACAGGATAGGGGGTACCTCAAAAGGCCGTCCGGCCTTAAGCGCTGTAAGATCGAGAGCATCATCAAGCCCTGCCTTGCGTTCTTCCTCAGTCATGCCCAAGACATCAAACAGGGCTTCTGAGGTGAACGGTATGAGCGGTGATGAGGCTATGGCGTATGTCCGGACCAGGTTTATGCATGTGCGGAGTACCAAGGCGGCTTCATCCCGGTCTTCCTTCAACAGGTTCCAAGGGGCGCGGGCGTCGATATACACGTTACCGTGGGTCCAAAGTTTCTTAAGAGCGAGTGCTGCTTTTCTGAATTCGAAGTTCCGCAAAGCAGTTCTGTATTCTTCAATACTGTCTTTGCATTGGGCGAGCAGTTTATCTTCATGTTCGCCCCACTGGCCCCCATCGGGAATCCCGGTTCCGAACCTGGATGCTACAAGTTTGAGGGTGCGGTTGACGAAATTGCCCAGGGTACCGGCTAGGTCTTTGTTGACTACAGAAGCAAACAGATCCCAGGTGAAGTCAGAATCGTCAGATTCGGGAGCTACAGATATCAGGAAGTATCTCCAGTAGTCAGGCGGTAAGATTTCTAACGCGTCATCCATAAATACGCCCCGGCCTTGGCTGGTGGAGAACTTGCCTCCGTAGTACGTTAGCCAATTGAAGCCTTTAATGTAGTCAGCCATGGTCCAGGGCTCTCTTGTACCTAGTATGGTCGCCGGCCAGACAATCGTGTGGAAGGGAAGGTTATCCTTTGCCATAAACTGGGCATAGTAAACGTCGTCTGCATCGTACCACCATGACTTCCAGTCGCGGTTGGAGGGATCCTGATCAGACCATTCTTTGGTGGCACCTACGTATTCGATTGGCGCGTCGAACCATACATAGAACACCTTGTTCTCGTAGCCCTCGCGGGGAACAGGCACTCCCCAAGAGAGATCCCTGGTGATGCAGCGCGGCTGCAAGCCCTCATTCAGCCACTTCATAGCTACTGAGTAAGTAAGTTTAGGCCACTGGGTGTTTGATTTCACCCAGGCCTCTATCTCAGAACTCAGGGTGTCCAGTCTCAAGAATAGGTGTTTGGATGTGCGTAACTCAAGGTTGCGGCTGCCGGACACAGCAGACCTGGGTTCCACCAATTCTGACGGGTTCAGTAAACTGGCGCAGCTCTCGCACTGGTCGCCCCTTGCCCGGTCGTAACCGCATTTTGGGCACGTTCCTATAACATACCTGTCGGGGAGAAAACGTTCATCGTCCAAAGAATATATTTGCTGGATACCGCGTTCCTCGATGAAACTGTTCTTGTTGAGCATCCTGTAGAAATGCTGTGTGAGTTCATGGTTTTGCGGTGAGGAACTGCGGCCGAAATAATCAAAAGACAACCCGAAGCGCATGTATACATCCTTTTGCCTTTGGTGCTGGATGTCGCAGTAGGTCTTGACATCTAAACCTTCTTCCAAGGCTGCGATTTCAGCCGGGGTGCCGTGTTCGTCTGTGGCGCATATGTAAAGCACTTCTTCACCTTCGAGCCTGAGAAACCTTGCGTATACGTCGGCCGGGAGCATGGAACCTACCAGGTTTCCTAGATGTTTCATACCGTTTATGTATGGTAATGCGCTTGTAATCAGGTAACGGGTCATCTAATACACCTCTCACGATTTACGGAATGCCTTCAAATGCTTTAGTAATAGTTTCTATTATGATATTGTTGCCGTTATACTGTGTCAAAGTCAACATGGGGAGGGGCTTAGTCTAGTTGGATCCCGGTCAAGTTTGGACCAGGTCGTCAGGTTCCGGCGGGTAGCCAAATCGGCTACGTTTCAATCATTCCCGCTGACGCATTTTGCGTTTAGCGTTGAAGGTTATATGCTTGGCCGCGGGGAAGTACTGGAGCGGCGGCTACGCAAAGCTGCATCAGCATGTGCCGCTTTGTTGTGACCGCCAGATCGAAGTAGGGGAGATGACGGCAATGAAAACTAGCTCCCTCAATATAGATGAGATGCGTCGTTATAGTGAAAATGCTATCAAGTGGGCAACAGACCGGCTGGGTTCAGAGGAGTACCGGTTTAGATGCCTCGCCTTCGTTGAAGAAGCATATGAGATGAGCAACAACGTCGAGATTTTCGGTGCGGATACGGCAAAAGAGTCAGCTGATATGTACGAGGTGGCCATGAAAGAAGGTATCCCCCCGGCAGGAGTGTTTGTATTCTACGATTGTTGGGGCACGCTGCAGGGCCGCCATAAGAACTGGGGACATGTTGGCCTGTCTACTGGTGACGGCAATGTGATACACGCCTGGGACAAGGTGAGAATTGATAATTACCTTGAGGTAGAAAAACTTGTGCCTGCCCCAGGCTGGACCAAACCACAATATATAAGTTGGGCGCCTGTTGAGCGGATCTTTCAAGGATACAGGAAACTGGGTCCGGAGGAGGGCGCGGATGAATAAAGCGCCATGATGGGCGGTTTTCATGTCTACAACCGCAACCTATGGCAATGCTGAAGCGTAATCGTTTGAACTTCCGCCCAGATAGGTGTTATAATCTCAGGTGTCGGGGCGTAGCGCAGCTTGGCAGCGCGCATGGTTCGGGACCATGAGGCCGCTGGTTCAAATCCAGTCGCCCCGACCAT
>DUQH01000123.1 GCA_012837895.1 Candidatus Fermentithermobacillaceae bacterium | reverse complement strand
TGGCAGGAGGTGCAAGTACAGTGACGCAAGACAAAAATCAGCCTTCTTCTTGGGCTAAGGTGCCCTGGGAGTGGGGCAAAAAGAATGGGGTCACCGATGGAACCAGACCCAGGGACGCAATAACCCGTGAAGAGGTCATAACAATGCTATACAACTATGACCAAAAGGTGGCCAGGAAAAGATGAGGTTCTCCAAGGCTATTGTTGCCCTGGTAATATCGCTTAACGCTGCCTTTACCATTGCGGTGCTTTTTATTTTCTTGCGGGTGGGGGCGGAGCCGACGGCGCTTATTGCCGCATGGTTCGGGTTTACGACAGTCGAGCTCTGGGCCCTGGCCGGCATAAAAAAACGGGAAATAGAGAGAGGTGAAACAGAATGGAAGAACGGAAGCACTGGCTACTGAGCCGGAAGTTTTGGCTGGCTGTTCTGACTGCAATAACTATGATTCTTTCCGACGAGCTTGGCATTGAGCTTGACCCCGAGACGATTGTGGCGATTGTCCTGCCGGTGGTGGCATATATCCTGGGTGAAGCTTATGTAGACGCCCAGGGCGTCAAAACGAAAAAAGAATAACCCTCCCTCCCTTTCTGTCATCGGGGCCGGGTTCCCTCCTTCCCCGGCCCATGACAAGACCCCCGGTTTAGGCCGGGGGTTTTGCTATTTATGCCACCCTTCGGGGTGGCCTTTTTTGTTGTCCAAAATTAGCGAAAAAACAGGAAAAAAATTGAGAAAAACTCAAAAAATATGGTAAAAATACTTGACAATTCCCCGATACCGTGGTACTATGTATATAGAAAAAGGAACAAAAAGGAGGTCTCGAAGATGACGATTATAGCGAAGTATCCCGGTAGGTGTATAAAATGCAACGGCCTAATTAAAGTAGGCGACAAAATCGAATGGTCCAAGGGGGAGGGCGCAGCACACGTTGAGTGTCCTGCGAATCCGGAACCCTATAGGCCTGAGCCTAGGAAAATGGTGTCCCGCTTCGACAGTACTTGCGTCGAATGCGGCCTTAAGATTAAGGCCGGCGAGGACATCTACTACCTTAAAGGCAAGGGCGCCTGGCATGTGGACTGCTCCCAAGCCAAGGAGGAGGAGCGCAAAGAGCGCCAGGCGGCGCCCTACCAGGTAAGCGTAGGCGAGGGGTACGGCGGGTCCCCTTTTACTCCGGGGCAGGTAATCGAAGCCCCGGAATACCTGCAAGTAAAAGGCATAGAGTACCTGACAGTCGTAAAAGCCACCGAAACCTACTTTCCGTTCGACGGAATGAGTTTCGGTGTTGGAGACGAGAGTGGCTACCTTTACCAGGCCTATTGCCGGGAGGCCACGCCAGAGGAAGCGGCCCCTCTGAAAGAAAAGAAACGCAAGATAGAGGAGAAAAAGGCCGCAGCGACCGAGTTGGAGGAGATTAAGACCACCATTAAGAAAAATGGTGAACGTCCAGTAGGCAACTATATACTGGACGGAGAGGTGGTCTGCGAGCAGGGCCAGCACACCAAAATTTACGGTGGCGGCTCCTGGTTCGTAATCGAAAAAGACACAATATGGTTCGTAGAAAACAACGGCGGCGACGGCGATAACTGGGAGCTCAACAATGTACGCACCGGAGGGGCCGGCGCAATCGGTTGGAGGATGCCGTTCGACGAAACCCTGGCCGGGCGCCTCCGCAAAATCGACCTCATGCTCGCGAAGTGATGACCAGCCCAATGAACCACAAGGGGAGGGCATCCATAACCCGCAGGGGGTTTCCCTGCCGGGAAGTTAAAAAAAAGATGAAAAAAAGGGTTGACAAACCATTGGTACCGTGGTACAATTAGAATAGAAAAAGGAACGAAAAGGAGGATGAAAATATGAAAACGAAAAGGATGGAAGAGTTGTTGAAGAGGATAAT
>DUQH01000088.1 GCA_012837895.1 Candidatus Fermentithermobacillaceae bacterium | reverse complement strand
TCATCGCTTAAGGCAAGGGCGTCAATTATCTCATCCAGCTCCCCGTCGAGGATCTGCTGCAACCTGTGGGTGGTAAGCCCTATGCGGTGGTCGGTTACCCTGTTCTGAGGGAAGTTGTACGTGCGTATCTTCTCAGAACGCTCACCTGTACCCACCTGTGACCTGCGCACCTGGCTGATCTCCTGGGCCTGCTGTTCTTCCATGAGCGCCTTGAGCCGGGAGCGGAGCACGCGCATGGCTCTTTCCCTGTTCTGTATCTGGGAACGCTCATCCTGGCAGCTTACCTGAATCCCTGTAAGCAGGTGGGTAATCCTCACCGCTGAATATGTGGTGTTGACCCCTTGTCCGCCGTGGCCTGATGCACAGAAGGTGTCCACCCTGATGTCTTTCGGCTCGATAACCACGTCAACCTCTTCAGCTTCAGGCAAAACCGCCACAGTTGCAGTGGAAGTATGGATCCGGCCGCTTGACTCGGTGGTCGGTACACGCTGAACCCTGTGTACCCCGGCTTCGTACTTGAGCCTGCCGTAGGCCCTGTCACCTTCAATGGCGAAAATCACTTCTTTGAAACCGCCCAAGTCGGTAGGGTTGGACGACAGGATCTCCACCTTCCAGCCCTGGGATTCAGCATACCGCCCGTACATGCGGAACAGGTCACCGGCAAACAGCGCCGCTTCCTCCCCGCCTGTGCCTGCGCGGATCTCGCAAATCACGCTCCTGTCATCGTTGGGATCTCGCGGGATCAGGTCGCGGGCAAGCTGAGCTTCAAGCTCCTCTTGTTCCGCCTTGAGCGCCTGGAGTTCCTCTTCAAAAAGGGCCTTCATATCTTCGTCTTGCTCGGTGGCAAGCACTTCAAGACTGGCTTCTATATCATTCTTCACCTGGATATACCGCCTGTATCTTTCGACGATGTCCTCCAGCCGCGTCCTTTCCTTCGCAAGTTCCGTGTACTTGCGGACGTCGGAAAACACGTCGGGGTCTTCAAGGGACTTCACGATGCTCTCATATCTTTTCACCAGCAAGTCTAATTTGGCGGTGAAATCGGCGCCACCGGTTTCAACAACAGACATGCAGGTTCACCCCTTTCTCACGCTCTGTCGCTCTTTCTCTCTCTTACGCTCTTCTTCTCACACTCTTGTTTCTCCGAAATCAGCTTCGGCAAGTATAAGCAAAACAAGGCTTGTTGCAGCTACTTCCAGCTGGTCTTTATCAGGCTGCCTCGTTGTGAGTTTTTGCATGCCAATTCCAGGCGCCTTAACCAGGTCCCACAGGAGCCCTTCCCGCCTGGATGAATTCTTGAGCACCTCGTACGCGAGCCCGGCGATGACTGGGAGCATCGCCAGCCTGGCCGCCAGCCTTAGGATGGCATTCCCAGGACTCACAAACAAGAACACAATCCATGTGACAAGCACCGCTATGAACAAGAAACTCGTCCCGCACCTGGGATGCAAGGTGGTCTCGCCGGCGGCTTCTTGAACCAGGAACTCAATTGCAGCTTGTGAACTCTCCTCTGGATCGCCACCCTCAGAACCCTTACCCTCTGAACTCCTATCTCCTGGTCCGCCGTCCTTCGAACCACCTTTGAGCATTTGCTCCACCTGATCGGTATTCTTCTCATACGCCCAGATAACCTTATGCTCTGCGCCATGGTACTCAAGCACTCGCTGGATGTCTTCCATCCTGGAAATCGACACCACATAGATAAGTAGCATCACCAAACGGAGCCCCGATTCAACCGAGCTGGCCCAAACCCGGCCTGATACACCCAACCCCTTCATGAGCCATGGGGCTACATAGGTAGGAAAGGCTATGAACAGGCCGACCCCTACCACAAGTGCAAACAGCACTGCAAGGGACAAGGAGGTTTCTGAGGGCTGCTCTTCTTCAGGCGCGGCGATCTCAGCGGATTTCATGAGCATCTTTATCCCAAGGGAGAGGGACTCCCACATGGAAATTGCTCCTCTGACCACAGGCCACCTGGCAATCTTGTTCCGCTGTGCCAAGGTGTCAAGAGACCGGGTCAGCGAAACTACTTTTCCGTCGGGGCCTCTCACCGACAAAACCATGTGTGTGGGCCCACGCATCATCACGCCTTCAATTACCGCCTGCCCACCGTAAGATACGTTCACTTAACTCACAGCCTTCCTGCACTTAAGGCCGGATTCTTACCGACGCACTACCCGGTTGCCTCACAGGCCATTTTACCTAATAGACCACCCTATCGTATGACCCGGGCTCCCGGCTCACACAAACAAAAAGGCAGACATTCTCCTAAAGGAAATTCTGCCTACGGGCTTATGGCGCTAATGTGCTTCTGCTTGATTGTCCTCAGCTTTCTTAGCTTCTGATTCCGGTACTACTTCGCCTTCCAAGTAACCATACTTCCTTCTGAATTTCTCTACACGGCCTGCCGTGTCCACAATCTTCTGAACGCCTGTGAAGAAGGGATGGCACTTAGAGCAAATCTCCACACGGATGTTTTTCTTGGTAGACCCTACATGATAAACTGCACCGCAAGCGCAGGTTATTGTGGTCTTGTTGTATTCAGGATGAATCCCGGGCTTCACGTTAATCACCTCATCACCTTATCAAAAAATGGCCACAATCGATTTCGTTCTGAACAGAAAAAGTATAGCACGGGTCACCGGCAATCTCAAGTTAGCAGAGGCTCAAGACTTCTTGCCCAAAGCGCCTTGCCGGACGGCCTCGTATGAGGGGCCGCTTGGACGTATCACTTCAGTCCAATGGGCAAAATCATCAAAACCCGCTTGGCGGATTACTTCTCGTGCCAGATGCCAATTCCCTCCTATAACTCCAACATGGTGGGCATCTGAACCAAACACAGGCGGCAGCCCGCCCATTTCCCGGTAAAGTGTGAGCACTTCCACCCTTGGAGCGGGCAAGTACCCCGGTTTGTCCAGCACCGCCGCATTGAGCTCAAGCCTGCTGTTTCGGACTATAGCTTCTAAGGCGGAAATCAACAAGGGTTCCAGTTCATCATCACCGGAGATTCCCGGCCATATACCGGGCATACGCCGTTCGTAAACTCCAAGGTGGCCTACTACGTCGAACAGGCCAGACAGCGCAAGTTTTTCCGTACCGGCCAAGTAGACCTTAAGCGCCTCCCGTGCCTTCTCAGGATTATCCCTTACAATTCCGGCATTGCGCGTATGCCAGAAATCGATAACCGGAGCGTCATGAATGGAGCCCATCACAATGTCAAAGGGATGCACCTCGAGGTACCGACGTATTTCATCCTCAAGATGGGGCAAGTATGTCACTTCCGCCCCAAACAGCACTACAAGCCGGCCGCGGTATGCCTCGCGCACCTTCTCCCAGGTTTCCCTGGCCTTGTGGTAATCAAATGGATTACTGGGGAACTCCTCAGAGTTTAACTCAACATGCTCTGTAAAAGCTACTGCCTCTAAACCGAGGGCTACAGCCCGTTCACACATGTCCCACATGCTTGTAAAACAATCATAGGATGCAGAAGAGTGCATGTGTAGATCGGAAATCACCATGGACAATCTCCTCTGTTGCAATGCTTACTACAAATGGATTATATCGCTAGGTAGATCATATAGCTAGCGCGCAAGGGCTAGCCGCTTCCTGATCACTGACCAGGTCTCCCTGTTGTTTCTGGTCTTGCTCAAGACATCGATGAGCGCTTCAAGCACCTTATCAGGTTCAATGTCATTGGTCATCTTGCGGAACAGCCACATGGCCTCAAGTTCTTCCTTGGGCTGGAGCAGCTCTTCTTTCCTGGTGCCCGACCGCTTGATGTCAATGGCCGGGAAGATCCTGCGCTCAGACAGCCTTCTGTCCAGGTGAACTTCCATATTGCCTGTGCCTTTGAACTCCTCATAGATGACGTCGTCCATCCTGCTGCCTGTATCTATCAAGCAGGTAGCCAGTATGGTAAGGCTTCCGCCTTCTTCAATGTTGCGTGCAGCGCCGAAAAACCGCTTAGGCTTGTGGAACGCCGCAGGGTCCATACCGCCTGTAAGGGTCCTGCCTGAAGGCGGCTCGATAAGGTTATAGGCCCTGGTCATCCTGGTGATGCTGTCGAGCAGGATGACCACGTCACGCCCTTGCTCAACAAGCCGCTTGGCACGCTCAAGCGCCATCTCGGCAACCCTGGCGTGGTTCTCAGGAGGTTCGTCAAAGGTAGACGCAATTACTTCGCCCTTAACCGACCTTTGCATATCTGTGACTTCTTCAGGCCGTTCATCTATGAGCAACACCATGAGATATACCTCAGGGGCGTTTCTGGTAATCGCATTGGCGATGTTCTTGAGCAGCACCGTTTTCCCTGCTTTAGGCGGCGATACGATAAGCCCTCGCTGCCCCCGGCCAATAGGCGCAACAAGATCCAGCAGCCTGCCTGAATACTCGTGCCTGCTGGTTTCCAGCTGGTACCTCTCATCAGGGAAGACCGGGGTAAGCCCTTCAAAGTTGGGACGTTCCCTGGCCAAATCAGGATCTTGACCGTTGATAGCCTCTATCCGGAGTAGCCCGTAGTACCGCTCGTTGTCTTTGGGCGGGCGGACCTGCCCTGTTACCAGATCGCCGGTGCGCAAGTCGAACCGTCTGATTTGGGAGGGCGACACGTAGATGTCATCCCTTGACGGGAAGTAAAACGCGGGCCTCAAGAAGCCGTACCCTTCGTTGAGGATATCAAGCAAGCCTTCTGCAAAGATAAGGCCTCCTGCCTTGGTTCTGGCTTTGAGAATCTCAAATATCAGTTCTTTCTTCCTGAAACCTGAGTAACCTACAATACCAAGCTCCCTGGCCACTCTATGCAGTTCCACAAGGGTCATGTTCTCAAGTTCACCCATGGTGGGCCCTGAGGGTTTGGTCCTTGTGAGTACCCGTGCCGGGCTCTTGGTTGTGGATGTGGCATCTGAAACGACAGCTTTGGCGGAAGTAAGTTCTGCTTCAGTTTGCTCCTGGGGTATTTCTCCGACAGGTTCAACAACCGTCTCGGGTTCGGTAGCCGGCTCCTCGAGAAGTTTAGCTTCGGTCATAACGTCACCTGCTTCCGGTTGTTCCGGGGTTTCAATTGTCTGGTCATCCTCATCTTCCTGTTCACTAGATTTATCAACTAACACTTCACCTTCACCCTCGGGTTCAGCGCCGCCCGATCCGGAAACCTCAGCAGCAGGTTCTTCAGGAGTGTCTTCAGTGTCAGCGGTCTCAACATCTTCAGCAGCTTTTTTCTTGCGTGTGCGCCGGGTTCGCTTGGGTTTTTCCGGTTCTTCTAAGGCAGATGCGGCGTCTGCCTGTTCCTCAGATTCTTCCTGCTTATCGCCTTCGCCTCCGGCTTTGGCGGAAACTTCATCGGCTGCTTTGGAGGTCTTCCTGGTCCTTCGTGTCCGTGGTTTCGCAGAGGTCTTGGTTTCCTCCTGCACTGCCGCGTCATCCGGGGTACCTTCACCGTCTACATCTTTCAGCAGTTCCTTAGTGTGGACAACATCTTCGCTCATATTTAACACCTTCTTCTACCAATCAATCTGGCGTATTTGAAGTTCTTCTCGAGAAACACGGATTTTCACGCATGAACATGCCGCTGGTATCCCGGAATTCAAGAGATTTACTTTCTCAAATGGAGGGTTGCGCCAGTGAAGACTTTAGCTACTCCTATCTGAAACTATCATACGTACGAGATTTGATCAAGATGCCCGTAGTGCTCAAGACTCCGGGGCACTACCGGGGCTGTGCAGTCTGTCATCTCACGTGGCCTTATGCAAGTGAACCGTCCTTCCCAAGGGCCCACAGCTTCCGGTGGGCCCTTCTCAACCTTTCGCCTACTTGCCGCTTTGGAGCTTCGCCCAGTCGTCCAAAAACCTCTTTATACCTATATCGGTAAGAGGATGGTTGAGCATAGCTTCGAGTACCTTGTACGGAACAGTGGCAATATGACACGCTACCCTGGCAGATTCAAGCACGTGCATCGGGTGGCGCACAGACGCAGCTATCACCTGCGTGGGCAAATTGTAGTTCTCCATCATGATAACCAGGTCTTGCACCACATTCATTCCCTCGTTGCTGATGTCGTCAAGCCGGCCTATAAACGGGCTGACGTAAGTGGCACCTGCCAAAGCTGCCAGAAGGCCCTGGGCTGCTGAAAACACCAAAGTAACATTGGTCTTTATCCCTTCTTGGGACAGCACCTTAACGGCTTTGAGCCCGTCTTTGGTCATGGGAATTTTGATGACCACGTTGGGAGCAATGCTTGCCAGGTCTCTGGCTTCTTCGATCATCCCCTGGAAATCCATGCTCAAGCCCTCAACTGACACAGGACCGGGCACCATGTCGCAAATTTCCTTGACCAGGGTCTTAAAATCCCGCTTTTCCTTGGCAACCAGGCTGGGGTTGGTTGTGACGCCTGAGATAACCCCCCAACTAAGCGCTTCCCTGATTTCGTCTATGTTTGCCGTGTCCAAAAAAAGCTGCATATGAGGTACACCTCTTTCTGATAAATATGTGTCTTTAGCATCTTTTTCATGTATGTACTGCGGTTTATGTACGTACTACCGCTTCCATGGCTATGCACCGGTTGTTGCTCCGCATGGGTGCTACTGTTTCCTGGGCAGCTTGAGGATCCGGCGGGCTTCTGAGGGTGAAGCTACAGGGCGTCCAAGCTCAGCCGCCAGCCTTACCATCCGCGCTACCAGGTCTGCGTTTGACGTAGCTTTTACTCCCCTTGAGTAATAGATGTTGTCTTCGAACCCTACCCGCACATGCCCCCCGAGTAGTATGGCCATGGTACCCAGGGGCAGTTCATGCCTCCCTATTCCCGCCACAGTCCAGGTAGAACCTTCCGGGAGCATCGATACAAGGTGCATGAGGTTCCTGGGGTCGCCTGAAATAGCTCCGGGTACACCCATGACGAAGTCGAAGTGGCCAGGCAATTCTACCAGTTGCTTCTTGGCGAGTTTCTTAGCGGTTTCGATCATGCCTACCTCGAAAATCTCAAACTCCGGCATCACGCCGTTGTCTTTCATGGCTTCGGCGAAGAACTCGATGTCTGCCTCGGAATTGGTGAAAATGCCGTCGCCGAAATTGCATGTGCCACATGTAAGTGTTGCCATCTCCGGCTTAAGTGATACAGGCCCCACCCGTTCCTGGACTCTCATACCTACCGCCCCGCCCACGGAAACCTGGATGATCATGTCGGTCTTGGCTTTTACCAGCTCGATAATCCTGGCATATACGTCGGGATGCTGGGTGGACGTACCGTCGGGGTTTCTGGCATGGATGTGAGCAAGGCTCGCGCCTTCGTTCCATGCGCGGTAGCACTCTTCGGCAATTTCCTCAGGGGTGTAAGGCACATTAGGGTTGTGCTCCTTGGTGACTTCAGCCCCTATAGGGGCAACGGTGATTATCAAAGGATCCATCGAGATTGCCCTCCCTTTTGCATGTTCACTATCACGCTGAAATGTTAGCAGCCGGTCACTCTTTGGGAATCACCACGGTGCCCTTGGCCGTGGCAACCGGGATAGGTTCGTCAAGCACCCTGGCCTTGGACGGGCCTTTGTCGTATTCAGGCACGATTACCTTGTACGCTTCCATTTCCACTTTCCTGGACCGCCTGCCCTTGCTCACAATGCGGCCGCGCACCTCGAGGAAGTCTCCTGCATACACAGGCGCCTTGAACTCAACGCTTTCATATGCTGCAAACAGGCCTTCGTCGCCGTCGCTGCGGATGCACAGTTCAGTAGCTACGTCGCCGAAATATTCCATTATTTTGGCGCCTGCAACCAGCCCGCCCCCGTAATGGGCATCGGCCTGGCTCACCCTGATCCGCAAAAGGGCCTCGACAGGTTTGTCATGGTCTGATGTGGGTTTTTGCACGGAAATCACTCCTTTGGCTGATAATCCAGAGGGGCTTGTGGCCAGGAGTGGCCTCACCCAATATGTTACAGGCAAATGGATGCCTATGGCAACCGGTTTGGCAGTTCCGGAACATGGGACCAGAGGAGGACAGAAGCAAGCACCGGTACCACACCCTGATTGACATGAGGGCGAGAGACAGTATTGGTCATATCAAGCCGGGCCAGGAACCCCGGGCCGGCAGGATATTAGTATCTAGAAGCAGAATTTGCACCGGAGAGGTAAATTGCAGTATGGAGACTCAATATTAGTTGAAAGGTTCACCCGGGTAACTCGCGAGAAAGGAGATGAATCCCCTAGAAAGGGAACACAGTGAGCGAAAAAGCATTGGACATAATTTGGACCAAGATGGCAGCTGAGCTCGAAGAAGTGTGCCGGAACACCGGGGTCATGGGCTATTCCATCCGCGACCTCAAGACCGGGCGGAAGGCCGGTTTCCGGGAAGACGTGCTGTTCCCGACGGCCAGTACCATTAAAATCCCCATTCTGCTCGGTGTGGCAATCCGTGTTCACAGGGGAGAATTGGATTGGTCTCAGAGGGTAGTGGTGGAAGACAATGATAAGGTAGGAGGAAGCGGCGTGCTTGGCCACTTCACCTACAATGCCGATCTTTCTTTACGCGATGTGGCGGCTCTAATGATATCCCTCTCGGACAACACCGCCACCAACATCTGCATCGATCTCGCTACCATGGACTTCGTGAATGAGACCATGAAGTGTTTGGGCCTCAAGAACACAATGCTTCGCCGCAAGATGATGGATATAGAGGCTGCAAGGCGCGGAGATGAAAACGTGTCCACACCAGGGGAACTGGCCGCACTGGCCGCCAAGATCCAAGAACGGGACGGCATTGCCGACGGCGTCGCCGAAGATGTGCTCTCCATCTTGTGTTTGCGCAAGACAGGACCGTTCACTCTGGGGCTGCCCGCCGACGTCAAGAGGGCCAACAAGCCCGGCGGTTTGGGCAACCTCTCTGTGGACGCAGGTATCATCTATCCCTGCTCTGAACGGCCGTTTGCGCTGGCCGTGTGCGGCAGTTTCCTGCCCGGCGATCCCGAGGAAGCCACCGCAGAAGTCGTGCGGAAGGCTTTCGGTTACATGAAGATCTTGGCCGGGTGCACTGAACTCGGAAGGTCTTGAGCGCGCTTGACAGCATGATCATCTGACAATGAAGCCGAGAAGCCCTCGACGATGCCAACAGGCAGAGTCAAGGGCTTTATTCACCTGTGCGGCCGCAAACCCGCCCGTGCCCGGCGCACAGATTAAATAAGCCCGGATTGTGTTCCGGGCTTCACATCTGGGCAAGGCGTGCACCGGATAGGTCTTACTTAATGCATCTCCAACCAGGTTCTAAGGATTTCCTTACCTTCTTCTAATACGTTGTCAGGCAGATTAACGGCCTTGTCAGACACCGCACCGTTTATTGCTGAAACCTCAGATTGACCCACGCTGCCCGTGTATTGCCTTCCGTAATCTCCTAAGAAGGCCTTGACCGCAGTCTCCGTCTGGGACCCAAAAATGCCGTCTGGCGTGCCCGGATTGTACCCGAGAAACTCCAAGGCGTTCTGCAGCGCCAGAACATCCAGCCCCACGGTACCCCTTGTGATGCCCCGGCTGTACACCACAGCGCCAGGCAGTGTTACATACTCCTGCTCTACTGCCACGTTGGGCTTTATGCCCACCCCGGATATCCGGGTTCCCGATGGGGTGAAGTATTCAGCTACGGTAAGCTTGAAACCACCGCCGCCTTCAACAGGGAACATGGCTTGTACACTGGCTTTGCCGAAGGTGGTTTCCCCGACGAGGATAGCTTTGCCCCTGTCTTTCACGGCGCCCGCCACTATCTCAGCGGCGCTGGCTGAACCTCCGTTGATAAGGATGACAGTTGGGATAGGCTCCCTGTGCTTGTCGCTGCTTATTACCTGCCTCAACTGTTTCCGCCTGAGCTCCACGATTGGCCCTCTTGGCACCAGTTCGCCTGCGACCTCCACTGCGCTGTCCAGAAGCCCGCCAGGGTTGTCCCTGAGGTCGAGCAAAAGGCCCTTTGCGCCTTGTCTGCGTATGTGCTCCATGAGCACTGAGAAGTTCTTGCCCGTGATTGACGTGAACTGGCTGATGCGCATGTAGAACATGCCGTCGCCCAGATGTTCCATTTCAACCGGATATGCTGATATGCGGGCACGCACCATATGCAAAACCAGGGTCTCGCCTGTCCGGGGCCTGAGCACCGTCACATCAACGTGTGTGCCGGGCTCGCCTCTGAGCAAGGCAGAGGCGTCTTGCAAACCCTTCCCTTGAAGATCAGTGCCGTCCACCCTGATTATGACATCGCCGGCCATCATACCTGCCCTTTGGGCCGGAGAGCCGTTGAACACGCTCACCACGGTAATGTTGCCGCTTATGAGTTGTATGGTCACCCCTATGCCGCTAAACTCGCCTTCAAGGTCCTGGTACACGGCTTCAAACTCTGCTTGGTCCATGAATTCAGAATAAGGATCGTCGAGAGCTTCCAAGAGCCCCTTCATGGCGCCCTGGTAAAGCTCGTCAATATCAACGGACTTGGGATAGAGGAGGAGTATCGTATCTTTTATCTGCTGAAATAATTCGAATAACTCCGCTTCTTCTGCCGGAAGGTCGATTTGGATCGTGGTAGGCTTAGACCCTACGGATTCTGATTGGGCAAAAGCGGGTACGGCTGCCCCATTCAGAATCAATAATGCAAGGAGCAAAACTAGGACTGTATTTCTGCGTCGAGTTGGTCGCCTGCTTAACATGTTATTCACTCCTCCGAAAAATACCCCAAACGCAGCACCGGATGTGCCCTATGTATAACGTCTCACAGTTTTTCATCTGCTTCCGAAACGAAGCATACCTCTGTTCCCGGGTACCAGGTACTCGCCGTGTTCCGCTGAAGGAAGGGGCACGGTAATCATGCCCCTGTGAAGCTGGTAAGCTGAGTTGCCCACAGTAACGTAGGCATCAACAGGAGCCAGATCATCGCTCAGGAAGGCACGTATTGTCCTCAAGTCACCTGTCCCGCCCAATTGTACCAGAGCAGGCTGAAACGCGCCTGCCCTTTCTACCACACCCAAGATGTCGCCGTTAGCGCCTTTCTTGATTACGAACACTCCTGGTGCGGCCGGTGTCCGGGCAGTTGCAACCTGCATGGGCGTTGCTCCCGGGTTCAGCAAGTTAAGCTTGCCCACCACAGGAACCCTGCTTGATTGCCCGCCTTTGACCACAAGGAAGTCTATCTCAGCGTAGCACGAAGAGCCTATGGCCGATGAACCTTCGATGCAAGCCATGTACCTGCCCCTGAGTGGCTCTTGGAGGCAAATCTGTGCCAGGCCGGTGCTGTCTGTCCCGGACGTTGCGATTTCAGTCCATCTGCCGGTGGTTTCGTCGAGATAGTAGATGTAACCTTTCAAGGAACTGGAGCTGCCCGTGCCAAACCTGAGGCAGATGGTTTCAACATCCTGAGTGATCTCCAGAGGCGGTAAGAAGGTAGCTTGCTGGGTCGGGACCAATTGAGACCTTCTGTCCCGCCATTCTTCGGCAGCGTTTGAACCTATGAAACTCAAGGTTACAGGCAACGTGTCATCTGATTTTATGATGAAGTGTTGAACGCCGTCTGATGCGCCAAGGTCCGTGACGCTCACGCCTTCAAGGGCAGTGCTCACGATTACCGCTGCCTTGTTGGCCAGATCTCCGTCCTGCGGGTCCCTGAACAAGCATAGCTGCCAGAGTCCGGATTTGGGTAAGCCTACTCTGCAAACTGCCTGCTCCTCAATCCATCCTTGCTCCACAAGTATCCCGTCAGGATTGTACAGCATGAAACGCATTCCCCCACCCAGGACATCCATTGTAACCGAGAGTGCCTGAGCGCTTTCGGGTACTTCCAGGAAGCGCCTCTCTAAGCCGGTTCCTGGATCGAAAGTTACCGGGAAACCTGCCTCGCCATCATGCGAAAACTCATTGGGTATGGCGACGCTGATAACCATCCTGCCGTCTACCCCCTGGGTACCGGGGTCATCGGCCAGAATTTCGCCTGAATGGAAACCCGGGGCAAGCTCTCCTAAGCCGTATATTACCGTCGTTCTTTGATCCACGGGCATTATGTCAAGGTACATACTCTGGCTCTTGAGCCAATCTTCTGTGGCAGTTATTTGTACGCGCCTGACCCTGGTGGAGAGATTGTCGATCCACAAGGGCAGGGCGCCTAATTGGCTGCCCTTTATCCATACATCAGTGTCATCTGCTTCTCCCATCCACTTGCGGACCAGCGTAATCCTTGAATCTTCAATGCCCCTTACAATGATCGACCAAGCTGTCACCAGGTTGATTCTTCCGTAACCCTGTTCCACAGGCTCAAGTCCTGCCAAGCGGTTTGCCCCTTCCAGGAGGCTCAAGACAGCTGCTTCCAAGGGGTCATGCCCGAAACGGACAGCGCCCTGCCTCAACAGGGCAACCGCCCCCGCTGTGTAAGCCGCGGCAGCGGAAGTCCCGTCCATGAGGGCAAACTGAAGCCTCTGGTGATAGCCGGGTTCGGGTACCGGGGCTATAGCAGGGGCCATGATGTCGATACCTCGGTTACCCTCCAGGTCAGGGCCGCATGAAGAATACGGGTAGAACATGTCATGTGGGATCTCCCGCCCGAAGAGAGCCCGGAAGGTAGTTGAAGGATAGTAGCCTGAAGCTATCACCAGCCCCGGCCAGGAACTGCCCACGGTAAGAGTCCCGGCCCCTGGGCCTTTGTTGCCTGCAGGCATCACTATATGAGCCTTCTTTGACCGTGCAAGCTGTTCTACAGAATTCCACAATGACTGGGATACCGGCTCTTCTGATACAGCCCCTACAAGCACTACACCTGCTCCATGGTTCAGGCACCATTCTATGCCCTTGATAATATTGCTCCAACTGCCGAGACCGGTAGAGCTGATTGCCTTGGCGACCACCAGGTCTGCACCTGGGGCAACACCGCCCTGTTCCCTGTCGTAGCCTGAAACCAGAGATGCCATTCCCGTGCCGTGGCCGTGCAGGTCAAATCCGAAGATGACCTCGTCGCCCTTCTGGCTTATTGAACTTACAACCAGCGATATCGCCTTGCGTTCATCCACTTGGATTATAGTGCCGGTCCGGGAAGCGTTGTAGTCGTAGATAACAGCGTCATCGCTGAAGTCTAGATTCATGTTGGTATCCAGCGCTATTGCCTGGAAAACCCCTGCTTGGTTGGGGTCGTAAGCCACGAAATATACGTCCGGGTTGGACGGGAGCTGTTGTGAGATAATTCCAGGCAGAAGGCCCACGACATAGGTCCCGCCCTTGCTCTTTAGACTATCTACGTTTAGATTCACATTATTTACATATATGAAGCCGCCGGTTGACCGGTACGTCCCTAAGATAATAGCTTTACCTTCTTTGGTGATGTCGGTCCAGTTCCTTATCCTCAGTGTCCCGTCCGCGTTTCTGAACCCTGGCATGAAGGGATCCACGCCTGTGTCGACGATACCTATAACCTGGCCGATTCCGGTGGCCCCGAATCCCCGTATGATGAGGTCAGCCCCTATCGCCGCCAGGTTGTTCCTCAAGGCTGCGTAAGAAGCGTTCGGGTCAACAACCTTCTGAAACGAAGCAACCTCCGCGTGCTCGGAATCAGCGGCTGAAGCTTCAAGCTGGGGTTGGTCCTCTACCAGGAATATACCGGATATTATGAAGACGATGAGAAAAATACCGATTATCTTCTTCAAACTCTTGACCTCTCTTCCCGGCTAATCTATCCGCAAGAGCGCACACACTCCGCCCCTGCCCAATATGATATGCGCTCCTTTGCCGGCGATATTATTGCTTATCGAAACCTGCTGTGTACCTTGCACACACTTGGTGTCAGACGACAACCCTATAACTATACGCTCACTTGAACCCCGTGGCATCAGCACAATCTCGTTTGGCCTTACTTCAACAACAATACCTGTGAGGTCATATATAAGTCCGAATTTATCCATAAGGCCGTAAATGAGTGTTGCGGCTTCGGCCCGCAATATGTCAGCATCGAAAGACTCTCCCTGCCTTGGCTGGAGCACTGAAAGCAAGTCCGGCACCTTAGTTACCTCTTCAGCCATCCATTGCGGCTCAAGTGAAAGAGAACCACTTCCATTAGTAGAAATCCCGCCCAACACATGGTACATACGGGCTAACATGACCAGGTACTCGGCTCTTGTAACATGCTTTTCGGGCTTGAACGTTCCATCGGGGAAACCTTTGACTATGCCAAACTCGCAAGCTAAGCTGATAAACCTGAAAGCCCAGTGGTCGCGACCTGCATCGGGAAATCTGGGATAAATGGTAACCGACTCCCTTGCACGGTCTTCGTAGCCCATGGCGGCGATTATGATCTTGACAGCCTGTGCCCTGGTAAGGGTTTCGTCCCAACCCATATATCCATCTCCGAAGCCGACCATCACATCTGTTGCATTAAGCACCAACACCACATCGTCAGCAGGAGGCGCAGCAGCGCGAACTGCGGAATGGGTAAGCAACACAAAGGAGCATACCAATGCAACTGGAGCAAGTTTTCTATGCAACATCTTCAACAAGCCCTCCGTATGTCAACACTATAAGTAATACTTCTGGAGAACACAGGCTAAACCTTCCATTCCCAGACATACTGTGCACCCATTCAGAGGTTTTGACGGAAGTGATTGCAAGAAGGTTTCAGTCTCATAGCAATATGGTTCGATTGTGATCTACTAGGAGTGCCAGGGCTCACGTAGTCTGACTCCCGGGCAAGATATTAACCGCGGTACTGGAGTTCTGCGCCAGATAACAACGGAAGCACAGAAAGAAGAGGAGGCACCCCGTCAAAGGATGCCTCCTCCAGTAATCTAGAGTAGAGTCTACTTGATTATCCCTACAGCTACTTTGTCACCGTCGAAATATAAAGTGACTTCGTCATCGATGTAAGGCAGCGGGCGCTCTACGTATTCGCCTGGTTCACCCTCTACCCAGAGAGTGTTCTCGGTGTAGGTATATCCGGTGGTACCATCGTTGATTTTGATTTTGTTCTCCTTCGCAACACGTCCTACCACTGTTCCTGTTTTTTCTACGGACAGCTTAGTGTAGGTCACTTCACCCTTTCCATTGAGAGTGATCTTAATAACGTCGCCTACATTCAGCTTATCCTCTGTACCAACGTCGCCTTCATCCGGGTTTTCCTCTGTACCATTGGCGTCTTCATCCGGGTTATCCTCTGTACCTGCGAAGATATACTCTACTTCACCTTCAAGCGTTAGAACCTTGTGGAAAGTTCTCACTTCCTTGTCAACGACTCTTAATGCTACCGCCTGGACTACACCGTAGATTGCCTCAGGTGCAGATTCTGACTCGGACTTAAATACCTTGCCATCTTTGTCAAGGTACAGGGTTACGACGACTTTGCCGACCTCGTCCTTGCCGACCTCGTCCTTCAATGCGTCCACAATAGTTTCGGAAACAGAGAAGGTCTTGCCATCGACCTTGATCTTGTTGTCATAGGTGATCTCGGTCAACGTACCCTTGACAACATCCCTTGCCACAATGATAAGGGCGCTATCGTTGTCGGCATCGTAAATGTAATGGAGTATGTCACCTTCCTTAAGGTCGTCAAATCCGTCTACACCCACATATTCTACGTCAAAGTCGTACAGTTTCAGAGTACCGCT
>DUQH01000102.1 GCA_012837895.1 Candidatus Fermentithermobacillaceae bacterium | reverse complement strand
TTGCGCGAGGAAGCGGCACGTATTGCTGAACTGTATCAACACGCGGAGGTGCTGCTATGAAAGACAAGAGAACAGTCTGGTTGCCAGGATTCCGCAATGTTGTTCCGGCCGGTTTCGAAAGATGGTTGGAGCAGATGGCCTCTGAAGGATGGCATGTTGATCGCATCACTCAATGGAGTTCGTTTCTTATGGTTTTCAAGCGGGGTACCCCGCGGAAGTATCGCTATGTCTACACCTACAAGCTGCGCCCAGAAAGGATTACCGCGCCATTTACGAGGAATTTGGCTGGGAGTATCTTGGCAGGATGGCCAGCGTCTATATCTGGCGCAAGGCATATGACGACGTTCGCCCTGAGGCGTTCAGCGACCGAGAAAGCGTCATCGAACGCAACTGTAGAACCGCGGTAGCGGTTTCTATCTCATTCTGTATGTTTTTTCTGACGGCCTTAGTTCTAGGCATCGCCCTATTCACAAAAACCCTCACAAATAGTGAGTTCATCCAGGCTGCGCTCGGTCTTACCCTTACAGTTGCCTCTACCCTTTACCTTGGCGGCGTGATGCTGAGAATCATGAGATGCCGGGAATGCTAGGAAATTCCTGGCTTGAGAGGCCGTGTTCTGGACTCTTCATTATCTACTAAATCTTAGGGGGTGCGAACCCATGGAAATGTTGTGGGAAACCTGGCCGCTCTTGCTTCCCCTGTTTCTGGTCAACCTGGCACTGATAGTGATAGCGCTTATAGATCTGACGAAGAGAAAAGACATGCCGGGAAGCAAGAAATGGTTGTGGGGAGCTGCGATTGTTGTTCTACAGTATCTGGGCCCAATCGTTTACCTAGTACTCGGTAGGAAGGAAGAGTAGGAGGGAGAGCATGGCAGCTGTCGAGATCGACAGACTTACCAAGAAGTTCGGCCCGGTGACGGCGGTAAACGAGCTGACTCTTCATGTTCCCAAAGGAACGGTTTTTGGTTTTCTTGGCCGGAATGGCGCCGGGAAAACCACCACCCTCCGGGTGCTGCTGGGACTGGCCAAACCCACAGCGGGGGATGTCCGGGTGCTGGGAAGGAGCATAAGGGAAGACCGGAGCTACCTACAGAGAGTAGGATTCTTGCCGGATGTGCCTGTGTTTTACAACTGGATGACTGCCCGGGAGTACCTGCGTTTTGCTGGAGAGTTATTCGGCCTGGGTTCTGCGAAACTGAACAGAAGGATTGAAGAGCTGCTTGAGCTGGTAGGTCTGCACAAGGAGAAGAATAGGATAGGCGGATTTTCACGGGGTATGAAACAACGGCTCGGTTTGGCCCAGGCCCTGATCAACGATCCGGAAGTGGTGTTCTTGGATGAACCTACTTCCGCATTGGACCCAATCGGGCGTAAGGAAGTGCTGGACAGCATCAACGCCTTCAAGGACCGGGTTACTGTTTTCTTCTCCAGTCACATCCTGGCCGATGTACAACGTGTTTGTAGCCGGGTGGCTATCATCGACCGTGGTGAACTCATCACAGAAGGTGACATTGCTGAGTTGCGACGCAAATACGGAGGACGCACAGTTGAAATTGAAGTTACAGAAGTGCCGGACGATCTGGTTAGGAAACTGGGAGAGGTTCACTGGTGTGAGCGCATTGAGGTCAGGGGGAATGTGCTTGAACTTGGAGCATCAGAAGTTGAAAAAGCCGCAAGAGGTCTTCCGGAACTCTTAGCTGAAACCAGGGTGGGTATCATCCGCATGGAAAGCCGGGAACCTGATTTGGAAGAGATTTTCGTGAAGTTGGTGAAACCTGATGGGAGCTAGGGTACTGTTTCGCAAAGAGGTGACAGAGATACTTAAGACCTACAAGATCTACGTTATCCCCCTGCTTTTTCTGGTTTTCGGTTTCGCCAGCCCGGTAATAACGAAGCTGCTGCCAGATATTTTGGCAGGCTTAAGCAACATGGAAATCGTTGTGCCCGAGATGAGTTGGATAGATGCTTTTGACCAGTTTTTCAAGAATTTGAATCAGATAGGGATTATCGCTGTTATCCTGATGTTCATGGGCAGAGTGGCCGAGGAGAAGCACAGGGGTACAGCTACTATGATTCTGTCTAAGCCGGTGTCCAGAACAGCTTGGGTTATCGCCAAGTTCGGCGCTGCCGTCTTGCTGGTGCTATTGTCCATGATTCCGGCGTATCTGGCCTGCTGCATATATACAAAGATACTTTTCGGGACGGCTTCCGTGGCCCTTTCACTGCAGGCCACTTCGGTATTTGCTGTATATGTTATCTACGTTATAGGGTTTACTGTAGGTGCCAGCGCGGTTATGAAGACGCAGGTGGCCGCAGGAGGGGTTAGCGTGGGCCTGCTCATTCTCAGTTCGCTCTTACCCGCGTTTTCGCAGAAACTGAGCCGCTTCTGCCCGGGCAGCCTCACTGGGTATCCACATTCCCTGTTGTCCGGCTCTATGTCTTTGTCAGAGGCATTTCCGGCGCTTCTGTCCGCATTGGTTTCAACGGTGTTGTTCTTGAGTGTTGGGATATTTGCCTTTGAGAGACAAGAGGTCTAGGTCTATCTGATGAAGAATTGGAGGGCGTGCCAGACCGGCCAGATCTGGCACGCCCAGAACTCGATTGATTTGTTTGACAGGGGGAAATCAGAGAACGGCACTGTTTGCAGACCCTGATGGCAACATACATGAGATCTTTGCAGATATTACCTAGGTCATAAGCCCAGATGCTAGAGGTGACGTTTCACATGCCGCGACTGTACACACTAAACGATGCATGGGCCGCGTGGTTAAGCGGTGAGAAATTCCCTGTGGCCATTGCAGGAGACAGCACTGTGGATGGTTTTGGGACAGACAACAGCATCCAGCACTTGACGGCAGAGCGAAGGGACAACCAAGACCCTAATGCTTTTCCGAGACTGCTGGAAGCACATCTGCGGAAAGCAACAGGCAACAGCATCTTGAGGATATACAACGCTGGCCATACCGGGATGTACATCAAGTGGGCCCTGGACAATTTCGAGAGGGAATGGGGACATACATCAGTTTATGCCGACGTGAAGATGGTTGGTATCGGCTATGGCATCAATGATCGCCTGATCTATTCATCAGCCAAAGCTTATCGCGCAGGTTTCAAGCAAGATGTCATTGAGATGGTGGAGCGCTTCTATGAAAAGGGCATCCAGCCGTTCTTGCTAACCACCCAGGCAGTCGTAGAACCAGGCGTGCATAGCGATTTTACGAGGTTCTACCCGCTGCGGACCGGCGAATCAGTTAACTCAATCGCAAACGAGGTCAAGAGGGAAATCGCAGGATCGTACAGTTTGGAATTGATTGACGTGAACAAATATACCGAGCTGTTCCTGCAGCACAGTTCGTATAGCCTCCTCCAGTTAATTCCAGACGGATTGCACCTCGGAAATCTCGGACACATCTACGAAGCTGGCTTACTGTTTGCCCACTTTTGTCCCAGAACCGTTTGGGCCGGGGGCAAATGCCAATTGGATTTCTCCAGTCAAAAAGCAGTGACAAGTGTTCCCAGTGACAAACTGACTTTAGCTTACCCGCCGACCCGCGGTTTCAAAGTGTTCGCTAATTACACCAAACATGACAAGCAGGATATTAAGATCATGGATTTCTGGGTGTTTAACAACGCCAAGAGGCCACTTAGCCTGACCGCATACAAAAGCGAAGTGAATTCCCTCACTTACGTCAAAATCAACGGCGAAGCCCGAACGCTTAGCTCTCTTGAAACTAACCTGGGTTTGCATGACCTGGGCCTGATTCATCTGGAGGTTTACACGGGCGATTGTGACAAAGTCGACTTTAAGGGATTTGTCTTAGAGTAGAAGCGTGACTGCCTTACAGCCTCCATGGAGCCCTGCAAAGCTCCGGTTAGCTGTGGGATCACCGGGCCACCAAATTACATAAGACGCCATTTGACTTGATTGTTCAGTTCACTCCTAATCTATATATCCCCAGTTACCAAACAAGAAAAGCATCCAGACAATTGGTTCTAATATCATTCATCCATCTCTAGGCTATACAAAGCAGAGAGAGATGACTCATAGGAGAACAAAGGAGGAAAGAGCATGGGTATGTTCTGTTATCAGTGCCAAGAGACCACTAGAAACACAGGTTGTACTGTAAGAGGTGTTTGTGGCAAGAACGAGGAAGTGGCAAAACTTCAAGACCTCCTGATTTACACACTTAAGGGAATTTCGGATATCGTCGTCAAAGGGAAGATCGATGTCAGCAAGCTCGAGGATCTTAATTATCAGGCACTCAACAGCTTGTTCATCACCATTACCAACGCGCATTCCTGTCACCCAATGTTGCCAAGGTGCTTGTGGAGAACTTCGGTATCTCAGGCACCGGTACAGTTGATGACGACATAGAGATGTTCATGGCCCAATAGGAGAACCAATGGAAAAAGCAAGTCCCGCCGCGGTGGCGGCGGGGCTTTTGCTTATGTATTGCCAGCGTTACCCCAGGTTCAAGGCTGATAGATTGCCTTGTCCAGGTTTCAATAGTATGATGAAATGGTGATAGTGTGTGCGCTTACATACCAAACAACTGGAGTATGTGAGGTTCGTGACGCCGGTGTGCGTAATATGTGGATGCGGAAAGGAGAGATTACTTGAACATACTGCTGGAACGATTGAAAGAGGTATCGTTATCGGTGTTTCCCATAGCGATTATCGTTATCATACTAAGTCTGACGGTGGTACCCATAGAAAGCACTCTCCTCATCCGGTTCATAATAGGCGCCGTGGTCGTGACAATAGGACTTGGGATATTCCTGTTTGGTGCAGGCTTAGGTGTCCAGCCTATTGGGAACCTCATGGGACATGCTCTCGCCAAATCAAATAATCCGTGGTTGGTAGGTATCCTCGGCGCTTCGCTGGGGTTTCTCATTACCGTTGCCGAGCCTGACCTGCAGATCCTAGCGGATCAAGTGGGGCTGGCCTCTGGAGGCGTCATACCCAGTTCCCTTGTCTTGATAGTAGTTTCGGCCGGTGTGGGAATAATGGTTGCGGTAGGATTGTTGAGGATACTGTATTCAAAGCCGTTAAACGTTGTGTTCACAATAGCTTATTCATTTATCTTCTTGCTTGGACTCAAGACTTCAGAGGAGTTCCTGGCAATTTCGGTAGATGCGTCAGGAGCTACTACAGGGGCAATGACAACACCTTTTATCCTGGCCTTGGGTTATGGCGTGTCTCAATTGAAGGGCGGAGACACCTTCGAAGAAGACAGTTTCGGCATGGTAGGCCAAGCTTCCGCTGGGCCGATTTTCGCCATCATGATAATGAGTATTGTAATGGGCCTCAGAAATATTCAAGAGGCGGCGGATCCTTTCGTGCCAAACGTAGGGATACTTGCGCCTTATGTGCGCTTGTTCCCGCAGATGATAAGAGATTCCGTTTTCACTTTGGCGCCCCTCACTATTCTGTTTCTGATTTTTGATTGGAAATCGTTCAAGTTGAACAAGAGGACCAGGGGTTCAATCCTGAAAGGTCTGTTGTACACATATATAGGGCTTGTCTTGTTCTTAACCGGGGTGAATGCCGGGTTCATGGAAGTCGGGAGGTACATGGGCGAGTATATAGCGGCTAATCATAGATGGTTCCTACCTGTAATTGGTTTCATCTTGGGTATGGTGGTTGTTTTGGCTGAGCCCGCAGTGCATGTGTTGACCGAACAGATAGAAGAGGTTACCGCAGGCAGGATTAGGAGAAAAGTGATCTTGGTAGCGTTGTCAGCAGGTATTGCCCTTGCGGTTTGTTTGTCAATGCTTAGGATCATGATACCGCAACTCAAGTTGTGGCATTTGCTGTTGCCTGGTTTTGCTTTAGGGGTAATCTTATCTTACAGAGTGCCTCCTATTTTTGTGGGTATAGCTTTTGATTCAGGAGGCGTAGCTTCAGGGCCTATGACAGCAACGTTTGTCTTGGCCTTTGCACAGGGGGCTGCAAGCGCCATTCCCACGGCAAGTGTGATGGTTGACGGATTTGGAGTCATCGCTATGGTAGCTATGATGCCACTGGTGACTATACAGGTTCTAGGGGCCCTGGTTCAATCAGCGGAAAGAAGGGCCTCAAGCACTCAACTCAGAGAGGAGGGCAATTAGCCATGGACTCTCCAAGAGATGGAAAGCTCCTGTTTTGGTCCATTCTGGACTTCGGCAAGGGAAGCAAGATGTTCGAGATATACAGGAACTTAGGAGGCGAGGGCGGCACTGTTTTCTTAGGACGGGGTACCGTATCCAGTGATATGTTGAATCTGCTGGGCATCCTGGATACACGCAAGGAAATTTTCCTGGCGGCCATAGATGAATCTATGGAAGATGCGTTATATGATGAAGTAATCAGGAAATTGGGCCTGAATAAACCCCACCGCGGTATCGCGTTTTCCATGCCGGTAAAGTATTTGGCCTCGAAGATTGATGGTTCACAAGCTATTTCTCCCAAAGAGAAAAAGGAAGGTGTGAACGATTTGGATTGTGAAGCCATTTTCGTTGTTGTACCCAAAGGCTCAAGAGATGAGGTACTGGAAGCTGCAAAATCTGCAGGTGCTACAGGAGGCACCATCATACATGGCAGGGGTGCGGCCAGTCAGGAAAAACAAAGGCTGTTCAATCTCCAGATTGAACCTGAGAAAGACATTATCCTAATCATCTCGAGAACAGATAAGACTGATGCTATCGTGAACTCAGTAAAGAATAAGTTGGATATAGATAAGCCAGGTGCAGGGATTATTTTTGTAATGGATATCACCAGGGCTGAGGGGCTGTACAGGGGGTAAAAGCAGGCCTTGTTTTGACTTGCCCAAATATCCGGGAGAGAGGGGAGTCTTATGAGAAAACCCCAGATCCACCTGTTGGCAATGTCTCCGTTTGTGCTTGGCTATTTACTCGACCGCGCGATGATGAAGCTTGGTTGGCACGGTGCGATCATTACCCTTTTCAGCGCCTTGTTTTACCTTTACTGGTTCTTCGCCGGACGCCTATCAGCCAAGTGGACTAAATCCAAGACCGAATCTATACTGGCGGGCAACAGTTTTGCGATAGTCAGCTTTGCCCTTGTTATGTTTCAGTTAGCCCAGGGACAGTTCTCATCGGGCGTACTAGGTGTTGGGCCTCAGATGTTTTTCTTACCTGCCATAGTGATGGCGGCCCGGGTACAGAATATCCTGATGTTCTTTACTCCGGTCCGGACCCTATGGTCATTGTATATCATTGCTTTCGTGCTTGTTCTGGCAGTGCATCATGCGGGATTCTTGCACGCCAGGCGGACCTCTCCAACAGTGTGAAGCGGTTCGGGTTACCCGGTGTTTCTTGATTGAGTTACACCATGCTTTGTGGTAGAATTAGCCGTGATAGTGAGAATCATCACAAACGGGAAGTTGGCATTCACATAACCATCGCAGCAACGTTGTAGTAACAAGTAAGAATAGTGTTACACACTCCACATCGCAGCTAACACCTCTTCCTGCAATTTTTTGTACCGTAAAACATAAGAAGTTAGTCCTAAGGACCAAAACTTCATTGCCATGCTGCAGTATGAGCGTGGGGGAGAGGGAGTCACCATATTGAACATGGATTTACGGACTATTGTTAGAACTGCAGTTATCGCCGGCGTAGCTATTGCCTTCCAAGCCCTCAATTTGCGCCAACCCATCACAGGCCCAGGTATAAACGCGATCTTGTATGTGGCGTCGATATATATTGGCCCTGTCAGTGGTGTTTTGGTAGGACTCTTGACCCCGTGGATTGCGCTTATCACAGGGATAATGGGGTTCGCCCCTGCAGTACCGGTTATAATGGCCGGTAACGCAACCCTGGCGCTTGTTTCGGGATTTCTCCACAGGTTCAACAGGTATCTCGCAATGGGGCTCGCTGCTCTTGGGAAATTCGCAGTGATGACCCTTGGAATAAAGTATCTGATAGCACAGGGAACCCAGGTTCCTGCGCCTGCCTACACATCATTGACTGTGACCCAACTAATAACCGCTCTTGCAGGAGCTGTTGTAGCTTCTGTTGTCTTAGGTGGATTGGAACGGTTTGGAGGCAATGGGCATGGCCGTAGCTGCTCCTGAAAGGCTTATATATGAGTACTCAGTGAGCAATGGTGAGTTTAGCACAGTAGGAACTGAGACGTCCAAACTCAAGCGTGCTTTGCTTAGCATAGGCTTCCCGCCTGAGGCCTCGCGACGTGCATTGATTGTAGCTTACGAGCTAGCTATGAATATCGTGATCCATGCCTCCCAAGGCACTGTAAGTACCTTTTGGAAAGACGGTGCTCTGGAAATAGTGGTAACCGACACTGGTCCTGGAATTGCGGATATCGAAATGGCTATGACCGAAGGCTACTCAACAGCTCCGACCCATGTGAAGGAAATGGGGTACGGAGCCGGAATGGGGCTGCCAAACGCCAAAGCTTGTTCCGACTCTATGGAGATCATTTCAAAGCTGGGAAAAGGCACTAATGTGGTATGCCGGGTATTACCTGGAAAACAGGAAACCAGCGCGTTGCCGCATTTCCATTCTGTAAGGCTCGAGACTGAGAGGTGCCAGGGATGCACCAACTGCATAAAAAGCTGCCCCACTGAGGCGATCAGGGTAAGGGACGGCAAAGCTTTTATCCTGGAGGACAGGTGCATAGATTGTGGCGAGTGCATCAGGCGGTGTCCCAACAACGCTAAGGTGGCAATTGCAGACAATTGGGATATCCTGGACACCTTTGACTTCAAGATAGCCCTGGTAGCGCCTTCTTTCTATGGCCAGTTTTCCAATATCACCCCAGGTGTGGTGAAAGCTGCCTTGTGCGTGGACGGGGGATTTGATGAGGTGTTTGATGTTTCTATTGCGGCAGATCTTGTAACGGTCACCATGAGGGAGTATATCAAGGCAAACAAGTCAACACGTCCCCTGATCTCCAGTTCCTGCCCGGCAGTGCTCAGGCTTATCCAAGTGAGGTACCCATCCTTGTTGAAACATCTCATACCTTGCGAGGCTCCCATGGAGATTGCTGCGTGGCTGGCAAAAGACAAGGCTAAGAAACTGCATCCTGAGAAGTCACCTGCCGCAATGTTTATCTCCCCGTGTCCTGCCAAGATCACGGCAGCAAGACAGCCTGTGGGCAGGGGCAGGTCGGTGGTGGATGCGGTTATTTCCATGGACCTGGCCTATGCCTGGGTGAAACGCCATGCATCTGAGGTAACAACAGGAGCTGAGTTTCCTGTGTCGTCAGGATATGGAATCGGATGGGGCCGGTCAGGCGGCGAATTGATGGCATTGAACCTGAGAGGTTTGGCAGTAGACGGGATTATGCATGTTTCCTCAGTGTTCGAAGAGCTTGAAAAAGGTGTCTTGAACGACATTGATTTCGTTGAAGCCCAGGCGTGCTCCGGCGGGTGTGTAGGCGGCTGCCTTGCAGTATCTAACCCGTTTGTGGCAAGGGCCAGGCTCAGCACCCTGGCTCAAGCCAGCCTGGAAGCACCGCCAAACCCCCTTATCGCAGATATTTCGCCAGACGATCCTGCACTCTGGATGAGTGTGGATATCCTTCCCAGGCCTATCTTCAGACTTGATGATGATGCCCAGGAAGCTAAGAACAAGCTCACCAAGCTCGAAAAGGTGTTAGGCGAGCTTCCTGGCCTGGATTGCGGATCCTGCGGTGCCCCTACATGCAGGGCGTTTGCAGAAGATGTAGTTCTTGGGCGGGGCGCTTTATCAGATTGCATATTCAAGTTACGCCAGCGTCTTGAATCCCTTGCGCAAGAAGTGAAAGACCTGGCAGGAATACGTCCTCCCGCCATGGGAGAGCGAGAACACAATAGCCAAGAGGCATAGAAAGGAAGAATCAATGCAGGTACAAGACTTAATCTCCAAATTTGACCTGGTAGAAAGGGCCATTTCAACAGAGGGGCGGCTGAGGCCTGCGAAGGGCGGTTATTCAGGTGACGTGTTGTCCCATGTTATGGCCAATGCTAAGCCCGGTTATGTTTGGCTGACTGTGCAGACACACGAGAACATCGTAGCTGTTGCCAGCCTCTTAGAGTTAGCATGCATCTTAGTGTGCCAACGTGAAGTTCCGGAAGAAACGTGCGAAAGGGCGAGGAGAGAAGGGGTGACCGTCCTTTGGACTCCCCGGAGCAACTTTGAGATGTCCGGACTGCTGTATCAAAGTCTTCATGACAAGCAGTGATTACCGTAAAGCTGGCTGAGCAGGTTTTGCAGCGAGCGGGTCGTCCGGATGTCCCATCAGCTAAGGTTGTGCAGTTCAGTTCAACATGAACTGTTTGCATATCACTGGAAGGAGGGGAAGCAATGTCGGAAAACACAGAGCACAAGTGTGATTGTGCCGGAATTCACTTGGATATAGAGCAATATATCCAGAAGCACAAAGGCGACAGCGGGGCTTTAGTGCAGGTACTTCACTATGTACAGGAGCGTTTAGGTTATGTACCCAAAGACGTTCAGGTCAAGGTCGCTGAGATCTTGGGCGTCTCTCTTTCTGAGGTTTATGGAGTTATTACCTTCTACTCGCTTTTCAGGGAGAGACCCAGGGGCAAGTACGTGATTTCAATCTGCCAGGGTACTGCCTGTTATGTAAGGGGAGCTCCTGAAGTGCTGGCAAGGCTCGAGAAGGAACTGGGGATAAAGGCCGGAGACACCACTGAGGATGGCCTGTTTACCATTGAAGTGGTCAGGTGCCTGGGTGCCTGCGGGTTGGCGCCTGTTATGACGGTCAACAAAGACACTCACGGACGGGTTACAGAAGACAAGATACCGTCAATCATCAGTTTCTACAGGGCACAGGCAGAGGCTGAATCCAGCCAGGTTGCCGGAGACTAGTTCCCCAGGTCAGGTGTTTGGGCGTGAGTTTCGCTTGAGTTTGGGAGGTGGACAGGATCATAGACTTATCATTGCACCTGCTTGATCTTTTGCAGAACAGTGCCCATGCCGGCGCCCGGAATATCACGGTGAGCGTGATTGAGGATCAAGAAGCAGATCTTCTCCAAATAGCAGTTTCAGATGACGGCAAGGGTATGAATTCCAGCGAGCAAGCTCGTGTCCTAGATCCTTTCTACACCTCATCAAACAGCAAGAAAGTAGGGTTAGGACTGCCCTTGGTAGCACAGGCAGCTGCCATGGCCGGCGGTTCAGTATCTATAGACTCTAACGAGTCAGGCGGAACTCAGGTCAGCGTCAGCTACAAGCTGAGCCATCCTGACAGGCAGCCTTTAGGTGACATATCAGCTACCTTAGTTTCTTTCGTGGCAGGCAATCCGTTGATAGATGTGGTTCTTGAGTACAAAGGACCGGAAGGCGTTTTCCACTTGGACACAAGGCAAATCCGTACAGAAGGGGAAGGCCAGTTGGCCTTTATTTTCAAGTTCGAGGAGAAACTGAGGGGCGGTTTAAGCTTGGCAGGCTATCGTCCCGACAGGGGAGGTTTGTTCCATGAAATCAATGGAAGATCTTGAGCGCCTGAAGGAAGAAACACTGCAAGATATACAGCTCCGTACTTCTTCGGGCAGTCCCCGGATTGTTGTAGGGATGGGGACTTGTGGCATAGCGGCAGGTGCAAGGGAAACCATGCTTGCCATCATTGATGAGCTCAAGGTAAGGAGGAAGTTCGACGTCGCCATTACTGAGACCGGTTGCGTAGGGCTTTGTGCCAAGGAGCCAATCGTAGAAGTTCAAATTCCGGGGCAGCCAAAAGTAGTTTACGGTAACGTCGATCCTTCCCGGGGAAGGCAGATTGTGGTGTCTCACATCGTGAACCACAAGCCGATTGACCAATGGATTCTGAACGTAGAAGACAATTCCTGAGTGAGAGAGGAGAGGCCTGATGGAGTTTTACAGAAGTCACATCCTAGTATGTTCAGGTACCGGGTGCCATGCATCGGGCAGCATTGTCCTCAAAGAAGCTTTGGAAGCCGAGATTGCCCGGGTCGGCCTTGATAAAGAGGTAAAAGTGGTCGAAACAGGGTGTTTTGGTTTCTGCCGTTTTGGCCCAAACATGATGGTGTATCCTGAAGGTGTTTTCTACTGCCAGGTGCACGAAGAGGATGTCCCCGAGCTTGTCGAGGAGCACCTGGTTAAAGGGCGGGTCCTTGAGAGGCTGCTTTACAGGGAACCTGAAACTGAGGCAGCAATAGTTGACTTTGAAGAGATACCGTTTTTCAGCAAGCAAACCAGGGTAGTGCTGGAAAACTGTGGAATAATCAACCCTGAATCAATCAATGAGTACATTGCGCGGAACGGATATTTCGGCCTTGCCAAAGCCTTGCAGATGAAACCGGAAGAAGTGCTCGATGTTGTTAAGAAATCCGGGCTCAGAGGCCGTGGCGGCGCAGGGTTTCCCACCGGCCTTAAGTGGGAATTTGCAGCCAAAGCTAAGGGTTCCCCCAAGTACGTCGTGTGTAATGCTGACGAAGGGGACCCGGGAGCTTTCATGGACAGGTCGACAATCGAAGGTGACCCGCACAAACTATTGGAAGGAATGACCATAGCCGGTTATGCCGTGGGCGCTTCCCAAGGCTATGTTTACGTCCGCGCCGAGTACCCCCTTGCAGTTGAAAGGCTCTACAAGGCGATAGAAGATGCGCGTGCATTGGGGCTGCTTGGCAAGAACATCCTCAACTCCGGGTTCGATTTTGACATTGACGTAAGGTTGGGTGCGGGCGCTTTTGTGTGCGGCGAAGAAACTGCCCTGTTGAATTCAGTAATGGGTCAAAGGGGTGAACCCAGGCCAAGGCCTCCTTTCCCTGCCAACGAGGGGTTGTGGGGTAAGCCCACTGTCATCAACAACGTCGAAACCTTCGCGAATGTGCCTGTCGTATTGAGGAAAGGCGCCGAGTGGCTTTCCTCTATTGGTACTGAGAAGTCAAAGGGCACCAAGGTGTTTGCCCTTGCCGGCAACATCAATAACAACGGGCTTGCAGAAGTACCCATGGGTACCACCATTGGCGAAATCGTGTTCGACATCGGCGGCGGGCTTCCTGACGGCAAGAGGTTCAAAGCGGTTCAGACCGGAGGCCCTTCAGGAGGGTGCATACCTGTTGAGTACCTCAACACGCCTGTGGATTATGAGTCACTGGCTGAGTTGGGTACCATTATGGGTTCCGGCGGATTCGTGGTCATGGACGAGGACACCTGTATGGTAGACCTGGCCAAGTTCTTCTTGGAGTTTGTCCAGTCTGAGTCATGCGGTAAGTGTGCCCCGTGCAGGATAGGAACTAAGAGGATGCTGGAAATCCTCCAGCGCATCACCCGCGGCGAAGGCAGGGAAGGGGATATTGAGCTCCTGGTGGAATTAGGCGAGTCTATCAAAGAAAGCGCGTTGTGCGGCTTAGGACAAAGCGCTCCCAACCCTGTGCTGTCCACAATCAAGTACTTCAGGGAAGAGTACGAGATTCATATTAAGGACAAGAAATGTCCCGCTTCAGTGTGTGCGGCATTGTTTGATGCACCGTGCCAGAACACGTGTCCCGCTCATGTCGACGTTCCTATCTACGTTGACCTTATCAGGCAAGGCCGCTTCGATGAAGCTTATGAAGAAATCCTGAGAGAAAACCCGTTCCCGGTAGTGTGCGGCAGGGTCTGCCATCACCCATGTGAATCAAGGTGCAGGAGAGCCCAGCTTGATGAGCCGGTTGCCATCAGGGAACTCAAGCGGTTTGCCTCGGATTGGGCCTTGGGCAACCGTGGCACCAAGCCCAGGCCGGCTGCCAAAGCGCCTACAGGTAAAAAGGTAGCTGTAGTGGGTGCCGGTCCTGCAGGCTTGACCGCAGCTTATTACCTTGCCTTGCAGGGACATTCGGTAACAGTGTTCGAAGCGCTTCCGGTGGCCGGAGGTATGCTGGCAGTGGGTATTCCCCAGTACAGGCTGCCTAAGGACGCTTTGAATCAGGATATCGAGGTCATAAAGAGCCTTGGAGTGGCCATCCGCACAGGAGTCAAAGTGGGCACAGATGTGAGCTGGGAGCAGCTTACTAACGATTGCGACGCTGTGTTCGTAGCAATCGGCGCTCACAAAGACAGGGCAATGGGCATTCCAGGCGAAGCTCTTGATGGGGTAATTCCTGGGGTAGTTTTCTTGCGGGATCTCAACCTCGGGAAGAAGATAGACTTTACCGGCAAGAAAGTGGTAGTGGTAGGCGGCGGAAACGTTGCCATGGACGCTGCCCGCTCTGCAAGAAGGCTGGGTGCGGAAAAGGTAACAGTTGTCTACAGGCGCCGCCGTGAAGATATGCCTGCTGAGCCCGAGGAGATTGAGGCAGCTTCTGAAGAAGGCATCGCCATTGAAGCTATGGTTAACCCAGTGGAGCTGCTGGGTGATGGTAAGGTCGAAAAGGTCAGGTGTGTCAGGATGGTTGCAGGTGAATTCGACTCATCCGGCCGCCGCAGGACTTATCCTGTAGAAGGCAGTGAGTTCGACCTTGACTGTGACGTGTTCATTGCAGCCATAGGACAGAACCCTGAATCAGACGGGTTTGCCCGCACCGGGCTTGATATCAACAGGGACGGCACCTTTGCAGTCGACCCGAGAACTATGGCAACGGACATCCCCGGTGTGTTTGCCGCGGGTGACTGTGTGACAGGTCCGGCAACTGTGGTCGAAGCTATCGAAGGCGGCAAGAAAGCTGCTGCCGCGATTAACCAATATCTTGGAGGAACCGCTGATGTAGTGCCCAGGTCCAAGCACGCACGGAAGCTCACTGCTCCTGTTATTGAAGAGAAGATGCCGAGAGCGGATGTAAGGTGCTTGCCTGTGGAAGACAGGGTTACCTCTTTTGTTGAAGTTGAACTAGGCTATGAAGCCCGCGAGGCCCAGCGCGAAGCCGGACGATGCCTGCGGTGTGACGTGAAAGAGTAAGGGGGGAGAGGGATGGCATTGGTAACCTTGACCATAGATGGGAAGCAAGTAACCGTTGAAGAAGGTACCATGATTATAGAAGCTGCCAGGGCAGCAGGGATCGACATCCCTTCTTTGTGCTACTTGAAAGACATCAACGTTATAGGAAGCTGTAGGGTTTGCGTAGTCGAGGTAGAGAGAGCTAAGACGCTGCAGGCCGCCTGTGTGACGCCTGTAGCTCCAGGCATGGTGGTCCGCACCAATACCCCGGCTGTGCGTGCTTCACGCAAACTTACTGTAGAGATGATACTGTCAGATCACCCGTATGAGTGTCCCACTTGCCCAAGGAACCTCAACTGCGAACTGCAGAACTTGGCGGACCGGCTTGGGATAAGGCGTGTCAGGTTCCCCGGGGTAAAAGAAGAGGAACCGGTCGATATGTCAACCCCAGCCGTAGTCCGTGACTCCAACAAGTGCATATTGTGCAGGCGATGCGTAGCTGTATGCGAAAAAGTGCAGACTGTGAACGCCATAGGTCCTGTGGGGCGGGGTCTTGATACCACCATCGCGCCGGCCTGGGGTGAAGGTCTGGGCGCCAGCACCTGCATTATGTGCGGCCAGTGCGTACTGGTATGCCCTGTAGGAGCGCTTTACGAGCGTGACTACACCGAAGAGGTATGGGAGGCCTTGGGTGACCCTGACAAGTTCGTGATAGTCCAGACCGCACCTGCTACCAGGGTAGCTATCGGCGAACCTTTTGGCTTGCCCGCGGGCAGTATCAGCACCGGCAAGATGGTCAGTGCCTTGAGACAGCTTGGATTTGACAGGGTATTCGACACTGACTTTGCTGCTGACCTGACCATCATGGAAGAAGGTTCTGAACTGCTTGAGAGGTTGGCCAAAGGAGGCCCGCTGCCCCTAATCACTTCATGCAGCCCTGGGTGGATAAAGTTCATGGAAACGTTCTACCCTGAAGTTGCAGACAACGTGTCTTCCTGCAAGTCGCCGCAGCAGATGTTCGGGGCTGTTGCCAAAACTTACTATGCCAAGAAGATTGGCGTAGATCCTGCAAATATGGTAGTAGTTTCCATCATGCCTTGCACTGCCAAGAAATTCGAATGCCAGAGGCCTGAGATGAACGACTCAGGATACCAGGATGTGGATTATGTGCTTACAGTCAGGGAACTTGCAAGGATGATCAAGCAGGCCGGTATCGACTTTGCAAACCTCCCTGAAGAGGACTACGACGATCCTCTGGGAATCTCGACAGGTGCCGGGGTTATCTTCGGTGCCACAGGCGGGGTAATGGAAGCGGCAGTGAGGACGGCATGTGAGATCTACACAGGCAAGACCCTCGACAAGATAGACTTCGAAGTTGTCAGGGGGCTTGACGGAGTCAAGGCGGCTTCAGTTGACCTCAACGGCACCACGTTGAAGATTGCTGTAGCGCACGGTCTTTCAAATGCCAGGAAGCTGCTGGATTCGATCACATCAGGAGAATCTGAGTACCACTTCATCGAGATTATGACTTGCCCGGGTGGATGTATTGGCGGTGGCGGCCAGCCTATCCCCACTGACACAGAGATAAGGCTTGAGCGGATAGCTGCCATATATGAAGCAGATAGGAACATGCCCTTGCGCAAGTCCCATGAGAACCCGGCAGTCAAGGAACTGTACGATACGTTCCTTGGCAAGCCTCTTAGCGAGAGATCTCACCAGCTCTTGCATACCACATATACCAAACGTCCGCGCCATGGGACCATGGTATGCAAAGTCGAGCCAGAGGTTTGCGAGCTTGAAGAGGCGGCTGCTACGTCCACTGTGGCTGACGGAGACGACTCCTGACCCCGGATAGGGTTAGGAAACCAGGGCCTGGGTGAGTTCCCAGGCCCTTTTTAACTTCGCTCTTCGTTTTCCCTGCCTCGTCATGTATGCTGGATTTGGGACTTACAGACGTATATTTCAAGGGAGCGTCTACAGAATGTATAATGGGCCTGATACTGGAATCCCAGGAGGAAAAGAGTGTCATGCCAGCAGTTTCGAAGAAGATACTCAAAGAAGTGCGTAGCCTGAGACAGAAGAAGTTCCGCGACGAAAAGCAAGCTTATTTCGCCGAGGGGATTGCCATAGTGATCAGTGCCCTTGAAAACAAAGCTCCTGTGCGCTATGTGATTTACAGTCCTGAATTGCTAAAGAGCGAAGCGGCTTACAGGGCTCTCTCAGAAGTTCAAGACCGCATTCCTTGCTACGAGGCAGGCGCCCAGTCGTTTCAGTCGGTTTCAGGGCGCGATAACCCTGTGGGAATTGGCGCAGTAGTGAGCTATCACGATATATCACCTGAATCGCCCGGACTGCTTGCTTGCAGGACATTTGTAGCCCTTGACAGTGTGAGAAGCCCTGGTAATCTCGGCACTGTTATCCGCACCGCCGATTGCCTGGGTTTTGGAGTGTTGATTTGCGGCGAGTCTACAGACCAATACCATCCTGAATGCATGAGAGCCAGCATGGGGGCGCTGTATACCGTCCCTATCGCCAGGTTTAATGCTGCAGGTGCTTTGAGGCAATGGTGCGGTAAGCACGGAGTATCCATTGTAACCACATCAAGTAAAGCCAAAGACGACATAACCCAAGTAAGCGCTTATCCCAGGCCAGTAGCGGTACTCCTGGGTTCTGAGGGTACCGGGCTGTCACATGACGTGCTGGAATCAGGCGAATTACAGGTGAGAATTCCTATGTACGGGGCATCTACTTCTTTCAATCTCGCAGTGGCCGCAGGCATCCTGATGTACGATATTGTGACCAAGCCTGAGGTGCAGGGTTAGGTATGCAGCCGGAGCAGGCGGCGGCTTGCCGGGCTGCGGGAAGCAAGATAAGATGATGTCAGGTGGAAGCTGACTCCGGCCCAAATATTTGGTTATTCCGGTGAACCCATGGGAGCTAATGAAAGGCGAAAGCGAATACTGGAAATCCTATCTGCCTCTGCCGAGCCTGTCAAAGGAGCGTCGCTAGCTTCACGGCTGGGAGTCACCAGGCAGGTGATAGTTCAGGATATTGCGCTTCTCAGGGCTCGGGGAGAGCCGGTGCTGGCCACGCCCAAAGGCTATACAATATGGGACTTGCCCAGGAGCGCAGGCATAACCAAACTCATTGCAGTCAAACACGGTTTTGACCAAACCCGCGAAGAACTGCTAACCATGGTGAATGCAGGGGTTGAAGTTATTGATGTCATAGTGGAGCACCCGGTTTACGGCCAACTCACAGGCCAGCTCTCTATCTCTAGCCCTGATGATGTAGAGAGGTTCATGGAAACCATAGAAACCACACAATCGGGGCTCTTGTCTTCTCTTACAGACGGGATCCATCTTCATACAGTCAGGGCATCTAATAGACGCCAACTTGACCGTTTAGAGAAAATACTGCAGGATAAAGGATTTCTGCTTTCAGACTGAACCCTTTCAGGATTGAACTTTTGGGCGTCCCCCGGAACCAACGATGACTCCTGTTATTTTCCGCGCTTTCCAGGGATCTACTAATGAAACACATGCATAAAGGTGTTACAATCCCTGAGTACAACAAGGCCGAATCCCGTCGTCTAACGGCGGGTACGGGGGAACCATTATTGTAACTGGGTGAATCCGCTTAGAAAGCGGTAGGGCTGACCCTTTCACCAAACCCGCAAGCTAACCCCGGAGGCCTGAGAGGGGGAAAACGGAATGCGTAACAGATGTGTACACGCAACACTGGCATTGGTTATCGCAGTAAGTTTTATAGCAGCCGTTCCGGCAACAGCACTTGCATACAGTCCGTGGGACACAAGTTACACTAATGATGAGCTGATGCTTCTGGCAAGGGTTATTTACGCAGAAGCAGCCGGGGAGCCGTATACCGGCAAAGTGGCAATAGGCGCAGTGGTACTGAACAGGGTCCGGAGCCCGTTGTTCCCGGACACCGTTGCAGGTGTCATATATGAGCCGTGGCAGTTTTCCTGCGTGGGTAACTGGATGTTCAACTCTTACCCCAACGAGGAGTCGATCAGGGCTGCCAAAGACGCTTTGGCTGGATGGGACCCAACAGGAGGGGCGCTTTACTACTTCAACTACCATATCGTAACCAATCAGTGGCTGTGGTCCAAGCCGCCGGCTGGGGTAATAGGTAACCACTGGTTTACCTACTAGGCTGCAACCTATACAGCCGCACGCCGGTGAAGACACCACCGGGTCGAGCAACGGGTGTAGATCACCAGCGACGACAGCCCGGTAGATAGCTAAGGCTATCAGGCCTAGGGATATGAATGATAACACCGGCTTGGGAAATCTTTTCCCTAGCCGGTGTTGTTGTTGTGGATGAGGTTCGGCTCCAGTATTTACAGCTGACAAGACACCTGATATACTGTATTGTCAGGTGTCCGGTACATACAGCAAACACTTGACAGGAGTTGAGACAGGTGAGAGCGCTCGATGTAAGAAGTATGACAATCGGTGCCCTGCTGCTGGCGCTTTCGCTCATAATCCCCATGGCCCTAGGCGGAGTACTGGGAGTGGTCATCGGGCCCTTTTCAGCTACCCTGGCTTCCCACGCACCCCTTATGGTCTCCATGTTGTTCGGCCCAGGGGTGGCAGGCATTGTGGCTTTGGGTTCTGCCATCGGCTTCTTTGTGAGACTAGGCCCGCTTATCGGGCTAAGAGCAGCTATGCATATACCTGTAGGGGTAGCCGGTGCGCTGCTCTTGAAAAAGCAAATGTCTTATCCCTTGGTTCTAGCGATTACCGGCCCAATCCACGCAGTGCTTGAAGGCCTTATTGTGCAGCCGCTTCTTATGGCCGGAAGTTCAATGCTTTACGGCAAGTCAGAACCCTTGGCGCTGTTTTACCTTGTAGCCGGAGGCACGCTGCTTCACCACGCCATGGATGCGCTAATCGCACTGTTTTCATGGAGGGTCATCCGGTTCTTTCAAAACGGGGTAAAGAGCAAGAAGGTCACTACTTCTGCGGACTAAGAACCCGGATAAATGAAAAAAGGCCAGAACCATTCCTTCTGGCCTTCTGTTAGAATCCCTTAGAATCCGTGCCGTTTACCGTGCCGGTTAAACGATCCCAAAGGCTTCTTTAACTGTGAGCTGCCTTATCTTCTTTTGCCCTATCTGAGTATTCGCTGGCTCTGTTGTCTGTGCAATAGAAGCCCGGACCCCTAAAAATGATCCCAATATTACGGCTTATCAATTTCTTTACAGGCCCATTACATTTAGGACAGGTCGTGAGAGGCGCATCGGTTATCTTCTGGACTTGCTCGAATCTCCCACAGTTCTCACATTTGTACTCGTATACTGGCACTCTTCAAAACCCCCTTCTAAGTGAGCCCATATTACTAGATATAGTTAATCAACTCACTTATGTCAAGCAGGCATCACTGCCTGAGGTGAAGGGAACTGTTCAGCCAGGAATCTTAGATCTTTAGTAACAGGCCTGCTACGATTGCCGCCCTCTCGGGCAGGCTTGATACTATGATGTGCTCCGTAAGTGCGTGAGCGCCATCGCCTACTGCGCCAAGCCCGTCAAGTGTCGGGATGCCTAGGGCCGATGTGAAGTTGCCGTCGCTGCCTCCTCCGGAACCTGACTCTGTCACTTCTATTCCCATTTCCCTGCCGATTTTTTGCGCTAACTCAAACAGTCTCACGTTGCCTTCGGTTCTCTCCATGGGAGGCCTGTTTAGTTCTCCCTTGACTTCAAGGGTTATTTCAGGATGGACAGGTTTGAGGCCGAGGATTTCCGGAATTATCGTATTTGCCGCGTCCATGGTCTTGATCCGTAGGTCTACTCCGAGGGTCGCATTCTCTGCCACTACGTTAGTTCTGGTGCCTGCTGATACAACACCTACGTTTACAGTTGTGCCTGCTTCCAGGTCGGTTAGACCATGCAGCCGCAGCATCTGGTGGGCTGCTTCAGTTATTGCAGATACTCCCTTTTCGTAGTCGGCGCCTGCGTGAGAAGCGCGCCCCTTGATTGAAACTGTGAAACCGCCTACTCCTTTGCGCCAGGTCTTGAGAGAACCGCCTAGAGCGGTCGGCTCGAGCACGAGCACGGCTGAAGCCTTCTTGGCTTCCTCCTCTATAATCGGACGGGAGGAAGGCGAGCCTATTTCTTCTTCTGAGTTATGCAACACCACTATTTTCTTTTCAGGCAGAAGCCCCAAGTCTTTGAGGGTCTTTACTGCAAAGAAGGCTTGCACGATTCCGGCTTTCATGTCATAGACGCCTGGGCCGTAGGCTTTACCGTCTTCCACCCGGAACGGCCTCTTTTGTGTTTCTCCTGCATCCCACACGGTATCCATGTGGCATAGGAGCAAGATGGTTTCATCCCCTGAGCCCACTTCAACTTTCACATGGTTGCCGTATGTATCTTGTTCCAGGATGGTTACCTTTGCGTCAAGGCCTTCCCACTCGCGGGCCACAAGTTTAGCAAAGGCGTCCATGAGTGATTTGTCAGTGCTCGGGGAATCTGTGTTTGTAAAGACTTCAAGCAGCTTAACCATGTCATCTTGATAAGATTTCAGGTGAGCCAGTATGCGGTCTTGGTCTGACATCTGATTTCGCCTCCTGTTCATGCTGATGCCTAGGGTAAGGATCTAGCGGATTCCGGTGATTCGGTTTCCGGTGATTGAGATAGGTACTGCCATGTCTCATTATACATTCACCCTGTATGCGTGTGGAGGAGTTTTCGGTTTGGATAACGAATTGACTGCTGAGGCAGCTTGCGCCTTTTCCGGCCGGGCTCATAGCAAGATGCAGAGGTGAAGTTATTGAGTAAGAGTGGAGTAACTGTGCCCCCCAAGGTCCTCCTGTTTGACTTGGACGGAACCTTGCTTCCTGTTGAGCCAGGGTTTTTCACCGGCGATTACCCTGAGGCGGCTGCGCCTTATTTTGCAGAATTCATTGAGCCACGCACATTCAAACAAGCTCTTTTCAAATCGACTTGGGATATGGTGAACAACCTCGACCCTGATTTGCTCAACATAGATGCCTTCCGGATATCGTTTGAAAGGCAGGTGGGTGCCGGCTGGGACCGGCTCTGGCCCGTTTTCGAGCAGTTTTACAGTGAGGGTTTCCCGAAGCTCCGGAGCCTGGTGCCTGAATCCACGATAGCCCGCAAGGTTGTCCAAGAGTGCCTGGACCAGGGGTGGGAGATTGTGCTTGCGACAAATGCCCTGTTTCCTGAAGCGGCAGTCAGGGAGAGGATGAGATGGTGCGGGGTCGAAGACTTGCCTTGGAAGTTCATTTCCACCTTGGAGGCTATGCACTTTTGCAAACCCCATATCCAGTACTACCAGGAAATTGTGGATGTTGCCGGGCTTGACCCAAAGCGTTGTATAATGATCGGAAATGACATGCAGGAAGACATTGTGGCATCCCGGCTCGGGATGAAAACCATACTGGTTGAGGATTTTCGCATAGACAGGAGTGAAGGGGGTAGCTCAGGCGCGCTAAGGCCTGATATGAGGGGCACGCTTGAGCAAGTGCCTGAGCTCGTCCTTAAGATATATGAGACTAACGCAGAATTGTACAGGTGACACCGGCACAATGTCAGTCCCGGAAGCCGGCAGGCATGTAGAACGCTTTGAACGGCACCATGATGTTGAGCTGTTGGAGGTAGAGCTTCCAGGGCCACTGGATCTACAGTCTACATTGGAATGCGGCCAAGCCTTCAGGTGGTGCCGGGTTCAGGGGCCTGACGCCAGCACATGGTACAAAGGCGTTATCGGCCCGGTAGCGGTCATGGTGACAACCAGTGCAAAAACCGGTGGTGCTTCGGATCTGTTGGTTATGTACGAGGCAAACAGTGTGGACCGCGAGAGTCTGACAAGACGCGTCTTCAACTATTTTTCCCTTGATGACGATCTAGAGGCGATTCATCGCTTCCTCTTAGATGAGGCATGTTCCCCAACACAAGCTGAACAAGAACATGTAAGGGAGCAAGCTGCTGGGCCTGAACAAGGGCAGGTAATGGAGCAAGCTGCCGGTCATGCCCATGGCCTCAGGATCCTGCGCCAGGAGCCCTGGGAATGCCTGGTTTCGTACATCATCTCTACCAACAAGAACATACCCTCTATCTGCAAGACGGTTGAATACCTGTCTGAGACATTGGGTTCGCCTGCAGGCCTGGGCCAATACGCTTTCCCGGCGCCTGAAGCGCTGCTGGAAGCCAGCGCTGAGTGTGTAAAACAATCCAAGTGCGGGTACCGGGCACCGTATATTATCGATGCGGCCAGGAAAGTCGCAAGCAGGGAAGTTGACCTTGATGCCTTGTGGCACTTGCCCACCGGCGAAGCCAGGCAGCAACTTCTCAAAATCAAGGGTGTCGGGCCCAAAGTTGCCGACTGTGTATTGCTTTTCGCTTATCACCGCCTGGAGGTGTTTCCTGTAGATGTATGGATTGCCAGGTGCATGTCTGCGTTTTACCTGGACAGGGCGGATATCACGCCCAGGGAAGCAAGGCAAGAGGGATGCAGGCGTTTTGGTCCTTATGCAGGCTATGCCCAGCAGGTCTTGTTCCATTACTCCAGGAACGTCTTGAAAGGCCGGTTCTAGTAGTGCCGTGGCGCGGCTTGCTCAGGCTGAAGGAATGCTTTACACCAAGTTAGAATATAGGCGGGAGATGTTGTCTCAGGCCAAACCATGGCCTGCTGCCGGCAGAGAGGCACAACTTGTCAGGTGGGGACTTTCATGGAAGGAGGGGAGCAGTATTGGATCCGGCGCACAAGATATGTATCATAGCTAACCCTACCGCAGGGCATGGCAAAGCTCAGGCAATCCTACCCCAAGTTGAAGCTTTGCTTAAGGAATGTGACGTTGCATTTGACCTCATTGTCACCCAAGGACCAGGGCATGGAGTAAGCCTGGCTCGCGAACTGGCTGCCAGTGATTACAGGGCCATAGTAGCTATGGGAGGTGACGGCACCCTTGGCGAGGTGGTAAACGGAGTGCTCACAGCCGGAAACAGGCGGGCTATTCCCATTGGTGCCATCCCGGCAGGAACCGGAAACGACTTCATCACCGGAAACCGGTTGTTTTCTCATTGGTCAGAAGCTATCCGGGCTCTTGCACGGCCGAACCTCAGGCAGTTCGATGTGATGTTGGTCAAGGATGCAGCGGGCCGTTCACGCTACGCCGTAAATTCTGTAGGCGTCGGCTTCGATGCATATGTGGTCAAGCGGGTGTCTGAACTCAAGTCAAAAAAGTTTGGCAGCATTAGCTATGCTTTGGAAGTTGTCAGGGGACTACTTGCGTTCAACCCTAACAGCATGACAATAACCATTGATGAGAATGAAAGGCACGTGGAAAAAGCATGGCTATGCGCAGTCTTGAATTCAGAAAATCTGGGCGGGGGAATGAAAATCATCCCAGGCGCCATCTCAGATGACGGCAATCTTCACCTGGGGTATCTTTTTGACACCCCAAGATTGGGGCTGTTGGGGCTTCTCTTGAGTGTTTTCAGGGGAACCCATGTGGGCAGGCAAGGAGTATACATCGGCAAAGGCCTAAAGGCAAAGATTGATGCACCAGCTTATTACCCTTGCCATATTGATGGCGATTTGGTAGAGGCAACATACCCGTTAAGCGTGGAGCTGGCGCCAGGAGCAGTGCCTTTCCTGGTTGGTGGCTGATACTGAGTACCGGGCATGCGATCTTGGGAGAATATTATTCACAGCAATTCCCGCATACTCGCGAAAGGGCAGGTGTAATATTGCCATGAAGAAGACACCGGTTAGCGGAGCACAATTGTACAGCTTGTTCCAGGCATATAATCCTTTCGGGCCTGACCTGGAGCTAAAGCCGCCGGGACAAAGAAAGACCGTCCTTGCAGCTAACGCCAATTTCCCGTTTGGGCTCGAGATTGCGGGCTTCCTCAAGGCTGCTGCCCAAGACGGCGGCTCGCCTATTATGATCCAGCTCAGCGGTAGCGCCCTGGCCGGGGCAGGAAGGGGTATAGCTGCTAGCAGCGAGCTGCCGTACCTCAAGGCACTCCGGCTGGGAGCGAGAATGGGCCTGGCTATCGTTGAAACGTACATAGATGCATACAACGCGCCGTTTGTAGCTATAGCGCTGGACCATTTTGCAGTTCCTGATGTAGACGGATCAAGTGCAGGAGAGGCTTGCTACGAAGAGGCAGAGCCCTATGTCCTCAGCAGGGAGTCAGCTGTTTCCATGCTAGAAAAAGCTTTAGAGTTCTCATCTGCCTATGGCGTGCCCGCTCCTGGCAAAGGCGAACTTGAGGCCTGGACAGGATACCTGAGCTCTGCCTCGTATGCAAACGCGGTAGCCGGCTTTATGACGTGCCTGGAGGAACTTAATCCTGCGTGGGCCATGATAGACACTGAAGAAATGCCGCCTGTGCTCAATTATGCCGTGACCCGTCACATTTGTGACCTGGTCAAAGAGTGTGGGTTTGACGCTATCCTGGAAGCTGAATATGGCGCCACAGGGCAGGCAGGGAGCAGCGAAGGGTATGTGAGCCTGGAAGGGGAGGAACTCGGGAAGTTTGCAAGGCAAATCGCAGGATTCATAAAGTATACCGGAGCAAGGGGAATATCATATCCCATCGGTATGGAACACGCTGCGCCCCTTGGCCGGAAACATGAGCCTGACACCCGGCGTTTGGAAACGGTCCAGCGGGAGATTATCAAGGAAGCAGGATATTACGCGCCTTTTGCCCAGCACGGCGGGACAGGCGCAAAACAACTGGCTAAAGGGCTTGTTGCAAAGAACAACGTCAATACCCATTTCCTAGTGACCATGGCTCAGAACCTACTGGGGCATTTCATGAAAAACAAGGAGCTGATCGAGCAAGGGCAAAAATCCGCCTGCGGAAGCGATATTTACCTTGCTGCCGCCGAAGCAGTGTGCCAGGCAGCTGTTGAGAAAATGAAAGAAGGAGGCACTTATGGCGGATTTGGGGCAGGGTTGGCTTAAGTTGATTAACAATCCTTTCTCAGGAAATAGTAATCAGGAGACTGGCTGAGTGTATCCAGGCGTTTGCAGGGCAAATTGTTCATGAAGGGGGCGTAAGTTACCTTGGCAAATCAGATTGAAAAACGGCTTTATCCTGCATCGACTGCATTGAACCCCACGCCTGTGGTGCTGGTCACGTGCGGTGACTACATGGGCGAGGCTAACGCAATAACCCTCGCATGGGTTGGAACAGTGTCTTCAGAGCCACCTATGATTGCAATTGGCGTGAGGCCGACAAGGTATTCCTTCGGGTTATTGCAACGGTACGGGGATTTCGTTGTGAACCTTCCAACAGCGGATCATGTGGACATCTTGAATTATTGCGGAACAGTATCAGGCAGGACAGAGGATAAGTTCAACGGGGCAGGGATCACTCCTGCCAGGGCAGACAATGTGAGGGCGCCTCTTGTCGCCGAGTTTCCGGTCAACATAGAGTGCAAGATCAGGAACAGGATTGGCTTGGGAAGCCACGACCTGTTTCTTGGAGAGGTAATGTGTGTGCATATTGCCCCTGAGATTTTGACCCGTGGGGACATAGACCCTGAAAAAATGAACCCACTTGCATATTTCAAAGGCCAATATTTCACCCTGGGAGACCCGGTGGGTAAGAGATAGCAAATCCGTGGGGATATCATAGACGATTACTTGTGAGATACTGTTGAGATACTGTGGGGAGGGAGAAACGTATGGAGAGGTTTGGCCGGCTGCAAACCCTGACTGTAGCACATGAAGACTATGCTACTGTTATCACAGTTGCGCGTCAGGAGTCCCTCAATGCGCTCAACAGGAAGGTCCTGGCCGAACTTGAGACGGTGTTAGACGCTCTCATCGCTGGCGGGCCCGGCAAGCCGTTAATCATCACAGGAGAAGGTCCCAGGGCTTTCGTGGCAGGGGCTGATATAGGCGAGATGGCCAATATGACCCCTGATGAAGCGGAGGAGTTTGCCCGCTACGGCCAGGGGATTTTCTCCAAATTGGAAGCGTTTCCCGGAGTCACGATAGCTGCGGTTAACGGGTACGCCCTGGGCGGAGGCAACGAGCTTGCCATGGCTTGCGACATCCGCATCGCCGCCAGCAATGCCAGGTTTGGCCAGCCTGAAGTAGGCCTGGGGATAATTCCCGGCTTCGGTGGCACCCAAAGGTTAGCCCGGATTGTGGGCATGGCCAATGCCCTAGACCTTGTTTTGACCGGGCGGATGATCGATGCACAGGAAGCTTGGCGAATAGGGCTCGTACACAAAGTGGTTGACCAGGGCAAGGCCTTGGAAGAATCGTTGAACTACGCCAAGACCGTAATGAAGAATTCTCCCTTTGCAGTAGCCCAGGCCAAGAAAGCGATTTACGGTGATCCGCGCCGGTATAGCGGCATGGCTCTTGAGGTGGACCTGTTTTCAAAGTGTTTTGACCATCCAGACCAGAAAGAAGGTATGAAGGCGTTTCTGGAAAAGCGTCAGGCCGGTTTTCAAAAGCAGGGATGACCTGTCAGTTCACGGAAGAAAAAACGCCCCGTGTTTTAACGATTGCACTGCTTGATACGATACAAGTAACGGGGCGTTTTGAGTGGCGAGGGAACAGAAGGACAATCACAAAGGCGGAATACTGAAAACAACCGGTAAAGCCCTTCTTCTGATCTGTCTCACAGCAGGTGCTTTCTATTTAGGTTGGCACTTCTACACCATGAGAAACAGTGAGACTATGGTCTGCTTGACGATGATGTCAGAAGACGGGCTGTATATTTATCAATACCAGGCTGCTGGGGACGCACCGGACCCAAGTGAAAACGGCGGCAACGGCAGTAACGACGGCAGCGACGGTGGTAGCAGCGCGGGTGGAGAGGACAACGAGATTCCCGAGGCCTATCCTCATTGGGGTTTTGTAAGCTTCGGGTCAAGAGTGCACGTTACCGGCGTTTCAGGTGACCGGGTTGCCTTAGAAGACATCTACACTTATCCTCAGGAAAAAGTGGTTGTGGAGCTGGTTATCGGGCCTGACGAAAAGATTGCCAGGATATCTCAAATACCGGAAAGCTTCGTGATCAGAGGCGAAGTAGAGAGTAGCGACGACGGCACAGTTCATATTTCGGGTATCCAATACATCACCGGTGAGGAATTGGATTTTCAGTGGGAGCAAGGGGATCTTGTAGAAGTGTATGGTGCCGGTGATGAGATAATATATGCCGAACTCCTGGACAAGGCTGGGATTTTGCAGATTGTTGCCAACGTTGAAGGCGCCAAGGTGTTTGTGGACGGCGCTTACAAAGGGGAGGCGCCTGTAACCATATACACCGCCCCTGGGTATAAGGAGATAATGGCAAAAGCCCCGGGTTACAAGACAACCACCACACAGGCCATGGTGGGAGCGGGACAATTATCAGAAGTGCCGGTTGAGTTGCCCCTTGTGACAGGCACGGTAGAAGTCACTTCCAACCCTCCGGGCGCAGATGTGTTTGTCAACCATGAACTAAAGGGGACCACCCCTGTAAGCATTCATCTCCCTCCGGGCGATTACCAAGTGTCGGTAGAGAAGTCCGGGTATTATTCCAAGAAAACCAACCTACGGGTGGCTCAGGATACCTCAACGCCTCTTCACTTCAACCTGGTGGCAGAGTCAACGGGCATATCCCCCATAGGAGGCGCCACGCCAGGCTTGCCTTCCCAAGAGGCCCAGGTGCCAGGTACCAGGATGACTGTGCTGGGTTACGATCCTGATTCCCGTGTGCTTGAAGTCATGGATTCCAACCGCGTTAAGTCCAAACTGATAGTGCCGGGAGATGTTCCCCTGGACAACTTTCCGTCTGGCAGGGCCTCATGGGACAAGGTATTGCCGGGAGAAGAAATCGCTGTTGTGGCAAGCGCCTCAGGGTACGTGGAAAAGGCTACCAAGACTTATTCTCACACCTTTACGGCAAGCGGGAAAGTGTTCGCCAGGGACGGCCAGGTGCTTAACATAGGAGACGGCTGGACAAGATGCCTTATGAGTCCTAACGTGTTGATTCAACGCCGGCCTGACAATACGCTTGTCAGGAATGTGGACGTAGGGGACACGGTGACGGCCTACGGCACATCCGCGGATGACATCAGGTACGTAGTAGTCCAAGAGTCGCTGGGGCTAAAGTCAGCTTTTGAGGGTTATCTTGTAAACACTGATGGCGGCCAAAAGGTTTTTTCTGAAAGCGCGCTACTGCCAGTCAGCATCCCAGGGGCCATTGACGTAGTTGATTTGGATAACAAGGTTACCGATAAGGCGTCGGCAGTTCCTTCAGGATCAAGACTTAAGTTCCATCAAGATTCAGAAGGCAAGATAGTGTGGGCCGAGTACATTTGGAAAGCGGAAGTGTCACTTGAGGGGCAAATCGGGATAATGTCAGGTCCTGTGCTTACAATATTGCCATCATGGGATGAGGCAACTTTGTCAGTGAATACCACCGTGTTTCTTGGCGAAACCAGAAGGCCCTTTTACGATGTAAAGACTGGGGACACTGTGCTGGTTGCCGGACCCTCCCAGGTAGATACACGGTTCATCTGGATTAAGGAGCGGATATCCTACGACCGCACCGTTGAAGGGTTCATGGGCGGGGGAGAGGGCAGGAACCGGCGTGTATTCACTGAGGTAGACCGCAAAGGATATGTAACCCAATGGGTTGTGGATACTGGCTTTACAGTTGTAGATACAAAGCATAACAAACATATGCTTGCCAGCCAACTGAACAACGGCGATAAGGTGAGGCTTTGGCTGGGGGCCGGAGGGAAACCTGTATGGGGAGAAATGGTTGCGCCGAACGCAATCAACTTGAGCGGCCACTTCCTCAGGGAGAAGGATGGGTATTATTACTTCTCAGGCTTGGAGAAGTTTGAGGCTTCAGAAGACCTCATTATTACCGGTCTATTCAAGGATGAAGAACTCCGGCCGGGCTCACGGGTGCATGTAGGCGGAGACGGTAAGTATGTGAACTACATTGAAGTCCAGGAACTCGTCGAATTTGCAAAGTATAAGCCGTTGGTTGAAGGCACTGTAATATCTGTGGACAAGAATGCACTGACTATTATGACTAGCAGCAGTTGGTTGGAGCATTACGAGTTATCTAATAACACCTGGTACGTTGATTGGGAGGCTGGAGTTGACGGATACGCGGATGAACTTGACACCGGTGACGAAGTGGAAATATATCTGGATCCTGACCGCAAGAAGGCAGTGTTCATTGAACGCACTTATTCACCCAGGTTCAGAGTGGAAGGCACAGTGACGGGGGTTTCGGGCAGGGCCTTTACAATATCAGGGGACTACGGCACCGTGAGAGTTGAATTGCGATCAGGAGCCGGTATATATGAGGATGGCAGAAGGATTCACTATGGGGACATCGAGGAAGGGGATAAGATCCACGTTTCAGGCTCAAGCGCAGATTCAATCTACCTTGTGGTAGTCACCCCCTAGGCTTGATTTGCATGAGAAGCCATTGCAGCCATTATTGATGCCAGGCAAACATCCCTGTCTTGATCAATATATGGTATAAATAGGTGAAGCTTGGTTTCGCTGTGGAGAGGGGGAGTGGCCCGTGGAGGTAGAGTATCTTGTAGAGCCCCTGTACCGGCTCACATGGGAAGATATCATGGAATCATGTAAAGCTATTTGCCGGGAAGCAGATGCCACCTTCGGGCCACAGGCTGTGGTGGGAATTGCCGTTGGCGGGCTGATTCCTGCCACGATTATTGCTTCCATCCTGCAAGTTGACCTGTATCCCTGTCTGGTAACCCGTAAGCGGCGCGGCCGGGTCGTCCACCAGCGGCCTGAAGTGATCGTATCTGTAAGCGAACAAGTGAAAGGCCGTAGAGTACTGGTTGTAGATGAGATGGTGGTGACAGGCGAAACAATGCGGGTTGTGACGAGGGAATGCAAGAAGATCGGCGCCAAGCTTGTAAAAACTGCGTCTATTTGGGTATCCTCTGAGAGTTGGAAGCCAACCTTGTATTCCATGGAGAGCCACGGCTATGTGCAGTTTCCCTGGAACGTTGAGGTGCTTTCAGCCGGGAATTTCATTTTGAATCCTGTTTACCAGGAATATATTGATTCGTTGGAGTTGATAGAGGATTGAAACGAGAATCGGTGACAATCGATGACGTTAAGGCTAACCCTGTGGTTGAAGCTTACATCAAGGCCGGCAATGACCACCTAGGTGCCCTCGGGTTCACGGATCACGGATTAAGGCACGCCGGGCTTGTGTCGACGATTGCCAAGACTTTGCTTTGGAAACTCGGGTTCTCAGAGCGGGAGCAGGAATTGGCTGCAATAGCCGGGTACCTCCATGATATCGGCAACGTGGTTTCCCGGTATTATCATGCCCAGGTAGGTGCTGCCCTGGCAGAACGGATTTTGTCAGATATGGGGATGGACCCGGACGAGATCGCCATTGTCATGGGAGCTATAGGCAGCCATGATCCCGAGGAAGAATGCCATGCAGTATCCAACGTATCAGCTGCGGTCATCCTGGCAGACAAGTCTGACGTTCACCGTTCCCGGGTGAGGAATCCTGACATACACAATTTTGACGTCCATGACCGGGTCAACTACGCCGCCACAAAGTCGTTTCTGGAAGCTAAGAACGATGAAAAAGTGATTTCATTGCAGCTTATAATTGACACCGGAATCGCACCTGTCATGGAATACTTTGAAATATTCCTAACTAGGATGATTGCATGCAAGAGGGCAGCTGAGTTCCTGGGTGCTACATTTGAGCTAAAGATAAATGACATAAGGCTTCTCTAGGGTACCAGTATCCGCCGTGTGTACAGCCTCAGGTGGTTTTGTGCGTGAACCAACCCGTGCATAGTTCTGGTGATGCTTGATGCAAGATTTGACAAACCCGTCAATGATCCCTGATTGCACCAGCAATGGTTATAATATATCCTTGTCCTTAGGAATAGCAGCGGTTTAATTGGAGTATCCCTTGCCGTTTGAGAGGAGAGGAACGAGCTTGCAGGTCTTGGATGACAAAGGACGGCTCTTCGGAAAAATCAGCATCATCGATTTACTCATAATAGTAGTGTTGATTTCGGTTGCTGTGTGGTTCGGTTATTCCATGTTCGGCAAGAATTTGCGCCGTGATGTGGCCCAGCGGCAGGAGGAGACAGAAATCGTCGTGATAGTGGGTGGCATACGTCCTACCACTGCCGAAGCCATCGCCAAGGGCGGGAAGATCTTTGAGTTCAAGACCGGAGTTCACATTGGCGAAGTCGTAGGCGTGACCACTCAAGCTAGCAAGATCTGGCTTGTTGAAGGCGATGGCAAGTGGGTGCAAGTTGAAGCAGCTGACCGCGTAGATGCTCTTGTAACCATACGTGGCACTGCCAGGATAGGCGAAGATGTAATCACCATGAACGGTGTTGAAATAAGGGTTGGGGGAAGCCTTAGCCTCAAGACCAAATTTGCAGTATTCCAAGGTCATGTTATGGTGATGGACCTCGACTTGGGAGGAGCTTCCCAGTGAGAACCCTGCCTGCATTCACAGAAGGGCATTACACGCAATCAGGTAGCTTGCACACGAGTTTTACGCACCGCCTTCTTGGTGCTGTTTCCAAACGTATTGATCATGCCCTGGGTGTTTTTTTCGCCTGGTTTGATAATGCGTTTAGGCACAGCATCTGTGGCAGGGCGGTTTTGGATCTCAATGAGCGCTTCGCAAGATGGATCCCTGCAAGCGTGGGTGTCCGGTGCCTCAAGCTGCTTGTGGCGTCTCATGGCAGGCATGTAACCGCAGGTACGTTTCTCGGTATAGTGCTCGGCTTAGGCGCCTTCTTGCCTACTGAGATACAACTTGTCTGCTTTGCACTGTTCCTGTTCTTGTACCTTTGGTGGCGGTGGGGCAGCAAGAATTCAGTTGTGAGTTTGCGTCTGGGGGAATTCCCAGGGCCGGGAGAGGCTCCACGATCTGCCGGGGGTTCCGGCAACGGCCGGATCTGGTTTCACCTTCCGTTTAAGGTGGTGCTTCCCCTTGTAGTTTTGTTCATGTTCATTGCCGGAGCTGCCGTTTCATCAGTGATCCCCAGGCGGAGTCTGATGAACCTGGTCTTGTGGTGTTCTTACGGACTTGTTTTTGCAGCCGCTCTTGATATGTCCTCCAGAGGCGAAGAAGACAGCATTATCTGGCCCTTTCTCACCGGCGTGACCTTGTCAAGCATGATTGGTATCTACCAGTACCTTTCAGGGTGGCAGGCTACCAGGTCATCATGGCTTGATGAGAAGTTTCAGGATGAGATTACCCGGGTGATAGGCACCTTCGACAACCCCACCTTTTTTGCCGAGATGATAGGATTGGCACTCCCGGTGACGCTTGCGCTGCTCATCAGGAACAAGAGCTTCTTAGATAAGGGCATATTGCTGGTTTACGCCGCCATACAAGGTGCCGCTTTGGTGCTTACATGGTCAAGGGGAGCCTGGCTCGGGTTTATTGCTTCGTTTGCCTTGTTAGCAGTGTTGTTCGACAAACGCTTAATGCTGGTGGGCTTGATCGCAGCTATGCTGGCTGTGATTGTAGCCCCGCCTGTGCTGGTTGAAAGGCTGCTTTCGTCGTTTAGCCTGGAGGACAGTTCCAACAGCTACCGTGTGTTCATATGGCGCGGCTCCCTGGCCTTGCTGAGAGAGCATATCTTTAGGGGGGTCGGGCTTGGCGCGGACAGTTTTGCCCAAGTCTACCCTGAGTACATGATAATACAGACTCCGGCACCCCACGCCCATAGCACCTACCTACAGATGCTAATCGAACTCGGGCTGTGCGGATTCCTGGCCTTGATTTGGTTGCTGCTTGTATGCGGCTGGCAGTCGCTGCGCGTCCTATTTACCCAGAAAGGAGTAGGGTTCGAAAGATGGGCGAGGGTGGGGGTTTTGTCAGGGGTAGTAGCTGCTGTGGGAGGCCATATGCTGCAAGGCCTTGTAGAACATACCTGGTACAACCCGCAGATAACTGTAGTTTTCTGGGCGTGGACAGGGGTGGCTGTGGGCATTTCTTACGGGATGGAGGCAAGGAGATGAGAGTCCTTCACATAATCACTGATACCAACATAGGCGGGGCAGGCAGGTATTTGCTGAACTTGCTGGTCCAGCCTGCGTTTGACGATATTGACGTTGTAGTTGCGTGTCCCGACGGTGAACTCGCTGAAAGGATAGACAAGGCGGGCCTTGAGAGAATAAACATATCTGGAAAGGATGTATCATTTTCAGTTCCCCTTATCTTTGAACTGATGAGGGTCATGAGGGAGCTCAAGCCCGGATTGGTCCATACCCACTCCAGCTTGTCAGGAAGGATTGCCGCACGGGCGTTGGGGATCCCAGTTGTCTACACAAAGCACAACCTGGTTAGAATCCCGTCTGCTTCAGGGCAGGTTCCCCCTCCTGCAGGCCCGGTCAAGCGGAGGATAAACGGGATAGCTGCCGAGATGCTGGCAGACGGGGCGATTGCCGTGTCCCAGGGTGTGTACAAGGAACTAGTAGAGTCTGGGCTCAGTGAGTCCATGGTCTACTGTGTGCAAAACGGGATTGAACTTAGCCCGTACAAGCCTGTAGATTTGCGAAAGAAGCGTGCTGAAGGAGACAAGGTGATTGTTGGCACCCTTGCCCGGCTTCACCGTCAGAAAGCCCTGGAAGTGATGCTTGATGCAGCTAAACTGGTGGTAGCTTCGCTGCCTGAGGCGAGGTTCGTGATAGGCGGAACAGGCCCTATGGAAGATCTTCTGAAAGCGAGGATCGCCGGATTGAAGCTGGAACCCTACGTCAAAATGGTTGGTTTCGTCGAGGATGTGCCAGGCTTCCTTTCAGGTCTGGATATATATGCCCTGTCTTCTGATTACGAGGGATTGCCCCTAGCCGTGCTTGAAGCCATGGCAGCAGGGCTTCCAATTGCATCAACTGCAGTAGGCGGTGTGCCAGAAGCGGTTATTGACGGTGAAAACGGTTTCCTCGTCCCACCGAGGAACAGCCGCTTGCTTGCCCAGGCCATAGTGAGGCTGGCGGTAGATCCTGAACTTGCAGCTCAGATGGGGGCAGAAAGCCGCAGGCGGATGGAAGAACTTTTCGACGCAAAAATCATGGCCCGGAAGACGGTAGAAGTATACAGCCAGGTGCTGAAACAAAAGGGACGGGCCTGATTATTTCAGCACCTGCCTCCTCAAGCGCGCCTGAATTGTGCCTGGTACAAGTTGGCATACCGCCCGCCCAGTGCAACCAGTTCATCGTGGGTCCCTGATTCTGTGATCTGCCCGCCTTCTATTACCATTATCCTGTCAGCAGACCTTACAGTGGATAGCCTATGGGCGATTATGAAAGATGTCCTGCCCCTAAGCAGCGTTTTGAGGGCTTGTTGTATAAGCTGTTCTGTTTCAGGGTCCACACTGGAAGTAGCTTCGTCAAGGATAAGGATCCTCGGGTCGGCAAGGATTGCCCTGGCAAAAGCGAGTAATTGCCGCTGTCCTGCCGACAGGTTGGTGCCCCGTTCGGTAACCTCTGAGTCATAGCCTTTGGGCATACTTTCAATGAAATCATGGATACACGCTGCTTTAGCTGCCCGGACCACTTCTTCCATAGTTGCATCAGGTTTCCCGAACAGCAGGTTATCTTTAATGGTGCCGGAGAAAATCAGCGTATCTTGCAGCACGATACCCAGCTGGCTCCTGTAAGACGGCAAACTTACCTGCGCAAGGTCGTAGCCGTCCACGGTGACCTTGCCTGACGAAGGCTGGTAAAATCTCGCCAACAGGTTGATGATGGTCGTCTTGCCTGCACCGGTCGGGCCCACCAGCGCAATGGTTTCTCCCGCACTTACCCTGAAACATACGTCTGTGAGCACAGGTTCGCCAGGTTTGTAGGCGAAGCATACATCCTCAAATACCACTTCTCCTTCAAGCCGTGGGACCTCAATGAGCCCTTCCTGTGCTACAGAGCCTGTTTCCGGCCGGAGGTCAAGGATGGTGAACACCCTTTCGGCTGAGGCCATGGCTGAAAGGATCTGGCTCCAAACCCTGGAGAAAGTGCTTATCGGGGCCCAGAACTTGCCAAGGTAGTTCACAAATGCCACCACCAGACCTATGGTCATGGTTCCCCGGACTACCGAGCTTGTTCCATACCAGATTACAATCGCGGTCCCGATGGCACCTACGATATCGGTAAGCGGCCAGAAGGCTTGGTCCAGGCGGATAGCGCGCATGTATGCGTCAAAGTATTTCTTGTTAAACCCGCTGAACTTGACACTATTGTGTTTTTCGTAGCCATAGGCCTGGATTACAGATAAGCCTTGGATGGTTTCGTTGAGATGGGCGTTTATGCTTGCAACTGCCTTGCGGGTATCTCCCCATGCATCCTCAAGCGCCCATCTTACCTTGGTCAATACAAATCCCAAGAGCGGTATTGTTACAAAGGACAATAGCGCCATCTTCCAGTTCAGGTACAACATTATCTCAACGATGCCTATCAGGGATAACAGCTGGCTTATCAGGTTCACTATTCCCGACGCTGCCAGGTTGCCTATGTGGTTAACGTCATTGGTAATCCTTGAAACGATTTTTCCAACGGGCCTGTGATCGAAAAACGCAAAGGGCAGTGATTCTATGTGGGTGAACAAGCCTTGCCTGAGATCGTACAGCACTTGCTGGCCCAGGACGTTTATCGTCCTAATCTGAACCCTGGATGCAGCCCATTGGACAAGTCTAAGTGCCAGGAGCACAGCTAACGTAACAATAAGTGCCGTTGTGTTTCCCGGCATAACCCCTTCATCTATAGCTCTCTTGAACAGCAAAGGCTCCAGGAGGCCTATTATTATCCCTGCAAGCGTAAGGATCGAAGCTTTGACAGCCGTTTTCCTGTATGGCCTGGTATACCCCAATATCCTGAGGAAGTATTCCATATTGAACGGCCGTTCTTCTGCTTCCTCAATCAGTTCATCAAGATCGTATTCTGACATAACAGGGGCAGCTGGGTGAGAGCCGCCACTACAGGCCGCTGTTTTCCTCTGGCTGCCTTTTCCTCCCTTCGTTTGCTCATGCGTCTTTGCTCACATGGTCTTGGTTAAGGGCGTTTTCCAGTTCAAGGTTTAGCGCCAGTTCAACGTCTTGTTCCGCAAACTGGCTTTCAAACAGTCTCTTGTAGAACCCAGGCTGGGACAACAGTTCAAGATGGGTTCCCACCTGTGATATCTTTCCGTTTTTCAGGATCACAATCTTGTCTGCGTCTCTTATGGTAGACAGCCTCTTGGCGATAATGATTGTCGTCCTGTTTTCCATCACATCGCTGAGCCCTTCCTGGATTAGGTATTCTGTTTCCGTGTCTACGCTTGACGTTGCTTCGTCAAGGATCAGAATCTTTGGATCGGTTAAGATAGCCCTGGCAAGGGCAACCCGTTGTTTCTGACCGCCTGAAAGCCCGATTCCCCGTTCACCCAGGGGCGTGTCATAACCCTTGGGAAACTCAGATGCGAACCTATGGGCCTGGGCGAGATCTGCCGCTTTCATAACTTCATCAAGGGGGGCGTCAGGCTTTCCCAGGGATATGTTTTCCCTTACCGTGGCGGAGAACAAGAAATTCTCCTGAAGCACGAGCCCGATATTGCTCCTCAAGGATTTTAGCGATATTTCCCTTAAGTCATGGCCGTCAATGGTGATACGGCCTGCAGTGGGATCGAGAAACCTTGGTATCAGGTTAACCAGGGTTGATTTTCCTGAACCTGTCCCGCCCACTATAGCAACCGTTTCACCTGGCAATATTTCAAGATTGATGTTTTCTAAAGTCTTGCGATCATCTCCAGGGAAGGAGAAGTCCACATTTTCGAAGACTATATGCCCTTTTATCTCTTCTAGTTCAACAGGCGAAGGGCAATCCCTGATTTCCGGCTCAGTATCCAGAAGCTCGAAAAGCCGTGGCGCTGCAGCCAGGGCTTGTTCTGCCATGTTCACAAGCCATCCCAGCATCCTGATGGGCCATATAAGGCTCCACAGAAGCTGGTAGAACGCAAACAAGGTACCAACTGTCATCTGGCCTGAGAGCGCAAGGTAACCCCCGAAACCTATCATGCTCACCGCGGATAAGGCTGTAAGCAGCTCAAGGAAAGGCTGAGCCCGCGCCTCTATATCTGCCCGTTCGATATTAGCTTCGTAGTGAGCCATGTTCCGCTCTGCGAATCTGCGGATTTCCTCAGGTTCCCTGGCAAACGCCTTTACCACCCTGATCCCTGTGATGTTTTCCTGAAGGGTTTCTGTCAATTTGCCCATCTTATCCCTTACGTTTCTCCATGCGGGCCTGACGTTTCTGTCGAACCAGAACACGGTACGGAACAAGAAGGGGAAGGTTACAACCGTGGCCAGCATCAGTTTCCAATTCAGGTACGCAAGGTATGCACTCACCCCCAGCAGCATGAGAACCATGCTTACCAGGAACAGGCCGCCCCATCCAATGAAATTTTGAACTGAGTCAATGTCACTGGTCAGCCTCGCCATCACCTGCCCTGTTCCCATGGTCGAAAAGTATGACGGAGGCAGGGTTTGAAGGTGGTCGTGAATATCCTGCCTTAGTTGATATATTACTTTTTGTCCTATGAGTTCTGATGTGTACCATTGAACGTACAGTATGATGCCTTTGAGCACGGCAACACCGACGAAGGCCAGGGACAGTTTCGCCAGCAGCAACAAATCGCGTTCAGGCAAAGCTATATCAATAATGCTCCTGAGAAGCGCTGCAGGCGACATCTCCAGCACCGTGGCGGCTGCCATAGCTAAGATCACGATTGTTACGCCTAACCAGTGTCGCTCCAAGTATCCAAGAAGCCTCTTCAGGTCTGACATGAGTCTTACCCCTTTGTTTTCGTCAGTTTGCTTTTGAGCTGTCCTTAGCACACTTAGGCCCTGTAGAAAAAACCACAACACAAACAAAGTCTATCAGTTCATGTGTCTGCATCTGGCTGGGAATTAAGGATTAACCGGGGGCAGCCCGGCATCAATCCTGGTTGTTTCCGAAGCAATCCCATGAGGCTTAGGAGATGGGCACGGCTTCAACTCCTCACAAAAGTCTTGGCCTATTCCTGGTTTGATCACGAGCCCATAATCATATACCACAAATCACCAAACAGCGCAATACATTGAAGATTGAACTGAAAATAAACCTCCGACCGGTGCTACGGGGCGTCCGGCCGGAAGTTCTCTAGAACACAATCACCTGTGTATGCTTAACCCTGTTTTTCCACTGCCCCTATCAAAGTTTCAAGGGATTCTTTTGCATCACCCCAGAGCAGTATTACGTGGGGCATATCGTAAAGCGGGTTGTCTACCCCAGAGTAACCTGGGTTGCAGTCCAAGTTGCACACGATTACCTTTCTCGCCTGGTCGACGTTAAGTATAGGCATGCCGTAGATTGGAGTATCCTCCGCGGTATTTGCGGCAGGATTGACTACGTCACAAGCTCCCACCACTATGGCCACGTCGGCTTCAGGGAATTCAGGATTGATGTCGTCCATCTCGCAAAGCTTATCGTATGGCACGTCAACTTCGGCCAGAAGCACATTCATGTGGCCTGGCATCCTTCCGGCCACAGGGTGTATGGCGAACTTGACTTCTGTACCCCTTGCTTCCAAGACATCCATCAGCCTTTTTACGTGTTGCTGCGCCTGGGCTATTGCCATACCGTATCCCGGCACGATGATGACCTTCTTTGCTGTACCCAGGATCCCTCCTAGCGACTCTTCGCTTGCTTGTTGAGAGGCTTCTGGAAGTGCGGCCGGTTCTGCGTCAGCTCTAGCATCTGTTGCAGGCGTGTCTTCCGGTGCGGCCTTACCTTCAACAGCTTGCAAGAGCTTGTCGAGGGAGTCTTTGGCATCGCCTAAGAGAAGCAATACATGGGACATTTCGTAGAGCGGGTTGTCTACCCCGGAATAACCCGGGTTGGTATCCAGGTTGCAAACGATAACCTTCTTCGCCTTGTCGACGTCAAGTATGGGCATGCCGTAAATGGGGGTATCCTCTGCAGTGTTAGCTGCAGGGTTGACCACGTCGCAAGCACCCACCACTATGGCCACGTCAGTCTCAGAGAATTCAGGATTGATGTCGTCCATCTCGCAAAGCTTATCGTATGGCACGTCAACTTCGGCAAGGAGCACATTCATGTGGCCTGGCATCCTTCCTGCCACAGGGTGTATGGCGAACTTGACTTCTGCTCCCTTTGCCTCAAGGGTGTCCATGAGCCTCTTTACGTGTTGCTGCGCCTGAGCTATTGCCATGCCGTAACCAGGTACAATAATGACCTTCTTCGCCTGGGTCAAGGCTTCTCCCAACGACTCTCCGGTTGCTTGTTCAGGCCTCTCAGGAGCAGTCGTTTGTACCGTGCCGGGCTTTTCAGGCGCGGCTTCAGCTCCAGCCTTGCCTTCAACAGCTTGCAGGAGCTTGTTGAGGGAGTCTTTGGCATCGCCTAGGAGAAGCTCTACGTGAGACATCTCGTAGAGTGGGTTGTCTACTCCAGAATAACCTGGGTTGGTATCCAGGTTACATACGATCACATGTCTTGCCTTATCAACGTCAAGTATGGGCATGCCGTAGATGGGAGTACCCTCTGCGGTGTTAGCCGCAGGGTTAACCACGTCACAAGCTCCCACTACTATGACAACATCAGTTCCAGGGAATTCAGGATTGATGTCGTCCATTTCGCAAAGCTTGTCGTATGGCACGTCGGCTTCAGCCAGGAGCACGTTCATATGGCCTGGCATCCGTCCTGCCACAGGGTGTATGGCGAACTTGACTTCTGCACCCTTTGCCTCAAGGGCGCCCATGAGCCTCTTTACGTGTTGCTGCGCCTGGGCTATCGCCATGCCGTAGCCGGGCACTATGATCACCCGTTTGGCGTCCCTGAGCATTTGGCCTGCAGGCACTTGTTTAGCTACAGGTGCTTCAGGTTCGCCGGCTTCTTCCGCTACAGGCGGCGCTGCAGGTTCAGGTCCGGCTGTCGGAGTCTCAGGTGTCTTTTCCTTCGGTTTCGATGGCTTGGCGATGGCGCCGCTCAATACATGCGCCAGGGACCTGTTCATTGCCTTGCACATGATTTGGGTGAGGATGAGTCCTGATGCCCCTACGATAGCTCCCACAGCTACCAACAGCGGGTCTGAGATTGTGAAACCTACAATGGACCCTGCCAGCCCTGAGAATGAGTTCAAGAGCGAAATTGTAATGGGCATATCAGCTCCGCCAACCCTGATGGCAAAAAGCACACCGTAGCCCAGGGAAATGGCAAGCACAACAACTGATATTGGGACAACTGCGGCATCAAGGAAGAGGGTGGAAACCCCCAAGAGTACCATAGCTGCAATGCTCAGGTTGGACAGGAGGTCATGGTTTGGAAGGTGCACAGGCCTCTGGGTCATGCGCCTGTCCAGCTTAGCCGCAGCTACCATGCTACCGCTGAAGGTCAATCCCCCGACAATCAGGCCCAGTTGGCCGCTGAGTTTGTTGAATGTAGCCATTTCATGGTACTTATCCATGATTTCAACCACGGATACCAGGGCAGAAGCGCCGCCCCCAAGCCCGTTAAGCAGGGCTACCATTTGTGGCATCTGAATCATCTTGGCTCTTACACCGATCATGAAGCCTATGCCCGAACCGATTGCTATTGCCACCCAGAGCAGATACACGTCCATGATGCGGTTGTTCCAAAGCGTCAGCACTACAGCGATGAACATGGCCAAGGCACTTAGCCGGTTGCCACGCACAGCAGTCCGGGGGGAACTCATCCATCTAATGCCAAGGAGGACCAACCCTGCAAGCGCGATCGAAACTACAACATATACTTGATCCATCTCGACACCCCGTTAATCTATTCTTGTCTCTTAAACATCCTCAACATCCGGTCTGTAACCACAAATCCGCCTACCAGGTTGATGCAAGCCATGACTATGGCTACAAACCCAAGTGCCTTGCTCCCATAGTTCACCGCAAGCGCAGTTGAAACCAGGGAACCAAGGATGGTCACGCCTGAAATGGCGTTGGAGCCTGACATGAGGGGTGTGTGGAGAAGTGAAGGTACTTCACTTATCACCTTGTACCCTAGCCAGGTTGCAGCTGCGAATACGACGATCTGAAGAACTACATCCATTAACGCCACTCCTTGCTAATTAGTCAAGACCCATAGCTTCCCGTGCTCCGGCGTGAACCAGTTCGCCGTCTTTGCACACAAGTGAGGATGCAGTTATTTCGTCTGTAAGGTCAATGACGATTTTGCCTTCTTTAACCACGTTTGACGCGTAGTTAAGTACGTTCCTTGCGAACATAGTGGTTGAGCTTTCGGGTACCATTCCAGGGATGTTCTTTGTTCCGTCTATGCTTACACCGTATTTCTCTATCACTTCGCCGCCTACGGTGAGTTCGCAGTTTCCACCCTGGTCAATCGCTACGTCAACGATAGCTGAACCGGGTTTCATTGCCTTTACCATCTCTTCAGTAATGAGAACCGGTGCCAGCCTTCCAGGCACAAGAGCAGTAGCTACAACAATATCTGACTTAATGATTGTGTCTCTAATATTTTCCCGTTCTTTGATAAGCCATTCTTCAGGAAGGGCCTTGGCGTATCCGCCTTCACCTATTGCCACCTCAGCAGGAACCCCTGTGTCAACAGGCCTTGCACCTAAGCTCTTGGCATGCTCTGCTGCGTCAGGCCTGATATCTACTGCATGGACAACGGCACCCAGCCTCTTAGCAGTTGCCACTGCCTGGAGTCCGGCAACACCTGTGCCCAGCACTGTGACGGTCGCAGGCGGGATCATGCCTACTGCCGAGCCGATCATGGGCATGAACTTGGGTAGCCTGTTTGCTGCCATGAGTACAGCTTTGTACCCTGCAACTGTGCTCATGGAGGTCAAAGCGTCCATGGCCTGGGCCCTTGAAATCCTGGGAATCCCGTCAAGGGTGAGCCCGATAACGCCTTTAGCGGCCAGGTTCTTGATCATCTCATGGTTTGCCGGAGCAGCAGGGTGTAAGAAGGTGATCAGCACCTGACCTTCATGCATCATGTCCACTTCGTGTTTGTTCTTGATGGAGTTAAAGAGAGGCTCTTTCACTTTGAGGATAATGTCTGCCTCTGCGAAAAGCTGCTCGACGTCATCGACTATTACCGCGCCGGCCTTTGCATATTCCTCGTCAGGGAAAAAGGATCCGGTGCCCGCGTCTTTTTCTACCAAGACTTTGGCACCGCCGGCGACCATCTTTTTCACCGTTTCCGGAATAGCTGCGACGCGCCTTTCACCTTGCATGATTTCTTTTGGAACGCCGAAAACAAGACCTTGAAACTGCACGGCCACTAACCTCCTTATAGTTTTAGGGAAGCATAGTTTTTGTCTAAACTTGGTAGTTTACTTCGGAAACCAGACCGCGATGTAAAATGCATTTCGCCTTGCCTCCCATCAGGTGTTGATTCTACAACTAATGATAGAATCCTCTTTTTCTATGTTTGATGATATCATTTCCTAAGGTACCATAGTCACAAGGTTATTAACATTGTTGAAAAAAGGGATGAGCTTGTGTCAAAGAAAGGGATGGCCCGGGCTACAGTAATCGTTGCAGTCCTGGGCGTACTTTCCAAAATAATGGGTTTTGTACGTGAGCAGCTGGTAGCCTGGTTTTTTGGGGCATCAGGGCTCACTGACGCATATGTGGTAGCGCTTTCCATCCCTACAGTGTTGACGGGACTCATTTCCAACCCTGTATCGACTGGGTTTCTCCCGGTTTTCGCTTCGTATGTAGCCCGTGATGACAGGGAAGGCGCGGCAAACTTGGCCTCGTCAGTGACCACCCTGTCCGTGGGAGCGTTCGTCTTGGCAGGTTTAGCAGCTATTCCGTTTGCACCTGCTCTCGTCCGCTTGTATGCACCGGGTTTTTCAGGCGCTGTTTTTGACAGTGCAGTGGGGCTTACCAGGTTGTTTTTTCCTGCCTTTGCATTGCCTCTGTTAGGCGCTATGTACAAGGGAATACTCAATACCTACAAGCAGTTTACCATTCCCGGGATAGCTCCTTTCGTCCAGAATTTTTGTATAGTGTCTCTCATGGCTCTGCTAGCACCGTCATTGGGTTTGCGTGGGCTGGCAATTGCCACAGTAGCAGGTTATTTTGCATATAATGCGATTCAGGTGCCGTGGTTGCGGGAGTTACGCCTGGGGCTTAGGTTCCTGCCTGAGGTCGGCAGTGGCACCAGGCAAGTGCTCAAACTGGCCCTTCCCCTTATGGTAGGGGGACTGGCAACCCAGCTGTATACCCTTGTTGACAAGAACCTGGCCTCAAAGCTTGCCCCCGGTTCAATTGCAGCCTTGAACTTTGCGGCCAGGATACGGCAGCTTCCAATTGACCTGTTTGTTACCGCTGTGATCACCGTGGTATTTCCAACCCTGTCTGAAATGTGGGCCAGGAAAGACAAGGAAGCCATGGGCGAGACCCTCATTACCGGGGCCCGCTTTGCACTGTTTGTATGTGTGCCTTCAGCAGTGGGACTTACAGTGCTTTCAAAGCCGGTTGTGAGGATTGCCTTTGAAAGGGGAGCGTTTACAGGCTCAGCTACTTTGCTTACTGCCGGTGCGCTGTCAGTTTACTCCATTGGAATTGTGGGGCTGGCCCTTGCCAGGATCATTGATGTTGGTTTCTATTCGAGCCAGAACACCTGGTATCCGGTAATACTTGCCTTCGGGGTTTCGTGTGTGAACATCCTGTTTGACTTCATGCTTGTCGGCCCTATGGGACATAACGGCCTGGCGCTGGCCAATGTGCTGGCGTCATGGATGGGTGCACTAGCCGGCCTGGTATTATACACCAAACATATCGCCGGAGTTGACTACAGGCAGCTGGCGCAGGCGGGTTTGAAGATACTGGTTTCATCTGCTGTAATGGGCGTAACCGCCTGGACCCTTGGAACGTATTCAGGCGTGATAAGCGGTACAGGCAGCATTAAGAAAGACATGTTCCTCACATTTGCGGCCGTAGGCATCTCTGTATTTGTGTACCTTGTAGGCGCGCTTATTCTTAAGTGTGAAGAGATTGTACTCATAACAAATCTCCTAAGACGCAGGTTAGGGCGTTCACAAGACACGCCGGCTTGATCCAACAGCTTAGGCCAAGGGGTTTACCCGGGTTTAGCAGGTTCACTAGGTTCACGAAAGGAGGACTCTGTCATGAGGCCTGTAAGTTCAGAAGACCTATACCTTATGAAATGGGTGCAGGATCCTCAAATATCACCTGATGGGACTAAAGTCCTGTTTGAAGTGAAGACAGTAACTGACCAGGGCAAACTGAGATCATATAAGACCCAGATTTACATAGCTTACCTGGATAAAGCCCAGACAGAAATGCACGAGTTTACGTCAGGTACGGGCAACGATATTTGCCCCAGGTGGTCGCCTTGCGGGGCAAAGGTAGCTTTTCTGTCTGACAGAGGTAAGGACAAGAACCAGCTGTATATCCTGTCCCTAGAAGGAGGGGAAGCGGTCAAAGCTACGTCGCTGGAAGGCGGTGTGAGTAGCCCGGCCTGGTCGCCTGACGGGAAGAAAATCGCCTTTTGTGCCCTTGGAACAGACAAGCCCGATGATGAAGATTCCCGGGACGGGTCAGGCGTGAGGGTGATTACCCGGCTAAGGCACAAACTGGATTCTGTGGGATTTCTCCCGGAAAACAAGTACCAGGTTTTTGTGTTGGATGTGGATTCCGGAGAGGTGACCCAGCTTACCACTGGGCCTTATGACTGCCTAGAACCTGAATGGTCCCATGACGGAAGGCATATTGTGTTTGTGTCTTCAAGGTTCCCTGATCGCGACCTTTCATTAGTAAGAGATCTGTGGCTGGTACCTGCTGAAGGCGGGGAGCTGGAGAAACTCACTTCAAGCAACGCTGTGCTTCATTCACCTTCGTGGTCGCCTGACGGGCGGAGCATTGCCTGCTACGGCCATGACAATGAATACAGGGGCGCAACCGTTCCAGGGGTATGCCTTGTTGACCCTGAAGGAGGGCCTGTCAGGTTTCTGACAAGGTCTGCGCAACTCGGGGTAGGACAGGCGCCTGGATCTGATGTAGTGTCTGCTTCAGCTTCCAAGCCGGTTTGGTCTGTCGACGGGAAGACCGTGTACTTTTCAGCCCTGGATCGTGGGGCAACAGGCCTTTACAGCGTTGATGTTGACACTATGTCCATAAACCATGTTGCGGGTGGAAAGAGCGCAATTTACGGTTGGAGCAAAGCTGTTTCTTGCGATAAGTTTGCCGTTGCAGTCACTTCGCCCGGCATCATTGGTGACCTTTGGTGTGTGGACTTAAGTGTTGATACGGCAAAGCCAGGAGATGCAGCTTTGGAGATTACAGGTGGCAAGGGAGAAGTCAGGCGGCTTACCCATGTCAATCAGGAACTACTTGAGTCCCTGTATCTTAGCTGCTCCGAAGAAGTAGAAGTGGAAGCGTACGACGGGCAGAGACTCCAGGCCTGGATCATGAAGCCCGTAGGGATGCAAGACGGAAAGCAATATCCGGTTGTGCTGCACATCCACGGCGGGCCCCATTCAGCTTACGGGTTTGCTTTCTTCCACGAGTTACAGGTGTTAGCCTCACGCGGGTACGGGGTGGTTTTTGGCAACCCGCGGGGAAGCACCGGGTATGGACAGGAGTTCGTAGCGGCTACCCGGCATGATTGGGGAGGCACCGACTATAGCGACGTAATGGCCATTGCTGATTTCGCAGCCAAGCTCCCCTGGGTAGATAGCGACAGGATGGGGGTTACAGGCGGCAGCTACGGCGGGTACATGACGAACTGGATAACCGGGCACACAAACAGGTTCAAAGCTGCAGTTTCCTGTAGGAGTACATGTAACCGCTTCAGCCAGTTTGGGACCAGTGACGCAGCCTACATGAACGGTGAGTTCGAGTTTGACGGGGATCCGTGGGACAACCCTGAAGCTTACTTATCAAGGTCCCCCATAATGTACGTGCGGAATGTTGAAACCCCTCTCTTGCTGATTCACAGTGAAGGGGACTTGAGATGCCCCATAAGCCAGGCTTATGAAATGTTTGTGGCGCTCAAGAAGCTCAAGAAAACCGTGGCTATGGTCAGCTTTCCAGGTGAAGACCATAACCTCTCCCGGACAGGCAAACCGCTATACAGGGTAGAAAGGCTAGAGTACATCGTGGCCTGGTTTGACACGTATATGGGCCCCGGAGACGATGATTACTCAGTGTCCCTTGCAAAGCCGGCAAAGGTAGTACTCAAGCTGCCTGAGAAGCCGGTGCCAGGTGAAGGTGAGGCCGGCAATGAAGAAGAGGTCCGGTAGGCAGTACACGTCAAGCGAAATATGGGGATATCACGAGGACACCTCCAGCGAACTCAAGCTTGCGAAGGCGCTCAAGAAGGCAGGGATTTCGTTTGAACGGGAGGTTCCCATAAACCGTTACACCGTGGACTTCCTGGTGGACGGATGGCTCATTGTTGAGGTAGACGGATGGAGCCACCTCACGTCTTCCCGCCAGGTTGAAGACAGGAAGCGCCAGACTGCGTTGGAAAACTGGGGCTTTTCTGTGATACGTATCCCTGCCATGGAGGTTTCACACAGGGCAGGCCTTAAACAGTGGGTAAACAAAATCGTAAAGCTAACAAAGCAGGGCCCGCCTGGCCTGACCCAAACCGGGTTCGAGGACCTTCACCTGAAGCAGGAAGTTGAAAGAGCACGGCGACAACTTATGGAGCGGGCCAGGAGGGCGGGGCTCAACGCTCAAAGGCGCAAACGCCAGGCGGGCTTCTCCCAGGGGGGAGGGTGTGCCGGCGGCTCCCGCAGCTATCCAGGTACAGACGAAAGCATGAGTGATTATTTCGGCACTGAGGCAGAAGACTTCGGGAAGTTGCTCGAGCAGTACGACTGGAGCAAAGTTCCTGATAAAGATGAACAAGACGAACGGGAAGAGAGGCAATATGCCCGTAAGCGTAGTAGACATAAGTGAATCTTGCGTGTTAGTTTGGTATGCTGGCAGAATATCCGGGAGGTGAGGCCGTTGCTCATAATTGTGGTGCTGCTGCTCATTCCGGTGGTGATCTTTGCTGTTCAGAACGCGCAAATGGTTTCCATCAGTTTCTTGAACTGGAGCTTGTCGCTCAACATGGCCATTGTGGTGCTGGGCTCGCTGCTAATTGGCTTGATCGTGGGAACAGTTTGGACCTGGTTCAAAGGTGCCAAGGCCAGGGGACAGGTGAGGCAGCTTACCAAGTCTCTCGAAGCGTCCACAAGGCAAGTCAAAGAGCTTGAGCAAGCTTTGCAGGAACAAAAACACAAAGCTGACAGCTTGGATACTCAGATAAAGGCGTTAGAAACTGAGCTATCGGCACTAGAAGTCCAAAGAGTGGAGAGAGACAACCTCTAAACAAGATGAAGCACAATATATTCGCCAAATCTCTTATGACAAACATAATAGGATCTTTTGCCCGGTGGGACCACCCTGTGGCCACCGACCCGGCCCAAGTGGACGCCCTGTCAGAGATGCTGGCCGTTTCACCTGAGACTGCTTCGTTATTGCTAAGGCGGACAGGCGGGTGCATCCAAGATGCCGTCAACCTTTGGACAGGGCAAGCGTCCCTTCCCGAAATCTCGGCCCTGCCTGGCACTGAGGAAGCGGTTTGCAGGTTGGAGAAGGCTGCCCGTTCCGGGGAAAAGGTGCTTGTGTATTCAGATTTCGATGCTGATGGCATAAGCTCTGCGGTGATTCTCAAAGAAGCTTTGGAGCTTGTAGGAATACATGATGTGGACGTATTTTTTCCGTGCAGGTTCCGGGACGGTTACGGGTTTCACGCAAAACTGATCGACGGATTCTATAATGAAGGAGTCAGCCTCATAATCACTGCTGATTGCGGGATCACCGGATGGGACGCATGCGAAAAGGCCAAGCGCTTAGGTATCGATGTGATTATCACCGATCATCACAGGACAGGCCCTACCCTGCCTGAGGCGCTTGCGATCATAAACCCCCATTTGCCTTCATGGGAAGAGTTTGGCCTTCAAGACCTTACAGGCGCTGGGGGTGCCTACCTGTTAGCCAGGGCTTTTCTGGACGAAAAGGGCCTGGCGGATAAGATACCCCCTGACTGGGGCACAGACATGCTTACCTTATCTATTGCAGGAGACGGGCATCCTGTGACCGGGCTCAACCGAACGTGGATAAAACAGGGCCTAAACCTGCTAGAGCACACCTGTCGTCCGGGTATCCTTGCCCTGCTGTGCATTTCAGGCGTGTTCAAGTTCGGGCAAGACCTTGAACTGCCCGCAAGCCGCCTAGATGAGCCTGCCGGCCTTGGTGATTGGGATGAAGGGGTGCTTGGGAAACTGGTTGAGACCCGCGACTTAGAGTTTGAGCGGGATGTTATGTACGCGGTGGTTCCCAGGATCAATGCTGCTGCCAGGCTTAGCCACGCCTGGGATGCCTTTGATTTGCTGTGTGAAAATGATTTGCATAAAGCGTTTGAGAGGGCCAGGGAGCTGGACAAGCTTAACCGGGAGAGGCGCAAGATTGAACTAGCTATGCTTGAGGAATGTTATGAAAGGATCGCCGGAATTGCAACCGGGTACAGGCCGGATGAATGCAGGGAAGGTGTAACCCATGAGGGGTATCCGCGCTACTCTATATGTGAGCTAGGGACTTCATGGCACGAAGGGGTTGTGGGTATAGCGGCGTCGAAGGTACGGGACAGGTACTGGCGGCCCTGCGCTTTGATTGCAGGCGAAGGGCCTGTGCTTAAGGGTTCGGTACGGGGAATTCCTGGGCTGAACGTTCATCAAGCTTTGTCAGAGTGCGGGGAACTCCTCCTCAATTACGGCGGCCATGCAGCCGCAGGAGGTTTTTCCGTGCACAGTGAAAACGTCCAGGCGTTCGCAGACAAGTTCGAAGGTGTTGTAAAGCGGCTCTTGGGTGATAGGCTTATTGAAGCTGTGTTGCACTTGGATGATCTGCTTAGCGTTGAAGATTGCAGTGAGGAAAAGCTGATGCCGCTTGTATCCCTGGAGCCCTTTGGGACAGGGAACCCCAGGCCGGCTTTGGGGATTACCGGGGGCAAGATCACCGGGGCAAGGCTGATTGGCAAAGGCCAGGATCACCTCGAACTCACAATAGCTGGAAACCACAACCAGGTAAGGCTAATATGGTTCGGCGCAGGCCACAAAGTGTCGCAGGTGTGTTTCCCCGGAGTCTGCGACCTGGCCTTTACCCCTAACCGCAATACATACCTTGGCCAGGAAAGGGTTTCCCTGTTTGTAGAAGACGTCCGGCTTCCCTGGGGCATGCTGGGCAGCAATTACCTGAGCCTGGCCCGGTATATCTCAGATAGCGGGCCTGCGATTGTCTACACGTGGAGCAGTGATGCTGCCGCCAGCATATGGGTGGGTTTGAGACGACTTGGCGCCGAAGCAGGTTTGCACTTGAGCGGGCAGGAAGGGGCGCTCGCCCACAACGCAAGACTCGTACTTGAAAAAAACCATGGCACAGTCGTATCTACGGCACCCTGGGAGCTTGTTAGCGGAAACCCCGGGCGTGAGATCAGGCTGCTTGTCGTTCACCCGCCGGTTTCCGGGGAATCACTGAGCTCCCTCATGGAGTTGTTAATGTCTCGCGGGATTAAGAGTACATTTCTTGACCGTTATGTGAATGATTCAATTACGTGGCTTCTTGCCCGTTATCCTTCAAAGGAATATGTAGAGCAAGTGTGGAAATTTCTCATCGGGAGGCCGGGTAACGGAAAGATAACTGTCTGGGAGGCCGGCCCCTTGTATACACACGGTGTTGTGGAACTTGAGGGTGCCGCTTACGAGCAGCAACTGGTGCTCTTGGAGTCATGTCTTTCCATTATGATGGAACTGGATATGATATCTTCGGACGTTATCAACCGGATACCCATGTTTGTCTTACACATGCCAAAAGGACAAGTCAGCCTTTCAGGCTCACCCCTGTATGTGAAGGGGCGCAGGATCCGGAAGGCTGCAGGGCAGTTTATGGAACGATTTGAGGGAGGGATAAAGCATGGGGGAAAGCATCGAAAAACAAATAATGTCGAGTATTAGGGTGATTCCGGATTTTCCCCAGAAAGGGGTTAGTTTCAAAGATATAACCCCTCTACTTAAAGATCCTGAGTTGTTTAGGAAGTGCATTGATGCCCTCAAGGATGTGTGCAAAGAGATAGAGTTTGACGTGATTGTGGCGCCTGAAGCCAGAGGGTTCCTTATAGGAAGTGCACTTGCCTATGCCATGGGCAAGGCTTTTGCCCCGGTCAGGAAAAAGGGGAAGCTACCCTGGGAAACTCTCCAAGGGGAGTACCAGCTGGAATATGGAACTGATACCCTTGAAATACATAGGGACGCCGTGGAGCCAGGTCAGCGGGTGCTGGTAGTGGATGACCTGCTTGCTACAGGGGGTACCATTGCCGCTACCATCGATATGGCCGAGAAACTAGGCGGCGAAATCGCTGCTGTGGGTTTTTTGATCGAGTTGACTTACATCCCTGGTAGGGCTAATCTATCTAAAATGGGTTATGAGGTATTTTCCGTGGTTAAGCTCGACAGTTAGCAATGTGCGCGGTTGCTTTTCAACAGCAGCTCAAGGTGTAATTCAATAATATGCGCTTAGAAGAAGCGACATTCGGGCTAGAAGGCACACCGGGAATGTCGCTTTTTGAAAATAAAAGGGGGCAGACAGCAGGGGCAATGGCAGTGAAAAGACTGCAAGACGACATAGGTGCTTACTTGACCGAACAGGACAGGGAACTGGTCCAAAGGGCCTATGTTTTTGCTGCCAAGGCTCACGAAGGGCAATTCAGGTTATCGGGAGAGGATTACATTGAGCATCCTGTGGCCGTAGCCCGGATCCTGTCTGAACTGGAAGGGGACGCTCATACCCTGGCTGCTGCACTGCTCCATGACGTGGCGGAGGATACTGACGTTACGATTGAAGAAATACGGCAAGAGTTCGGCGTTGAGATAGCCAGACTGGTTGACGGCGTAACCAAGCTAAGCAGGATACAGTTCCACTCACGGATGGAAGAGCAAGTGTCGAACCTGCGCAAGATGTTCCTGGCCATGGCAGAAGACTGGCGGGTTGTGGTAATCAGGCTTGCTGACCGCTTGCATAACCTCAGGACCTTGGACGCGCTCCCTGTTGACAAACAGAAGCAGACTGCTGAAGAAACCCTGGACATATACGCACCCCTGGCTCACCGCCTGGGGATTTGGCGGTTTAAGTGGGAACTTGAAGACTTGGGGTTCAGGTACCTTTACCCTGAGGAATACCGGTCCCTTGCAAAGCAGATGGTGGCCAAGCGCAGCGAGCGTGAGGCCGAGGTGGCCATGGTAATCAGCCGTCTACAGAACCTGCTTCAAGAGCACGGCATACAGGCGGACGTGCAGGGGAGGGCTAAGAACCTCTACAGCATATACAGGAAGACCAAGCGCCTGGGTATAGATATGTCCCAGATATACGACCTCTTGGCAGTGAGGGTCATCACTGCCACTGTGAGTGACTGCTATGAAGTGTTGGGTCTGGCTCATACCCTCTGGAAACCTATGCCCGGAAGGTTCAAAGACTACATTGCCATGCCCAAACCCAACGGATACCAGTCACTTCATACAACTGTGTTAGGGCCTTTAGGCCAGCCTTTTGAAATCCAGATAAGGACCAGGGAGATGGACCGGACTGCTGAGTACGGCAGCGCAGCTCACTGGAAATACAAGGAAAGAAGGTCTGACCAATCGTTTGACCAGAAGATGTCATGGCTGCGCCAGCTTCTGGACTGGCAAAGGGAGATGACTGATGCCGGCGAGTTCATGGAGGCCCTCAGGCTGGACGTATTCAATGATGAGGTGTTCGTGTTCACTCCCAAGGGCGATGTGATCGATTTGCCTGTGGGGTCCACGCCTCTTGACTTCGCTTACAGGATTCACACAGACGTGGGCCACCAGTGTGTGGGGGCAAAGGTCAACGGTAAGCTGGTACCCCTGTCTTACAAGCTGAATACAGGGGATATTGTTGAGATTCTCACTTCGCGCCAATCGTCAGGGCCAAGCCGGGACTGGCTGGATATAGTAAAGACTTCCCAGGCGCGCTCTAAGATCCGGTCCTTCTTCAGGAAACTGCTGAGGGAAGAAGACATTGCCCGGGGCAAGACTACGCTTGAAGCTGAGGTGCAGCAAAAGCTAGGCGTCAAGCTGGCAGATCTTATTGATGCAGGCATAGCCGGGAACGTATTGCGCAAGTTGAACTATCCTGACCTGCAAAGCTTGTATGCAGCTATCTCCTACGGGGGGATTAGCGCAGTCCACGTGACAACCAGGTTGCGCGACGAAGCTGCCAAGACCGCGCCTGACTTGTTGCCCAAGCGGGAAGAAGCTCCAAAGGTAGTCCCTAGGAAACCACGGGGACCGGAAGAAGCGGTTACTGTCAAAGGAATGTCAGGGTTCCTGGTGCGCCTTGCCCAGTGCTGTTCACCTTTACCTGGAGACCCGATAATCGGATATATTACAAGAGGACGGGGTGTCACAGTCCACAGGCTTGATTGTCCTACCCTGATGTCCCTCACCGATACTGAACGGTTCATAGAAGCGTCGTGGGAAACTGAGGTAAGGGCATCTTATCCTGCAGAAATACTGATAGAAGGTGTGGACAGGCCAGGGCTGTTTGCTGAAATTACATCGGTCATAGCTGAGATGGGTTCCAACATCACCAACGCTACTGCCAGGGGAAATCCTGAGGGAACCGCCCGGATAACCATTCAATTTGAAACCCATGATCTGGATGAGTTCAAGAAAGTGGTAGCCAGTATAAGGCAAATAGACGGTATCATAGGAGTAAGGCGTGTTTTCGGTAAGGGGAGATAAGATGTGCGGGCTGTATTCCAACGGGTGACCAGCGCAAAAGTAGTAGTAGATGATGTAGAAGTCGCATCTACCGGCCCGGGGGCCCTTGTGTTTTTGGGCGTAGGGAAAGACGATACTGAAAAAGATGTAAAGTACATGGCAGGTAAAATCGCCGGCTTAAGGGTGTTTGCGGATGAAGAAGGCAAGATGAACCTGTCTCTCTTGGATGTATCAGGAGAGGTCCTTGTGGTATCCCAGTTTACCTTGTACGGGGATGTAAAGAAAGGCAAACGCCCGGGTTTTGATAAGGCTGCTCCTCCCCAAAAGGGTGAGGAACTGTACTCAAAAGTGGCAGAGGAATTGCAGCGCCTGGGGTTGACTGTCAAGACAGGGGTCTTCGGCGCATACATGCAAGTGGAACTTGTAAACGACGGGCCGGTTACCATATTGCTCTCAAGCGAGAAGGAGTTCTGAGCTGACTACGCCGGGCTGTTTGAGACCGGTTCTATACGGATTCTACAGGGAAAGGCGGGTTGCGGGTGAAGGTACACACGCGTGCTGTGGGCTTACTGCAGACAAACTGCTACATTGTAGAAGATGAAGCATCGGGGAAAGCTGTGATAATTGATCCAGGCGGGGACGGCCAGGGAATCCTGGATTTCATAAATAGCCGGGGACTTGATCTCCAGTATGTTGTTATTACCCACGGGCATATTGATCACTTCTTAGATGCAGGGTTTGTCCAGGCCAAGACATCGGTCCCCGTGCTGATTTCTGAGGCTGACAGCGGTTTCCTGGAGGATCTTGGTTGGATGCGGGCCTTCCCCGGTTATGAGAGAATGATCCGGCCAAAAGCGATTACTTTCGTGAAGGAAGGCGACGTAATCAGCTTCGGTAATACGGACCTTCAGGTAATCGAGACTCCCGGACACAGCCCGGGCTCTATATGTTTGTACTGGCCTGGCAGGAGCGATGCCCAGGGCGGGGAAGGCATGCCAGGTGTGCTCTTTTCAGGGGATCTGATTTTCAGCGTGGATGTGGGCAGGACGGATCTCCCGGGAGGTGACACTCACCAGCTTCTAGACAGCATCCGCAATAAAGTTTTCACTCTACCTGGCGATACTGTGATATACCCGGGGCACGATGAACCTACCACTGTGGAGAGAGAACGCACAGAAAATCCCTTTTTTCGCTGAAGTGTGATATCTTATGTGATATCTTAGATGAACAAACCAAATCCCTGGGAGGGGTAGTCATGCTGAGAGCACCTCGGGGCACCAATGATATCTTGCCTCCCGAGTCGCACAAGTGGGCTTACATCGAAGCGCTCCTTAGACGGCTCTCTAAAATCTACAACTTTGACGAAATAAGGACTCCCATGTTTGAATACACTGAACTATTTTCAAGGACAGTGGGAGAATCCACTGACATTGTTCAAAAAGAAATGTACACATTCAAGGACAAGGGGGGCAGGGATCTCACCCTCAGGCCTGAAGGTACTGCTCCTGTCGCCAGGGCTTTCTTGGAGCGGGGGCTTGAGGGCGGCGCTTTGCCGAGAAAACTGTTTTACCTGGGTCCCATGTTCCGTTATGAAAAACCCCAAGCAGGCCGGTACAGGGAGTTTGTGCAGTACGGGGTGGAGATACTCGGTTCGCCGTCTGCGTACTCAGATGTGGAAGTGATCTTGCTTGCGGTAAGGATCGCAGAGGAACTGGGGCTCATGGGCACCACTCTCTACATAAACACCATTGGATGCCCTGAATGCCGCAAAGCTCACCGGGAAGATTTTGTGAAGCAGGTTTCCGGCAGGGCGGCCGGGTTGTGCCGGGACTGCCTGGAAAGGCTTGACAAGAACCCCCTCAGGATCTTGGATTGCAAGAACCGGGCCTGCCGGGAAGCCGTTGCAGGTGTTCCTTTGATTAGCGATTACCTGTGCGATGATTGCAAAGCACACTGGGCTACCCTTCAAGCAATCCTGAAATCCCTTAAACTTGAGTACACCGTAGATCCTACCCTGGTAAGGGGATTTGACTATTATACGAAAACAGTGTTTGAGCTTAAGTGGCCTCCCCTTGGCGCCCAGGACGCGGTCATTGGCGGCGGGCGCTACGACGGGCTCATTGAAGAACTAGGAGGGAAGCCGTGCCCTGGAGTAGGGTTTGCCGTAGGCGTTGAGAGGCTGATCCTGGCTGCGGAGAAAGGCGAGAAACCGTTGAGGCCTGAGGTATCCATCGATTGCTTTGTGGTTTTCGCGGACAGCGAAGATGATCGGATTCCGCGGGCGGGGTTCAAGCTGCTTAATGACTTGCGGAGTTCAGGCTTTTCAAGCGATTTCGACCCGCTTGGCAGAAGCATGAGGGCACAGATGAAGCATGCCAACAGGCTGAATGCCTGGTACGTAGCAATAGTCGGGGAAGAAGAAGTTGAACAAGACTTTGTGACAATAAGGTCTATGGAACACGGGTGGCAGAAGCAGGTTCCAGCCGGACGCGTGTTAGATTTCATGAAGGAGGAAGTCTCAGGTGGCAGCAACTGACGGGGAAAAACTCACAAACGCAATATCGCCTGTTGGGATATCCGGATATGAAGGCCAGAAACGTACTTGCTACTGCGGGGAACTCAATGAGAAGGATGCCGGTTCCAGAGTGGTCCTGATGGGCTGGGTCAACCGCCAAAGGGACCTGGGCGAACTGATTTTCATCGATCTGAGGGACCGTACAGGCATGGTCCAGGTAGTAACCGATCACAACCGATCGCCGGAGAGTTTCCGGATTGCCAAGAAAGTACGTTCAGAATATGTGCTGTGCGTATCGGGTACGGTTGTGAGAAGGGCGCCAGGCACTGAAAACCCGGGTTCTCCCACAGGCATGATTGAAGTCATGGCTGATGACATCAAGGTTTTCAACAGGGCCAAGACACCTCCTTTTGTGATCCGCGACGAAGCAGAACCTGACGAGGGGCTAAGGATGAGATACAGGTATCTCGACCTCAGGAGGTTGCCTATGCTCAGGAATCTTGAGCTTAGGCACAAGGCAACCCTGGCTATAAGGAACTACCTGTCTCAAAACGGCTTTTGGGAAGTAGAGACACCTACCATGACAAAGAGCACTCCTGAAGGCGCCAGGGACTACCTGGTTCCTTCACGGCTGGATCCGGGCAGGTTTTTCGCCCTGGCCCAGTCGCCCCAGTTGTTCAAGCAGCTTCTGATGGTCTCAGGGGTAGATAAGTATTTCCAGCTGGCGCGTTGCTACAGGGACGAAGACCTGAGGGCCGACAGGCAGCCTGAATTCACCCAGATTGACATTGAAGTGTCGTTTTCAGATGAGGACCAATTGTTTGCCGTGATTGAAGGAATGATGAAACACCTGTGGAAAGAGGTTTTGGATGTTGAGATTGACTTGCCCTTCCCCAGGATGACATGGAATGAGGCTATGGAACGGTACGGGTCTGACAAACCTGATACGCGCTTCGGGATGGAAATACACGATATTACCGGCCTGGTGCAGGAATCCGGCTTCATGGTGTTCAGGAATACAGTAGAGTCCCAAGGTACAGTGAGGGCTCTTTGCGCGCCGGGATGTGCAGGTATGTCAAGGCAGGAGCTAGATTCCCTTGTGGCTCAAGCCAAGGAGTTCGGGGCTGCAGGGCTTATACACCTGGCATATCTCCCTGGAGGGGAAGTAAAGTCCCCTGTGAGAAAGCACCTTTCAGATGAAGAAGTTGCAGGTATTGCAAGTGTTACAGGTGCCAGGGAAGGAGACTTGGTCCTCATAGTAGCAGGCCCGTTTGAAGTCGCTGTAACAGCCTTGGGCAGGATACGGTTAAGCCTCGGAGACAAGCTGGGATTGATACCCGAAGGCAAGTACAAGTTCTTGTGGATCACAGAGTTCCCGCTTCTCGAGAAAAATGAAGAGGATTCACGCTGGCAAGCAGCTCACCATCCCTTTACCAGCCCTGTTGCCAGGCACGCGCACTTGTTAGAATCTGAAGATGAGTCGGACAAAGCCCTGATCCGGGCGCGTGCTTACGACCTGGTACTAAATGGAGTGGAACTGGCGTCAGGGTCTGTACGTATACATGAAAGGGAATTGCAGGACAAGATGTTCAGACTTCTCGACCTTTCGGTTGAACAAGCCGAGGAGAAGTTCGGTTTTCTGTTGGAAGCTTTTGAGTATGGGGCGCCTCCCCATTGCGGGATCGCCTTCGGGCTCGACAGGCTTGTGATGCTAATGGCAGGAGTAGGTTCAATAAGAGAGGTTATTGCGTTTCCTAAGACTACTAAAGCAACATGCCTGTTGACAGGGGCTCCGTCACAAGTGTCACCTGAGCAGCTTGAGGAACTTGGCTTGCTCCGGAAAGCTGACAAGCAACAGAAAACCTGCAAGTAAGGCAGATTGAAGTAAGGCAGACTGGTTTGGGTTTGGTCCCAGGCCGGTCCGAGCGGCCCGGAGATAACCGGACGCTTCCCGGATGCCTGATTGGAAGCTTATCGCATATTGATACCGGAGGGGAAACCGGTGGCTTTACCAAATGAACAGGCCATAGTTAAAAGAGCATCAAAAGGTGACCTATCAGCTTTTGAAGTTCTTGTAAAGGCCTATGAAACAAAACTGTATAACGTTGCGTTCCGTATGGTATCCGACAGCGAGGATGCCATGGATATTGTGCAAGAAGTGTTCCTTAAGGCATACCAAGCCTTGCCTAACTTCAGGGGAGACAGCAAGTTTTCTACCTGGATATACAGGATCTGTATGAATGCTTCTTTGGATCATTTGCGCAGGCGTAAGAAAGCCCAGGTATATTCCCTTGATGCCCCGGTAGAGTTCTCTGACTCAGAAGCCCAAAGGCAGGTAGAAGACCCGGTAGACAACACTGAAGATCTTGTTGAGGCCAGGTTTCTCGGGGAAAAGATCCTTGCCATCCTTAACGACCTGGAGCCTCACTACCGGGCAGTCGTGATTCTATGCGATGTGCAGGGTTATTCATACCAGGAGATTGCCGAGATCCTGGATACATCCCTGGGTACAGTCAAGTCACGCATTCACAGGGCACGGAATATTCTAAGAAAATTGATGGATGAGGAACAAATCTTTCCTTCTTACGTCAAACATGACGAAAGGAGGGATGATAAGTGACTTGCCGTGAAGTCTCCGGACTTCTGTCTTCATACTTAGATGAAGAACTTGATCCCGAGTCTAATAGCCATGTGGAAGCACACTTGGAGATATGCGGGTATTGCAGGGCAGTATTGGAGGAGCTACGGCAGGTTAAGTCTGCTCTCCGGTCCCTCCCAGTACTTGAACCTCCTCCCGGATTGCATGCCAGGATCATGCAGGCTGTGTCAGAGGCACCGGCGGCCCAGCCCGGAATGGCGGAGGTGGAGAGTTCACCCAAGCGGGGTTGGTTCCCTTGGAAGACGCCTTCTACACGCAGGACAGGGTTCAAGACAGTTGCTATGGCCTTAGCTGCATGTCTTGTGATTATGATACTGTCGTCGGCAGGTACATTGTTCCTGACACGGCGTTATTTCAGCCCCCTGGCCGCGGAAAAAGCATTGGACGAACCTTCACAGAAGTTCAGAATGATGGATACTCCTTCTGAAGAGAGCGAACCGTTCTTCAAGACGGCCCAGGCGCCAGGCAGCGAGTCCATGGCTGTCCCGCCGGAATCATCGGGTGATGGGGGCACAGAGTATGCCGGGGTGACCGGCGCTGATACTGCCGGTGTTGAAAGAAAGCTGATAAGAAGGGCGAGGTTGACCGTAGAGGTTCCGCCTGGCAATGTCGATGACACATCCAGGCAAGCCATCCATATAGTCCGTTCTTATCAGGGTTATATAGAATCGTCTTCCATGTCCGTGGCTGACGGCAGCAAACAGTCTACGGCGTTTTACATGACAGCCAGGGTGCCTTCTGAGCATCTAGACCCGGCGATTGATGAGATGTCAGCCCTGGGCAAGGTTACCCAGTCGGATATATCTGAACAAGACGTGACTGAGCAGTATGTGGATTTGGATGCGAGGATAAAGAATAAGATGCAGCAGGAACAAAGGCTCCTGCAGATTATGGGAAATGCCAATACAGTAGGAGAACTGCTGCAAGTCGAAGGCGAGCTGGCAAGGGTAAGGACGGAGATTGAGAGCTTGCAGGGCAAGCAGAATGTGCTGGAGAAATCCTCTGCCATGTCGTTCTTGTCTGTGAACATTGTGGAAGAAGGGTCGCGGAGGACTTCCCCGTCACCTTGGACAGAGATTTGGAAAGTTTTCGTCAGGGCATGGCAAGACCTGGCTCTGTTCCTAGCAAGGATAGCTCCTGCTGTGATTCTGCTGGCAGCAGGGTATTTCGTGGTAAGAAGGGTAGTTCGTAAGTAGGGATAGGCATACGCCGCTTTTTTGTTGGGCCGCTTATTAGCGGCCGCCAAGTATACAGTTCCGGGCTGACCTGGATAAGACCGAACCTGTATGAAATCAATACAGCTTTTCGGAAACCTGTGTGAATACCAGGCGGGTTTTCGAAAAGCTGTAGTTTTTTTGGACGGCTGTCTAAGATTCGTACACCATCCGGTGGAAGGCGTAGCGAAATCATACAGTTCTTCCGTTG
>DUQH01000078.1 GCA_012837895.1 Candidatus Fermentithermobacillaceae bacterium | reverse complement strand
GCTCAAGTTCCTTCACTTTGGCAACCATGTCGGCTCTCGCGTAGATCTCCTCCATGGTTTCCACAATCTCGGCACCTGCTTCGACGTACTTCTCATCGGGGAAACCTGCGGCCTTGCCGCAATCACGCTGCGCCAACACAGTATGTCCGGCGGCAACTATACTGCGAACCTCTGCCGGCGTGCAGATTACCCGATATTCGCCTGGTTTGATGTCTTTGAGAAGGCCAAATATCATGGTTGTCCCTCCTGTAATGGAACGGTTTCTGGGAATGCCTGCCTGTATCTGACCACAACCTGTTTATTGCGACGCGTGAGCCTACCAACAAACTGTGCCATAGTGCCTTTGGTTTTCATCTACAATCCGAATCAGACCGGTGTCGTCGAAGAAGGATCTCTCCGTTCGGCGCATCCACCTCCTTCCCGCGCAGCACGCTGGACCCCTTGAAGGTTCATTCCGACTCCATTCCTACAAGGCAGTTCTCGCTCAATCACCACCTACATCAAAGCACATTCAGGCAAAAGAGCTCATTCCGGGTCCTGACGTCTTCTGCCGGAACTGTTCCTTAACCAGTGCCAACAGTTCCGGTCGTGTAATCACATCGTAAGCAGTAGCGGCCATCACTGCAGTGCCTGAAATCATCGAATCGCGAGCAGCTTCCGATTTGCCTGCCGCAACCCATTCTTTGCTGTGACCTGGCGCATCGCAATAATATGCGTAAACCATGACCGACGGAACCACCCACGAGACGTTACCGAAATCGGTTGAACCTCCGTTACTCGCTTGTGTACGCTCAATTCTCGGAAGACGGTAAAACTCCTCGTTGGCCAAGGCAGCCTGGTTCAGCGCAGGGATAGAAATCAGATTGTAGAACGGCGCGGTTAAACTGATTTCATAGCGGGTTTCGGTCATCATTGCCGCACCCTCTATGATCTTCTTGAAACGGCGCGTCATGTCTTCGAGATATGGCCTATCCGGTGCGCGGAGGGTGTAAGCTGCTACTGCACGTTCGTGAACAATATTGCTGGGGCCTGTACCTTCGCGCACAGTGTAGTGAACTCTGCTGCCATCCATAAGATGCTCGCGCATGCATTCGACCCCGTGAAAGGACAGCACCATGGCATCAAGGGCACTTCTTCCCAAGTGAGGACTGCTGCTGGCGTGCGACGGGATTCCGTGAAATGTCGCCGTTGCTGATTGGAGTGCCTTCGACCCACCCGATACCCCTGTTGTGCGTCCGCTGTGATATGAAAAGGCCACATCAAGTTCCCTAAAACAGCCGGCCTCAATCATATCAATCTTGCCTCCGGTGGTCTCTTCGGCAGGAGTGCCGTATACAACCAGTTTGTAAGGGACGTCATCCAGATGTTTTCGCAATGCCATGGCAGCACCAATACAAGCAGGAGTCTGCAGATGGTGTCCACACCCGTGGCCCAACTCGTTTAGGGCGTCATATTCGCCCAAGAAGCCAATAACCGGGCCCCCTGAGCCGTTCTCCCATTCAGCGCGAAATGCCGTGGCAAGCCCGCATGCCCCACGCTCAACTGAAAACCCAGACCGCTCCAGATAGTCAGACAGCAGACCTGAAGCATAGAATTCTTGGTAACCGTTCTCAGGCCGGTCGAATATATCGCAAGCCAATTTGAACAACTCAGGGCTTTGTTGTTCTATGCTATCCCAGAGTAGCCGCTTGATATCATCTGCCACACTTACTCCTCCTTGTATGGTATTCTTTGCATGGTCTGATCCGGATTCCCGGCATTGCACTGCAACTCCTGTGACTACATTAGCTCGGCCGTGCCTTCTTTCACGTGGTGGCAAGCTACAAAATGCCCATTACCCGCATCGCGAAATTCTGGTTTTGTGAGACAGATTTCTGTAGCCAAGCGACATCGGGTGTGGAACCGGCAGCCCTCAGGTGGATTGATAGGATTAGGGATTTCCCCTTCCAGCAACATGCGTTCCCGCCTCTTAGCTTTGTCGATTTGTGGTATGGCTGATAGAAGTGCTTGGGTGTAAGGGTGTAGGGGATTGTTGAACAACTCCTCAGTCTCAGCAAGCTCCATGACATGCCCGAGGTACATGATCAACACCCGGTCGCAGATATGCTCAATCACCGATAGGTCATGGCTTATGAAAATATAGGTTAGGTCCAGTTCTTCCTGAAGTTCTTCGATCAAGTTGAGGATCTGAGCCCTTACCGAAACATCCAGTGCGGATACGGGTTCATCGAAGATTATCAGTTCGGGATAGGTTGCCAGTGCGCGGCCTATGGCAATACGCTGCTGTTGGCCGCCTGAAAG
>DUQH01000042.1 GCA_012837895.1 Candidatus Fermentithermobacillaceae bacterium | reverse complement strand
TGGCTGAAACTTACGTTAACGCGCAAGGATTAAGCCCGCTGGATTGGCAGGTCTTGGTCCCGATGCGGCGGGGGAGCTGCGGCGTTAAGGCCCTGAACGAGGCGCTGCGGGAAATCGTGAATCCGGCAAGGGCTGATGCTCCGGCGCTGGGCGGCTTTAGGGCTGGAGATAAAATCCTTGTAACAAAAAATAACTATCAATTAGAGGTCTTTAACGGGGATATTGGCATTGTGGTGCAGGTTAACAAAAATGAATTATCTGTTGACTTTGGAGACCGTAAAGTGATATTCCCGTTTGAATTATTGGATAACTTGCAACTTGCCTACGCTTCAACAATCCATAAAGCCCAGGGCAGCGAATTTCGGCTGGTGATTATGGGGCTGTGCAGCCAGCATTATGTAATGCTACAAAGAAATTTGATTTATACCGGGATGACCAGGGCAAAAGAAAAGCTGATTTTGGTGGGCGACAGTCGGAGCGTGGCGATGGCTATAAAGAACAACCGGATTGAAGAGAGGTTGAGCCGGTTAAAAGAGAGGGTGGCGAGAGAGTGAGTAAAAAAGTCACGGCAACTCAGATTCTGCAACAACTAAAAATTAAGCATGCTGATCCATCTATCAGCCCCCCCTGGACCTTTTACGCCGAAGTCAAGTCTGGTCCGTCCTGGGGCCAGGGTGGCAAAAAACTGTATAAGCTGGACGCTGTGGCCATTAAACTCAGCTGGAGCAAACCGTGTATTTATGGCTATGAAATCAAGGTCAGTAGATCGGATTTTTTAAGGGGCCGGGACACAGCGCTCCGGGAATATACGAAATATTGCCACAAATTTAGCTTTGTTTGCCCGCCTGATGTAATCAAGATAAGCGATCTGCCTGGCGACGTGGGCCTAATTTATTACAGTCCGGAGCATGACACTTTGTTCATAAAGCGCCGGGCTTTATACCGGGAGATTGACTTAAGGAGCCCGGAGGTGGTGGGGATGCTGATGTATCTTGCGATGTATCGGGCGAACGTAAATAATAGCGCTACTGCAAAGGCAGGTGAAAACACTTGACCACCACTATCATTGTCAAAGAAAAAGTTGTTATCCCCGACCCTCGCTCAAACTTCCCTGACCATCTTCGCTTATCTGAAGATAGCGCCCTCTGGTCAAAACTCCTGACCTTAGCGCACCGGCATAGCCCGCAGCTGGCCCGCATCCTCGAAGGCTTCAGAACAGAGGGGACGCGGATAGTGAAGCTTAAAAACGAAAGCTTTGGGCTTAGGCCGGTTATCCGACCGGCCGGATCAGATAATCCGGATGAAGGCTGGCGGGATGAGGCTGATTATAAGCGGTATGCGAAAAAGTTTTTGGCACCATGGCACAACATGCTGGTGAAACTGCTGGGAGAGCTAAAAGGATCGTAAACGGAGGCAAAACACAATGACCCGCAAAGCTTACGTGTTTTTAATCGTTAGCACCCTACTCGTTGCCGGACTTCTATCTCTATCAACAGCCTTTCAGGCCCGGCAAGACGAAATTCAGGAACTTGAACGCAAAACGGAGCAGCAACTACAGCAAATGCGAGACATTAGAGAGCAATTAGATGAGGCCGCGGAGCGCCTCGCTGAACTTGAACAGATGCTGCTTAACCTGCGCCAGATGGAACGCATCGTCGCCAGGGGCGTTCCCTCTCGTAGTGGCAGGCCGGACGCGACCACCATGCCCGTAACCACGCCATCGGGTTTTAGCGCCGCCAGGTTCGAGCGGGCCTTTAAAGGCACCCCGCTGGCTGGCATTGGTGAGGCCCTGGTCGAGGCAGAACAGGCCACTGGCATCAACGCGCTCATTCTCGCCGCGATATGTGCCCTTGAATCCGGATGGGGAAGATCCAGGATCGCCAAAGAGAAAAACAACCTGGCCGGCCTGGGGGCCTACGATGGCCAGGAATATTCCGCCGGAATACGGTTTGACAGCCGGACCGCGAGCATCATGTTTTTGGCGGAACTCCTGGCCGTGGAGTATGCCCCGGGCGGTTGCTACTACGGCGGCAGCCATGACCTGCGGGGGATCGGGGTTAAGTATGCGAGTGACTCGCGGTGGGCCGAGAAGGTGGCGGGGTGCATGAGGGTGATTATACAAAGAACGGAGGTGAAAAACCAATGCCGCGCAACACTTTAAGCGACTTGAACAACCATCTGTTTGAACAGCTTGAAAGGTTGAATGATGAGGAACTTAAAGACGACGAATTGCAAAAAGAGATAGCCCGGGCGAAGGCTGTTTCAAACATAGCTGCGCAGATCATAAACAACGGCCAACTGGCTTTGAACGCGCAGAAGTTTGCTATGGATTACCTGCCTGCCGGCAATGGCGAAAAAAAAGCAACAAAGAAGCTACCGCCATTGCTGCGGGCGAATTTCCTGGAGGAGTAAAAATGCAGAAGAAATACACCAAAGAGCACATTGATTACTTGCGCGAGATCGCGCCGGGCCGGTATAACGATGAAGTAACCAGGCTGTTTAACGAGCGCTTTGATATGAATGCAACGGAAAAAGCGATACAAACATTGAGAACGAGACATGGCATTAAGCTGGGAGTGCCCAGGGCGCGAAAACAATATACCGAAGAGCAGATCAGCTATTTGAAAGAGTTGTCTGCTCAAGGGCTTTTTAATGCCGAAATCACCCGGCGCTTTAACGAAAGATTCGGAACAAACAGAACGGAAACAGCCATCCAGCTTCAACGAGTGCAGTATGGTTTCCAAACAACAGCCCGGAACTGCTTCAAAAAGGGCCACGTCCCCTGGAATAAAGGGCTGAAGGGGGTTAATTTCGGCGGCCAAAAGACGCAGTTTAAGCCGGGCCATAAACCGCATAACTGGGTGCCGGTGGGCAGCGAGCGGGTAAACGCCGACGGTTATATGGAGGTAAAGATACAGGACGGCAAACTCCAAAAAAACTGGAAGGGCAAGCATGTACTGATCTGGGAGCAGCACAACAGTCAGCCGGTCCCGCCGGGCCATGCGGTTATCTTTGGAGACGGAAACCGACGCAATTTTGACCCGGAAAATCTTATCCTGGTTTCCCGGGCACAGTTGGCCAGAATGAATCAATCCGGGCTAATTAAGAACGATGCCGCGCTTACAAAAACCGGGGTCATTATTGCCGATTTGCTTAACAAGATCGGGGAGCGGAAAAAACAGAGGGCGGAGGTGAAACCATGAGCCTGGCAAACGAGATTAACGATCGCACTGTAGAACAGCAGTTGCGAGACCTGGGCGTGAAGATTGTGCGTAAAAATTCAAACAACACAGTTACCGGTGTTAGGTGGGTCCAGAAAAACAAGAAACGCAGCAAGCCAGGGAAGCCGGCGGTAACAGTGGGCAAGAAAGGATTGTATTTCAACGTGTACGCAACTAAAATGCTTAAGCCGAACGGCAAACAATACGACTTTGGGGCCGGTGATTACCAGGGTAAGCGAGTTATCCTGCTGCGCGAAAGCAAGAACGGCTACAAATTGTCGTTCAAAGAAAAATGTACCAGATATGCCATCTCTCACGCCATCAGCATGGTTGAGCAACTTCTTAACGATGGAATTAAGCTAGGCCACTATGAACTGGTGAAGCTCGAAAAGGTTCAGGGATGCTACATGGGGGTGCCGGAAAAATGACGCCAGACCAATTTGAAATCTTGAGAGATGAATTCTTGGTTCGCGAGGCCCGGATACTGGATTGGAAGCGGAACGAGTATTCGCCTGACGAAGACAGGCTCCAGAATTTCCGAGAAGTGGCGGAATTTTCTGGCCGGCAGATGTCGGAAATAGCATTAATATGCTTGTTGAAACATATACAGAGTATCTCGCTTGCCGTGCAAAGCAAAAAATATGCTTGGACCTGGCAAACTGAGAGCGGGGAAGGCTTGAAGCAGAGAATTGCCGACGCGCGGAACTATTTACTGTTGCTGGCCGCGTGTTTGGATGAGGAAACTGAGGAAACTGAGGAAACTATAGCTGAAAAAGAAACCAAAATTGAAAGCGACTGATGCCGCGCATGTCCGATATAATAGATTTTTTGAATCTTTTAAAAAATGTAAAATCAAACGGGCAAAATGGCTGGACCGCGCTCTGCCCGGCGCATGATGATACGGAAAACAGTCTAGCCGTATCAAGTGGCGACGATGGCCGGATCTTGATTAACTGCTTTGCAGGATGCAGCGCAAGTGATATTGTGGCCGCCGTGGGGTGGAAGTTGGGCGATTTGTTTGTGTCGTCAGACAGAAGATTTGCCGTCTCCGGCTCCGGCCCTCAAGGTCCTGGTCCCGCCCGCGCTATCACCATTGCCGATCTGGCCGCGGATAAGGGCATCCCGCTTGATTTCCTCTCTTATTACTGCGAGCAGCTGCCCTTCGGCGTGAAAATAGTCTACAAGAACCTGGACGGGAAGCCGGCGGCCCGGCAACGCCTCAGAATCGCGCTTTCGGCTAAAGAGGGCTCAAGGTGGACGCGTGGCGCCGGCAGCCCGGTTCTTTACGGAATTTGGCGGGTAAGCAGAATGAGCCAGGAGAGCGACGCCTTATTACTGGTGGAAGGCGAATCGGACGCCTGGACAGCCTGGCTGCACAAAATCGCGGCGCTCGGTATCCCCGGCGCCGATATGGCCGGGAAGATATTAAAAAGCTATGTTGACCCGTTTGCAAAAATCTACATCTGGCAGGAGCCGGATGACGGTGGAAAAACGTTTGTTAAGGGCGTAGCGGAGCGCCTGGCTGGGTTGGGGTATGGCGGTGAAGTGTTTATTGTGCAGGGACCGCCGGAAAATAATCATAATAACCAGCCCATTAAAGACCTAAACCAGCTGCACAAAATTATCTTAAAAGAGGCTTCCGGCAGCCTTGAACAGACCAAAACCATCTTTAAGGACCGCTGGCAGCAAATCGTCTCAGCAGCCCAGCCCGTAGACCTGTCAAAAATCATACCAAAAATAAAGCCGCTCGTGCCCGGCGTATATTTCCCCGGTTCTGGAGCCGCAGCGCCTGACCCTAACTATTTATCTCCTGATTCGGCCAGCCTTGAAGTCACCACCTATCGCAATCTCACGGATATGGGCAACGCGGACCGGCTTATTGCCCTTCATGGCGACGAAATCCTCTTCTGCTACCCGTGGAATACCTGGCTGGTCTGGAACGGGAAAAGATGGCAGCGCGACGAAACGGGCGAGATTGACCGCAAGGCCGAGGCTACAGTGCGCTCTATCTACGCTGAAGCGGCGAACGAGCCGGACCGTGAACGGCGATTTGAAATCGTGAAGCACGCGAAGCAGTCCGAATCCGCAGCCAAAATAAAGGCCATGATTGACCGGGCAAAGAACCGCAGGCCGGCGGTGCCGGACCAGTTTGACCGGGATACTTTTTTGCTTAACTGCCAGAACGGGACAATTGACTTGCGGACCGGGGAGCTGCGGGAACATAACAAAAACGATTTGATTACAAAGATTTCGCCGGCCAAGTATGATTTAAGCTCAGGAGAGTTTGACTTAGAAAAAGAAGCGCCGTTGTGGGATAAATTCCTGCGCCGCGTGACTAACGACGATCCTGAGCTCATGTCTTTTCTCCAGCGGGCTGCCGGCTACGCGCTGACCGGTGATACTTCAGAGCATTGCTTGTTTTTCTTGCATGGCGACGGGCGGAACGGGAAATCCGTATTTCTCAACACCCTTGAATACGTTCTCGGTGATTATGGCTCCGTGGCACGGCCGGACGTGCTGATGGCTAAAAAGTATGGAGATGGTATTCCGAACGAGATAGCTGCCCTTGTCGGCGTGCGGTTCGTTTCGACCACTGAAACGGGCAGCGGCAAGCGTTTTGCCGAGGCAATGCTCAAGCAGTATACCGGCGGCGACACTATTTCGGCTCGCTTCCTGCACGCCGAGTTTTTCACATTTAAGCCGCAGTTTAAAATTTTCCTGGCGTCAAACCATAAGCCGGTAATCCGTGGCCAGGACGTAGCGATCTGGGAGCGGATTTATTTGATTCCGTTTACAGCATATATTCCGCCGGAGGAGCGGGACAAAAAGTTGGGGGAAAAATTGCAGAAAGAGGCTGACGGCATTTTAAGGTGGGCGGTGGAGGGGTGTTTGATGTGGCAGCGAGACGGGCTGAACCCGCCGGATATTGTGCGGGCGGCGACCGAGGAATATAAACGCGAGATGGACGTATTAGGGGAATTTATTGAGGACCGGTGTTATTTAAGTGCAACGGCCAGGGCGACGAGCGCCGACCTATGGAAGGAGTATTTGGACTGGTGCGAAAGCAACGGAGAAAAATACCCAATCAACCGGCGCGAGTTTAAAGCGGAGCTGGAGCGGCGGGGAATTGAACACAAAAGAAATCGTAATTACAGATATTTCCTGGGAATTGGTTTACTGTCTAAAGGGCGCGAGGAGCAAGAAACTATTAATGTGGAAAATGAATTTTTTAATGATGATCTTAACGAAAAAAATGAAAAAAATAGTTTTTCCAAGCACCCGGAAAACGGTGATTTTAGCGAAGAAGCCTTTAACGGCGGGGAAAACGCCATGTTTGACGAGGATGATCCATATTAAATAAGTGTGACGCATGACGCATTGTGGCGTCATTTTCGAGGTTTTTTCACTTAAAAAAAAATTCATATACGCCTATATATATGTGACGCGTCACATAGCGTCATAGCGTCACACCATAAATTTACATTAATGGAAAACGTGGAGGCGGGGATACTTGAAACAAACCAAAAACCAGATCACCCTCGAATGCTTTTGGTGTGATGTGCCGCTCCAGTTTAACGAACAGCACGGTTTTTACAAGTGCCCGGACTGCGGCGGCGAGTGGTGGCCGGGGCCGAGCGATCCGGAGTATGGAATTAATAGTTTGTGGCGTGACGAGCAGGCGTATAAAAAGAGTATTTCAAAGCAGGGGGGAGGCAGCAGGCGTGCGGGAAAGAAAAGACAGAAAAATATAAAGAAAAAGCTGATTACAGAGCGGTATGAGCTTGAATAAGGGGATATTTGGGGGGTTGACAAGATTATGGAAGGCAGTGTAAAATTATAATAGCTACCCGTCACTTTA